>NZ_JBFANB010000024.1:0-169302 GCF_040659625.1 Nonomuraea sp. NPDC049750
AGGCGCACGGCGGGTTCGGCGAGCGGCATGAGGAAACGGGTCGAGAGCAATCCCGATACCGCGCCTCATGCCGACTCAACCAGCCCGCCTGCGGCAGTCTGCCGCGCGTTGGGCGGTCGCTGGCCGCGCTGCGGCTCTCCGGCCGGTCGCGGCCAGCGCCGCCACGCGCCAACCACAGCACAACAGACCAGTACGGACATATGGCAGGTGCTACGACACGCAATGAGGAATGTGCCCGCTCCGTTGAAAGCGTCCCGGGCGTGGAGCCCCACGCCATGGAGGGCACATACGCGACAACACCAGTGAGTTCCGATATCAAGAGAACTCGTGCTCATCCATTCACGCGACAGACGCACCCCCATCCAGGATGAGAGACTCTTAACATTCCCATCCTGGCGAGGCTTCCATGACTGAGATCATCGTTGCCCTGATCGGGCTGCTCGGTGTGTTGATCACAGCGGTCTTCGGCTACGTGCAGTGGCGTAAGACTCATCGCCACGCGGTGCTTGGGAAGCGCCAAGCAGCGGTCGCCGCTCAATCACGAACCAGAGCGGAGGAGAAGGTCCTCGGCAAGCAGCGCGCACGCCTCGTCGATCGGCTGGCCGATGACCTGCGTCATGTGTCTCTGCTGAATCTGGCCAAACCGCTCGACCTGGACAAGCTCTACGTCCAACTCCGGATACACAACCAGATGCCACTGCGATACGTTCAGCATGAGGAGATTCAAGACCTTCGAGGCAAGGATTTCATCGACCTTCATCTGCTCACCCGCACCCGACAGGAGGAGAAGAAGGCCGAACCGCTGACCCCCGAAGAGGCGCTGGCGAAGTTCCGGCGGATCGTGGTTCTCGGCGATCCAGGAGCAGGCAAAACGACCATGTTGCGCTATCTGGCGCTTCAAGCGGCGCGAGGGCAGCTTTCTGGCAAGGCATGCCTGCCGATCTTCGTGGAATTACGACGCTTCGTGCGCATGGAGGTGCCTGACCTCCTCGACTATGTCGACCGTGCGTGGGCCGATCGGTACGGGGAGCAGGACGCAGCCACCCTCGCCGACCACGTCCTGACGACAGGGGAGGGGGCGCTGCTCCTCGACGGCCTGGATGAGGTGTTGGGCGGAGAGAGCAGGGACGCTGCCAACCAAATCTACCAGAAGGTTCTCCAGGAGATCGACCGCCTCGCCGCGCGCTATCCCAACGCGCGGATCGCGGTGACCTGCCGCAGGGCAGGCTGGCGCGGGCAACTCCCGGCCTTCAGGACCTTAGAAGTGCTCGACTTCGACGATGATCAGATCAAGGAGTTCATCACTCACTGGTTCGAGTCAGATCCGTCGCGGGCAGACGGTCTGACCAGGGCGCTGGCCCGTAGCAACCGGATTCACACTTTGAGCAGTAACCCACTGCTTCTCTCGCTGATCGCAATTGTCTACGAAAGTGACCTCGAACTGCCCGAACGCCGATCCGAGCTATACAAGCGCACCATCAGCGTGCTGCTTACCGAATGGGACGCGCACCGGGACATCAAGCGCTTCGCCCGCTTCACCAGCGATCGGAAACGCGACCTCCTGGAGGAGATCGCCTGGCACTTCCACCGCCAGGGCTTGGCCTACTTCCCCAAAGACGAGCTGCTGCTCATGATCGCCGAATTTCTCCCCACGATCGCCATCGATGCCGTCGAAGCACCGCACATTCTGGCAGAGATCACCGAGCAGTACGGCCTATTGAAGGAGCAGGCGCATGAGGTATACGGCTTTCTCCACCTGACATTGCAGGAATACTTCGCAGCCGAAGTGGCGGCAAGACTCGGACAGTCCGCCATCGACGTGATCCGCGTGGCCAGGCACGATCCATGGTGGGAGGAGGTCATTCTGCTCCTGGCCGGACGCTTACATGATGCTACCCCGCTGCTTCTCGCACTGCTGAGTCGCACCGCGGCACCCTCGTCGGGCGAGCCACTTGCTGTCAACGACGACATGTTCCACAGCGATCTCTTCTTGGCTGCACGCTGCCTGGTCGGTGTGCCTAGAGTTAAGGCCGGATGGTTGCGTAGAGGCGTCATAGAGGACGTGAAGGCGGTGATGCTGAGGTCTCCGAACGCCTTTGTTTATAACAGGGCGGGAGAGTTGCTTGCGGAGATTTGCCGGGAGGTCGAGCTCAAACAGGAGGATATCCCACCTGACCGCCGTGAGCCGCTCGTCACTGTGCTCGGACTCGACAAGCGCAACTTCGTGGCGAAGGTGACCACTCCAGCTCCGGGCGAGCTCGTCGCCTTCGCGGAGTTGCTCGATCGCATGGGACTTCCTGCCGGTTCGGATCCTGACCCTAAACTTCTCGCTCCGCTTGCGCCTGAATGGCTCCAGCGGCTCACGCCCTACTTTGCCCATCCTGATGCCAGGGACGCGCTGGGAGAGCTCATCGAGGCAGCGGGCAAGGAAGGAGTCGCAGAGGCGGTGCCGGCCCTTCGCATGTTACTCGACGCCGCGGTAGAGGACTCCCGCGCCGACAATCTCCTGGCGCCCTGCAGGAAGGCTCTTGTCCAGCTTAGACAAATTGAGGTCGACGAGCTATGGGCACTATTGTCGACCAGCCACACAAACCATGAATATAACCTCGTCCGCGAACTTTGCGAGCTCACTAGTGACGGGCTGTGGCGGCGCATCCTCGGCCAGATGACGGACGCTCGGACAGATCCTTACTATCTTGACGAACTCGGTAGAGAACTCGCCCGTACCCGCGCTCCTGAGATGGTGGAGCCAATTCTGGAGCTCCTCGGCGATGAGAGTCTTCCATGGATTGCGCGTTGGCCGCTCGCAGAGGCGCTTGACAGGTTCGATACCCGCGCAGCACTGCTGGACCTGCTGGACAATAGAGCTCTCCACCCCATGATGCGTATGGGCGTCGCAGCCACACTGACCGTTCAGGGGCACGAAAAATTCGTGCCGATGCTCCTGGCCGCGATCAGGGATGACGCCCTCGACCTAGCAGTCAGAACTAGGCACCCCGAGTCGCGATACGGCTACATTGAGATATATGCCAATCCGCTTGAACGCGTCCTTGAAGCACTGAGCAACTCTACCGATTCCACAGTTCCTTCAACGCTCCTCGATTGCTTCGACAACGCGATCGCGACTGAACCCCCCACGAGCCGCAACCCCAGGATTCCGCCCAAGGCATACCAACTCGTCCATGCGCTGGCGAAGACAGCGCCGAAGGAGATCACATATCGACTGCTAGATCTCATCCAGCGCCTTGACCCCATCCCGAACACAACACATGTCTACAACCCAATCCGAAGCCTGCGAACAGCCTTTCCAGCGGATTTGGCGGCCCACATGCTCAGCCGTCTACGCGGCGTCTCCCTGCCGGTTGGCGCGGCAAGCGATCTTGCTATCCTGCTTGAAACGGTTGGAGACCGTGCCGGTGACGTTGCCACGGTGACCCAACTGTCGGAGATAGCGGCGGACCCTAACCCTCTGTGGGACACGGAAGCTGCCCTCATCGCTCTCCAGAAGGTGAGCAGGCGAGCGAAGATTCGCATTTCAACCGATGGGACCATTCAGGAGCGCCAGATGCCTTAGCCGAAGGGCTGTTCCGTGCAACGTCGAGGTTAAATGGACTAAAGGTCGCGGCGGCAGCGAGCCGGAGGCCGAGAACCAGCCCGTGGTGTAGGCGAGCAGTGGGCCGGTTTACATCACCGGCCCGTCGACGGCAATGACAGGCATCATGTGCTGAGAGCTTAGGCTGCCGCGCCGCTTCCGGTGCTCGGGCCTGGCGGCCCTGCGCTCCGGGTCGGCTTGCCACCGGATACGCGGGTTGCTGTGGTCTGCTGTACAGCAGGGAAATACAGCAACGCCGCCTCACGCAGCCTGATCGTCCCGTACGCCGTCACACGGTTGAGCAGCAGCGCCAGCCCTCGACCACGGTTCTCCGCTTCACTCGTAAGGAAGTGTTCAAGTAGCGGCCGTGACGATCGCTGACTGCGGTCCTTACCGTGGGGCGATTGGCTCCCGCGGCCCCACCTCCGCGAGGCTTTTGCGCCGGACATAAGCCCATCATCCCGAGTAGCGGTCCTCTTCGATGAGTTGCAGGACGAGGATGGGTTGCACGATCACGTTGGCGCGGCACGGGCAGCAACGCTGCCTGGTTAAGCTTTCGCGTCGTACCACCTATATCAGCTTTTGGTTAGTTATGGCTGGTACGGCTTCGACGGTTAGCCAACAGTTGCGATTGCTGGGCTTGAAGTGTTTTGAATGATTCCGCTACATAGTCGGTGAACTCTTGAGGGTAGGGAACCAAGCTAAACAACTCGGCATACTCGCCGGCCTCCCACTGGGCCAAGACGACCTCGTAGCCCCGGACGTGGGTGAAGTACTTCATGGCACATTCTGGCATCGCCTCATCCAGCAGCAAATGAGCATGTGCGAGCAGGAGATCGCACACCTTACGAGACGTAGGCTGGAGTACGCTGGTCATCCATAGGCGGTATATCTCACGCTGGTTCTTGTCAATCTGCTCCATGCTCTCTGGCGTCCTCTGGTCAAATAACCCCTCAGGGTCGTATCGATCCCGCATGGCCCGGTAGGCGATGCCATTCGACTGGGTCATGGCGTACATCGGTCCATACAACTGGCTCAGTTGAGTCTGCACCCGGGCCAACTGGTCACGGTGACGATTGTTCCGGGCGGTGCTCCAATGGGTCAACAGAAACCCGATCCCTACTGCGAGAATACTGGCAGTAGCGGTGATCAGAGCTGTGTTCACGCCGGCCCCCTGGTGTAGCGGTATGGCATGTTGACGGCCGTCTAATTCGACCCTTCACCTTCGGCAACTCGCTACTGACGGCAGAGTACCTCTCAGGATGATCCCTGGCCCAACGCTTACCCAATTTGCTTAATATGGCATTAAGTGTGGGACCCTTTTCTGAGGCCAGGTGCGAGGCGTGGCAGGACCAGGTTGCAGAGGGAGAGGTGGCGAGCCGTTTGTCGCATGCAGGCGCAATGGTCATACAGCAGCGCAGTACAGCAACACCGCCTTAGGCGCTCACACGGCTCCATCCTGCATCCACCACTTGACCAGGGTGGGCCGCCGTTGAGGAGGTGTCTGCTCTTCCCTACGGATCAGGTGATCAGGTGTCGTACAGGCCGTCCCATGGTTCGTAGAAGCCGATGTTGTTCGGGTAGAACTCGGCGTGTTCTTCGCCTTCGAAGGTCTCGATGACGAGGCCGAACAGCACTCCGTCGAACGTGTGCCGGAAGGGCGGGATGGTGATGTCGTCGAAGCGAAGGCCCGGAAGCGCGTCGAGCCAGTGCTTCAGTCGCCAGCGGTGACGAAGAAGGCCCGGAATTGCGCGGGGGTGCAAACCATGCCGGGCTCGGTGGCCTAGACCCGCGGGAGCTTGGCCTTTTCGGCGTGGTGGTTGGGGAGGAGTTCGTCAACGAGTACGGCATCTGAGAGTGCCTTCCGGAGCACCATACGGACGTGCTTGACGGTGTTGGGCCTCGTTCTTACCGCCGCTTGTCAGCAGCTCACGGTAGAGCTTCGCGATCGCCGACGCGCACAGCGCCTGGAGTCGGACGGTGCCGATGGGTGGGTTGATGTAGAGGCGGATCATGTCTCGGTGGCCCTTGAGGGTGGCCGAATGCTGACCCTCGCGTGCCCCGCGTAGGCACGGTCCCGGTCGACGACTGCCGAGGCGCGATCACTCGGAAGGTACGACACGCAGCCGATACTGCTGCAAGATCAGGAAGTGGGCATTACCACTCTCGGTCTTGAGTTCGATATAAGGGAAATGTAAAGATCATCTCGTTCTCTCTCCGCACCGATCGAGGTGAACTTGAACGCATCGAGACGATCTCGCCATGCTCATTCACGATTACTGATTGCAGCGATGGCGGTGACCGTGACCGCGTCGCTCCTCACCACTGGCGCAGCCGCCGCCCAGCCATCTCCGACATCGAGCCCTTCCGCCAAGGAGACCGTGCCCCTCACCCCGGTCGACGCGGCCAGGGCGGAGGCGAAACAAGCCGGCCGCCAAGTGGAGATCCCCAGTCTTCACACCGAGGCCTCGACCACCTACGCCACCAACGACGGCAAGACGCTCAGCACTGAATTCTTCACCGACCCCATCCGCTTCAAACAGGGCGACGCGTGGCGGAAGGTGGATACCACGCTGGTGGCCGAGAACGGCACTATCAAACCGCGCGCCACCAAAGCCGGCCTCACGCTCTCCGCCGGTGGCGGCACTGACCTGCTCACCGCGCCGAGTCAGCGCGACGGGGCGACGGTCAAGATCTCCGCTCCCCAGAAATTGCCCGCTCCTAAGCTGTCGGGCGATAGGGCCGAATACGCCAACGCCTATGGTCCGGGCATCGATCTCGCGGTTATCGCGACGCCCACGGGATTCCGGCAAGAAGCGATCATCAGGCAGCGACCGGTCAGCCCGCTGAAACTCCCGGTCCCCATCCAACTACCGGCCGGCCTCGCCTTCGACGAGACCTCCAAGGGCAAACTGGCGCTGCACGACAGCACCGCCAAGGCCAAGCACCGCACAACCGAGATCCCGGCCCCGCTGCTGACCGACTCCGGCGCGGACTTCAGCATCGGCGAGGAAGGTCAGGTCGGCAAGGTGGCTACCGCGGTCGAGAAGACGGCGGCAGGTCAGACGCTCATCTACAAACCCGATGACAGTTTCCTCGCCGATCCGGACGTCACCTACCCGGTCACGCTTGTTGTTGCGGACGACGTCATCTGGACCCAACTGCCGAACGCCAACGACACGTTCATCAACAACTCTTCCTACCAAAACGGCTACGCCAACAGCGGCGCCTACCATCTGCAGGCCGGCATGACCAACAGCGGAACGGTCCGCTGGCGCACCTACATTCGCTTCGAGGACATCCCCGCGGACTCCCCGCTGCGCGGCGGCCGGGTGACCAATGCCGACCTTGTCCTGTGGAACATCGACTCCAACGACTGCGGCCTACGCATCGGCTCCGGCATCACCGCCCGCCGGGTCACCGAGCGGTGGGACGTCTCCACGCTCACGTGGAGCAACCAGCCGAACGTGACCAGCGAGGACGCCAACATCGAATACGGCGCCTACAAGCCGACATGCACCCGCGGGTACATGGACTATGAACATGACCTGATCCACTACGTGAACGGCATCGCCCAGGATTGGGCCGACGGCCAGCCCAACTACGGATTCCAGCTCACCTCTGGCAACGAATCCGAGAACACCAACTGGCGCGCCTACCGCTCCAAGGAGTACGGCGAGGACGGCGCCGGCTCTCACGGCCCCAAGCTCGTCATCGGGTACGAGCCGGCGGTGGTAGAGGAACACATCGCCACAGTCTGGGGAATGTCCTCGTCTCACCCGACCTCGGAGATCGTGGATGCGGCGATGGCGGCCGTTGCTGTGCAGGACCCGCCAAGCGTGCCCCGCGAGCAAATGGATGCAGCCGCTCACGTCGGGGACGGGTACACCGAAACCCAAGCGGAAACCATGACCATTCCGGAGGGACTCACACCGGAACAGGTCGAGGAATTCTTGGAGGGACCCAGACCCACCCAGCCGCCCACAGCACCGAGCGTAGTATCCACAGGCCCCGCTGACGCGCAGACAAATGTCGCGCTCAATACGCAGATCAAGGTCACCTTCAACGAAGCCATCAGGGGTGAGGCCATCACGGTCAAAAACCCGCAAGGGGCGCCCGTGGCCGGCGAGGCGGTTCTCCAGCCAGGTGACGATCGGCTGGTGTTCACACCCAGCGAGCCCTTGACGCAGAACACCACCTACACGGCGGAAGTGAGCGGCGCTCAGAACGCCATGGACGCGACGATGTCGCCATACACGTGGACGTTCACGACAGGAGAGACGTCAAATCCACCGCCCACAAAAACGATCTCACTGCCCGTGCAGAGCGACACATGGCTCGACGACCAGGGATCAGTGGGGCCGAGCGGGCCGACTCTATGGGTTGGCGCCTATAGCGAGGGGAACCTCAAGGCGATCGAGCGCGCCTACCTCGCCTTCGATACCTCAGCCCTCGCAGGCAAGACAATCACCGATGCCAAACTGAAGCTGTGGAACTCCGCCGGCTCTTCCTACGGCTGCGGAGACGGCGAGTCCGGCATCAAAGCGCAACGGGTGACGGCGGCATGGAACGCCGCTACCCTCCGGTGGGATAGCCAGCCATCAGCCACCGATGTCGGCGAGGTGTTCGCCACAGACCCCAGCGCATGCACCAGCGACTTCCTCCCGCCCAGCGATGTCGCCTGGAACTGGTCAGTGACCGGCATCGTGCAGGCCTGGGCATCGGGCGAGACAAACCGCGGCCTGGTGCTGCGCGGGGCTAACGAGTCAGCGTCTGCCCCGCTTTACGATCGCGGCTTCGACGCGTCGGAGGCTGGTGAAGATTCGGAAGCGCACCCGCCGACGCTGGAAGTGACCTACACCGACGATGATGCCGGGCCTGACCCCACCCCGACGCCCACTCCGGACACGACGCCGCCGACAGTTCTCAAGGTCGAGCCCGCGGAAGGGGCGGAGAATGTGCCGTCCGGCGCCCAGGTGAAGGTGACCTTCAGCGAGCCGGTGACGGACGTTCGCTTCTCGTTGCAGGACATTTTCGAGGAAACGGAGATCCTCGGTGACGTGACCATGAGCGCTGGTAACACGGTGCTGACGTTCACGCCGGATGAGCAGCTGGACTTCTACTACTACGCGGAGGTCACTGGCGCGCGCGACGTCGCCGGCAACGACCTGCAAGAGCCTTTCGGATGGACGTTCGCTATCGGGTCGTTCGGGCAACCGCTGCAAAAGCAGGCGGAATCCGGGAACATCGCCAAGACACGCGATATCAAGCCGTCGGTTGAGAAACTGTGGACGCGCTCGCTGGTGACCAAGGGCTCCGCCGTCACCCCGACTACCACCCCGTACCTGATGGTCAAGGTATCCGACCCCTTGAAGCGACCTGCTGCGGTGGAAGTTGAAGTCCTTCACGATCCGGAGGTGCCAGCGCAGGGCAAAGGGCTGATCTGGTCTGGTAGCTCCCTGAGCACTCCTTCCCGGTACGTGGGCATTGTGCAGGTACCAGCGGGCAAGGTGAAGGGCGGCTGGAAGGTCCGCTGGCGTGCTCGTGCCGTGGCCAACGGAGTCACAAGCGAATGGAGCGATTACCGCTCCGTGGCGATCGACCTCGCTGTCGGGGAGCCCGCGTCGCCCGCCAATGTGCGAGAGAAAGCTGCTACGGCTACTGCGGTACACGACTACAGCAATTTCAACTACGACAGGATCAAAGACAACGACGACTGCATCAAGAACGCTCGGAGTGCATACGGATATCGGCCAGGCAGCAAGGTGCTCCTCAACCCGAAGGGTTATGCCAGGAACCGCTTCAGCTACTGCGTGGCGCACATGCCAGGGCTGGTGCGCTTCAAGACAAAAAACGGGAGACCAGTCCTGGACTCTGCCGGCAACAAAAAGATCGAAGATGCAGTGTGGTTCCCTGTGGTAATGATCGGGAAGACCTATCAGGGCAGCCGAACCATAGACTTCGACTTATGGGTTAAAGAACCGATCTTCGACCCGAATCCAAATCTCCCTTTCACGGACAACTATTTCGAGGACAAGAACTTCACCTTCGGCATGATCGGCAGCGGCTATCCCCATGCGAATGCCTGCAGAGGGGTCTCCGAGGGAAACATCCGTACGTCATACAGCGGCAACGCCGATCACTGGGACGACAAGACTGTCTCCTTCCGTTTCGATTCCTATGTCGACTCGGGATCGGCCGGTGCCGACAATCGAGAGCTCATCGGCACATGCACCACGAGAACAACCCTCGGCATATCGGGCCTCCAGGGCTACAGCGAGGCTCAAGAGCACCCGCAGCAGAGCATCAGGTGCGACTCCGCAACCTACGTCGGATTCTATCAGGGATGCATTTTCGATCATGAGACGCCGTCGATCGCCCTAAAGGAAGGGATGTTCAGCGAAGCCTACTCGCACATCTCCACAGCGTATCTCGCGCCAAGTCTCACACACCCCAAACCAACTGACCATAGAAACGCGTGGCCCACGGACATCAGCAAGAACCAGCCGAAAAACATCCCAGGATTCACCAAGCAGAACCTGATCCACCGCCTGTACGAATACCCCCCCGATGACCTGCGCAACGGGCGCAACAGAGGGCGATCGCAGTCCGCCTGCAGGTGGTCGTTCTATGACGGCTGGGATGGCAAGGGGTCATTCCCATGGGTGGCCAAGGGACAGCAGTGCGACGAGTTCCCATTCGCCTCGACCTATGAGGGATCATGGGTATGGTGGCAGGAGGACCCACCGAAGGACGTCCGCGACTACAAGCCCCGAGGAGTCAACTATACGGTGAAGCTCATTCCGCGCGTTGAGAATCGTGATTGGGGCGGTCGGGCGCCGGGAGGCATCCTCTACTACTACGCCAACGACCGGATTCTGGACAAAGATGCGTTCTTCCTCCGCCTCTACGACAAGGGTGGCAAGAGGGTCAACCCTGACTAGCACAAACCATCCGAATGAATAAATAGTACTTTAATCTACCGTGGTGCGTGGTCTCCTCCGGAGGCCGCGCATCGCTTGTCTACAAACCAAAGGGGAGATGGATGGCGGAGCTCATCGAGCGACTTCAGGAGGTCATTACCGTGGAGCGCAGTCAATTCATTTTGAAGGACCACGATGGCGATCTGGATGAGCCGAACGACTGGCCGCCTCCGTGGGAGGTCGCGGCACGCCTGCCCAACTCCTGGTTCGAGGCCACCTTGAATTGGGCCATCCTGTGCAGCGAAGAGCCCTGGCACGACACCGAAGTAACGCTGGAGTTATGGGACGGACCGCCCCTCGACGATACGGAAAGTTGGCACAGGAGCAAAGTTTCGTCCTTTTACTCCAGCTCGGGAATCGTCTACCTGACCGAGTTGTACGGCGGCGAGGAACCTTCCCTCCCCTTAGATCTCCGGCGAAGCGCCAGCCAATGGACGATCAGAGCAAGCAGTCGCCCAGGAACGGGATGGAGTTGGCCTGACGAACTGGAGCCTCCAAGAGGCATCGAGGAATGGAGAGTCCAGTTCTGGCCTCCCGAAGGGCATGACTACGACCTCTCCCGAATACGCCGGGTCCAGGACAGTCGATGGCTTGACGACGGCGGCAGCTTGCCGGGCGGCCATCCGGCGCAGGACTGAGGTAGCAGTTGAGCGAGCTGGACAACCTAGCAGACGGCATGCCGCGCTGGCCACTTACTGACGCAGTTGCTAACAACGACCTTGGACGATCACGGGGGTAAGTGGACTGGGATCGCGCGATGGGAGCCCGTGACCAGCATGTCGAGGTACTTGTGGACAACTATGGACAGTCATGTTCCCACTATGGATCAGATGCCGGACTTCCCTGATTCTGACCTATGGTGAGGTCGACCCGAGGGCTGCACGGGCTGGGACTATCCGGAAGAAAGCGCGAGGAAGGCGCAGAGCAGAAGGAAGAGGGCCAGAACCAGACTGGACCGCCGCCACGACAGGCGCGGTGCGCTCGCCAGGGCGGCCAGTGGGTAGGCGAACAATTCGGCGACCACGCCGACCGGTGCGTCGGCGGGCTCCCAGATTGGCACCAGGAAGAAGGGCGCCAGCAGGGCGACGGACCACGCCGGGCGTACCCGTAGGAGGTGCAGCAGCGGCCAGGCGAGCACGACTGCCGCCCAGTTCCCCACCGTCCATGCGTCGGCCAGCTGGCCGAGGCAGCCGAAGTGGCCGCAGTGCGAGTCGTCGGACAGGGCGGCTACGAGCAGCAGCCAGCCGAATTGGACGAAGGGCAGGATGATGCCGGCGAGCCCGGCGGCGACCACCCGCTCGGCAAGCCGCCCTTCGGCGGCGGGTGAGACACTCGCGTTGCACATATCCACACCGCAAGCATCTGATCCGACCGTCTCGCGATGCACACGCATTGATCACGATTCATGTGGGGCGCAGTACCACGCCGCTGACCATGCCGCGGATCAGTTGTCGGTGTCCTGCCGTGTGCTCAGCGCTGGTGAGGGCCTCGATGCTCTGCCCTTGTTCCGTCGCTGTTCCGTGAGAATGCCGGAACCAGCAACAGGTGATGCGAGATATCCGCAGGCGTAGCCCCTGCTCAGCCGCATAATCGAGCTGTTTTCGCAGGTGATCGCATCGCGGGTCGGAGATCACCCAAATCTACGAGGGCACCAACCAGATCCAGCGCATGGTCATGGCTCGGCAACTCCTCAAATAGCCCTACAGGCATCGTCTTCGCCGGGGCTCAGGCTGTGACATTGGGGGGCGCGGCCCCCCAAACCCCCAGCTAAAAACCCGCTTCGCCGTATCTTCAGCCAGCCGAAACCCGGAGATGGCGTTGCCGCCCGATGACTCCGAGTTGGTCGGCAAGTCGCTCAATCTCAAGGATGACGGTCGGAGGAAGCCCAGCGATGACATGCTCGGCGTCGGGGTTGTCCGCCCAGGTCCAGGCGTCCCTCACCAACGGCCTCTTGGCACGAGGATGTTGTGATCTCCTGGATTTCAATGACCTTCTGCTGGAGGACGAGCCCGTGCCGTCGTGGTGACGGACAATGCCACGGGTGCCGCGTGTCGCTTATCTCGCCTCGCCGGTCATGATGCGCATCCATAGGTCTTGGGCGCGACGGTCGATCATGCGTTCGCTCTCCATAACCGAGGTGGGGTAGGTGGACCAGTCGCAGCGCCGTATGTAGGTGTGTCCGCCCGCGGCGCACAGTTCATAGACGACTGGTGCGCAGTCGCAGGTGTAGGCGCGTACGCGGGTGACTGTGCTGCTCGGGTACCACGGATACCAGTCCACGAGGGTGACGTCCGCTCGGGGAGCTGCTGGGTGGAGACCGTGGGAGGTCTCGAGGTCGGTCACGCGCTCTCCGTATCTCTTGGTCTCTTGGCGCTGCTGTGAGGGGTCGTCACGCTGCCCGCGATGGCTCCTGTCGCATGGTCGTGGACGGCGTCGGTGAGTGGGTGCCTTTCGGTCTGCACCTCGCGACACCGCCAGCTGGGGGCGCACGGGGGGAAGCTCCACCCGGAGGAGCCCTCAACCACCGCTCGCCGACGCCATATCGCCAGACTACGACAGCCTGTAAGCGCCTGTCTATTCCATGAAGCTCCATGAAGCTGCATGATCCGCTTAGGAGGGCCGTGAAGCTCCCTTCTATCCTTGTAATGTGGCCAGATATGTCGAGCACACCCGTATGTGGGAGTTTGATGAGGATCGTTCCCGCTGGGAGCAGATCCTCGACGTTCTTCAGGCGCGGATCGACTCAGGGGAGTGGGGACCCAAGTTCAAGATCTCCGAGGTCAAGCTGATGGAGGAGTTCGGGGTCGCCCGCCCTACCATCCGCAAGGCCATGGAACGCCTGAGAAGCGCAGGCAGGGTCTACACCGTCCCCAACCTCGGCAGCTTCGTCACCGCCGAGCACGCGGACGAGTAATCGCCGGCCCATTGTGGCGTGGTGGGCGAGGCGCGAACCTGTCCATCGAGGGCTACAAGGGCACCAACCAGATCCAGCGCATGGTGATGGCCCAGCAGCTGTTGAAGTATGCGTTGACGTGCGGAGACCCGGTGCTTCCAGAGGGGTGGGCCGGGGTCGCCGAAACGCTGGCTGACCTTCAATCTCCGCCTGCTCCGTGATCTTTGCAAGGTGGCCAAGGGGTGCCAGCATCACGCGCCATGGATGTCGATGAGTTCTGGGACCTGATCGAGCGTTCCGGACGTGAGACCGACACGAGGAAAACGCGTGTCGCGTGGTTGGAAGACGAGCTTTCTCGCCGCCCGGTCGAAGAGATCATCGATCTATGACATCTGGTGGACGATCACACACAACCGCGGCTGCACCATAGATCTTTATGCAACGTACTGGTTCGTCTTCGGCATGGGTTCGCTCGACGGCTTCGAGTACTTCGTGAGCTGGCTCGTCAGCCTGGGACGTACGACGTTCGACACCATCACTGACGGCCCTGATCGGCTGATCGAGCAGTCCCAGGTGCTGCACCTGCTGGAACTGGAGAAGTCATATGCCAGCTCAACCAAGCGCCGACGCCAAGATCCGGAGCAGATGAGGGAAGAACGACCTGGGTTCGAGCAGGTGGCCCACGTGGCGTATCACGCCTACGAACAGGTAACCGGAAAGGATCCGGGCGGGCTCAGCGAAGCCGTGGGTGCACGCGGCGCTTCAAGCGGTTTCCCGTTGATTCCGGCGCTCGGCAGCATTCCCCACGGAGAGCAGTGGGACTTCGACGATGAGCAGGAATTGGCTCGCAGGCTGCCACGGATAGCCCGCTACCGGGACCAGTGACGATCACGCAGCCGCAGGTGTAGGCGCGTACACCTGCGACTCCACTGCATGGCGGGGGCGTCGATGAGTGGGTGGTGCCGCTCGGTCTACACCCCGCGACACCAACCGTCGGGGTGCACACGACGAAAGGTTCCACCCGCAGGAGCTCTCGCCACCACTCATCGACGCCATACCGCCAGCGTCGGCCCCGGGGCCATGCCATAGCTAGGCGGGCATGTTCTATGCATCAAGGTCCAGGGATACCTAAGGTCGTCCTGTGATCGAATGGGACCCGCGGCTCTACGAGTGGGAGCAGATAGCCAACGTTGTGGCGGAGCGCATCGAGGACGGGACCTACCCGGCCCTGACGCTCATCTCCGAGGTGAAGCTACAAGAGGAGTTCGACGTCGCCCGCATCACTGTCCGCGAGGCGCCAGCTCGTCCCGGGTCATGGGGTGAAGATCGTCCAGCGTACCCGGGCGAACTGGTACGGCAGTTGGTCCGCCCACAAGCCGGTGCGCGGCGTCGTGGGGTTCGGCAAGGGCAAGATCGTGGCCACAGACCTGACGAACTTCAACCTGGAACGCGACGGTACCCGTAACGTCTGCATCGGAAAGCGCGGCTACCAGTTGTACGCCAAGCCCGACCCTGACCGGCCGCTGCCGCCGGGCAAGAGCTGGGTCACATACGAGTGGCCGTGCCGACTCGTTCTGAAGTCCGGCCACCATGTCAGCCTCAGCGACCCGGCCACGCTAAGAGCGGTGTTGGCCACCACCGCGCGCAAGCGGCCCGCCGGGGTCTACGACGGTGTGCGCACCACCCTCTACGAGGGCACCATCACCTTCGCGCAACTCCACAAGGTGAACCCGGGCATGCGCATCGGCTTCCGCAGCAAGCCCACCGGCAAGTATGCCTCCTGGAAGGTGTCCTGGCGGTTGTGGATCGGCCGTGACCAGCTCGTCCGCAGGGCATGGAGCGCGTGGCATGACCCGAACGACAGCCTCGACAAGTCCGCCGGAGAAAAGCCGTACTACGCCTTCGAGGAGGACTTCCGGTTGTCGGACTGGGGGATGAAGGCGGACATTCAGCCCCCGCCCGCGGATGAGACGGTGGCGTCGGAGGAATTGGACGACTGACCAACCGGTGCGGGAAAGTTGTTCCGCCAGGGGTCCGTAGGCGGTCGACGCGACTGGAGCGGCTCAGGAATCATCTCTCCGGCCTGTCCGCCGAGGAGCTCGTGGACTTTGAGGTCTGGCTCACGGTGTCTGCTCCTGGGACATGTATGTAGATCTGGACCATCACCGGATTCGGGTCGAGCTCCACAGGTGGACAACCGGCCTGGAAACGGACAGCTTGGGCGATGCCGTTCGCACGCGAGGTGTCCACGGTTGGGTTACTGAACGGCCGCTCCGTTCGTTGGCCTGACTCGCGTCAGGGTTCGGTTCGGCCGTGGACCCCGAAGGCGGTGCCGCTGTGGACAGGATCCTCTGCAGCGGCCTGCGCCAACTCCTGGCGAAGGGTCGCGACCCCGGCTTCATTTTCCGGATCGGCTTCGGCGAGCGCGGACTGCACAGAACCGCCGCGACCTTCGAATTTGCGCCGCACCAACCCGGCCGGCGCCTCGAACGCCACTGCGACCCTCGGCAAGTCCTTCGGCTGCTCTGGTCGCCAAGGTTGCTGCGGTCACGGCTGACATTTGCTGGCCTGTCGCCATAACTCCCGTTTTGGGTGCTTGTGATGTAATTCTCCTTGCATGCTAAGGGAATCCCAGGTAGCTATAGATGTAGACCCACGCTGAGAACGTTTGCAGGTCGCACATCGATTGCATGGCCTTCGCTAAGGGTAATAGCGGTCACGATCACTCAGGGGAAATGTCATGACCGAAAAATGGGAAGCGGATCCAATCGCATCTTTCCTTCGGCGCATGGGAAAGTCGTCCCACGAACTCGGACAAACGTCCGGCAATTCGAGCTGCCCCGATATTTGGGAGCTTGACAATGGTGACGTCGCGGTCATCGGATCGGACCTGACGGCATCGTATGAAGATCGTCTCCCTCCCGGGGTCAGCGTCGACCCCGGCGAACGGCTGGTTATCATCCCACGGAAGACGATCCTGGCCGCAAAGGCGGACATTCCCGATGCTTAATCTGCTCGACGACGCCGCGAGCGAAAGAATGGAGTTGGGCGCCTATTAGGCTGACTTGAGCGGGATATCTGGGCGATCGTCGACCGGGATTTAGAGGCTGGAGAGGCGACAATGGCCCAAAGAGGCCGGATATGATGTTGGGAAGCGTTCGCAAAAGCGACTGAGAAGAACCGCTGCGCATCCTCGAAGTCGGACGTGCCGATATGGGCGACTATCACCGTCGCACCGAGGAAAACGGTCTTGAGTGAGTATGCGATCACCTGGCACATCGGCCTGAGGCTGACCGTTGAGGTGCGGGGCCGGGATGGTCGCAATCTGTCTAGGCGATGGACGCAGAAGCAGCGACCCTATGTAAATCCGCCTTCCCCGCGTACTCTGGTCGTCGTGGATGAGGCGGAGGCGAGCGGCCGGGCGTGGAGGGATGAGGTTCGATATCGGCCCACGGTTGAGCAGGATCGAGCGGCTCTCGCGCGCCTCGTCGAGTGGAATGCCGATCCGTTCGAGGTTGAGTTGTACGAGTCGGCCTGTGAGCCTCAGACGCTCTTGATCGATCGGGCTCAGCGTTCGCGAGTTGGCCAGTACGAGCGTCACGTACGGCGCCTTAGGCGGCGACGCATACACCGAGATTGCTAATGATGCCCGCAGATGACCCTCCGTCACTGCTCTGTGGGGCGGCCGTGGGCAGCGACGCCCACGCGTCGACAATCGTACAAGCAGGCGACTTGTTTCGAGGAAATTGATCCTACGGCAACATAAACCAATGCGCTGGTGGCAACGACCGTGACGATCACGGGCTTCAGCCGGATACTGTAGACGGCTTAGATGATCGGCTCATTAAGAGAACCTATTGCGGCCCCTGTCGTCGATCCTTGCCATCGGATAACCGGATATCCATATCTGCAGCTGAACCTTAGTCTTAAGAGCTTTTCACGTATTCGGTCTCACTGCAGCCGCTGATCATATAGATAGGCCGCCAGCTCGGGAACCGTGTCAGGGTCGAGCAGTTCGATCGCCTCCAAGCGGCACAAAAGTCCGAGACGTGAATCGCTAGCGAGATACATAAGCGCGGTTCGCGAAATGCTCTTATCCCATTCTCCTATCTCGACCGCGACCTCAAGGCGTATCCAGTCGTCCAAATGTGGGTTTCGGGCGATGTGGTTAAGGGCCTCTAGTCCGAGCGAAGCGTCGAATTCTAGAAGATAGCGCGCAGCCCTCAGGCGGTCTTCTGAGCCAGTTGGCGTAAAGGTGTCAACGAGATCTCTCAACAGCCTAATGCCAAGCCCAAAGTCAAGTTCTACCAGCTGCCTGGCTGCTTCGGTTCGGTCGAAACGAGAAATACGCGGATTCTCGGCGATACTTATGAGAGGGGCCAGTCCCTTCTCTGGTGAGAGATAGACGAGCTCATGAGCCGCTGCAATACGCAACCCGACAGTGATGCCACCAGCTTCAGAGGAGGCCGTAATCCGGCTTAGACGGTTCACTGCGGCCCTCCGAACTGCCTTGCCCAACTCCACACCGTCGCGCAGCAACGTCGCGACGAACATTACGTCGTCCGGGTTACCGTTCTGGAGTGCATGTATCGCTCCTGCCTCAAAGGAAACACCGGATTTTACACATGCATGCGCCAAGAACTGGCGGTACGACTGCTCGCCTCCCTGGAAGAACACCAGATAATTAGCTACCTCCGGGGTGAGCTTGTATGCAGTGTACCGTGCGGCAAGATACTCCTCCACGGTCATATGGACAAAAACAAAATCCCCCCTTTGCTGAGTCATAACACCGCTCTGCCGTAGTAGATCCTCAATAATCTGGACCCATTCGTGTTCCGGCATGCACGACGACCATAATGACCTAGTCCATGTCTTTGCCAAATCAATGAAAGACCGCTGATCGCCGCGATGACGCGCGGCGGCAAGGCGCTCGAGCAGAGGCCTAGCTTTGCTCACTAGAGCTTTGACGGCCTGGCGAGCTGCAGACCCATACGGCTCGGCTCGTCCATCCAGCTGCTTATATATATCAACATGCCAGTACTGCTTGGACATCAGCAATTCGATGAAGCGCTCGAAGAGATCGCCCCGGCTAGGGGGTATGCGCTCCGTGGGATGTTCGGCGAATACGACACAAAGCATCGTGGCGAGGAGAGGAACACGAGCCAGATGCGCGATCCCACTGCGCTCAAGCTCCGATCGAAACCGCTCAGCCAGGACGCGTGGTTGATCGAGACGCAAGCCCTTGAACCACAACTCCGCCAGCATCAGCAGCTGGTCGGGGGAGAACGGCAGGATCTCATACGCGCCCGTTTCTGCCCTCAGTAGCTGAACGATCTCCTGATGCGGTAGTGGTCGACTTGCGATGAGAAATCGATAATTCTCAGCGCCGCGCCGATGAGTGATGGAGTTGAGCGCCTTCCGCCTGCCATCGGCCGTGAAGATCTCGTCGATGCCGTCCACGAGGAGAAGCCATGGCACTCCAGGTATGGGTTGTCTGCTAAACCAGTCCTCAGGCAGGCTTGTGTCAAGCCACGTTCCTAGCTCTCGGTTAACAGCGGCAGCCAGAGCGGTGCTGAAGCTGCTACGGCTGCTCAGCGCCATGGCGGGTACGTATGCCGGGACGAACGCGCCGTCCTTGGCGAACAACCAGTCCCGGCTCGCGATCTCGGCAACGTATCTGAGCAAGCTGGACTTGCCCGCTCCAGGTCGACCGATGATGAGCGTGTTCCGGTTCCTGGTGAACAGCTGCTGCTTGCCGCTAATCCCAGGGTCAGCCGATTCCGGTCCCGGCATGTTTATAACAGAATTCTCCTCCGTCGCTCGTTGTAAGCTCACGCCGTGCTGGCGAAGATAAACCGTGGAAAGCGGTGGCGTGTTGGGAAGGGAGGCGGCATAAGGGTGGGACCGCACAAAACCACGTAGTGCCTCTAGATAAGCCAGCAGTTGACGGCTTGGATAACGCCAGGCGCCTGCATGCAACTGTTCGTCTTCGAGAAGGTCGAGCCACTCGATATTGGTGTGGGGAGGAAAGTGGTGGCGCGTCAGATCTGGATAGACCTCGAAGATCTGGTCAGCCGGAACTAGGCGAGTGATGGAATCGTTTTGATCGCCCAGTCGAACGACTCCACACACGCCGCCAGTACGTCGGTTGAGTACTGGGGCGCCACTGAACCCTGGAGTGAGACGTGCACCGCTGGCGCGGATCAGCTCCCCGTCATGCCGCTGTGATGGGCCGTCGTACTTTAGCGCGACTGAGTCACCCAATGAATACGACCCCTTGGGAAACCCCCAGGACCACAGGTCATCGCCGGGTGAGACGGACGGTGCTAGGGCCACGAAGGGGTGATCAACCGGCCTTTTCGGATACAGCGTCACAAGGTCCGGAGTGCTGTCGTCGCGAGTTCTGTTATCGACCCGTAATTCTATTTTTACGTCCTGCCACTGACCTTGTACCACCTCCTCCCCATTCACCACGTGAGCGCACGTCAGCACCACACCGGGTGCCACGAAGAAGCCAGTACCCATTCCCCCCTGAGAAGAAAGCGAGACTGTGGCTGACTTGAGGGCGAGAGGCAGGGGGTCGATAAGCGCCATGTCAGCTGTCCGGGCGCGTCCACTCCAGCGTCACTTTGACAGTCGACTTTCCGGTCCCTTTGCCAATAACGGCTAGCAAGGAACCGCTCTCCAGGGCGAACTCGCACCCAAATTCCAGAGTCATCTTATTTGTTTCGAACTTTCGTAGAGTCTCTACTACATCGCTGGCGAATCCAGTGAGCGCGGACAGGGTGTCCTTGAGTTTGTAGGCGCGCGAGGACAGTTCGATCTCGCCGTCCACGGAAGCAGAGATGGGCGTGGCGGAGATGTGGACCAAATCGCCCGCATCTGTGCGTACGGGAACGATCACGGTGTCCGATTCCAAGGACATGCTACTCCAAAGGGGGATGAGTCAGATGCTGTCCAATTATCGCATTGTGCACCGCCAATTGCTCACCTCTTCGCGCGCTACAACAAGTATGCCCATATCGGACAAACGGGTGCGAGGCGCCCAGCGGATTCCGGATGGTCAGCTACATAAGCTGACAAAAGCCTGAAATAGGTTGGTACGTGATGAGATGTCGCAGGGAGTTCTCGCCGGAGTTCAAGGAAGAAGCCCATCCGCATGATGTTGGCGGGCTGGCGGTCGCGTCGGTGGCACGCGAAGTGTCTTTGAGCAGACATCGCCGCGTGACCTGGACGCTCCTGGACGATCAAGTTCTCAATCGTGATGCAGAAACTTGAAATGTGGACCCTGCGTTCGATGAACCGAGAGGTCGGGTGGGCCTGGCCGCCCAGTCGGTAAGGCGCAGTGTTTCGGCGCTGTTCTGTGGGACCGCCGAAGACAGCGAGAAGCGATGCGAGTCGGTCATAGGCGTAGCACCTGCTCAGCGGCATGATTCGGTTGTTTCCGTAGGTGGATGTAGCCGCTGTCGGAGATCACCCAGATCTACGAGAGACCAACCAGATCCAGCGCATGGTGATGGCCAGGCACTCTCTCTAGTAGCTCTGACATGCGGAAATCCCGCCTGCCGATCGGGGCGGAGTTGGCTGGCAACCTCCGGTTTCTCGACGACGGGTGAAAACTGACCCCGCCCTAGAACCCGAGCGACGCCAGGGGGTTAGGATTCGACCGTCGTTGACACGGTTCGGCTCGGACCAGCTCGCCAGGTCATTCCACGCCCGAGAAAGAACTGCGGCGGATCGGTGCAATCATGCAATGTCGGGGACCGCTGGCAGCGTACGTCCATCCGCAGATCGTGGTCGAGGCGATGATGCTGGCCTGCGTTTCTGAACCCCTGATCGTCAAACGAGGAGTGCAGTGAAGCGCTGGTTATGGCGCCTGACGGTCTCGGCCGTCGTGGCGCTCTCAGGAATGACCGGGCCGGTCGTGGCCGCCGAGGCGGTGCCGGCCTCGGAGATCAACGTCAGCAAAGACTGGGAGATCGCTGTCTTCCTGTGTACGCCATCCGCGGAGGGGTGCCACAAGCGATACGCCACGGCGAAGCAGAGGCGGGACGTCGAGACGTTCCTGAAGAACACACCTCAGGTGACCGACGTGCGCTTCGTGAGCCGGGCCGCGGCGTACGCGAGCTTCCGCCAGGAGTTCGCCGGCCAGAAGAAGGTGCTGGCGAGTGTGCGTGCCAAAGACATGCCGGAGTCGTTCCGCGTGCGGGTCTCGGGAGGGGTCGACCGAACCGACCGAACCTGGATCGTGCTCTCGGCGAACCGGCGGCCAGGGGTAGGGCTTGCCCTCGACCAGGGAAAGAGTCGCGTCGAGGCTCCGTTGACGCCGGAAATATCCGTATATCTATGCATGAAGGGCTCGGATGGGCCTGCCTGTCGGCATGGACGGGGCAAGGCGAACAAGTTGGGGGCCACGGTCAAAGAGAAGAAGGCGATCGTCACCGTCATCGAGCGGATCCCCGGGCTCGAATCGTACGTGTACGAAGACCAGAGGACGGCGTACCGGAACTTCGTCAGGACTTACGCGGACAACAAAGCGCTCGTCGCGGCCGTCGAGGTGTCGGACATGCCCGAGTCGTATCGGCTGTCGATGCGGTCCAAGGCCGACATCGGCACCCCACGCCGTCGGCTGGCGCGGATGCCAGGAGTGAATCGGGCGGTCGACCAGGGGTGCATGTTCTGGGAGGCGCGACTGTGGTCGGAATATGGGCTCCAGAAACTCGGGTCCCAGGAATGCGGGTAAGAGCTCCCGTCAAGAACTCCAGCTAGCTGGGCGGTAGACAGCGGCGGCGATTTGCCGGAATGAGCGGATGAGCGGGCTGGTGTCGGTGCTGTTCCAAGCGACCACCAAACGGCTGGGCGGCATGTCGAGCAGCGGAACCGCGACGAGACCCTCCGGAAGGGCGTGGGCGAGCGTGGTCAGCCCAACCGTGCCGTTCCACAGAACCGCCTGAAGACACTCGTGGACGGTTCGCACCACCGGACCGTCCTGGCCCAGGCCCATGGGATGGCTCCAGAACGCCCGCCAGACGGGGTCGATGCCTTCCGGTAGCTGGAACCAGCGGCGGTCGGCGAGGTCGTCCAGGCGCAGGCGGTCACGGCCGGCCAGCGGGTCGTCGGCGCGTAGGACCACTCCGACCGGGTCGGCGCGCAGGACATGGGTAGTGATTCCGGTTTCGTCGAACGGTGCCCGGGTCAGGGCGACATCGACGAGGCCGGAACGCAGTCCGGTGGTCGGATCGGTGAAGTCGGCTTCGCGGATGCGGACGTTCAAGCCTGGATGGCGCTGGCGAAAGGCGGCGGCGAGTTGGGTGCCGGCCTGTTCGGCGCTGTCGGCGAGGGTGCAGATCGTCATGGTGGCCGTGCCCGCCGCGGCGGCGACCCTGGTGCGGGCCTGATCGGCCTGCTCCAGCAGGGTGCGCGCCTCGTCGTAGAGTGCTGTTCCGGCGGGCGTGAGCGAGACTCCGGTGGGTGATCGGTGCAGCAGTACGGCGCCGAGGTCGGTCTCCAGTTGCTTGATGGCCCGGCTCAGTGGCGGCTGTGTCATGTGCAGGCGTACGGCGGCGCGGCCGAAGTGGAGCTCTTCGGCGACGGCCACGAAGTAGCGCAGCGTGCGTAGGTCCATCAGCGGCGACGATACCCGTACGGCATCGGGCGTGCGGAATCGGTGTTGGACGCCTCCAAGCGTCTCGCGATGGAGTGGGGAGACCGAAATCTGCCGCTTCCGAGGAGTCCGTATGGCCGAGTTTGTGTTGCCCGACCCCGTTGTCCAGCTCACGGACGTACAGGAGCTCGCCCGTGATCTGGTGGTGATTCCGAATCGGCGGGTGCCGCTGGTGCCGAACATCGGCCTCATCGGCGGCACGCGTTCGGTCCTTGTCGTCGATACCGGTATGGGTACGGCGAACGCCGAAACCGTGCTGAAGTTCGCGGCCGACTTCGCCAACGGGCGCAGGCTTTACCTGACCACGACGCATTTTCATCCCGAGCACGCGTTCGGCGCTCAGGTGTTCGCGGGGGAGGCGACGTTCCTGATCAACCAGGCGCAGGCCGAGGACCTGAAGGTGAAGGGGCCTGGCTATATCGAGATGTTCAAGGGGCTTGGGGAGTCGGTCGCGCGTCGGCTTGAGGGGGTCCGATTGGCGACTCCCGATGTCGTCTACGACCATGAGCATGACCTGGATCTTGGCGGTCGGGTGGTCGAGTTGCGGGCCACCGGCCGGGCTCACAGTAAAGGCGATCAGGTGATCACGGTCCCGGACGCGGGGGTGATGTTCACCGGCGATCTGGTGGAGGCTGGGCAGTTCGCCATTTTTCCCTGGTTCCCGCCGCATGACACCGATGTGTCGGGCACCCGCTGGCTGGCGGTGATGGATCGGCTGGCCGCCGAAAGCCCGCGGGTGGTGGTGCCCGGCCATGGCGACGTGGGCGGTCCTCAGCTCCTGGCCGACGTACGGGACTATCTGCAGCTGCTGCGTGACGAGACCTGGGTACGCCGCGACTCGGCCATGAGCGAGGAGACGATCGCCGAAGAGGTGGCGGCCCTGATGATCGCGCGGCATCCGGAGTGGGACGGCCAGGAGTGGATCGAGAAGGGGGTCGGCTGCCTGTGCTCGGAGCACACCGCTTAGGCGGCGCGCTTGGGCAGCAGCGCGTCGGCTAGTCGCCGCCACTGCGGCATGGCAGATTGACCGGGTTCGATGCCGAGAACCTGGATGCCGATGTGGTCGGCGCCGGCGTCCAGGTGGTGGTGCAGCTTGCCGACGATCGTGTCGAGATCGCCCCAGTACACGAGGTCGTCGACGAGCCGGTCGCTGCCACGGCCGCCGTCGATGTCGGCTTCGGTGTAGCCCAGGCGGAGGAACTTGGCGATGTTGTACTTCGTCGTGAAGTACACGTGCAGATGCTCGCGCGCGATCGCCCGCGCCTTGTCCGGGTCGCTTTCCAGGAGCACCGCCTGCTCGACGCCGAGGAACGGGCTGCCGCCCAGCACCTCCCGCGCCTGCGCCGTGTGCCGCACCGTCACGTGGTAGGTGTGAGCG
Organism: Nonomuraea sp. NPDC049750; assembly: GCF_040659625.1. NCBI lineage: Bacteria > Bacillati > Actinomycetota > Actinomycetes > Streptosporangiales > Streptosporangiaceae > Nonomuraea > Nonomuraea sp. NPDC049750. The sequence continues at coordinate 24,511 of NZ_JBFANB010000024.1, forward strand.
CCTTCGGACCGATCACGGGCCATTTCCAGCATCTTCGGGCCGTACGCCGCCAGCAGGCGTCGCATTGGCGCCCGCGGCGCGGGATTGGCGCTCGTTGTCGCGTCCATTTCGTCCAGATATTCGGTCATCGCCTGCAGCGGCTTGGTCCCGGGCCGCTCGCCCCCGAAGCCGAGGCCGAGCAGGTGGCGATCCGGGTAGGCGTCGGCCAGGAGCAACGCCGCGCCCCGGGTCCATCGCGGCTCGCGGGACCAGATCCGCGCGATGCCGTTGACGACGTTGATGCGTTCGGTGCACGACAGCAGGAATCCGGCGTGCGTCATCGCCTCACGTCCGTCCCGCTCCGGGATCCAGAACGCCGGCCAGCCGAGCTCTTCGAGCTCCTGGATGGACTCTCGCATCATGCTCGCGGGCTGGTCCTCGAAGTCGAACGTCCAGACCCCGAAGCGCCCCAGATCCATCCCATCGATCGCGCCCATGTCTCCTCCTGCTTATCCGACGGTACGTGACCGCCTCAACCATGACCAGGAACGCAGCGAAGTATCGCATATTGTCGATATGAGGCAAAACGTAGCAGCGCAGGGAGCGTTTGGTGAGGTCGTCAGAGCGAGCGTCCGAGCACGTCGACGAGTCGGGCGATGCGCTCCTCGTCGCGCCGGTAGTGCGTCCACTTCCCGACGCGAGTGGCGCGGACCAGCCCGGCACGCTGCAACGATGCCATGTAGGCGGAGACGGTCGACTGCGCGAGCCCGGTCTTGGCCTGGATGTGGCTCACGCACACGCCGACCTCGTGCGGATCCGCGATCGCCTGCTCCATCGGGAAATGGTGCTCGGGATCGCGCAACCACTGGAGCACCTGGAGCCGTACAGGGTTGGCGAGCGCCTTGAACACGTCAACCAGCTGCGCGGAGGCGTCTTGTGAGGGTTCGGCGTGTGTCGTCATAGGTCGTCGAGCCGATTATAGGGTCAAACCACGAGAAAGTGCCGGGCGCGGTCCTCGCCCGGCCACTACGTCAATCGGTGGGGATGACGGCGTCTCGGGGGCCTCCGTACACGGGATTCTTGTCGTAGCGTTTGTCCGTGACGAGCAGGCGAATCACGCCCTTGGCGTTCTCCTCCGCCTCCCAGACGATCCAGTCGTCGCCGACAGGTTTGGTCTGCGTACGCTCCTCGCCGTAACCCCCGGGGTTCCCGGGCGGGATGGAAATGATCAGGAAGATGACCTTCTTGCCGCGCCGCTTCAGCTCCGGCAGTACCTCGCCGACGGTCTTCTCATCCACGCGGAATCCCTCGAGCGACCGCCCCTTGTCAGTCGCGATAACGAATTCCGGCTTGTGCCTCTTCGGCATGGGGGCGGGCACGGGTTCGCAGGGCGCCACCGGGCCCTCCATGAGATAGGTGGAGGTGTGGCTGCTTTCCCCGTTCGCTTTGGCGCTGATTGTCCAGACGAAGGTCTGGCCAGGTCTGAACAGCTTGGTGTCGATCCGCATCTGCCAGCCTTGCGTTTCGCCGGGAATGTTCTCCGAGAGGCTGTACAGACCTTGGGGAATGTCCAGGACGTGCTTGCCGCGCGGTTCGCGGCACATCTGCCCGTACGGAACCTGGTCGACGATGGCGGGAACACCGAGAGCCTGCAGCCGCTTCCGCAGGCCCGCGGCATCATGGAAGTCACGGATCTGGATGGTCACCATCCCGTCGGCGGTCTTGGTCACGGCGTAGGACGTCGGCACGCCGGAACCGTCCGCCAGCATGACCGGGCCCACCACCACACCTGCGGCAAGCGCGACCACGGCCACCAGCCCTAGGGCCAGCTTGCGGGGCTTTCTCGCCTTGCCCGGCAGCGCGCCGGGCTCTTCCGACGTGATGGCGGCCAGCAGCGCCCGCGCCCCCGCGCCGGACGGGCTGCCCCCCTGCCCACCGGGCTCGATCCTGGCCAGTGGCTTCATCGCGTCGATCTCGTCGATGTTCTTCACAGCGGCCTCTCCGCCGGAACGAACCGGCTCTCTGACGTGAAGTGGACACCCGCCTCGGCGAGCGCCCGCGAAAAGCGCTTGCGGGCGCGATGGAGCCTGATGCGTACGGCATTGCGCGACAACCCGAGTGCCGTCGCGATCTCCTCGCGATCCAGGCCCTCCCAGGCGACCAGCGACAGCATCTCCCGGTCATCGTCGGACATGCTCTGAAGGACCTGACCGATCGCGGCGAGCTCGACCCCGCTGTCCGGGGACTCACCGTAGAGATCGGCCATCTCGGCATCGAGCTCGACGCTGCGCGCCCGCCGGCGGTTGTCACCTCGGTAGTGGTTGGCCAGCACCTTGCGCGCCACCCCGTACAGCCAGAGCGTGGCCTCCTCCCCTTCCGGTAACTCGTCCACCCGGCGCCAGGCGACCGTGAAGGTCTCCGCCACCACGTCGGCCGCGTCCTGCGGCGACTCACAGCGGCGAACGGCGTATGCCGTGATCTGGCCATAGGCGCGGTTATAGATGGCCTCGAACCTGGCCAGCCGCTCGTCATCCACGGGCGGTTCCCATCGCAAGTCTCCTTATCAACTCACTTGACGGACAACCATGCCTATGTACGCGACTGGCCCATCATTTCCAGACATAAGGAAAAAGGCCATGACGTGATCTCGGAGGCGGTGATCACACCGCAGATGCTGGATCACTACCTCGCCCTGTTTGAGAGGATTCCGGTGCTGTTCGTGGGGGGATTCGATGCCCCCTGGAGGAGGTGGAACGGCGTGAGGGGGGACGAACCGACAGGAACTCGGTGCCGCCACTCGATGAGCCGGTCCATGCGCACGGCTGCTATGACGTGGAGGTGGATACCTCCGTCCAGGGGTCGGCGGAAGTGGCCAAGCTGATCGTTGCCGCGCTGGCGGACCCTCCGGTGGTCTCGGCCTTCGATCGGTTGCGTACGTCCAAGACAGGCGACCGGCGTTGACGGTTACGCGACGTTCCGGGGTCGTTTCAGCGTTCTTAGCTCCCTCCGAGGTGCTCGGTTTCGGGTTCCGCGACCCAGCCGGCGGTCAGGATGAGCCGGCTTCGACGGTCGACGGTGAGGAAACCGAAGGGGCGCGCGAAGTCGACGTCAACTCTCTTGGCTCGGTAAGGAGGCCGGGGTGCTATGCCTGCTGCGACAGCGCCGATCCCGGTCGCCGCGGCGGCTTCGAAGCCGTGTGCTTGGAAGGTGGCGTTCTGGCGGGCCTGGGCGATGGCAAGTGGTTCAGCGCTGATCCCCGGGAAGTGCCCCCGGGCGGGGCCGGTCACTGTGGCCAGGCCGAACACGTCCTCGGCTACTGATCAGAAGGTTGCTCGTCGGTTCGGCTCCAGATCTGCGTGCATCGGGGGAGGTCTTCGATGCCGCCGCCTTCCGGGATCATGCCCCAGAGGAAGGGGATCAGGTATTGCGGCGGTTCGCCCAGGAGGTCGGGCAGTTCGTCCTCCGTAACGGTGAGGGTGAATGGCGAGCCCTGTTGGCCGGAGTTCCAGCCCCGTTCGAGGGCTCGCTGGACACACCCGGCGACGAGGACGGGGCGGATGGTGATTGTTCGCTCTCCTTGCCAGTTGTCCGGCCGGGCGCAGGGGAGGGACACCACAAGAACGTTCCCCGGCTGCTCGGCTCGCTCAACTGTGAAGGTGAGAGGAGACCAGTCGTCGCCCTGGCGGTGGGTGGGCTTGTGTCGGACTCGCCAGCGGAAGGCGGTGTCGCCGACGGTGATGAGCCGTGATCCCTTCTTGGGCATCGCCACAGCGGCCTCCACGCTCCGTCCTGGTCCGTTGCCGCTCCGTCGGAGTACCGGAATCGGCTTGCTGCGAGCGTACGAGAAGTGATGCGAGACGTCGGAAGCATAACCGCCGCTCGTTCACGCTTATGTCGATCGTGAACGCGAACAGCTCTGTTTATACTACGTTGAATGTAGTACGGTCTTGCCGGTGAGGCCCATGGGGCTTACGAGAGAACAGTGGCGTACCCGGAAGGACGAAGGATACTGATGCCTACGAAACTTGCTGCCCTGGCAAGCACGGCCATGGTCGCTGGCTCGCTGATGGCGGGGGCCACGTCGGCCGATGCGGCCGGTCCTTGCGGCAGTGGGTACAGCAGGGTCGGCGTCTACGCCATCCCGGAGACCGGTACGAGGGTGGGCACTCTGGAGGTCCACTACAACTCCAGCTCGAACAAGAACTGCGCCCTCACCTACGGCTACGGCTCCACGGCGGGGACCACCACCTGGAAGTCGGTGAAGATCATGGTTGCTGGTGCTGGCTGGTGGGCCGACGTCGACGCGGGGAATTATCCGCAGTACGCCGGGCCCGTGTACGTCTCGGCTCCCGGCAAATGCATCACTGTCGAGGCGGGCGTCAAGAATGAATCTCGCCTCTTGTCTGGTGTGCACTGCGGCTGATGATGCCCTGGGCGGGACCGCTGACGATCGCAAGCGGTCTCGCCCGCATGTCCGCCCCGGTGGATCGTGCCCGGTTGACCGGCGGATAGGACGGCTGACCGTGGGCAGCCGGCCCATGTCTACGGCCAGCGCGCCGCCGCGTAGGGGTCCCAGGAGAGAGCGGCTCAGTGCTCCTCCACGGGTACGCCGGCGCTGCCGAAGAAGTCGACTATGGCGCGGGGCGAGTCCGGGGCGAAGCACATGTCCAGACCTTGGGCGGACCCTTCGGCCGAGGCGGTCGCGCGGGGGAACATGGCCGTCTCGTACTGGGTCAGCGCGGCCTCCACGTCGTCCCCATGGGCGACGATGGCCAGCGCCAGTTCGGCGCCGTCGAGCAGGGCGAGGTTGGCGCCCTCGCCGGCGTACGGCGACATCACATGCGCGGCGTCGCCCACCAGCGTCACGCCGGGGGTTCGGGGCCAGGAGTGGCCAGTCGGCAGGGCGTAGATCAGTCGCGGGACGATCGTGTCGTCACAGTTGCGGATGAGGTCGGTCAGTTCGGTGCTCCAGCCGGCGAACTCCTTGAGCAGGGCTTCGCGGGCCGCGGGCGCGTCGGACCAGTCGACGCCGGAGGTGGTCGTCCAGTCCTGCGGCACCCGTAGTGAGGCGCCCAGGTGGATGTCGGTGCCGCCGTGGCCCATCAGGGCCTTGTCGTCGGACAGGGCGAACATGCTGCCGGGACCGACGACAGCGGCCGATTCGGGGTGGCGTGTCGTGACATCGGTGATTTGCAGCTCCAGATAGGAGATTCCGCAGTATTGCGGGGTGGCTGGCGAGACCAGGGGGCGCACCTTGGACCAGGTGCCGTCCGCGCCGATCAGCAGGTCGACGGTGGTGCTGCCGCCGTTGGCGAAGGTCAGCTCGGGGCGGCCGTCGGCGAGCCGCCGGGCCGTGGTGACCCGGTGGTCCCAGGCGATACGGCCGGGGTCGAGGGACTCGATGAGCAGGTTGCGCAGTGCGGCCCGGTCGATTTCGGGGCGCCCGCCATAGCCGCCCTCGGGCTCGTGGTGGATGAAGACTGTGCCCGTCTTGTCGAGGATGCGCAGGGTCTCGCCCTGTGGTTGGGTGAGCCGGCGGAACTGCTCGTAGAGGCCGGCTTCGCGCAGCGCGTACTGGCCGGACTCCTCGTGCATGTCGAGGAAGCCACCCTGGCCGCGGGCATCGGCGGCGGACTCACCCTCGTACACGGTGGACTCGATGCCGTGCATCTGCAGGACGCGTGCCAGGACCAGACCACTGAGGCCGGCGCCGACGATCGCGATGGAAGGTGCGGACATGCTGGGCTCCTATACGGGAGGGGTACGGGGGATGGCGGCGAGGATGCCGTCGACCAGGACGTGGAACGCCCAGTCGGAGCGGCTGGCCCCGTCGCCCGAGATGAGCTCGTCGCCGAGTCCGGCGATGTTCGGGTAACGAGCTGGATCTGCGGCGGCGATCTGCGCGCCCAGTGCGGAGAGGTTGGCGGCCTCCTGGGCCGCCGATCTCGGGCTGTGCTCGACGGCGGCCGCGGTCGGATACAGCAGCAAGAGATCGAGGCCCCACGCCGCCGCCCGGCCGGTCACGCCGCCTTCGCCGAGCACGGAGAGGACCGCCTCGACCAGGGCCATGTAGTTGGGGCCGCTGGGCTGGGTGGAGAGCGCCATCCTGGCGATATTCGGATATTGGAACAGCACGTCGCGGTAGCTGTTCAGCAGGGCCTTGAGGCGGTCGCGCCAGGTCCCGGCATCGGGCGTGGGCACCGTGATCGAGCCGAGCAGGGCGTCGAGGATCTGGGCGTGCAGGTCCTCGGTGTTGCGGACGTAGACGTAGAGCGAGGCGGGCCCGGTGTCGAGGGTGGTGGCGATACGGCGCATCGTCACCTTGTGCAGGCCCTCGTCACGCATGATCGTCAGCGCGGCGTCGATGATCCCCTGCCTGGTCAACGCGGGTTTGGCCGGGCGTTCCCGTCGGCTGGGGGGAGGCTGCCGCTGGGCGCTGTCGTTCGTGCTCATGAAGAGCACGATATCACGAACATGTTCGTAACGAACATGTTCGTGCGTGGCGTTGGTGTGTCATCCGGACGGTGTGGCCGGCTCACAGAAGTACACTTCCGGGAAACGTACTTCTGGTGCGGCAAAGGCGACACTCGCTCGCCGTGGACTCCCCGGCCTCGAACGCCTCGACGCCATCCGCCAGTTGCTGACGCGGGAAGGCCGGGGCACGACCGAGACGGTCATCGCCCTGTTCTCCGCCACCGGATTCACTCCCGACCTCGTCGAGGCAGCGGGCTCTCGCCCCGACACGGTGCTCGTGGATCTGAAGCGGCTGTATCAGGCGGACGCGGTCACCGTCGGTGGCGAGCACATCGATCTGTGCCGCCGGTCGGAGGGGGTCTACTTGGCGAGGATTCGTACGTCGCCCGTGCCGCTCCTCGCGACGATGGTCCGGTCGCTCTCCGTGCTCTTGATCTCCGATCGCTCGCGTCCGTCCTGGCTCTTCGTCGTGACCCGGTAGGCCCCGTCGGGTACGGTCGCCGTCACCCGGCCGTCCTTGGACAGGAGGTCCAGGTTGGAGGGGGGTCTGGCAAAGGACAGGTCTATGGCGCCGGTGTTCGAGCGGACGCGGACGTCGGGGGATTTGAGGCGTTCGCCGGTGATGGTGGCGTCGTCGCTCAGGAGGCGGAGCTTGCCGGAGGTGTCGTACGCCTTGATCGAGCCGCCGTTCGAGACGTCCACGTCCTGGGTGAGGTTCTGGAGGATGATGCCGTCGTCGTCCCCCTCGACGACGAGGCGCGTCCCCGGTGGCACCTTGACGTGGTAGCGGGCGCCGCAGTCGCCGAAGACCACCGTGCAGTTGGCGCTCAGGCGGAGGGTGCCGTCCCTCAGGGACCACGACGCGTTGCCCTCGTTGGTCGCCTTGCCGCGGAGCCAGCGTTCTACCTGCACGGTCGCGCCGGTGCCGGGCATGATGCGGAGGCCGCCGAGTGAGGACTTGATGGTGAGCTGGGGGCCGCTGTAGGGGAAGGATTGGGCGGCGTGTACCTCTTTGGCGTCCAGTTCTATTGAACATCCAGTCAGTGCGATGAGTCCGGTCAGCCCCGCCAGCGCTAAGGCGGTCAGGGGTGCCTTGGGTGTTGCCGTGATTCGCCTCATGTGGCGATCGTGGCTTGGCAGCCGGGCGTCGCCATCGGCCATTCGACTGATTGGGCATCCGCCGTTCGGCCGCCTTCTATACATACTTCGTTGAACGGTGTATCTTGCTATGCCATGATCAAGAGATCCTCTCTGGCACTCGTGGGGCTCGGCCTCGCCGCAGGCTGCGCCGCCGCCCCGCCGGTGGCCCCGGCTGTCGTGAGCGGCGGTAAGACCGACCAGCCCCGGCAGATCCAGACAGTCGTGGCGGACTGCATGAAGCAGCGCGGCTTCAAGTACGTCGCCTGGGTCCCGGAGGTGAAGATCTCCGAGGATGCCGACAAGGCCTATCTGGGCGACTACGAGGCGATGAAGAAGGAGCGCACGGAGCAGGGCTTCGGGGTCTTCGTCGACTTCGTCCACCCCGAGCAGCGGGAGAAGCGTGTCCTCTGGCGCGAGTCGGACAGCCCCAACTTCGGCATCAAGAACCAACTGTCGCCCGCCCAGCGGGTCGCCTACGGCAAGGCGCTGAACGCGTGCAGATCGCAGGGGCTCCAGCGGGTCACCGGCAAGGTCGTCAAGTCCGACGAGGACCAGGCCAAGCAGGAGAACGAGCTGATCGCCCAGCGGCTGGACCGCGACCTCAACGCGGACCCCAAGCTCGTCGGCCTGGCCTCGGCCATGGGCGACTGCCTCAAGGGCAAGGGACACCAGGTGGCCTCCCTCAGGCCGGTGGACATGAGTCAACGGGGTGGCGAGGAGTTCGAGGCCCAGAAGAAGCGGATCGCCCTGAACGATGACATTCCCGATAAGGGGCTGCCCGCCGGGCAGTACTACGAGCCGCGTATTCCAATGGGCACCGCTCGGCAGTACCTGAGCAGGGAGATCAAGGCCGCGCTCGACGACCTGGAGTGCGGCAAGGACTTCTACGCCGCCTACCTGCCCAGGAGCATGGAGATCGTGCGGCGGGTGGAGGGGGAGTTCGGCAGCGGCGGCTACAACAGCTGACGTCCCCAAGCCTCCAGGCCCCAAGGCCCTGACGGTATAGGCGCTACAGGGCCGCCAAGAGCTTCGTCACATGTGACAGCGGATCCGCGCCGAACGGTCGTACCGCCACCGTCTGGGCGCCCGCCGCCCACATCTGCCGCACCACGTCGGCGGCCTCCGAGGCGGAGCCCCTGGCCATGACGACCTCCTCCGGCCGTACCTTGAGGAACCCGGCCTGTTCCACGGCGACGTCCCAGGTCGCCTCGCGCGCGTCGGGGCCGATGTACAGGTGGATGAAGGTCACCACCTCGTGGTCTGCCGGGGCGCCGATGTGGCCCACGAGGGTGGGGAGCTGCTCGGGGCTGAAACCCTCCGGGAGGATCGTGCCCTGCGCCACCCGGCCCGACAGGGCGAGGGAGCGGGGGCCGAGGACGCCGGCCAGGACCGGAGGCGGTTCGGCGGGCGGGTGGACCAGGGAGACGCCGTCCAGGTGTACGGAGCGGCCGTGCAGGGTCACCGTCTCGCCCCGCAGGAGGCTGCGGACCGAGGTGATCGTCTCCTCCAGCAGCGCCAGAGGTGACGGGGGCGCGACGCCCACCTGGCGCATCCAGTCACGTACGCCGTGGCCGATCCCGGCGGCCAGGCGGCCGGGGTGGAGGCGGGCCAGGTTGGCCAGCTCCATGGCCAGGAGCATCGGGTTGCGCAGGGGAGCGGGCGTGATGCCGATGCCCACGCGCAGGCGGGACGTGGCCGCCAGGGCGGTGGCGGCCGAGGAGATGGCGCCGGTCCAGCCCAGGTCCTCCACCACCCACAGGTCGTCGACCGTCGTGCCGTCCAGCTCCTTGGCGAAGGGGATCAGCTGCTCCGGCGGCAGGGCGCGGTCGAACATGACACCAAGTTTCAAGATCTCCTCCAGTAATAGCGGAAAAGCCGGCCGACCTCCGCATAGCCCGCGCGCAGGAACGCGTTGGCCGTGGGGGTGTTGCCCACGTCCGTGGCCGCCACGATACGTTCGACGCCCGTCTCGGCCAGCGTCGCGGTGCCCTTGGCCAGCAGGTCGTTGACGTAGCCGTGGCCCCGGTGCTCCGGCACCACGCCGATGTAGGCGATGGAATGATCGTCCGGCGCCACCAGCCCCACCGGGTCGTCACCCACGTAGCCGACGACGAACCAATCGGGCTTGCCCTTGCGGTTGACCAGGTCGTCGTACATCCATTGGGCCTCGTGCTCGGCACCGGCCGTGGCCAGCTCCACCTGCGTGTCGTAGTCGAGCGACCCTTCCGAGATGCGTACCAGCAGGTCGAGTATGGAGGCGGCGTCGAGGCCGCGGGCGGGGCGGTAGGTCAGCCGGCCCGGATCGACCGGTATGTCGCTTCCGGCCGCCCATTCGAGCATGAGCCGCTCGACCTCCATCGCGAACCCGGCGCCGAGCAGCGCCTGGTGTTCGACGGCTCGGTCGACGAGCGGGGTGAGGCCGGGCTTGAGGGAGATGTCGTGGATGATCTTGTTCAGGCCCATCTCCGACAGGCCGCGGCGCAGCAGGCCGGCGGCGCGGTCGGGGTCGGGACCAGGCTCGAACTGCCAGGTGATCACCGGATCGGCGCCACGGTAGGGCGCCCAGAACGCCAGCCGCGCCGGGCCATCCGTGAAACACCACTCCGGCCGCGTCTTGCCCTCGTCGAAGGCCGTGGCCAGTTGACTGCGGGCAGGCTCGGGGAACTGATCGAACAAGGTCAATGGCTCCCTACGAGACCGCTGGAAGATGCGCGCCGAATGTCATGAACATCCTTTAGCACACATCGCTCGATCTCAGGCCGCCGCCCCGAGCGCCGCCCGTGCCTCCAGCAGCGATGAGCAGGTCTCGAAGTGCCGGTCGAGGTTCGTGATCGTCAGCAGATGACTGATCATGCCCGGGGCGAGCACCAGGACGAGCCTGCCGTGCGCGTGCTGCACGTGGTTGTGGGTGGCCACCAGCACACCCAGCCCCACGGAGTCGCAGAAGGGCACGTCGGTCAGATCCAGCACCAGTTTCGGGGGGTCCGCGGAGGCCAGCACCTGGTCGAGCGCGGCCTGGAGGCGCGGGGCGCCGGCCACGTCGAGATCTCCGACGGCATGCAAGACAGTGAGCGGTTCCTCTCGCCACGACCTGACCACCATGGCTGTCACGTGCCCGAACGGCTGGCAGATATGCCTATTTCTTACATATGTTCTGGGTCGCCGTTTTGGTTACAGGCGTAGTTGTGGGCTGGGCGCTTGGGGTGGTCGAGGTCTTCACTTTACCGATCTTCGGCTGGTCGCTGCCGACGATCACCTCGATGCCGTCCTCGTCCATCTGGACGAGATCGGCGCCGGGGATGGCCGCGGCGACCGTGCGGGCGGAGTCCTCGCGACCGGGCCCATAACGTACGACCGTCTTCTTGTAGTCCTTGCGCTTGGTGTTGCCCGGCGTGCCGGAGACGTGGAACCCGGCGGCGACCAGCGCCGTCTTGGTGCGGGCGCCGAGGCCGGTGATGAGCGTGCCGTTGAGCACCTTGAGCGCGATCCGATCCGGCGGAATGGTGGGTTTGGCAGACGACGAGGCGGACGAGCTGGGGCTGGGGCTGGGCTTGGACAGGTCCTCGTCGGCCTTGATCTTGGCGAACAGGTCACGGGAGGCCTGCTTGTCCCAGAGCACCGCCGACTCCCCGGTCGGCGCCTTGAAGTCCACGTTGGCCAGCGGCACGTCGGCGAACTTCACGTTGTCCAGCGAGACGTCCCTGAGCTGGGTGGCCAGCCCGATCAGGTCGTCGTCGGGATCGACCTTGATCGTGCTCAGCGTGGAGTTGACGAACGAGTTGAGCCGGGCCGGGTTCGCCAGTGTGCTGGCGCTGAGCGCGCGGTTCAGCAGCGCCGAGATGACCTGCTGCTGCCGGTCGATGCGGTCGAGGTCGGAGCGGGCGGTGGCGCGAGTGCGGGCGTAGCCGAGCGCCTGTACGCCCTTCAGCTCGTGGGTGCCGGCCGCGAGGTCGAGCCCGGCCTTGGGGTCCTTGATCGGCACGGGCGTGCAGACGGTGACGCCGCCGAGGGAGTCGACCACGTTGATGAAGCCGAGGACGTTGACCTCGATGTAGCGGTTGATCCGCAGCCCGGTGGCCTGCTCGACGGTCTGGCGGGCGAGCTTGGGGCCGCCGAACTGGTAGGCCGAGTTGATCTTGTGATCGCCCTTGCCGGGGATGGTCAGCCAGGTGTCGCGCGGCAGGCTCACCACGGTGACCCTGCTGTGGTCCTCCGACAGGTGGATCACCATCATGGTGTCGGTGCGCTGGCCCGACTCGCGGCCCAGCTTGAGCTCGTTCTGCTGCTTTCGGGTGAGGTCGTCGCGCTTGTCGACGCCGACGAGCAGGATGTTCATGGCGCCGCGGGGGGCCGCCTCGGTCACGCCCGCGTCGACCGTGCCGATCCGCTTCGGTGTCGCCCACACCACGCCGGTGCCGGCCAGGACGCCCACGGACAGCACACCCGAGAGGATCAGATTCCGGCGCCGGGCCTTGGCGCTCTTGAGCGGCCTGCGCGTGCGCCTGCCCACGAGCTTGACGCCGCCGTAGGCGTCGCCGCCCACGTGCACTCCAGCGTCCTCCTCGCCCGGGTCGCGCATGCCCTGCCCCCCTCGTGCCACCGCGGGATTGCCGTCCTCCCCTGCTCGTACAGTAGCGTGAGCCCCGCCATGAAGCAGTTCCCCGACTCGCCGCACGCGCCAGCGGAGACGCACGGCTGGCCGCCCATCTCCGTCGTCATGCCGGTCCTCAATGAGGAGCGGCATCTACGCGAGGCCGTAGATATGGTCCTCGCCCAGAGCTACCCAGGTGAGATCGAAGTCGTTCTCGCCGTGGGGCCCTCACATGACCGTACCCAAGAGGTCGCCGACGCCATCGCGGCGGCCGACCGGCGGGTGACCGTGGTGCCCAACCCCACAGGTCGCACGCCCAACGCGCTCAACGCCGCCATCGGCGCCTCCCGCAACGGCATCATCGCCAGGGTCGACGGGCACGCCATGCTGCCCTCCGACTACCTGCGCGTCGCCGTGGAGACGCTGAGGGAGACCGGCGCCGACAACGTCGGCGGTGTCATGGCGGCCGAGGGCATCACGCCGTTCGAGAAGGCCGTCGCATGCGCGATGACCTCCAAGATCGGCGTGGGCGCGGCCGCCTTCCACGTGGGCGGCACGGCGGGCCCCGCCGACACCGTCTACCTGGGGGTGTTCAGGCGCGCGGCGCTCGACCGGGTCGGCGGCTACGACGAGCACTTCCAGCGGGCCCAGGACTGGGAGATGAACCACCGCATCCGCCAGACCGGCGGGCTGGTCTGGTTCCAGCCGCGCATGCGGGTCTCCTACCGCCCCCGTCCCAATGTGAAGGCGCTGGCCAAGCAGTACTTCCACTACGGGCGCTGGCGCCGGGTGGTCTCGCGCACCCACGAGGGCACGATCAACCTGCGCTACCTGGCGCCCCCCGCCGCGGTGCTGGCGATCGTGCTCGGCCTGCTCGTCTCGCCGTTCTTCCCCCTCGCGCTGATCGCGCCCGGCGGCTACGCCGTCGCGATCGTGGCCGGGTCCGTCCTGACCGGCAGCGGGCTGCCGGGGGCGGTGAAGGCCAGACTGCCGATCGTGTACGCCGCCATGCACATGTCCTGGGGCTGGGGCTTCCTCACGAGCCCGCGCAGACTCGCTCGACCATCGCGCTGAACCTGGCCGGCCCTTCCGGAAACTCCGGCCTGAGCGGGTCACGCGTCGTTCAGGCGCACGTCGATCACTTGCCCGGTCAGGTCGGAGATGAGGACGTCCAGCGAGGTCTGGGCAACCGCACGCGGTGAGAGCAGGGTGTGCGGAGGCTCTTCGCCGAACGCGCGCTCGCGCGTGGGCGTGCCGGTGCGCTCGGGGTTGACGCAGTTGACCCGGATGCCGTCGGGGGCCCATTCGTCGGCGAGCGCCTGCGTGAGGTTGACGACGGCGGCCTTCGTCGAGGAGTAGAGGCTGTAGTCGGCCCGTCCCCTGGTGTAGCTGGAAGAGGTGTAGAGCAGCAGCCGGCCCGCGCTCTCGCGCAGGTACGGGTAGGCGGCACGGGCCACGTTGACCGGGCCCAGGTAGTTGACGCCCACCGTCTCGGCGATGGTCTCGTCGGTGACCTCGGCGAGTTTGCCCACGTGCAGCACGTCCGCGGTGTTGACCACGTAGTCGATCCGGCCCACCTGCGCCAGCGCCTTGGCCACCTGGTCGTAGTCCTCCACCCGCACGCCGTTGTGGGTGCGCGAGAAGGAGTGCACGCGGGCGCCGTGGCCGGTGGCCAGCTCGACGACGTCGGCGCCGACGCCGGAGCCGCCGCCGAAGACCACCATGGTCCGGCCGTCGAGCGCCTCCCGGTAGTCCCTCGGGTCGGGAACGGGCGCGCTCGTGGCGGCCAGCTGGAGGAGCTTGTCGGCGATGTACACGTCGACCGGATGGGTGATCTTCATGTTGCTCTCGCTGCCCGGCACGATGTGGATCGGGACATCGGGCAGGTAGCGCAGCAGCACGCCGCAGTCGTCGGTGGCCGGCCGCCGGTCGAAGTCGGGGTCGGCGAAGGCCCGCTCGTACGCCTCGCGGATCAGCGACAGGCGGAAGCACTGCGGCGTCTGGACGCGCCGCAGCCGGGATCGGTCGGGAATGTCGTGGATGGTCTCGCCATGGGGTCCGGAGGCGGCCACCACGACGGTGTCGGAGCTCGGGATCGCCACGCCCACGGCCGAATGCGTCTGCAGGGCCCTGACACACTCCGTGATGATCCGGGGCTCCAGGAGGGGCCGTACAGCGTCGTGCAGGAGTACGTTGCACTCCCTCGGGCCCAGGGCCTTGAGCGCGCGCCACGTGCTCTCAGGGCGGCTCGCACCGCCCTCGACGATCTGGCTGACCTTGTCGAAACCGCCCCTTTCCACGATCTCCTTGACCGTGTCGGCGTAGCCGGGAGCCATCAGCACCACGACCTCGTCGATGTCCGGCGAGCCGTTGAACAGGGCGAGCGTGTGCTCCAGGATCGTCCTACCGGCGATCTTGATGAGCTGCTTGGGGGTGTTGAGCCCGACACGCTGACCCACGCCACCTGCCAGGACCACCCCTACCGAGCGCAGCCGAGATTCCATAGGGGGAGCGTAACGGTCCGGTTCCGTGATATCGCGTTGCCCTGTCGCTACGCTGTGTCCACGCACTCCCTCGCGACCGGGAGGAGACCTGCGCCGTGACCGATTCACTGACCCGCGAGAGCACGACCACCTCGGTGGTGCTGCTCGCCACGACGCCCGCCTGCAGACTGTCCTGTGCCGACGGCACACTGCTCGACCGGCTCAACGGCCAGCTGGCCGAGCTGTCCGTCCTCGACGTCCAGGTGGTGTCGCCGAACGACGGGCTCGGCGGCCTCAGCACCGACCTGCGCGGCGTGGCCAAGCTCGCGCGCGCCGCGCCGGGGACCCTGGTCGTGCTGCCCGCCGACCTCGTCACCCACACCGAGGCACTCTCGCTGCTCCTGGAGCACCCCAAGCGCGACACGAGCGCCCTGGTCTCCTACGACGCCACCGCGGCGCCGATGCGGCCGCCGGTGCGGGTCGAGGGCGGCAAGATCGTCGCGGCCGGCAGCTCCTTCCACCTCGTGCCCGAGGCCAACGCCACCTTCCGCGGCGTGCTCCAGGCCGGTCAGGCCGACCTGATCGCGCTGGCCGACGTCGCCGAGGAGCTGGCCGACCTGGCCGAGACCGGCAAGCTCGGCCCGGTCACCACCGTCGAGGCGGTCGACCTGCTGCTGGTGGGCCTGGTCAGATCGGGGGTGAAGGTACGCGCCGCCGGGATCGGGCAGCTCCACTGCGACCGGGTGACCGGCCAGGTCTCGGCGGACACCGCGGTCAGCAGGCTCGCCGACGTCGACGAGTCCCAGGTCCGCCTCGACACCTCGGTCAAGGCGGACGACGGCTTCGTCAGCACCTACCTCGTCTCGTCCTGGACCCGCCATCTCATCCGCCCCGCCGCCCGGCTGAAGCTCACGCCCAACGCCGTTACCGGCATCTCGATCGGCCTGGCCGTGCTGTCGGCGGTCTGGTTCGGGGCGGGCAACCGCGGGGCGCAGCTCGCCGGGGCCGGGCTGCTCTACCTGTCGTTCGCCTGCGACTGCCTCGACGGCCAGCTGGCCCGCTACACCCGCGCCTTCACGCCGCTGGGCGCGTGGCTCGACAGCATGGCCGACCGGCTGAAGGAGTATGTCGTCTACGTGGGGCTCGCCTTCGGCTACGCCGCCGGGCTGCCGTTGAGCGAGGGCGGCCCGGACGGCATCTGGTATCTCGCCGTCGCCGCGATGATCCTGCAGACGGTACGGCATTCGATCAACTACTCCTTCGGGGCCAGTGTGGCCGACGCGAACCGGGCCGGCGCCCTGGGCGCCAAGCCGGTGAGCTCGCTGCTCAACTCGGCCGAGGGAGAGCACCACGGCGTACCCAAGCCGGGAGTTCTCCGCCTGGCGCACCGCATGGAGCGAGAGAAGGTCCTCCGGTGGATGAAGAAAGCGATCGTGTTGCCGATCGGGGAGCGGATGGCGCTGATCGCGATCACCGCCGGCGTGTACAACGCCCGGGTCACCTTCGTCGTGCTCCTCGGCTGGGGCGGCGTGGCGACCCTCTACCTGCTCCTCGGCCGGATCGCGAGGTCCGCGCGATGACCTCGGTGCAGATGACGCCCGTGCCGAGCAGCAACGTCGTGGCCTACCGCGACGACGGGCCGCTGTCGCGCGGCATGGGCGCGCTCGTGTCCGGGCAGCTCCCGCCGCTGCCCCCGCTGATCGCCGGGGCGTTCGTGATCGGCGTGCTGCTGCTGATCGGCGTGGCGGGGTCCGACGGGCTGGCGGTCTTCGCGCCGGCCGTGACACTGCTGCTGGCCGGGCCGGGCAGCTCCCATCCGCATGACGGCCGCATCGACTGGCTGGTACCGCCGATCCTGCGGTTGATCGAATACACCTTCATCGCGGCCTGCGGCTTCGCCCACGACGTGCCGCCGGTGCTGATCTTCGTGCTGCTCGGCGCGCTGGCCTTCCACCACTACGACCTGATCTATCGCCTGCGTCAGCGCGCCTATCCGCCGCCGTGGCTGAGCACGTACGGGCTGGGCTGGGAGGGGCGGATGATCGTGATCTCGCTGGCGGCGATCGTGGGCGTGGTGACCGGCGGGTTCGTGCTGCTCGCCGTATATCTGTGGGCCCTGTTCGGGTGGGAGAGCCTCACCTGCTGGCTCGCCACCTCTCCCTCAGGGGTGGCCGCGACCGCCACGGAAACGCGAGACTAACGGTCGATTACCCGGTGAGGGCCAAAAGCCAACTAACCTTTGGGTCCTACGGAGTAGATGCTCGACTGAGGAGTGCACGTTGCTGGGAATGGTGCTGGCCGCTGGAGCCGGACGACGCCTGCGACCGTACACCGACACGCTGCCGAAGGCATTGGTGCCGGTCGACGGTGAGACCACGATCATGGACATCTCGCTGCGCAACCTCGCCGAGGTGGATCTGCGCGAGGTCGTGATCGTCGTCGGTTACGCGGCGCAGGCCGTACACGAGCGGAAGGACGAGCTGGAGAAGCGACACGGCGTCAAGCTCACCCTCGTGCACAACGACAAGGCCGAGGAGTGGAACAACGCCTACTCCCTGTGGTGCGCGCGCGACTACTTCGCGCAGGGCGCGCTGCTGGTCAACGGCGACACCGTGCACCCCGTCTCGGTCGAGAAGACGCTGCTGTCGGCGCCCGAGACCAGCGACATCCTGCTCGCGGTCGACAACGTGAAGCGGCTGGCCGACGAGGAGATGAAGGTCACCCTCGACGGCGACGACCTCAAGCGGATCACCAAGCTGATGGACCCGGCCACCGCCTACGGCGAGTACATCGGCGCCACGCTCATCCGCCCCGGCGCCGCCGAGCGCCTGGCCGACGCGCTGCAGGCCACCTTCGAACGCGACCCGCAGCTCTACTACGAGGACGGCTACCAGGAGATGGTCGCGCGCGGCGAGCGGATCCACGTCGCGCCCATCGGGGAGGTCGACTGGGTCGAGGTGGACAACCACGACGACCTGGCCAAGGCTCGTACCATAGCCGTTCGCTACTGAGGAGGCGGGCATGCCGCTTCTAGCGCGGATGCTGCCCGCGCCCCTGGCCATCATGGTCAGGCGGGGCGCGGTGGCGGAGCTCGGCGCATTACTGGCCGACACCCGGGTGGCGACCTCCGGCCGGGTCGCCGTCGCCGTGGGCCCCGGGCAGGGCGACCACATCGAGGGCCTGATCGCGCCCACACTCGGCGAGGCCGAGGTGTTCAGGGTGTCCGACGGCTCGGTCGACGCGGCCGTCTCGCTCGGCGCCGACCTGCGCAAGGGCGCCTATGAGGTGGTCGTCGGCGTCGGCGGCGGCAGGACCATCGACGCCACCAAATACGCCGCCTCGCTGGCGGGCATCCCGATGGTCGCCGTGGCCACGAACCTCTCCCACGACGGCATCTGCTCGCCCACGGCCTCGCTGGTGTACGAGGGCGGCAAGGGCACGTTCGGCGTGCCGATGCCGCTGGCGGTCCTGGTCGACCTCGACTTCGTGCACAGCGCTCCCGAGTCGCTGGTCCGCTCGGGGGTCGGCGACGTGGTCAGCAACCTGTCGGCCATCGAGGACTGGCAGCTCGGCAACGTGGAGCGCGGCGAGCCCATCGACGGGCTGGCCTGCTCGATGGCCCGCATGGCGGCCGAGGCGCTGGTCGGCCGGACCGACTCCATCGAGTCCGATGCCTTCCTCACTGTTCTGGCCGAATCGCTGATTCTGTCGGGCATGTCGATGGTCATCGCCGGGTCGTCTCGGCCCGCGAGTGGTGGAGACCATGAGATCCTTCATGCCGTGGATCAGCTCTTCCCCGGCACCTCCAATCACGGCGAGCTCGCCGGGATCGGTGCCGCCTTCTGCTTCTTCCTCAGGGAGGACGCCGCCCGGCTCAAGCAGGTCACTGACTGCCTGCGACAGCACGAGCTGCCCGTCGTCCCGGCCGACATCGGCCTGAGCGGCGAGCAGTTCGCCGAGGCCGTCACGCTGGCGCCCGCCACCCGTCCCGGCCGCTACACGATCCTGGAGCACCTGCGCATGTCGGAGTCCGAGGTCCGCGATCGGGTGGGGGACTATGTCCGGGCCTTCGGTCGCTGAGATCCGGCGGGTCGCCCAGCCCGCCGGACACCTCGAGCGCAGAAACGGTGAGCATTGGGCCGGCGTGCTCTACATGCGCCGGCTGTCCATCTACGTCACCTGGCTGACGGCCAAGACCTCCATCACGCCCAACCAGCTCACCTGGGTGATGACGCTGGCCGGGATCGTGGCCGGGGTCGTGCTGGCCCTGCCGGGCCTGTGGGCCGCCGTGGGCGCCGCTCTGCTCGTCCAGGTCTATCTGCTGCTGGACTGCTCCGACGGTGAGCTGGCCCGCTGGACGGGCCGCACCTCGCTGGTCGGCGTCTACCTCGACCGCGTCGGCGCCTACTTCACCGAGGCCGCGCTGCTGATCGGGCTGGGCTGGCGGACGTCGGCCGTGCTGCCCGACTGGTACACCGTGCTCGGCGTCGCCGCCGCGCTCGGCGCCATCCTCATCAAGGCCGAGACCGACCTCGTGGACGTGGCCAGGGCCAAGGGGGGCCTGCCGAGCGCCACCGAGGCGTCCGCGGGGCAACTGCGGTCCGGGCTGCTGGGGCTGGCCCGTCGGGTGGTGGGGGCGACGAAGTTCCACCGGATCGTGCAGCCGATCGAGCTGTCCATGCTCGCGGTCGTGACCGCGGTGATCGACGCCGTCGCGGGCGATCTGCTCGCCTCGCGGGTGTTGCTCATCGCCTGTTTCGTGGCCGCGGTCCTGCAGACCGTCCTGCACCTGGTCAGCATCCTGGCATCGAGGCGGCTTGCGTGAGCACACATCGGAACCGGCGGGGCCCCTCGCTCGTCGTATTGATCGGACGTCCGCAGTTTGGCGGGGGTTCACCTTCGGTTCCGATACGCTTGGCTCCACCAATATCAGGAAATATGCATACCAGCAGACTCGGTGATCATGAAAGAATGCTCCGCCCGTGTTCTCGACGCGTCAGGACGATGACCCGTTGAAGATATCGTGCGTCATCCTCACCATGGGCAACCGGGTCGCGGAGCTGAACCGGGCGGTCGAGTCCGCGCTGCACCAGATCGACGGCGACGTCGAGGTGGTGATCGTGGGCAACGGCGCCGACGTGCCCGAGGTGTCGGCGACGCCACCCGTGGGCTCGTCCGCGACCGTGAAGACGGTCCGGCTCGAACGCAACACCGGCATCCCGGCCGGCCGCAACCGCGGCGTCGAGGAGTGCTCCGGTGATGTCGTGCTGTTCCTCGACGACGACGGCTGGTACGCCAACCAGAAGGTCGTCTCCCACGTCCGTGACCGCTTCGCCACCGAGCCCGACCTCGCGGTCATCTCCTTCCGGGTGATGGACCCCGAGGGCGGCATCGGCCAGCGGCGCCACGTCCCGCGCCTGCGTGCGGGCGACCCCGAACGATCCTCGCCGGTCACTACCTTCCTCGGCGGCGCCTCGGCGATCCGCCGCTCGGCCTTCCTCCAGGTGGGCGGTCTGCCTGAGCAGTTCTTCTACGCTCACGAGGAGACCGACCTGGCCTGGCGGCTGCTGGGTGAGGGCTACCGGATCGAGTACGACGCCGAGACGGTCATGTACCACCCGCAGGTCCCGCCGACGCGGCACGCCGATTTCTACAGGATGAACGCGCGCAACCGGGTGTGGCTGGCGCGGCGCAACCTGCCGTGGCCGCTGGCGGTGCTCTACCTGCTCGACTGGGTGGTGCTGACGCTGATCAGGGAGCGCCGGTCCGGGGTGGCGATCAAGGCGTGGTTCACCGGGTTCTTCGAGGGGCTGCGGACGCCGGCCGGCGAGCGCCGCCCGATGGCCTGGCGCACCGCGTGGCGCATGGTGAAGCTGGGCCGCCCGCCGATCGTCTGAGGACCGGTCAGTCCTCAGACATCTGATGACTGTTGATAGCCTACGTGGATGGATCCTGTTGCCGGTGGGCCCGTTCTGCGTGCCGTCGAGGTCGATGTGGTGCGTGATGGCACCTCCCTGTTGCGCTCGATCTCTCTGACGGTCGGGCAGGGCGAGCATTGGGCCCTGCTGGGGCCCAATGGGGCCGGGAAGAGCACGCTGCTGGACCTCCTGGGGGCGGTGAAGCACCCCACGCGAGGGGTCGTCGAGGTCCTGGGGCATCGGCTCGGCCGGGTCGACATGCGCGAGCTCCGCTCCTTCCTGGGGCACGTCAATCCACGGCATTCGCTGGAGTCCGGCCTCCGGGTGCGCGACCTCGTGCTGACCGGGGCCACCAACACCATCGAGCTCGTCCCTCGCTGGCAGCCCACCGCCGAGCAGGAGGAGCAGGCCCTGCGGCTGATCGGGATGATGGGGATGGCGCGCAAGGCCGAGGCACGCTGGCCCTACCTGTCCCAGGGCGAGCGGGGCCGGGCGCTGATCGCGCGGGCTCTGATGCCCAGGCCGCGACTGCTGCTGCTCGACGAGCCCGCCACCGGGCTGGACCTGGCCGCCCGCGAGCAGCTGCTGGCCAGCCTCGACGTGCTGCGCCGGGAGCATCCGGCGCTGGCCACCGTACTGGTGACCCACCATCTGGAGGAGCTGCCCGCCAGCACCACCCACGCGCTGCTGCTGCGGGAGGGCGAGTGCATGGCGTCGGGGCCGGTGGACGAGGTGCTGACCACCGACCTGGTGAGCAAGTGCTTCGACCACCCGGTGCGGATCAGCCGCGTCGACGGACGGTGGAGCGCCCGGGCCTAGATGGCCATCGCGTCGCCGAAGGTCATGGCGGCGTGGGCGACCGTGGTGGTGAGCAGGGGGCGCTTCGGCAGGCCGAGCTCGCTCAGCTCCTTGGCGATCGGGTGGTTGCCCAGGCGGATCAGCGCGCCGCCGGGCCGTACCCGGACACCCCGGGCCGTCACCGACCACGGGACGCGCCGCGTCACGCCCTCCCGATGCGTGAAGGCGTCCAGCGGGACCAGCGCGCCCGCGCCCGGCGCGGGCAGGCCCGGTCTGAGCAGCAGGTCGAGCACCAGCCGCCCGTCCCTGCGCAGGACACAGCGTTTGTACGCCGAGTCGAGCCGCAGGTCGATGTCGGCCAGCTCCTTCGGAAAGCCCCAGATGCGGCGGCCCGCGTCCAAGGTGAACTCCTGATCGACCGGTAGCCAGTGGATGAACACCCCGGCCCGCCGCAGATCGCCCAGCCCGACCGATTGCGCCACGCCCGGCGGACGCACCAGGAACGCCACGCCGACCTCGTGGTAGGCGTCCAGATCGCTCTCCCGGTAATCGACGAACACCAGCACGCAGATGGCCTTGCCCGGGAACACCTCGGCCACGTCCAGCCCCGAGTAGGCGATCACCGCCCTGGCGGCGTCGGCCCGTACGGGATACATGACGCTGCAGACCGTGGCGTCTCTCACCTGGACGGGCATGCTCACCGTGCGGCCCTGGATCAGATGCGAAGACATGAGTCCAGTACATCAACCGGAAAGCCGTGTGACCATTCCTGCCCCGATCGCGTCTGCTCTGTTGTGACAATCGCAAGAACGCGGAGGGCATCATCATCGAGGAGCTGTACCGAGAGCACTGGGCGCTCGTGTGCGGGTTCCTGTTACGCCGCACCCGCGATCCCCACCTCGCCGAGGACCTGGCCCAGGAGACATTCGTCAAGGCGACCCGGGCGCTGCTCGGCTGGCGCGGCGAGAACGCGGCCGCCTGGCTGCTCACCATCGCCCGCAACGTCCTGGTCGACCACGTCCGGCGCCACCGCCGCGAGCTGGCCCTGCCCGACCCCGACGAGCTCGGCGTGCCCGCGCTGCACGCCGAGTCGCTGGCCGTGCGCGATGCCCTGGAGCGGCTGCCCGAGCAGCACCGCAGGCTCCTCGCGCTGGTCTACTTCGAGGGCTTCTCGCTGGTCGAGGTGGCCGCGATGACCGGCAAGAAGCACGCCACGATCAAGACCGCCGTGTGGCGGGCCAGAGCCGCCTTCGCCGACATCTACGGAGTTCCGCATGACTGACGATGATCTGCTGCCCATGCCCGACTTCGACCGTAAGGCGACCCGCCGGGCCGTGCGGCGGGGCCTGACGCGTACGGCCTCGATGGTCCTGGCGGCGCTGGTCGTCCTCGTCTTGGTGGCGACGGTCGGCTCCAGCCTGATCCAGCGGCGCGGCGACCGGGAAACGCGCATGGCGGACGTGCTCGGCACCGCCTTCAAGATCTACAACCCCGGCTATGACATCGACGTCCGGGAAACGGGCGCCACCACGCCGCTGTCGATGTCGTTCACCGTTTCCGTCAACCCTGTACGGGCCGTCGGCGGGTTCGTCGCCGGCTTCGGCGGCGCGGAGCACGTCATCACCCAGGACTTCTTCGGCCACGTGGGCAGGCTGCCGCTCGGCAACGGCGCCAACACCACCTTGAGCAGAGCCCTGAGCGAGGTGAGCACCGGCAGCCAGCCCAAGGTCTACAGCCGTAAGGTCCTCGCCAGGCTGCCCGAGGGTCTCAACGCGCTGGCCGTGATCGAATTCGCCAAGCCGCTCACCACCGACGAGCTCATCGCCTTCACCGCCAGATACCGGGGCAACGTCGACAAGGTGGTGTATGAGCGGCGCCCCAGTTCGATTCCCATCACGTGGGGCGGGATGACGAGGTGGGACAGAGCCCCGATGCCCGAACTGACGGCCAAGAAGGATCACCAGATCCTGCCCGATGAGGCGATCAAACTGGACCTCGCGAACTTCCGCCGCTGGGTGGGCATCCTCAAGGACTACGACGACGACAACCTGCACGACTTCGACCTGAGCCTGGCCCGTCTCCGCAAGGCCGCGAACGACGGTCTGGCCTACGCCTATGTGGACTCCCTGGCCACGATCGGCGAGCTGCGGAAGACCATCGAGGACCCGCTGGTCCAGACGGTCCGCCTGGCGGACGTCACCTACGACCTCGAAGGGCCCTAGACGGAGGCCGCGCGGAGGTGCTCGGGGAAGGTGACGTCGGTCAGCTCCTCGGACACGGTCCACCGGCGGCGACGGCGGCGAGGCCGATCCCGCTGTTGGCGCCGGTGACCACGGCGGTGCGGCCGGTCAGGTCGGGGAGGCGGGTGGATGTTTTCGTCATGCTCTCAATGTATGCAGCGATAACAATGTAGTCAATGACAACAATGTAAACACCGCTCACTCCGGGCTAGGCTGAGAGGCATGAAGACCCGGCCTTACCACCACGGAGACCTCCGCGCCGCACTGCTGACCCACGCCGAGCAGACGCTGCGGACGAAGGGGCCGGGGGCGCTGTCACTACGCGAGCTGGCCCGTGAGGCCGGGGTCAGTCCGGCCGCGCCGAGCCGCCATTTCACCAGCAAGCAGGCCCTGCTGGACGCGCTGGCGCTGGAGGGGCACGAGCGGCTGGCGACCGCGATGACCGAGGCTCTGGAGCGGGCCGACGGCTCCTTCGCCGACCGGCTGGCCGCCCTCGCGGGCGCCTACGTGGGCTTCGCCACCGCCAACGCGGCCCTCCTCGACCTGATGTACTCCTTCAAGCACGACACCACCGCCTCCGAGCAACTGATCACGGCCAAGCAGCGCCTGGAGACCCTGACCATGGAGCTGATCGAGCACGGACAGCGCCGGGGAGAGGTCCGCGCGGGGCCGGTGGATCGCGTCAGCCTGCCGGTCATCGCCACTCTGCAGGGCCTCGGCACGCTGGCGGTGAGCGGCGCGATTCCCGCCGAGCAGATCGAGCGGAGCCTGGGCGACACGATCGCGTTCATCCTGCGCGGCAGCGCGCCACCGGCCGCCGACACACCGAGTGGCCCTGCCGCATCGATTCCTGGGTGCCGACCGCCTCAAACCCCCGGTCGGCCCCCTAGACGGCCAGGGAGTGGGCGGGCACGCTGACGCCGGCCCACCTCTCCATCCTGGCCACGAACTCCGCCGCGTGATCGGGCCAGTGGTGCCGCAGGCGGGCCTCCGCGTGGCCGCGCGCCCCCAGTGCCGCCCGCCGCGCGGGGTCCTCCTTCAGATCGAGTACGGCGTGTACGAGCGCGTCCACGTCGAGCGGCACCACGAGCCCGCACCCGACGCGCTCGGCCATCGAGCCATGCGGCGTGGTGATCACCGGGAGCCCCCGGCCCATGTAGTCGAGGATCTTGGTCGGCGTCCTCGGACCGGTTTCCTCCGACAGGGCCAGGCCGGCCAGGGCGCCCTCGGCCATGCGCAGGGCATGGCGGTTCGGGACGTACCCGAACCAGTCGAGCAGCCCGACCCGCTGGGCGTCCCGCAGCAGCGGCCGGATCTCACGGTCGCTGGCGCCGATCAGGTCCATCCGGATGCCGTGCGGGACGAGCCGCTCGGCCAGCCCGATGAGCTCGGAGACGCCGCGCTCGGCGGACAGGCGCCCGATGTGCACCACCCTGCTGTCACCAGGAGGTGAAGGCTCCGCCGACACCAGGGTGGCTTCCGGCACCACGGCGGAGGTGATCACGTGGTGGCGCCGTTCGGCCCGGGCCATCTGCCTGGCGGTGACCTGCTCCCGTACATCCCAGACAATGGGCGGGTGGTGGAAGGGCAGGGCGTGCAGCAGTCGGTGGTCGTGCAGCATCAGCAGGTCGGCGCGCTTGAGGCCGCGTCGGAGCGCCGCCCGCGCCCGGCCGTAGCCGGCGTCGCGCGGCACGTCGATCGCGGTGACGCCCATCGCGGGCGTCACGTTGTAATAGGTGAAGGGCGCGACGTAGGTCACCTCGTGGCCCGCGTCGAGCAGCGCCCGGATCTGCCGGTGCATGATCCGGGCGTCCTCGGGATGGTGGACGGTGGTGGCGACGCAAACCCGCATGCGGTCGATGCTGCGCGGTCACCTGGTCAACGGCGTAAATGCAGGGGGAATTGCCGCTTAACTTCGGGATGGGCGGCGGTATAGCCAGGTTAGGCGGGGTTCGAGGACCCACTTGAACGCGGTGCGCGTCTCGGGGAGGCACAGCACGATGGCCAGGGCGAAACAGCTCGCACTGATCGCCAGCACCCCGAGCGGGCCGTGCAGCCAGGGCAGCTCCAGCCATCCCTGGTCCTTGGCGATGAGGACGGGGATGCCGTGGAGCAGGTAGCAGTAGAGGGTGCGGGTGCCGAGATCGGTGAACCACGTCTCACGCCTGGGCACCAGCGACAGGACGGCATAGCTCATGGCCAGCCCGCAGATCAGCAGCCCGGCGCGTACGCCGAGGCCCATCCACCAGGACAGGTCCATGTCCTGGAAGCTGTGCTTGTAGTAGAAGGGCTTGAGCGGCGCCTTGGGTGCGATGAAGATCGACACCGCGGCGGCCCCGAGCACCACGAACACCGAGACGATCTTGATCCACCGGCGGTCGAGCAGCTCGAAGTGCTCGGGCTGCATCACGAGCCCGATGACGAAGAACGGCATCAGGCCGAAGAACCGGTCCATGCTGAAGTCACCGGAGATCTGCGAGAACCCGGCGAACAGGTAGATCGCGATTGCCACCGGGATCGGGTACTTCATCCGCTTCCACACGGGTGTGGACAGTCGCCAGAACAGCAGCGCCAGCAGATACCAGTTGATCCACGCGGGGTCGATGATCGTGAGGCTCCACTTCTGCCCCAGACCAAGCCGGACCAGCGCGTAGCCGACCTCCACGATCACGTACGGCACGACGAACGTGTCGACCAGTTTGTTGGTCTTCGCGTTGGAGTTCCAGAAATTTCTGGACAGGTAGCCACTGATGAGCACGAACAGCGGCATGTGGAAGGTGTAGATGAAGATGTAGAGCGACCTGGCGGAGTCGGTGTTGAGCGTCGGCACCAGCGAGTGGCCGACGATCACGAACGCGATCAGGACGAACTTGACGTTGTCCAGATAAGGGTCGCGCTTCCGCTTGGGTGCCTCGGGCTCGGGCGACGGCTCCGGCTCGGGATCGGCATCGGGCTTCTTGCCCCCCGCCTCGGGCGGGGTGGTGCCGTGCGGATCCGTCTGCTCACTCCAGAAAGCCTCCTCCGGCAGCGGCCACTGAGCTCCTGTGCTCGCGGGACCGGTGGCCTCATCGGCGTCACCGGGGCCCTGGGGAGTCGTGGTCGGTGGGGAGTGCTTCGTGTCAGACACTACGGAGTCGCTCAGCTTCACTCGGGGTCGGGGGAACGCCAAGGCAGCACGCGGCACGCGTCCTTGATCGCGTGGGGCGAACCCGCGTCGCCGACCCGCAACACATTATCCCGGCCGCGAGGCTCCTGTCTCACTAGCGGTGCGAGAACACCCGGTTACACAGGGAACTTGGAGGTCAGGTACAGACGTTCTTCTGCTTGTCCGCGGAGATCGTGCTGTTGGTGACGCTGTCGGGGAGTTTGGTGACCTTGACCGACTTGAAGTCCTCGCCGATGATCAGCTGGATCACGGGCGGGTTCGCCGTGGCCGGGGTCGACGAGGGCACGGGCACCGGAGCGGTGTAGACGTCGGTGGTGGTCGGCTTGAGCTTGCCCGCCGTCGGGGTCGGCTTGGGCTGCATCGCCTTGATCAGCACGTCGCTGTACGTGGTGCCGTCGGCCGCCTTCTTGGCGTAGCGGACCTGGGTGTTGGCCTGGCTCTTGCCGTCGGCGGCCAGGTAGTTGCCCACGCCCGTGACCTTGAAGCCCTCCTTGCTCAGCAGGTCGGCGACCTCGCGGGCCTTGCCCTGCGTCGTCGTGCCGTTGAGCACCTGGACCTGGACCTGCTCCGGCTTGAGGTTGATCTTGGGCTTGGTGGCGGCGGTCGTCGCCGCGGCCTCGGGCAGCTCCACGTCGCTCTTGATGGCGTTGAACAGGTCGTTGGCGTCGGGCTGCCGCCAGACCACCCGGTTGTTGTCCTCGGGGTCCGGCTGCCACGGGATCGTGGTGAACTTGACCCCGCCCGCCGTCATCTTCTGCGCGCTCTTGGCGATGTCGATGAGCTGAGCGGTGTCGTTGGCCAGCTCGGGGTCCATCGTCACCGACTTGGCCGTGGCCTTGATGAAGCTCGTGAGCTTGCCGATGTCGGTGAGGAGCTGGCTGCTGGTGGCCTTCTGCACGACCTTGCTCAGGAAGATCTGCTGGCGCTTGATCCGCTGGATGTCGCTGCCGTCACCGTAGTGGCGCAGCCGGACGTAGCCCAGCGCCTGCTCGCCGTTCAGCAGGCTCTTGCCCGGGGGCAGCTTCAGGTGGGAGTTCTTGTCGTCGACGCCGTTCTGGAGGCAGATCTCGATGCCGTCGAGGGCGTCGACGATGTTCTTGAAGCCGCTGAAGTCGACCTCGACGTAGTGGTCGATGCGGATGCCGGTGAGGGTCTCCAGCGTGGACATGGTGCAGGCGACCCCGCCCGAGCTGTACGCCGAGTTGATCATGTCCCGGCGGGCCGCCATCTCCTGCTTGGTGGTCTCGTTCTTGCACCTGGGGATCTGCACCATCGAGTCGCGCGGGAAGCTGATGAGCCGCGCCTGGTCCCGGTTGGGCGAGATGTGCATCAGGATGATCGTGTCGGTGCGCTTGCCGCCCGCGTCGGCCTTCCTGGCGTCCGCCTGGCCGTACTTCGCGTTGCCCTTGCCCGCGCGGGTGTCGGAGCCGACCAGCAGCACGTTGAGCGCGCCGGTGTCCGGAGGCCGAGGGGTGAGGATGTCTTCCTTGAAGCCCCTCTGGTTGATGTTGCTGAAGGCGTCGCGGTAGAGCGTGTATCCGGTCAGCGCGCCGGCGACCATGAGCGAGGTGGTCGCGATGCTGATCCAGGCCAGCACGCGCATCTTGTTGCCACCGCCGTTACCGCCGCCGCGGTGGCCGCGGGGCGGCAGGTCCTCGGGTGGCGGCGGAGGCGGGCTCGACGCCGCCGCCCGGCGCGACATCCGGCTGCCGGGCTGTGTAGAGGCGACCCTGCGGTCCTCCACGGACACGCTCCAATGGTCACTCATGCGCCCCCTCGCCCAGTCCGGTCGGCTCGGTCGTTCTGCGCCACGAGACTAGGTCACGGACGGCGTGCCCGCAGCCATGACCAAGAGAATCGACCGTGACTCGGGCGTGATGTTACCGGGCAAAAGCATACTCAGAGCTGGACATTTCGTGGAATATCCTCGACAAACTCTTAGAGTTTGCGCAGGTCGGGGCGGGTGGCCAGGGCCGCCGTCAGGCAGGCCAGGGGTACGGCCGGCAGGACGTACCGGTAGTCGAACTCGGCCACCGCGGCGGGCATCACCAGCAGAAGAACCGACGTCGACCAGGGCAGCAGCCACGCGGGCGGCTCATAAATCCCTCTCACGGACCTGGAGCGCCGCCGCCTGATCGCCAGGGCGGGCGGGACGAGCAGGACGGCCAGCAGCACGGTGCCCGGCAGCCGGGCCACGTCCTGGTAGGCGCGCATCCAGCCCGCGTACGGCTCGACGACCTCGGCGCCGATCGGCCCCTGCTCGTAGCGCTTGCCCAGGTCGACACCCAGTTGCGCGGCCCACCGGCCGGGCGGCGACGGCGAGGTGGCGGGGAACTCGTAGTAGTCGTAGATCTCGTGGTCGGGGTAGACGGGGCGGCCCCAGACGAACGAACGGCCCAGCTCCGACAGCACGGAGGCCGCGTAGTCGAGCGGCTGCTTTCGGATGGCCAGCGAGGCGAACCTGGCCGCCAACTCGTCGGTCCGCTGGGTGAAGGTGATGTCGGGCAGCGCGACGAGCGGGGAGTCCTTGGCCCAGATGTACTCCTGCGAGGGCGGCCGCTGATCGGGCGGCCGGGGGTCGCAGAGCACCTTGAGGTCCGGCGGGGGGTCCATCTTGGCGCAGTCGGCGAACGACATCGTCCGGGCGTACAGGAACACGCCGTTCGCCCCGACGATGCCGACGCGGTGGTAGGTGGCGTAGAACCAGCCCCCATACGCGAGGATCGGCGCCAGCGCGGCCACGACCACCACCCCGGCCAGCCCCACCCGCCTGCGCAGCAGGAACCAGGCCGCCACGACGACGATCAGCGGCTGGCCGACGGTCCTGGTGAGCGTGGCGGCGGCCAGCAGCAGCCCGACGGCGATCACCACGGACCGGTCGGCCAGGGTGAGCGCCACCGCGGCGACGATCAGGAACATGAAGAGCGTGTCGGAGACGAGCAGGTGCTCCAGCTCGATCTGGTAGGCGTCCAGCAGCACCGGCACCGTGGCCAGCGTCGCCGCCCACCTGGGCGCCCGGCGCGCGCACCAGTAGACCAGCACGCCGGTGGCCAGGCCGAGCAGGTGCTGCGCGGCGGCGACCGCGCCGAAGGAGTGGAACGGTTCGAGCGCCTTCATGAAGGCCGAGTAGCCGGCGGGGCGCACCAGGTCGGGGCGTGGGTGGAAGATGGTGACGACGTAGGTGTAGGAGTCGGGGAACCACAGGGCCGGGCGGTAGCCCAGCATCGTGATCACCCGCAGCGCGGTGCCCAGGGTCAGGACCGCCAGGAACCAGCCGTGCCGCCGCACCAGCGAGGCCGTCCGGGCGGGGTCGCCGACGGGCGTCGCCTCCTCCACCTGTACGTTCTCCCGCTCCCGCTTCACCGGCACGTCGCGTACGCTACCCGCGTTTCTGACGATCTCGCGTAACCGCCCACACCGGGCGCGGTGCGCGGTCGCGCATAATCGCCCGCGCGTTGGATACGCTCGCGATCACCGATGAGAATCGCCTGGCCGGACCGGACGCGCAGGCCGTCGGCGGGCCGGGTGCTCGCCGTGGTCTCGATCCTGCCTGCCCTGATCCTGGCCGGCTGGCTGCTCGCCGCGCTTCCGCTGCTGCTGGCGGGCTGGTACCAGCCGGTGCCGGCGCTGGTGCTCGGGGTGGTGGTCATCGGGTTGCTGTGCCGGTTCGCCGTTCGCGGGCCACTGAAGGTCGTCGAGGCGACCGGGCGGCAGGTCGGCGCGGTCGTCGCCGTCGCGGTGGGGTCGGGGGTTTTCAACGCGATCACGCACACCGAGCAGCTGATCGTCAGGCGTGACCCCGCCACGTACGCGCAGTACGCCATCTGGCTGGCCCGGCACGGCTCGCTGCCGATCATCCCGCAGGTGGAGGCGTTCGGCGGGCCCGATCCGGCGCTCAAGTTCGACAGCATCGGGTTCTACCCCGCGGACGGGGCGGTGGTGCCGCAGTTCATGCCGGGGCCGCCGCTGCTGTTCGCCGCGGGTGACTGGCTCGGCGGGCTCGGCGCCATGCTGCTGACACCGGCCGTGCTGGGGGCGCTGGCCGTGCTCACGCTGGCGGGGGTGGTGGGCCGGCTCGTCGGCGGGCGCTGGGCACCGGTGGCGGCGCTGGCCTTCGCGGTGAGCCTGCCGATCCTCTACACCTCGCGGACCACCTTCAGCGAGATCCCCTCGCTGGTGCTGCTGTTCGGCGGCCTGGCCCTGGTCCATGACGCCCTTGCGCGGGAGGACAGGTCGCGGGGCTGGGCGGCGGCGCTGGGCGGGCTGGTGTTCGGGCTGGCCGTGCTGGTCAGGATCGACGGGCTGCGTGACGTGCTGCCGGTCCTGGCGTTCGCCGGGGCGCTGATCGCCTGGCGGCGCCTCGGCAGGCCCCAAGGCGCGCTCGGGCCGCCGCTCCTGGCCGGGCTCGCGGTTGGTGCGGGGCTGGGGCTGCTGGCGGCGTACGTGCTGGCGCGGCCGTATCTGTCCTATCTGTCCAAGTCGGTCAACCCGCTGCTGGCCATCTGCGCCGCCGTTCTCCTGCTCACCCTGGCGGGCGCGCTCATCGCGCCCCGGCTGGCCCGGATCCGGCTGCCCAGGTGGCTGCCGGATGTGGGGGCCGGGCTGGTCGTGCTGGTCGTGGCGGGGTTGGCCGTGCGACCGTGGCTGCAGACCGTGACGCGGGCGGCCACGACGCGGGAAGACCGGCTCACCTCCGAGTTCATCAGACAGACGCAGAAGGCCAACGGCCTGCCCGTCGACGGCACCCGGCTGTACTCGGAGCTGTCCCTGCACTGGGTGAGCTGGTACGTCGGCATCCCCGCGATCGTCCTGGCCACGCTCGCCGCGGCGGTGCTGGTGCGGCGGCTGCTCAGGAACGGCTCCCCGGCCGAGTGGCTGCTTCCGCTGGCCGTCATCGGCTGGACCACGGTGACCACGCTGCTGCGCCCGGAGATCACCCCCGACCATCCATGGGCCGCGCGCCGGCTGGTCCCGGTGGTGATCCCCGGGATGATCCTGCTGGCGGTGTGGGGGCTGGAGTGGGTGCGTACGCGGGCGCCCATGCGCGGGTACGGCCGGTGGATCGGCGTCGTGGGCGCCGCGCTCATCCTGGTGCCGCCGGCCATCACCTCGATCGGGACCGCGTTCACGCCGGTGGAGCGGGGCGAGCGGGCGGCCGTCGAGGCGATGTGCGCCAAGATCCCGCCGAACGCCTCGGTGCTGATCGTCGAGCGGGTGACGGCCAACCGGTTCACCCAGGTCGTCCGGGGCATGTGCGACCGCCCGACGGCCCAGGTCCTGGTGGAGGCAGGGAAGAATACGGCAAAGGAAGAAGACGTGCGCCGCCTGATCGATCGCGTCCGCGCCGTCGGCCGCGTCCCGGTCGTGCTGGCGGCCGAAGCGGGCCAGGTCGCTCCGTACGGCCCGAATACGCAGGTCATGGCCCTGGTGTCGCGGCAGGACGAGCGCTCGCTCATCGACGCGCCGAACGGCACCTGGGGGTTCGGGATCAGCGTGTGGATGGCCGTTGCCTGACCCGTGTGTGGACTTTTCTCCCTGCTGGGCAGAGTACCCTCGACGCACGTGAGCACGTCTGAGACCCCCCAGAGTGGATACGCCGTGGAAGAAGCGCCATACGTCACGATCGTCCTGCCGTGCTACAACGAGCAGGATCACGTCATCGACGAGGTCGAGCGCATCACCAAGGCGATGGACTCCAGCGGCTACACCTATGAGCTGGTGGCGGTCGATGACTGCTCCACCGACGAGACGCTGGCCAGGCTGCAGGAGGCCGCGCCCCGGTTCGAGCACCTGCGGATCCGCGCCTTCCACCGCAACGGCGGTTCGGGCACCGTGCGCCGCATCGGCACGCAGGAGGCCAGGGGAGAGATCGTCGTCTGGACCGACGCCGACATGACCTACCCCAACGAGCGCATCCCCGAGCTGGTCCAGATCCTGGAGAAGGACACGACGGTCGATCAGGTCGTCGGCGCCCGCACCAGCGAGGAGGGGTCGCACAAGCTGCTGCGCGTCCCGGCCAAGTGGGTGATCCGCAAGGTGGCCGAGCAGCTCGCCGGGCAGAAGATCCCCGACCTCAACTCCGGGCTGCGCGCTTTCCGCAAGTCGGTGGCCAAGCC
Organism: Nonomuraea sp. NPDC049750; assembly: GCF_040659625.1. Taxonomy (NCBI): domain Bacteria; kingdom Bacillati; phylum Actinomycetota; class Actinomycetes; order Streptosporangiales; family Streptosporangiaceae; genus Nonomuraea; species Nonomuraea sp. NPDC049750. The sequence goes on from NZ_JBFANB010000024.1 coordinate 57,416, forward strand.
CTACCTGCGGCTGCTGCCGCCCGGGTTCTCCTGCGTCACGACGATCACGCTGTCGTTCCTGTCGAACCAGCACGACGTCTACTACATGCCGATCGGCTACGCCAAGCGGGCGGGCACGTCGAAGTTCAGCTTCGTCTCCGACGCCTACCGCTACATCCTGCAGGTGCTGCGGATGATCATGTACTTCAACCCGCTCAAGGTGCTCATGCCGCCCGCGTTGTGGCTGGTGGCGATCGGGTTCGTCAAGGGAATCTGGGACATGATCCAGCACCCGTTCTACTTCCCCGCCAACACCGTCATGATCTTCCTGTCGGGCCTGCTCATCGGGTCCGTGGCACTGCTGGCCGACCTGATCGTGCGCTCGCGGGGCGAATAGCGTGCGCATCGCCATCGTCGGCCCCACCTATCCCTACAAAGGGGGCGGGGCGCAGCACACCACCGAGCTGGCGCACCGGCTGACGGCGCTCGGTCACGACGTGGTGATCGAGTCGTGGCGGGCGCAATATCCGGCCTTCCTCTATCCGGGGCAACAGACGATAACGGCGCCCGAGGGCACCCCCTTTCCCAAGACGCTGCGCCGGCTCGACTGGCGCAATCCCGGCGGCTGGGTGGCGTGCGGGCGCCGGCTGCGCTCGGCCGACCTGGTGATCCTGGCCGTCCTGAGCCCGGTGCAGGTCCCGGCCTACCTCGGCATCCTGTACGGCCTGGGCGGCAAGGCCAGGACCGTCGCCCTGTGCCACAACGTGCTGCCGCACGAGCGCAAGCCCTACGACCGGCCGCTGATGAAGGCGCTGCTCAACCGGGTCGACGCCGTTCTCACCCACTCCGACCAGCAGGCGGAGCTGGCCGCGTCTCTGACCGGCAAGCCGGTGAGCGTGGCCGGGCTGCCGCCGCATCTGCCGTCCACGACCGGGGAGCGCTCAGCCGAGGTGCACGGGCGGCTGCTGTTCTTCGGCATCGTCCGGCCGTACAAGGGGCTCGACCTGCTGCTGCGGGCCCTGCCGGAGGGGGTCGGGCTGACCGTGGCGGGTGAGTTCTGGGGCGGGCTCGACGGGACCCGGGCGTTGATCGGTGAGCTGGGCATCGCCGACCGGGTGGAGCTCCGGCCCGGTTACGTGGCCGCCGAGGACGTGCCGAAGCTGTTCGCCGCGGCGGACGCGCTCGTCCTGCCCTACCGCGACGCGACCGCCAGCCAGAACGTCTGGCTCGGACACGAGCACGGCGTGCCGGTGATCGCCACCCGCGTCGGCGCGCTCGCCGACCACGTGACGGACGGCGTCGACGGGCTGCTGGTCGAGCCGGACGACGTCGAGGCGCTCAACGGGGCGATCAAGCGGTTCTACGCCCCGGGCGAGCCCGAGCGGTTGCGGTCGGGCGTCAAGGCGGTCGACCCGGAGCCGTTCTGGTCGTCGTACTCGGCGGTGCTCCTCGACGCCTGACGGCCCAGCAGGAAGGCGATGCCCGCGGCGACGGCGTCGCCCAGGGTGAACGCCAGCCGCGACACCACCGCCACCGCGAAGGCCGGGCCGTTGCCGATCAGCGGCGAGAGCACGAGGATCATGGCGCCCTCGCGCACCCCGACCCCGGCGGGCACGACGAACGTCAGCAGCCCCGTGGCCCAGGCGAACGCGTAGGCCCCGGTCGCCACCACGTAGAGGTCCCACCTGCCCGACAGCAGCCAGGTGTGCAGGCCGTACACGAACCAGCCCAGGGCGGTCCAGCCCACCGCGACCAGCACGGTACGGCCGGGCAGCACGCTTTCGAGCGGCTCCTTGCGCGCCAGGCGCAGGGCCAGGTTGAGACCCCAGGTGAGCACCTTGGGATGCAGGCACACGATGATCACGGGGACCAGCAGCAGGAGGTACCACGCCTGGCGCACGGCCTGCTGCGTCGCCAGCGTCGCGGCGGCGATCGACAGCGCGACCCCCAGGTTGATCACCAGGGACAGCGAGATGCAGGCGAACGTCCGGCGCGGCGGGCTGCCGTGGTCGCGGCCGAGCTCCATCATCGCCGCGTACGCCCACACAGAGCCGGGGATGTACTTGCCGAGCTGGCCCACGAACATGATCCGCCCGGCCACCGGCACCGGCAGCGGCGACCCGAGCCCGGCCAGCACCGCGCGCCAGGCGAGCAGCATGCAGAACTGACCGGCCAGCACCGCCGCGAACGCCCCGAGCACCGCCCACGGCGACAGCGCGGTCACGGCCGCGGTGGTCTCACCCCAGTTCCTGGCCAGTCCGTAGCCGAGGAAACCGAGCGCGACCAGCGCCAGGACGACGCGCAGCAGGCGGCGGAGCATTGGCCAAGGCTAACCGGGGGCGGTCACGGATAGCCAGACGATCGGGTCTTCGATCGTTCGGCGCCTCTCGTACGCGGGTACTGTTGGGCGGCGTGGGTAAGGAACGGGTCGCGCAGCTGGAGTACTCCGAGTTCCAGTCGGCGATGCTTGACGAGGAGAAACGCCGGCGTAAGGCCGCGAAGATCATCGCGGTGGTGGAGCACTTCCACGGCCCGCTCGGCGGGCTGACCGTCGGTGACGTCGGCTGCTCGGCCGGGTTCATCGCCGACGAGCTGGCCGGCGCCGGGGCCGAGCACACGCTGGGCATCGACATCGACGTGCCCGGGCTGCGCAAGGCGGCCGACCGGTTCGGTGAGCGGGTGGCGTTCGTCTGCGGCGACGGCACCGCGCTGCCGTTCCCCGACGGCTCGCTGGACGTGCTGGTGTTCAACCACATCTACGAGCACGTGGTCGACCCTGACGCCGTGGTCGCCGAGATGCACCGGGTGCTGTCCGACGACGGCGTGCTCTACCTGGGGCTGGGCAACCGGCTCGGCATCATGGAGCCGCACTACAAGCTGCCGTTCCTGTCCTACCTGCCGCCCGCGCTCGCCGACCGCTACGTGCGCGCCTTCGGTCGCGCCGACCACTACTACGAGCGCTACCGCACCCGGCGCGGGCTGCGCCGGATGCTGCGGGCCTTCCACGTGTGGGACTACACCTTCCCGGTGCTGGCCACGCCGACGCGGTTCGCCGGGTCAGAACTGTTCCCTGGCGCGCTGGGCCGCGTGGTGCAGGCCGTGCTGGCGCGCACTCCGCGCGCGGTGCTGCGCCTGCTCCTGCCGATCGTGCCCACCTACCTGTGGGTGGCCACGAAGACGCCCCGGCCCCCGGCGGGCGCCGCCCTCCCGCAGCCGCCCGAGCGGGTCCGCCCGCTGTGAGCACCATCAAACCCGGCACATCCGGCAAGGCGCCCATAGTGCGGAAGGCCGTGCGGTTCGGGTTCCTGCTGATCGCCCTCGGGTTCGGCGGGTGGGCCGTGGCGTCGCAGTGGGACGCCGTGGTCGCCGGGTTCGCCCGGCTGAGCTGGCCGCTGATCGCCGCGTCCCTGGTCGGGGTGGTGGCCGCGCTGCTGTTCGCCATGATGACCTGGCGTACCCTGCTGGCCGACCTCGGCTCGCCGCTGCCCCTGCGCCCCGCCGCCAAGGTGTTCTTCGTCGGCCAGCTCGGCAAGTACATCCCCGGCGCGGTCTGGCCGGTCCTGGCCCAGATGGAGATGGGCCGCGACCTCGGCGTGCCCCGCCCGCGCAGCGCGGCGGTGTTCTTCCTGATGATGCCGATCCAGCTGGCCACCGGCCTGCTGGTCACCCTGGTCACGCTCGGCTGGGACCGGTTCGGCTGGCTGCTGCTCCTCGTCCCCGTGCTGCTGGTGCTGCTGGAGCCCAAGGTGATCAACGGGCTGATCGGGTTCGGGCTGCGCAAGCTCAAGCGCGAGCCCCTCGAACGCCAGCTGACCCGGCGCGGCATGCTCACCGCGCTCGGCTGGGCCCTGGCCGGTTGGATCTCCTACGGCGTGCACCTCTACTTCATCGTGCCGCAGGGCGGCCTGCTCTTCGCCATCGGCGCCTTCGCCCTGTCGTGGTCGCTGGGCATCATGTCGTTCGTCGTGCCCGCCGGTGCCGGTGTGCGGGAAGTGGTCATGGTGGGCGTGCTGTCCCCCGTGATGCCCTCGGGACCGGCCATCGCCGTGGCTCTTTCATCGCGGATCGTCATCGTCATTGGGGACCTGATCTGCGCGGGTATGGCGGGAATCGCGGCTCGGCGCGACTCGGTGTGATTTGGACCACGAATTGGGGCCCACTGGTCATAAGCTGAACCGTAGAGGGGGGCGAAAGGTCCCACGTTGATCTTGAGGGGAGAAGATCTTCGTAATGCCTCGAGTGCTCGTCGACGCCGCGGCGGTCCCCGCGGACCGTGGGGCGTTGATCAGATACGTGGACGGGCTCGTCGCCGGGCTCGACCGGGCGGGTGCCGACCTGGCGGTGGTGTGCCAACGCGCCGACGCCGACCGTTATGGGCGCCTCGCGCCCTCGGCCCGGATCATGCCGGGCCCTGTCGCCATCACCAACCGGGCCGCCAGGCTCGCCTGGGAGCAGAGCGGAGTGCCGCTGCTCGCCCGCCAGGCGGGGGCGCAGGTCATCCACGCCCCCTACTACTCGATGCCGATCCGCGCGGGCCTGCCCACCGTGGTGACCGTGCACGACGTCACCTGGTTCACCGAGCCCGACCAGCACAGCGCGGTCCGGGCCTCGTTCTTCAGGTCCGCCACCCGCACCTCCGTACGTCACGCCACCCGCGTCATCGTGCCGTCCAAGGCGACCAGAGACGAGCTGATCCGCGTGCTCGCCGCCGATCCGACCCGCATCGACGTCGCCTACCACGGCGTGGACCAGCGGGTCTTCCACCCGCCGAGCGACGCCGAGATGCTCCGCGCGGTCACCAGGTGCGGCCTGCACGGCCAGCCGTACGTGGCCTTCCTCGGCGCGCTCGACCCGCGCAAGAACGTGCCCAACCTGATCCGTGGCTTCGCCATGGCCGTCAAGAGCCTGGACCACCCGCCCGCGCTGGTGCTCGGCGGCGGAGTCCACGAGGACGACGTCGACGAGGCCTGCCGGGAGGTCGAGGCCACCGTCAAGGTGGTGCGGCCGGGCTACCTGAGCATCCCGGACCTGCCGGGGTTCCTCGGCGGGGCGGTCGTGGTGGCGTTCCCGTCGCGCGGCGAGGGGTTCGGGCTGCCCGTGCTGGAGGCGATGGCCTGCGGCGCGCCGGTGCTCACCACCCACCGCACCTCGCTGCCCGAGGTGGGCGGCGACGCGGTCGCCTACACCGAACCCGACGCCGACAGCATCGCCAGAGAGCTGGGCCAGCTGCTCGCCTCCACCGAGCGGCGGCTGCAGCTGCGCGAGGCGGGTCTGGCCAGAGCCCGCGAGTTCACCTGGGAGGCGTCCGTGGAGGCGCATCTCAGCTCCTACCAGCGCGCGATCGAATAGTTGGATAACCTCACCGAGTGATGGAGAGCTCTTTGCCAGACCTTGAGGCGATCCTCCTGGTCGGAGGGCAGGGCACGCGCCTGCGTCCGCTGACACTGGGCACGCCCAAGCCGCTGCTTCCCACCGCCGGAGTGCCGTTCCTGGCACATCAACTGGCCCGTGCCCGATCATTCGGGGTGCGCCGGATCGTCTTCGCCACCTCCTACAAAGCCTCGATGTTCGAGCCCGTCTTCGGTGACGGGGAGGCGTTCGGGCTCTCGCTCGAATACATGACGGAGGAGACGCCGCTCGGCACCGGCGGCGCGATCCGCAACGCCGCCGAGGCGCTCACCTCGGGTCCCGACGATCCCGTGCTCATACTCAACGGCGACATCCTGTCCGGTCACGACATAGGCGACCAGATTCGCACCCATGTGGACCGTTCCGCTGCTGTAACGCTCCATTTGACGGAGGTCGACGACCCGACCCGGTTCGGCTGCGTGCCCACCGACGACGACGGGCGGGTGACCGACTTCCTGGAGAAGACGCCCAACCCGGTGACCAACCGCATCAACGCGGGCTGCTACGTGTTCACCCGCTCGGTCATCGACCAGATCCCCAGGGGCGAGGTCGTGTCGGTCGAGCGGCAGACCTTCCCGGGGCTCATCGAGTCGGGCGAGCTCGTGCTGGGCTACGCCGACCGCACCTACTGGCTCGACGTCGGCACGCCCGCCGCGTTCGTCCGTGGCTCGCGCGACCTGGTGCTCGGCCGGCTGGCCTCGCCCGCGCTGCCCGGCCCGACCGGCGAATACCTGGCGCTCGACGGAGCGGTGGTCTCGCCGGAGGCCAAGGTGCAGGGCGGCTCCACGGTGGGGGCGCGCGCCGTGGTCGAGGCGGGCGCCTCGGTGCTGGGCAGCGTGCTGGCCGACGACTGCGTGATCCACGCGGGCGCCTCCGTGACGGACTCGGTGGTGGGCCGGGGGGCGCGGGTGTGCGCGGGCGCGGTGGTGTGCGACGCGGTGATCGGCGACGGCGCGGTGGTTGGTCCGGGCAACGAACTCCAGGCGGGGGTCCGCATCTGGCCGGGCATCGAACTTCCTGAGCGTGCGGTCCGCTACTCCAGCGACGTCTGAACCCTTTTTTCTTCCAGTACGGCAAGCGGTGGGCACCCGCCACCCGCTGTACAGGGCTGGGGGCTTCCAGGAATACGCCCGCTGAACCCGCACGTGGCCGGGCGCCGATACGCGCGCCCCTGACAAGGGGCCACCGGCAACCGGAGGCGTACGGGGACGGCAGACTGTAGGGGTGATGGAGCGGTGGTGGGAGCCTGGGCGGGTGCTGGACCTGGGCCTTGTGCTGGGGCCGCACCGGCGCGGCACCGGCGATCCCACCTGGCGCGCCACGCACGACGGTGCCGTGTGGCGCACCTCCCGTACCCCCGATGGGCCCGGCACGCTGCGGGTGAGCATCCGGGCGGGGAGCGTGTGCGGCCAGGCGTGGGGGCCGGGCGCCGGGTGGTTGCTTGAGGCGCTGCCCGCTCTGCTCGGGGCCGATGACGACGCCTCGGGGTTCAGCGTGCGGCACGCCGTGCTGGAGGACGTGGCCAGGAAGCACGCGGGGCTGCGCATCGGCAGGACCGGCCGGGTCATGGAGGCCCTGGTGCCTGCCGTACTCGAGCAGAAGGTCGTCGGGCGTGAGGCGTGGCGGGCCTGGCGGTGGTTGCTGCACCGCTACGGGGAGCCCGCGCCGGGACCCGCGCCTGACGGGATGCGGGTCGTGCCCGAGACGAGCGTGTGGCGGGAGGTGCCGTCCTGGCACTGGCATCGGGCCGGTGCCGAGGCCGTGCGGGCCAGGACGATCGCCACGGCGGCTTGGCACGCCGCCAAGCTGGAGGCCGCCGCCACCAGTGAGGAGCTCGACCGGTTGCTGCGGGCTCTGCCGGGCGTCGGGGTGTGGACGTCGGCGGAGGTGCGTCAGCGGGCCTTCGGCGATCCCGACGCCGTGAGCGTGGGCGACTTCCACCTGGCCACGCTGGTGGGCTACGCGCTGACCGGCGAGAAGACCGACGATCCTGGCATGATGCGGCTGCTGGAGCCCTACATGGGCCACCGGCACCGGGCGACGGTCCTGATCTACCTCACCGGGCTGCGCCCGCCGGCGCGCGGACCGAGAATGTCGGTGCGCGACTACCGCTCCTTTTGACCCTCCCTAGGTGCGGGTCGTGAACTCAGCCCGTCGTAGTGTGCCGGTATGAGTCTCGTAAGTGATTCCGCACTCCGCCGTGCTCTCGCCCGGGCCCGCGACGGCAAGACCCTCGACGTCACCGAGGCGGCCGTGCTGCTCCACGCCCGCGATGAGCACCTTGACACACTGCTCGAACACGCCTCCCGGATCCGGGATGCCGGATTGGCGGCGGTCGGGAGGGAGGGCGTCATCACGTACAGCAGAAAAGTGTTCATCCCGTTGACCAGGCTCTGCCGGGACCGTTGTGGTTACTGCACGTTCGCGACGGCGCCGAACAAACTGCCCGCGCCGTTCCTGAGTCCTGACGAGGTGCTGGAGATCGCCGCCCAGGGGGCGGCGATGGGGTGCAAGGAGGCGCTGTTCACGCTGGGGGACCGGCCCGAGGACCGCTGGCACCAGGCCCGCGAGTGGCTCGACGCGCACGGCTACGACGACACGCTGTCGTACGTGCGGGCGATGGCGATCAGGGTGCTGGAGGAGACCGGGCTGCTGCCGCACCTGAACCCCGGCGTGCTGAGCTGGCGCGACCTGCAGCGGCTCAAGCCGGTCGCGCCGTCGATGGGCATGATGCTGGAGACGACCTCGCGGCGGCTGTTCGAGGAGAAGGGGGCGGCCCACTACGGGTCTCCCGACAAGGATCCGGCGGTACGACTGCGCGTGCTGGAGGACGCGGGCCGTTCGAACGTGCCGTTCACCACCGGGATCCTGATCGGCATCGGCGAGACCATCGAGGACCGGGCCGAGTCGATCTTCGCGATCCGGCGGGTGGCGCGCGAGTACGGCGGTGTCCAGGAGGTCATCGTCCAGAACTTCCGCGCCAAGCCCGACACGGCCATGCGCGGCCTGCCGGACGCCGACCTGCAGGAGCTGGCCGCCACGATCGCGGTGGCCCGGCTCGTCCTGGGGCCCCGGGTACGGCTGCAGGCGCCGCCGAACCTGGTCGACGCCGAGTACGAGCTGATGATCCGGGCCGGGATCGACGACTGGGGCGGGGTGTCGCCGCTGACGCCCGACCACGTCAACCCCGAGCGGCCGTGGCCGCAGATCGACGACCTGGCGGCGCGGACCGGGGAGGCGGGGTTCCAGCTGCGGGAGCGGCTGACGATCTATCCGGAGTATGTGCTGGCGGGGGAGCCGTGGCTGGACCCCCGGCTGTTCGCGCACGTGGCGGCACTGGCGGATCCGGTCACGGGGCTGGCTCGGGAGGACGCGGTGCTCCAGGGGCGGCCGTGGCAGGAGCCGGATGGCGGATTCGCGGCTTCTGGGCGGGTGGATCTGCACGTCGAGGTGGACACGACGGGCCGGACCAACGACCGGCGCGACGACTTCGACAACGTCTACGGAGACTGGGAGGCCCTGCGCGATCGGCTGGACCCCGCCGCACGCATTGCGCCGCCCTCCGCCGACCACCTCCTCGCCGCACCGGCGCCGGGAGTGGGGTCGGGGGCGGGAGCCGGGGCGGTTCAGACCGGGGGGCATACGCCGTCCGAGGTGCGGGCGGCGTTGCGGCGGGCGGAGGCGGATCCGGCGGGGTTGAGTGAGGCCGAGGCCGTGGCGTTGCTGTCGGCCGACGGCGGGGCGCTCGACGAACTGGCCCGCATCGCCGACGACCTGCGCGCGCGGGCGGTCGGCGACGAGGTGACGTACGTCGTCAACCGGAACATCAACTTCACCAACGTCTGCTACACCGGCTGCCGCTTCTGCGCGTTCGCCCAGCGCAGGACCGATGCCGACGCCTACACGCTCAGCCTGGACCAGGTGGCCGACCGGGCGGAGGAGGCGTGGCGGGCCGGGGCGACCGAGGTGTGCATGCAGGGCGGCATTCACCCCGACCTGCCGGGCACCGCCTACTTCGACCTCGCCAAGGCGGTCAAGGCCAGGACACCGGGCATGCACGTACACGCCTTCTCTCCGATGGAGGTCATCAACGGCGCCAGCCGGACGAACCTGTCCATCGAGGACTGGCTGCACGCGGCGAAGGAGGCGGGCGTCGACTCGCTGCCAGGCACAGCGGCGGAGATCCTCGACGACGATGTCCGCTGGGTGCTCACCAAGGGCAAGCTGCCCACCAAGGAGTGGATCGACGTCATCACCACCGCGCACCGGGTGGGCATCCCGACGACGTCCACGATGATGTACGGCCACGTGGACACCCACGTGCACTGGGTCAGGCACATCAAGCTGATCAGGCGGCTGCAGGAGGAGAGCGGCGGGTTCTCGGAGTTCGTGCTGCTGCCGTTCGTGCACACCAGCTCGCCGATCTACCTGGCGGGCGTCGCCCGGCCGGGTCCGACCGCGCAGGAGAACCGGGCCGTGCACGCGCTGGCCAGGATCCTGCTGCACGGCGCGATCTCCAACATCCAGTGCTCCTGGGTCAAGCTCCAGGACGACCTGTGCCACCAGGTGCTCCAGGGCGGGGTGAACGACCTCGGCGGCACGCTGATGGAGGAGACCATCAGCCGGATGGCCGGATCGGAGAACGGCTCGTACAAGACGATCAGCGAGCTGCGCGCGATGGTCGAGGTCACCGGCCGGCCGGTGCGGCAGCGTACGACGGAGTACGGCCGGCCCGACAGCGAGCGGCTGGCCGCGTCGGCGGCGAGCGACGGTGTCTGCCAGAGCGTCAGGCGGGTACTCCCGATGGCGTAGTTATAACAAGTTCTACCGAGTCTTGCGCCAGTCGTGGGCGGCGCTGGAAGAATCGGCAGTCCCCTGAAGAGAGGTGCACCGTGCGGCTGGGTCGACACCGGGCGGCGCTGCCCGCCGAACAGCGCCGCAGGAAGGCACTGCAACGCGGCCTGTTGGCGGGGGCGGGAGCGGTGGCCATCGTCGCCGCCACCGTGGTCGTGCTCTTCAGCGGAGCCGGCGCGCTGTGCACGACACGAGAGCCTGTTCTGGTCAGCGTGGCCGCCGCGGTGGACGTCGCTCCGGCGGCCATGGAGGCGGCCGGGAAGTTCAACGACGCCAAGAACTCGATCGGTGGCCGGTGCGTACTCGTCCAGGTCACCGAGCAGCCCCCGGCCACCGTGCTGCGTACGCTGATCGGCGACCGGGCCGGAGTGCTGCGCGAGCGGCCCGACGGCTGGATCGCCGACTCCTCCGCCTGGATCCGGTTAGCCCGCAAGCAGGGCGCGAGCGCGCTGCCGACGGGGGAGAGCGTGGTGGCGACCTCGCCGCTGGTGTTCGCCACGCGGTCGTCGCTGGCGCAGCGCTTCTCCGTCGGCAAGACCGAGATGAACTGGCGGATGGTCTTCCCCTCCACCGTGCGGGGTCGGCTCACGCCCAACGCCAACGAGCCCGACATCGTGCGCGTCCCCGACCCCTCGCTGGTCGGCGCCGGGATCGCCACGGTCGCCGCCGCCAGGGACGTCGTGGGCAACGGGCCCGAGGCCGACAAGGCGCTGACCGCGTTCGTCCGCTGGGCGCAGGCGGGCTCGGCGCCCGACTACCGCTCGATGCTGGCCGCCGTGGACGACCACACGTTCTGGCAGCGGCCGGTGGTCATCGTGCCCGAGCAGTCGGTGTGGACGCACAACCAGCAGCCGTCGGCCGACCCGGTCGTCGCGCTGCGCCCGCGTGAGGGCACGATCAATCTCGACTACCCGTACGTCGTCACCGCCACCGACCCCACGGTCGCCGAAGCCTCGACGCTCTTCGCCGACTGGCTACGCGGCGCCGAGGCCCAGGATCTGGTACGGCGGGCCGGCTTCCACTCGGGCGACGGCGCGCAGGGCCCGATCTCGCCGGGGCCGGAGATCCCGACGGGCGCCCCGAAGACCCGGCCCTCGGTGTCGCCCGAGGACATCGACGAGGCACTGCAGGCGTGGAGCAGGCTGGCGCCACCGACGAACATCCTGGTGCTGGCCGACACCTCCAAGCACATGGCCGAGAAGCTGAAGGACACCACCCGGCTGGGCGTCTCGCTGGCCGCGGCCAAGATCGGGCTGCGGCTCTTCCCCGACACCACGTACATGGGGATGTGGGAGTTCGCCGTCGGGCTCGGCCAGGCCAAGGGCTACCAGCCGCGCGTCAGCCTGGGGCCGATCAACCGCCCCGAGAGCGGCCAGCTGGTCCGCAGGAGCGTACTCGACCAGCTCACCACCACGATCACCGCGCATCCCGACCGTGACAGCTCGCTCTACGACGCGATACTCGGCGGCTTCCACGAGGTCGCGGGCAAGTATCGCGAGGAGATGAACAACACGCTCCTGGTGATCACCGCGGGCAAGGACGACGGCCGCGGCATCAAGCTGCCGCAGCTGATCAGCAAGCTCCGCGAGGAGTGGGACCCGAACAAGCCCATCCAGATCGTCATCATCGCCTTCGGCAACGCGGACCGGGCGAGCCTGTCCGACATCACGTCCGTCACGAACGGCTCCCTGCACATCGCCCAGCAGCCGGACGAGATCATCGACGTCTTCCTCGCCGCGCTCGCCCGCCGCCTGTGCCACCCCACCTGCAAGCCGACGACGTATTGAGGAAGACACGTAATGAGGGGGTGCCGGGAAACCCCGGCACCCCCTCGCTCGCTCGTGAACTCCGCGCGCTAGACGCGCTGCCATAGCGCCGGTACGTTCGGCGGCTCCCATCCGGGGAGTGAGGTGTGCGCCTGGATGCACTTGTACGACAGCCCGGCGTACGTGACCTGCGCGCCCACCGCATACGCGACATTCGGCGCCCAGGTGCCACCCGGCGTCACTGTCGGGGTCGGCGTGGGCGTCGGGGTGGGGGTGGGAGTCGGCGTGGGTGTGGGGGTCGGGTTCCCGCCGCCGCCGAACCTCAGGTCGACGCAGGAGTAGAAGGCGTTGGAGGTGTCGGCGATGTTCCAGATCGCCAGGATCTTCTGCCGGCCGCTGTAGCCGGCGAAGTTCACGGTGTGGGTGACCGTCGCCGGTGGCTGGGCTCCTCCGTCGTTGAACGAGGCGACCCGGGTGTTGCCGATGAAGTACTCCCAGGTGCTGGTGGAGTGCCTGGCGGTGAGCGTCCACCTGAAGGTCACCGAGTTGCCGACCGAGGTGACCGGCCAGGGCTTGGACTCGTCGCTGAGCTGGGCGAAGCGGGCGTTGTTGCCGTGGCAGTTACGCAGCCCCTTCGGCCCTTCCACGCTCTGCGGCTCGTAGATGATGTCGCCGCAGTTGGGCACCTGACCCTGCGCGCAGAACGCCTGACGGCTGGGCGGGGAGTTGATGTAGCCGTGCGCCAGGGCCGGCTCGGCGACGTAGACCGTGGTGGCGATCGAGATCACCACCACGGTGATGAAGGTGAGCATCCTTCTCATGGAGCGGCTCCTTCACATGGGGGGATGCTCCGAATGTAAAGGAAACCTTATTAACGGTAAATGCCTCTTTGACTGGCTGTCAGCGCGTCAGGATGAAGTCCTGCGGATCGCGGGGCGGGCGGTCCCGGGGCGGGGCCGCCGCGTGGCCCACCGCGACGCAGCCCATCGGGTCCCACGACTCCGGCAGGTCGAGCACCTCGCGCACCACCGGGCGGCAGAACATCGTGGACGACACCCACGCCGAGCCGAGTCCCTCGACGGCCAGCTGGATGAGGAAGTTCTCCACGCCCGCGCCCGTCGCCACGATGAACATCTCGCGCTCGGAGGCGTTGCGCCGCTCGTCACGGTAGGTGTGTGAGCCCTCCATCACCAGGCACGGCACGACCAGGTAGGGGGCGTTGCGCAGCACGTCGCCGCGCCTGACCCGCTTGGTGATCGACTCCTCGGTGAACCCGTCGGCCCGCAGGTCGGCGATCCAGGCGTCACGCATGGCGTCGAGCAGCTTCACCTTCGTCTGCGCCGACTCGACGAGCACGAACCGCCACGGGGTCGTGTGGTGCGGCGCCGGCGCGGCGATGCCCGCCGCCACCGCCCGGCGTACGGCGTCGGAGTCGACGGGCTCGGCGGAGAACTCCCTGATCGTACGGCGGGCGAACACCACGTCACGCGAGCCGTAGCGGAACATGTCCTCGTCGGCCGGCCGGACCAGCGCCCGGACGCCCGGCCCGTCCTCCTCGGTCACCAGGTGGGACAGGCCGCGTACGACGGCCACGGGCACGCCCGCGAGCTTGCCCTTGACCAGCTCGGCGGCGGCGGCGATCTCGTCGATCAGGGCGGTCACGGTGGCGTTGAGCGGGTTGCCGTGGGTGTCGGCGCCGCCGCGCAGGTCTTCGAGCGGGGTCACGCCGGCGGCGCCGATGGCCACGTCGGTCAGGCCGTGGCGCCACGGGCGGCCGAAGGTGTCGGAGACGATCACGCCCACCCGCGCGCGGGCCGCCAGAGCCGCGCGGATGCGCTGGGCGGAGGCGTCGGAGTCCTCGGGGAGCAGCAGGACCGTGCCAGGGGCGGTGTTGGAGGCGTCGACCCCGGCGGCGGCCATGACGAAGCCGTGGCGGGTCTGCGAGATGACGGTGTCGCCGCGCCTGGCCACCACGCGCTCGGTCTCTTCGGCGATGGCGGCCTGACGGTCGGGGGCCTGGCGGACCCGGCCCTCGGCCTTGCTCACGATCTTGGAGGTGATGACGAGGATGTCGCCGTCACGCAGGTCGGCCCCGCCGAGCAGGGCCGCGATGTCGTCACCTGGCCGCACTTCACCGATGCCCTGAACCCCGAACACCTCGACACGACCGGCCGGACCGCCGGCCGGACTCGCTACGTCGGTGGGCTCGGTCGAGGCTGTGGGCATGGTGGCCTCGGTCGGGATGGTGGGCTCGGCCGGACTCGTGGGTTCGACCGGACTCGTGGGGGTCATCGGGCGAGCTCCAGGGCCAGGTCGAGGGTGGCGCGGGCGATGTCGGCCGCCGCGTCGGCGTCGTGCATGATCAGCGGGCGTGACTCCACCCTGACCCCGTCGAGCGCGACGCCGGAGTCCTCCTCGGCGACCAGCCAGCCGTCGATCAGCTCCGCGCCGTAGAGGTCGAGCACCGCCTGGGCGCTGGTCTCGACGCCGATCGCGGTCAGGCAGGCGTCGGCCATGCCGCGCACCGGCGCCCCGCCGATGATGGGGGAGACGCCCACCACGGTCTTGGCCAGCAGCGCGTCGCGGATGCCCGGCACCTGAAGGATCGTGCCGATGCTCACCACCGGGTTGGACGGCGGCAGGATCACCACGTCGGCTTCCGCGATGGCCTCCAGCACGCCCGGGGCCGGCTTGGCGGTCTCGACCCCGACCAGCGCGATCGACTCGGCGGGGATGGCGGCGCGCAGGCGTACCCACCACTCCTGGAAGTGGATCGCCCGCCGCCCGCGCTCGTCGGAGACGACGACGTGCGTCTCGCAGCGGTCGTCGCTCATCGGCAGCAGGCGCACGCCCGGCTGCCAGCGCGCGCACAGCGCCTCGGTGATCTGGGAGAGCGGGTAGCCGGCCTCCAGCATCTGCGACCGGACGATGTGCGTGGCGAAGTCGCGGTCGCCCAGCCCGAACCACTGCGGCTCGACCCCGTAGGCCGCCAGCTCCTCCTTGACGGCATGGGACTCCTTGGCGCGGCCCCAGCCCTGCTCCTCGTCGATGCCGCCGCCCAGTGTGTACATGACAGTGTCGAGGTCAGGGCAGACGCGCAGGCCGAACAGGGTGATGTCGTCGCCCGTGTTGCCGATGACGGTGATCTGGGCGTCGGGGGCCGTCGCCCGCAGGCCACGCAGGAAGCGGGCGCCGCCGATGCCGCCGGCGAGGGACACGATGTGCATGCGGACCAGTCTCGCACCGGCCACCGACACGCCTGTCTCGGGAGGCGGCTTTACAACGCTTCGGTCTCCGAAAAACCCAGCAAACCATGCTTAATGTGGACGTCTAGCACGTAAGAGGTTGCTCGGACATCCGCCGCGAAAGTCAGCGATGTGGCAAACTCCCTTCGGGCCAAAGGGTCCGATGGGGGTACTTGTGAGCAAACTTGACGTCGCCCGGCTGAGGGAGCCGGCCGCCTGGCTCATGCTCGCCGGCGGCGGACTGAACATCCTCGTGGCCATCGGCAAGGTCCTGGTCAGCTCTTCGGGCTCCGTGGTCGCCGACCTCTCCTTCGCGGACCGTGCCTTCAGCAACTTCGGGAACTTCACCAGCCCCGTCACCACGGCGCTGCTCCTCGGCTCGGTGGTGCTGCTCACCAAGGTCGGCACACCGTCGTCCCAGGCCAAGCCGGTCGCGTTCGGCGCGGCGGCCATGCTCGGCATCGCCACCCTGTTCGGCGCGATCACGCTGATCCTCGGGCTCTTCGCGGGCAGCGGTGCGCGGTTGACGGCGGAGTTCGTGATCAGGGGCGTGCCGGTGCTCGCGCTGACGGCCATCGCGCTGGTCTACTTGCTCCCACAGGTCCTGCCCGACCGCCCCGCCGTCCAGCCCCAGCAGGGCTACGGCCAGCAGTTCCCCAACGCCCCTTACGGTCAGCAGCCCCCCAGCCAGCAGCAGCCGTACGGTCAGCAACTCCCCGATCAGCAGTCTTACGGTCAGCAACCCCCCAGCTTCGGCGGCCAGCCCGAGCAGCCCGGCTACGCCCAGCAGCCTCCGGGCCCTGGCGGCCAGCCTGAGCAACCTGCTTTTGGTCAGCAGCCGCCGAGTTACGGTGGCGCGCCTGAGCAGCCCGCCTACGCCCAGCAGCCGCCGAGCTTTGGCGGCCAGCCTGAGCAGCCGGGTTATGGCCAGCAGCCGCCCAGTTACGGCGGCCAGCCCGAGCAGCCCCCCTACGCTCCGGAGCCGGCCTCGACCCCCCAGCCGGTCACCGTCGCATTTCCCGCCACGACCGACCGCGACCAGCCAGACCAGGGCTTCCCCCAGCCCCAGCCGGGCTTCGGTCAGACGGATTCCAGCTTCCCCACGCCTCAGCCCCAGGGCGGCTTCGGCCAGACGGATCCCAGCTTCCCCACGCCGCAGCCCGGCTTCGGTCAGACGAACCCGAGCTTCCCGACGCCCGACGCCGTCCCCCAGCCGAAGCCCGAGTACCAGCCCGCCCCCTACGTCCCCGCGGACAGCCAGCCGAGTGCCTTCTCCCAGCCGTACAACACACCGGCCAACCAGGCGATCAGCTACAACACCCCGGATAGCCAGGCGATCCCGTACAACACGCCGGACAACCAGCTGATCCCGTTCAGCACGCCGGACAGCCAGGCGGCTTCGTACGCCCCCGCGGACAGTCAGCCCAACGCCTACGCTCCCGCGGACAGCAAGGCCAACGCCTACGCCCCCACGGACAGCCAGGCGAACGCCTACCAGACGATCGACAGCCAGCCGAACCCGTGGGCGCCCGCCGACCCGGCCCAACCCCCGGCGCAGAACCAGGCCCCGCCGCAGCCCCTGTTCGGCCAGCAGCCTTTCGGGCACAACGCCTTCGACCAGCCCCAGAGCCAGCCGCAGGGCCAGCCTTTCACCGGCTTCTCGGGCCACGAGTACGCCACCCCAGCCGCCTACCAGGAGCCCGACCCGCCGGTGGACCCGCGTTCCCAGCAGCTCCTGGACGCCTACCAGCAGGCCGAGACCTACCAGCACTCGGCGTCCGGCGCCGCCTCCGACCTGCGCGTCCCCGACTACGCGAGCCAGCAGCAGGCCAGGCCGTACGACGACCCCTTCGGGCACCCGCAGCAACAGCAGCCGGGCTACCCGACGCAGCCTCCCGCCCACCAGGCGCCCGCCCATCAGGTCCCTTACGAGCCGCCCCAGGCCCCGTACGAGCCCCAGCCGGCCCAGTACGAGCCGCAGCCCTACCAGCCGCACCACCAGTCGCAGCCCCAGTCGCAGCCCCAGGCGGCCGGATGGGGCGACCACCCGGCGGAGTCCACTGTCCGGCTCGACCAGTCGATGTTCCGTGGCGACGCGCTGGGCGGCGACGCGCCCCGGCAGGGAGACGACCCGATCGACCCCACGGCCATATACAGCCCCAACGAGCCACGCAGGTAAGAGACCGTTAAAGCACGGCTAGAGAGAAGGTGGGCCACGGGCGGGAGTCTCTCCCGCCCTGGTACGGTTCGGACCACTGCCAGACGTCGCAACACCCCAGGCCAACGCCATGGAAACAGGGACAAGGCCGGGGTGCGAACATCACATGCCATGCACACCGGGGCGAGATCTGGTCTTTCCCCGGATACCGGCATGCCGCTTGACTCCACGTACGGCACACGCGTGTAATTACAACCATGTTGTTACGCCTTCCTGTGGGTGGGTAGTAAGGAAGGCGTTCCATGGGGGGCTCCATTGCGGGCGGGCGGCAGGGAGGTGTGCAGTGACCGATCTGGTCATCGCACAGGATGAGCTTGACGCTGAAGAACTCGGCTGGCAGGAGCGCGCGCTGTGCGCTCAGACGGATCCGGAAGCGTTCTTCCCGGAGAAGGGCGGCTCCACCCGAGAGGCCAAGAAGGTCTGCCGATCGTGCGAAGTACGTGCGGAGTGCCTTGAGTACGCACTCGAACACGATGAGCGGTTCGGCATCTGGGGTGGGCTGTCCGAGCGGGAGCGCAGAAGGATCAAGCGAGAGGCCGTTTAGCGATATAAGGGTTAGCGACATAAGGGATAGATATCGGAGAAGGGGTCGCACGGGCTGCCGTGTGACCCCTTCTCGCATCCGTGGTGGGCGGGTTGCCGTTCACCGAACGGCCGCTGGCACCCGCCGCCCGAACCTTGACCCCGCTCCCGAAGCCGACGGCCACGTCATCCGTCGTGCTTCCCCGATGGGCGTGGCGTCCAGCCAGATCTGCTGGCCATCGGGAGTGACGGTCATGCCGAACCGGTCGCGGTCGGGCTTGCCCCAGCTCACCCAGCGGAAGTAGGCATCGGTGACCTCCTCCCACAGAGGCCGCCGACCTACCTGGTAGACCTCGTACTCCTCCGCGTTGGGTCGCCACGCCACGGTCGCCCAGGAGTACGCCTCGTCGGGGTCGGACACCCACATCCGGTACAGCTCTCCGTCTTCGTCCGGTTCCGCACTGCCGCTCGAGGTCAGGCCCGTCAGCGACGCGATGGCGAGGTCCGCTCCGGACGGAGCGTAGGCGATCGTGCGGGGGTCCACGCGCGTGGTGGAGCGGTGTTTGTCCTCTGGGCCACGGGCCGGGCGGTCCACGACGGGACGCTGGGAGCGCATCATCATGTACGAGGCGAAGCCGAGGAAGCGGCCGTACGCGGTGCCGTCCGGGGCGACGACGAGCCGCAGGGCGTGGTTGTCGCCGAACCCGGGGCAGTAGGGCAGCACGATCTCCCCGCCGGGGCGGCACTGCTCCACCCACGCGTAGGGCACGGTGCGGACACCGCAGGTGACGTGAACCCGATCGAACGGCGCCCGCTCCGGGCAGCCGGCCGCGCCGTCGCCGACGATCAGGTGCGGGTGCACGCCGGCCGCGCTCAGGTTCTTGGCGGCCTGCTCCGCCACCACGGGGTCGACGTCGATCGAGGTCACGTTCTCCTCGCCGACGAGATGGGACAGCAGGGCGGCGGTCCAGCCGGTGCCCGTGCCGATCTCCAGCACCCGGCGGCCTGGCGCGGTGTCCAGGATCTGGAGCAGGTCGGCGACGGTGCTCGGCGCCGAGGCCGAGGAGGAGTAGCCGCCCACCTTGGCCCTGATGTCGGTGGCCCCGTCATCGAGCTGGGTGACGATGGAGTGGGGCGAGTAGACCGCGTCCCACCAGGCGTCCGGGTCGGCGTCGCGGTCGATGATGTACGCGCTGTCGGGGGTGGTCGGCACGGGGAGCGCGACCGAAGGGATGAACAGATGGCGGGGCACCGCGCGGATCGCCCCTTTGACGCGTGGCCCGATGTCGTCGAACTCGTCGAGATGCTCGATCAGGCGTTCAACCCCCTGCGCCGTGTCGTTCACTACTTCTTTCCGTCCTTCGAGTCGGCGCTGTGCGCGCCGTTGGAGGTCTTGTTCTGGTCCTTGTTGGAGCCGGCTTCTCGGCTCGCGGCGGATTTCGGATCGAGGGCCTCGGCCTTCGGGCTGTCGGGCTTCTCGTGCCTGCCCACAGATGCTCTCCTTCGCATGGAACGGACGAACACGCACGGTAATCGTATGGCTACTCTCCGCAACTAGGCAAGGGTTGCCAAACCTTCGACCGCCGCGCTGGTCCAGGCGGTCAGCGGCGGTCGTCGTAGCCCGGGTCGACGGTCTCGGGTGACAGGCCGAGAAGGGTGGCCACCTGCTCGACCACGGTGTCGTGCACCAGCGCCCCCAGCGTGTCGCGGTCGCGGGCGCGGGCCTCCAGCGGCCGCCGGTAGACGACGACGGCGGCCGGGTCCTGGCCGCGCGCGACGTCGGCGCGGCCGAACGGGATCGGTTCGGAGCCGAGCCGGGGCCCATCGCCGAGCTCGCTCAGCGGTGGCACCTCCTCGACCGCGAACTCCACCGCCGCCAGCTGCTTGCCCCACTGCGGCCGCAGCCGGTCGACGGCGTCGAGCACGAGGTCGTCGAACCGCTCGCTGCGTGATCTGGCGATCGGCACGTGGGAGGGCGCGAGGGGGCCGCGCATGCCGCGACCGTGCCGGTCACGCCGTCTGGGGCCACGCCGTTGGTTCACACGGCAAGTGTACGGGGAGGCGGCTTCGGGGCAGTTGGGGAGAAAGCCTGCGACAGGTGTCCGAATTGTGGCGACACGCTCGTTAAGAGCGCCCAGATAGTGGCGCCTCGCACTCTTACCAGATACGGTCCCTCCGTGAGCCCCGTCCGCCGCTGTTCCCGCACCGCCTGCAGCCAGCCTGCAGTCTTCACGCTCACGTACGTATACGCCGACTCGACCGCTGTTCTCGGCCCTCTGGCGACGTACGCCGAGCCACACTGTTACGACCTGTGCGCCGAACACGCCGAGCGGCTGACCGCTCCCCGCGGCTGGGAAGTGGTGCGGCTGCCCACGGACGGCACATCGCCCAGCTCCGACGACCTCGAAGCGCTGGCCAACGCCGTCAGGGAGGCCGCCAGGCCCGCGCCGTCCGGTGGCGGCGAGCCGGTCGGCCAAGGGGTCGAGGTCGGGCGGAGGGGGCACCTGCGCGTTCTTCGGTCCGCCCAGCAACATCGCGACCGGTAGGCTCGGTCGTACACGTGACGACCTAGGGGCGGAGCTGGAGAGTGGGCGACCTCGCCAAGATCTTCAAGGCGTACGACGTTCGCGGCGTGGTGCCTGACGAGCTCGACGAGCCGACCGCCGAGGCCGTGGGGGCGGCCTTCGTCGAGGTGACAGGGGCGCGATCGGTCGTGGTCGCGCATGACATGCGGGAGTCTTCCGGGCCGCTGTCCGCGGCGTTCGTGCGCGGGGCGCGCTCGCGCGGCGCCGACGTGGTGCACGCCGGGCTGGGCTCCACCGATCTGCTCTACTACGCCAGCGGCAGCCTGGGGCTGCCCGGCGTGATGTTCACCGCCAGCCACAACCCGGCCCAATACAACGGCATGAAGATGTGCCGCGCGGGCGCGGTGCCGATCGGCGGCGACAGCGGCCTCACCGAGATCCGCGACCGCGCGGCCGAGTTGCTTGGCGATACCATCGAGCCTGCTGGGTCGCTGATCGAGAAGGACCTGCTCCAGGGCTACGCCGACCACCTGCGCAAGCTGGTCGACCTGTCGAGCATCCGGCCGCTGAAGGTCGTCGCCGACGCGGGCAACGGCATGGGCGGTCACACCGTTCCGGCCGTCTTCGAGGGCCTGCCGATCGAGCTGATCCCGCTCTACTTCGAGCTCGACGGCTCCTTCCCCAACCACGAGGCCAACCCGCTGGAGCCGGCCAACCTGCGCGATCTGCAGCGAGCCGTCCGTGAGACCGGCGCCGACCTCGGGCTGGCCTTCGACGGCGACGCCGACCGGTGCTGGGTGATCGACGAGCGCGGCGAGTCGGTCTCGCCCTCCGCTGTCACGGCGCTGGTGGCCGTACGCGAGCTGGGCAAATACCCGGGCGCGACGATCATCCACAACCTGATCACGTCGGCGGGGGTGCCGGAGATCGTCCGCGAGCACGGCGGCGAGCCGGTGCGCACCCGCGTCGGGCATTCGTTCATCAAGGCCGAGATGGCCCGCACGGGCGCGGTCTTCGGCGGCGAGCACTCCGCCCACTACTACTTCCGCGACTTCTGGTTCGCCGACTCCGGCATGCTCGCGGCGATGCACGTGCTGGCCGCGCTCGGCGAGCAGGACCGCCCGCTGTCGGAGCTGATCGGCGCCTATGCGCGCTACCACGCCTCGGGCGAGATCAACAGCACGGTCGCCGACCAGGACGCGGCCCTCCAGGCCGTACGAGGGGCGTTCGGCTCCAGGGGCACCGTCGACGAGCTCGACGGGCTCACCGTGACGGGCGCCGACTGGTGGTTCAACCTGCGCGCCTCCAACACCGAGCCGCTGCTGCGGCTCAACGCCGAGGCGGCTGACGAGAGCAAGATGACGGCGATACGGGACGAGGTCCTCGCCATGGTTAGAGGGGTGTCAGTGTGAAGATCGACGACTGGCTGCTGGAGATTCTGGCCTGCCCGGCGTGCAAGTCACCGCTGCGCGCGGAGAGCGAGACCGAGGAGCTGGTCTGCACGGGATGTGGCCTGATCTACCCGGTCAGGGATGACATTCCCGTCCTGCTCGTCGACGAGGCCAGGAAGCCGTGACCTGGGAGCCCGAGCGGCTCGATGACCAGCACCATCTCACTGAGGGCGATCCGGGCGGCATGCTGGTGGCGGTGGCGGCCTCGGCCGCCCAGGTCCGCATCGCCTACCGCGCCGCGGTCGAGGCGGGCGTCGACCGGCTGATCTCCCGGGTACGCCCGCGCGCGATCGTGGTCGTGGGCATGGGCGGCTCCGCGATCGCGGGCGACATCTTGGCCGCGGTCTGCGGCAACGGCGCCCCGATGCCCATCGTGACCCTGCGCTCTCACCAGCTGCCCGGCTGGGTGGGCGCCACCGATCTGGTCATCGCGGTGTCGTGCTCGGGCCGCACCGAGGAGACGCTGTCCGCGGCGATGGAGTCCGTGCGGCGCGGTTGCTCCTTGCTCGCGGTCGGCAGCGCGGACTCACCCCTGGAGGCGATCGCCAGGCAGGCGTCCGCCGTCTACGTGGCGGTGCCCGCGACCGGGCAGGCCCGCGCCAACGTCTGGCTGCTGACGATCCCGCTGATCGTGTCCGCCGCCTCGCTCGGCCTGGTCAAGGCCGACGAGGAGCTCTACGAGCGGGTGGCCGGGGCGCTGGAGGACATCGCGCACCAGTGCCGCCCGTCCAGCGAGTCGTTCGTCAACCCGGGCAAGACGCTGGCCATGGAGCTGGCCGAGAGCGTGCCGATGATCTGGGGCTCGTCCTCCGTCGCCGCGGTCGCCGGCTACCGGCTGGCCTGCCAGCTCAACACCAACGCCAAATACCCGGCGATCTACGGCGAGCTGCCCGAGACCGGCCACAACCAGGTGGCCGCCTTCGACGGGCCGATGGCCGAGCGCGACATCTTCGCCGACGCCGCCAGCCGCACGCTCAGGCTGGTGATGCTGCGCGACGTCGAGGAAGACCCACGGGTGTCGCGGCGCCGCGAGGCGACCGTACGACTGGCGAACGACCGCAGCGTGCCCGTCACCGAGCTGTCCGCCGAAGGCACGCATCCGCTGGAGCGGATCGCCTCGCTGATCGGCCTGGGCGACTACGCGGCCACCTATCTGGCTCTCGGATATGGCGTCGATCCGACCCCTGTGCCGGCGATCACGGAGCTCAAGGCCAGAATTTCGCAATAGGATCCCTTTTCGGGCCTTTAACGACATGATCATGATGAGTGGAGTTTTCCGGTGAGCGCGAGTGGCGGTAGCAAAGCGATCATTGCGGCGTTGACCGCCAACCTGGCGATCGCCGTGTCGAAGTTCGTGGCCGCGTTCTTCACCGGGTCGTCCTCGATGCTCGCCGAAGGCATCCACTCCGTCGCCGACTCGGGCAACCAGCTGCTGTTGCTGCTCGGCGGCAAGCGGGCGCAGCGGGAACGGGACAAGGCGCATCCTTTCGGATATGGGCGCGAGCGCTATTTCTACGCGTTCGTGGTGGCCGTGGTGCTGTTCACGATCGGTGCGGCCTTCTCGCTCTACGAGGGCGTCACCAAGATCCTGCATCCGCACAATGTGGAGTCGCCGATCTGGGCGTTCGCGGTGCTGATCTTCGCGATCATCGCGGAGGGTTTCTCCTTCCGTACGGCGATCAGGGAGTCCAACCCGCTACGCGGCAGTCAGTCGTGGGTGACGTTCATCCGCCGGTCCAAGTCGCCCGAGCTGCCGGTCATCCTGCTGGAGGACCTTGGCGCGCTGCTCGGCCTGATCTTCGCGCTGTTCGGCGTGGCGATGGCGGTCATCACGGGCGACGGCGTGTGGGACGGGGTCGGCACGCTGATGATCGGCCTGCTGCTGGCCGTGATCGCGGTCGTGCTGGCCATCGAGACCAAGTCGCTGCTGGTCGGTGAGGGGGCCTCGGCGGAGATGGAGGCCCAGATCCGGACCGCGCTGGAGAGCACGCCGGCGGTCGACCGGGTGATCCACATGCGCACGATGCACCTCGGGCCGGAGGAGCTGCTGGTGGCGGCCAAGATCGCGGTTTCGCACGACGACTCGGCCTCCGAGGTCGCCAGGGGCATCGACGAGGCCGAGCGGCGGATCCGTGAGGCCGTACCGATCGCCCGGGTCATCTACCTGGAGCCGGACCTCGACCGCTCGCACACACCGACCGCCTGAGACCTGCTCTCACGTTCTCCCGCCTGACGGGCCTGTCCCGCACTCTTCCGCCCCGAAGGTCGCCTGACGCGCGCCTCCCCGCGGTGCGCGGCTATGAGGCGAGTGGGGCCGCGTTGCGTCTGATGAGGCGGGTGGCGCGGCGCCAGCCGCGGCTGGGCAGGCCGAGCGTGATGAACGCCTCGGCCTGCAACGCCGAAACCCCGATCCGCGGCAGATCTCGGGCATTGGGGTAGACCACGAACCGCGGCTCCCAGATCGGCCGGAACTTGGCGTTGAACCGGTACAGCGACTCGATCTGGAACCAGTGCGACAGGAACACCAGCAGCCCGCGCCACGCCCGCAGCACCGGCCCGGCACCGAGCCGCTCGCCCCTGGCCAGCACCGCCCGGAACATGGCGAAGTTCAGTGAGACCTGCTTGATCGCCATCTCGGGCGCGGCCTGGAGGGTCTTGACGATCAGCAGCTCGTTCAGTCCGGGCTCGGCGTCGCGGTCCCTGCGCATCAGGTCGAGCGAGATGCCGTGCGGTCCCCACGGCACGAAGTGCAGCACGGCTCTGATCTCGCCGTCCTTGTGCGCGGTGGCCACCACGCAGTCGGCGTCTGCGGGGTCGCCGAAGCGGCCGAGTGCCATGGAGAAGCCGCGTTCGGTATCGGTGCCGCGCCAGGAGACGGCGGCCTGCTTGATCCGTTCCTTCTCGTCCCCGGTCAGGTCGGCGACCCGCTGGACGCGGCAGGTGTAGCCCCCGCGCTCGACCCTGTTGGCCATCTGGCGGACGTTGCGCATGGCCCGGCCCTCCAGCGTGAAGTCGGCGACCTCGACCACCGCCTCGTCGCCGAGCTCCAGCGCGGACATCCCGGTCCTGCGGGTCCACACCTCGCCGCCGACCTCGCCGCAGCCGATCACCGCGGGCACCCAGGCGTGCCGTCTGGCCTTGGCCATGAACCCGTCGATCGCCGCCGGCCACGCCTCGCGGTCGCCGATCGGATCGCCGCTGGCCAGCATGACGCCCGAGACGACCCGGTAGGCGATCGCGGCCTTGCCCGAGGGGGAGAAGAGCACGCTCTTGTCGCGGCGGAGCGCGAAGTAGCCGAGCGAGTCGCGCTGCCCGTGTCTGCCGAGCAGGTCGCGCAGCCGCCGCTCGTCGTCCTCGGTGAGCTCGGAGATCGGGCGTTCGGGCCGCAGCAGCAGGTAGAGGGAGGTGACCGCGGTCAGCGTGCCGAGCGCGATCAGCGAGAGGTAGACCAGGTCCGAGACGCGGTCGTCGGTGTAGGTGACCGGTCCCTCGACGCCCACCAGGCCGTACACGACATGCTGGAACCGGTCCAGCACGCTCGGGTCGCCGACGATGACCCTCGGGTGGGCGCTGACCAGCAGGTAGCCGAGGCCGAGGTCGAGGGCGCTGAGTCCGAGGAAGTTCCACAGCGCCCGCCAGCGGGTGCGGGGATCGGACAGTGCGGCGAACTCATGCCTGTTCAGCAGCAGCACCACGAAGACGACCAGGCTGAGCGTGGCCGTGACCAGGTGACGCAGGTGGACGAGCTCTATGGCCGCGCTCACCGGCAGCAGCACCACCATCGCCCGCCAGGCCCGCGCCTTCCGGCGGCGCAGCCCGTGCGCCAGCATCACCAGCAGGATGCCGACGATCAGGGCCGTCGCCCGCGCGAGTGTGGTGACGATGCCGGGCAGCAGGTCGGACCACTGGCCCATCCTCGTGCGACCGAATCCCGGGGCCACGGCCCTGATGATGTCGAGCAGACCGATCATCAGTGAGGCGTAGCCGGTGACTGTCGGCACCCATGGGCGCGCGAGCCTCTTCACAGCTCCATATTAGATTCGAGGCTCTATAACGGCCGTGTTAGCTCGCCGGTGGTGATCAGGTGGTTCCGGTCCGAGACCGGCTATCAGGTCGAAGGGTCGAACCGGGGTCCGTGCCGACAGATTTGCCGCAGGGGCTTAACCCGATGCTTACGCCGCGCGGAGTATGCCTATCGTGGAGGACGATATGGGACTGACCTCGGTGAAACTTCAATTTCTCGTGCTGGTGCTCGCGGTAGGGGCGCTGGTCGCGACCGTCTGGCTGTGGCCCCGGTTGAGCGGCCGCGGCTGGCCGGCCGTACTGGGCAGGGTGGGTGTGCTCGCGGGAGACCAGCTGTTAACGCTGGTGGCGCTCGCCCTGATCGGGAACTCGTACTTCGGCTTCTACGGCTCGTGGGACGACGTGCTCGGCACTGACACGGGATCGGCGCCCATCACGGTCGCGGGCGTCGGCGCGGGCATCAAGGTGCTGTCCCAGCGGGCCGTACGGGGTGGGCGGATCGAGCAGGTGATGATGCCGGGGCCGACCACGCACCTCAGCGAGGAGGCCTACATCTTCCTGCCCTCGGCCTACTACACCGACAAGCAGGCGCGCTTCCCCGCGATCCTGTCGCTGACCGGCTACCCGGGCGACCCGCGCAACCTCATGACCCGGCTCGACCTGCCTGGGCGGATGGCGAGCGCGATCGCCAAGCACCAGGTCAAGCCGACGATCCTGGTGATGATGCGGCCGAGTGTGGTGCTGCCGCGCGACACCGAGTGCGTCGACGTGCCGAACGGGCCGCAGGTGCAGGCGTACTTCGCCACTGATGTGCGGCGGGACATGATCGCCTCGTACCGGGTGGGGAGCGGGCGGGACTACTGGGGCGTGCTGGGCGGCTCGACCGGCGGCTACTGCGCGCTGAAGCTCACGATGACCCATCCGGACGCGTTCTCGGCGGCCGTGTCGCTCTCGGGCTACTACAAGACGATCATCGACGGCACCACCGGTGACCTGTTCGGCGGGGACAAGGCGGTCGAACAGCGCAATGACCTCATGTGGCGGCTGTCCAGCCTGCCCGCGCCGCCGGTCACCGTGCTGGTCACCAGCAGCAAGAAGGGCGAGAGCGACTATGGGTCGACGCAGCGGTTCTTGGCCGCGGTGAAGCCGCCGATGCAGGCGTCGTCGCTGATCCTGCCCAGCGGCGGGCACAACTTCAACACCTGGAACAGGGAGCTGCCACAGGCTCTGCCGTGGCTCGCTCAGCAGCTCCACGCCCCCGCCTCCGCCGCGTAGCGGCCCCTACCCGTTCTACTCGTGGCCGGTTATGCAGGACGTGCCCGCGTCCGACTGGTCGAACAGGCAGCGGCCGTCCTTGTCCAGCGTGATCACTTTCTTGACCGACTTGAACTGCTTCAACGTGGCGGCGATCGTGTGCAGGGCGCGCGCGTCGCCGCCCACCCCGCTGCCCCACACCGTCCGGCAGAAGCGCAGCGTGGCCTTGCCGTCCTTGATCTTCAGCTTGAAGTCGGCGCCGCAGTCGGACGGTCCGCGGAGCCGTCCGGTCAGCTCGGAGCGCAGGCCCCTCCCGCGCTCCGCCTTGGTCGGGCCCGCGATCAGTTGCTCGATCGCGAACTTGGCGACGCCGCGATCGGGCGCCTTCCTGGTCACCGCGACCACCTTGCCGGGAATGCCGTCTCCCTTGGAGAAGTAGACCTTGACCTCGCCGGTCAGCTGCGCCGGGGAGAGGGCGAGCACGGTGGCCATCAGCAGTTCCATCATGACCGTTTGGACGCGTGGCCGGGAGCGGAGGTTCGCAGGAGGCGCAACGCCTTCTCCTGCTCGAAGTCCAGGGCGCGGCGCGGCGCCTGGATGCGCCCGATTCGCACCCCGAGATCGCGTACGGCACCCGCCACGGCGGGCTCGCTGAGCACCCGCAACGCGAACGCCAACTCGGCGGGCGAGATGTCGAAGCGCTTCTCCAGCTCGATCCCCTGAGCCACCGCCGCGAGCTCGTCCGCGCCGAACCTCCGATGCGCACCCTGCTCCCGGACCGGCGGCAGAAGGCCAAGAGCCTCCCGGTATCGGAGCATTCGCGGGGACATGCCGAGCCGCCTGGCCGCTTCAGTGATGCGCATCCTTACATTCTTACGTCAGCTTTCGGGTGGTAGAGATGCGACCTTGCTCGGACGGCACCTAAACTCATCGCGACAACTCCGTGATGCGAGGGGAAAACCCGATGGACTTCAAGGTCGCTGACCTTTCACTTGCCGACTTCGGCCGCAAGGAGATCCGGCTCGCCGAGCATGAGATGCCCGGCCTCATGGCGATCCGCCGTGAGTACGCAAGTACGCGACCCCTGTCCGGCGCGCGGATCATGGGCTCCCTGCACATGACGATCCAGACCGCCGTCCTCATCGAGACGCTGGTCGCGCTCGGCGCCGAGGTCCGCTGGGTCAGCTGCAACATCTTCTCCACCCAGGACCACGCCGCCGCCGCGGTCGTCGTCGGCCCCACAGGCACCGTCGAGGACCCCAAGGGCGTCCCGGTCTTCGCCTGGAAGGGCGAGACGCTGGAGGAGTACTGGTGGTGCACCGAGCAGGCGCTCACCTGGCCCGGCGGCGTGACCCCCAACATGATCCTCGACGACGGCGGCGACGCCACGCTCCTCGTCCACAAGGGCGCCGAGTATGAGAAGGCCGGGGCCGTCCCGTCCGCCACGGACGACGACCCGGAGGAGTGGCACGTCATCATCGACCTGCTCCAGCGCACGGTCGGCGACGACAAGCGGTGGACCGCGATCGCCGAGAGCATCAAGGGCGTGACCGAGGAGACCACGACCGGCGTGCACCGCCTCTACGAGATGCACAAGACCGGCTCGCTGCTGTTCCCGGCCATCAACGTCAACGACTCGGTGACCAAGTCCAAGTTCGACAACAAGTACGGCTGCCGCCACTCGGTGATCGACGGCCTCAACCGCGCCACCGACGTGCTGATCGGCGGCAAGGTGGCCGTGGTCTGCGGCTACGGCGACGTGGGCAAGGGCTGCGCCGACGCGCTGCGCGGCCAGGGCGCCCGCGTCATCGTGACCGAGATCGACCCGATCTGCGCGCTCCAGGCGGCCATGGACGGCTTCCAGGTCACCACGCTGGACGAGGTCGTCAGCCAGGCCGACATCTTCATCACCACGACCGGCAACTTCGACATCATCACCGCCGCGCACATGGCGAAGATGAAGCACCAGGCGATCGTCTCCAACATCGGTCACTTCGACAACGAGATCGACATGGCCGGCCTGGCCAAGCTGCCCGGCGTCGAGAAGCGCAACATCAAGCCGCAGGTGGACGAGTGGGTGTTCGCCGACGGCCACTCGATCATCGTCCTGGCCGAGGGCCGGCTGATGAACCTGGGCTGCGCCACCGGGCACCCGAGCTTCGTCATGTCCAACTCGTTCACCAACCAGGTGATCGCGCAGATCGAGCTGTTCGCGAAGACGGACGAATACCCGATCGGCGTCTACGTGCTGCCCAAGCACCTGGACGAGAAGGTCGCCCGCCTGCACCTGGACGCGCTGGGCGTGAAGCTCACCGAGCTGACCAAGGTCCAGGCCGAGTACATCGGCGTCCCGGTCGAGGGCCCGTACAAGCCCGACCACTATCGTTACTGATTTCTTTTAAGCCCGGCCACTGTCGGTGCTGATTTCTTTCTTTACGGCAGAGCACGGTGAGCGCCAACCCCGCACGGGGTTGGCGTCTGTCCAGGGGAACGCTCCTCCGGTGATGCGGGGCGGGGCGCCGTTACGTGCGTCTTCTTGACCGTCTTCTTCGGGGAAGTGTGGGGTGGAGCGGTGGATCTTTCGGAGAGCGGAGAGCGGCATATCAATTGGGCCGCTCGGTCCATGCCTGTGTTGACCGCTGTGGGGTCGCGGTTCGCTGTGTCCCGGCCGCTCGACGGCTTGAAGATCGCCGCCTGCCTGCACGTCACCGCCGAGACCGCGGTGCTTATGGGGGCGTTGAAGGCCGGCGGGGCTGAGATCGCTCTTGCCGCCTCCAACCCCCTGTCCACGCAGGATGACGTCGCCCAGGCGTTGCGTGGGTACGGGATCGCCGTTCACGCGCGGGCCGGGGTGGATCGGGCCACCTACTACCGGCATATTCATCAGGCGCTCGATCTGGGGCCTGACCTTGTGCTGGACGACGGGTGTGATCTGGTCAACATCCTGCACACCGAGCGGACCGATCTCCTGGACGGGGTCTCCGGAGGTTGTGAGGAGACCACCACCGGGATCATCCGGTTGCGGCAGATGGCCGCCGAGAGCGCGTTGCGGTTTCCGGTCGTGGCCGTGAATGACACCCGGACCAAGCGGATGTTCGACAACCGCTACGGGACCGGGCAGTCCACGCTCGACGGGATCATGCGGGCCACCAACATGATGCTGGCCGGGCGGACCGTCGTGGTGGCCGGGTTCGGCTACTGCGGCCGGGGGGTCGCCGAACGGGCCAAGGGGCTGGGGGCGCGGGTGCTCGTCACCGAGATCGACGCCGTCAAGGCGCTGGACGCCACCCTTCAGGGGTATGAGGTGCGGCCCATGGCGGAGGCCGCCGTGGCCGGGGATCTGTTCATCACCGTCACCGGGAACCGGGACGTCATCCGGGGTGAGCATCTGGCCGTCATGAAGGACGGCGCCATTCTCGCCAATGCCGGGCATTTCGACATCGAGATCGACGTGCGGGCCCTGGACGAGCTGGCCGAGGAGGTCCACCGCGGGGTGCGGCCCAACACCGACGAGTACGTGCTGGCGGACGGGCGGCGGCTGCTGTTGCTGGCCGAAGGGCGGCTGGTCAATCTGACCGCGGCCGAGGGGCATCCGGCGGCCGTGATGGACATGTCGTTCTCGGCGCAGGCGCTGGCCGTCGCCTGGCTGGCCGAGGAGCGGGCGCGGCTGATGCCGGGCGTCTACGACGTACCCGAGGAGATCGACCACGAGGTGGCCAGGCTCAAGCTGGCCGCCGCCGGGATCGGGATCGACACGCTCACCGGCGAGCAGGAGGAATATCTGCATTCCTGGCGGGTCGGTTCCTAGGCCAACATTCCTGGCTGCCAGGGCACATTCCTGGGGGCGGCTGCTAGAGCAGTTGGCCCATCCGCCGGATTTCCGCCGCCTGGCTGACCGAGATGTCCTCGGCGATCTCCTGGACGCGCAGGTGTGAGCCCTGGGTGATGACCTCGGTCGACATGGTGATCGCGCCCTGGTGGTGGGCGGTCATCAGCTGGACGAACAGCTGGTCGAACGCCGGGCCCTTGGCGGCCTTGAGGCTCTCCATCTGCTCCGGCGTGGCCATGCCCGGCATGCCGTCATGGGCGGCGTGGTGCTCGGGCACCTGCTGGCCCTGAGCCTTCAGCCAGTCCGTCATCATGGCGATCTCCGGGCCCTGCACCTGGTTGATCCGCGACGCCAGGCGCTTCACTCCGTCGTTCGCCGATCGCGAGGGGGCCAGCAGGGCCATGTCGAGGGCCTGGCGGTGGTGGATGATCATGTTCTGCATGTAGCGGACGTCGGCCGCGTTGGCCTTCTGGGGTGGTACGGCGGTGGCGGCCTCGCTCGGGCTCAGCGTCCTGGCCTCCTCGCCGGGTCGTCCGGGAGCGATGACGGGCGCCGTCGCGTCGGCGGTCGGGGCGGGCGGGGCCGCGGAGGTGCCCCCCGAGCAGCCGGTGACGAGCAGGATGGCGCAGGTGCCGACGGTTAGTGCGTTGCGCACCTGACCTCCTTGACCGCGGGGAGTCGCGACGTCGCACTATAGACGCCTCTTCGACTCCAAGGAAATAGGGCAAGTCAGCAAATTTCTTGACACAGTGCTTGCTAGGCGAGAGCTGACAGTCCGGGTCAGAATTTTGTCATTTATGTGTGCCTTATGACCCGGAAGGAGCCCGAGGGTGCTGACCCTTCGCAGGACCCTGGTCGCGGCCGGAGCCGCCGTCGCGTTAGGACTGACGGCGCTGCCCGCCTTGGCCGCCGACATCCCGCCGGCCGACACCGTGGTGACCAGCCCGAACGTGACCCACGTGCTGAACATCCCCAAGCCGGCGCCGATCGCCGCCACCATCAACACCGACATCGCCTTCCAGGGTGACTACGCCTACGTGGGCAACTACGGCGGCTTCTCCATCTACGACATCCGGAACCCGAAGAAGGCCACGCCGGTCAGTTCGGTCGTGTGTCCTGGAAGCCAGATGGATGTCACCGTCTACGGCAATCTGCTTTTCACCGCCGTCGACTCCTCGCGCAGCGACGACTCCTGCAACAGCACGGCCCTGTCGGCGGATCACAAGGAGGCCTGGGAGGGCATCCGGATCTTCGACATCAGCGACAAGACCGCGCCCAAGTACATCAAGTCCGTCGAGACGAACTGCGGCTCGCACACGCTGACGCTGGTGCCGGGCAAGGGCTGGGACAAGAAGAAGAACGTCTACATCTACGTGCAGTCGTACAACCCGAACGCGACCTTCCCCGACTGCCTGCCGCCGCACGACAAGATCTCGATCGTCAAGGTGCCGCTGAAGGACCCGACCGCGGCGGCCGTCGCGGCCACCCCGGTCGTCTTCCCCGACGGCGGCAACGAGACCCAGCCGGGGCTGCTCATCCCGACGAGCGGTTGCCACGACATCACCGTGTACGCGGAGAAGGACATCGCGGCGGGCGCCTGCATGGGTGACGGCGTGCTGTTCGACATCTCCGACCGGCTGAACCCGAAGGTCACGGCCAGGACCACCGATCCGAACTTCGCCTTCTGGCACTCGGCGACGTTCAGCAACGACGCCAAGAAGGTCGTCTTCACCGACGAGCTCGGCGGTGGCGGCGCGGCCACCTGCAACGAAGCGACCGGGCCGAACCGCGGCGCCGACGCGATCTATGACATCTCGCACGGCCGGCTCGTCTTCAAGAGCTACTTCAAGATCCCGCGCTACCAGGCCGACAGCGAGAACTGCGTCGCGCACAACGGCTCGCTGATCCCGGTCAAGGGCAAGGACATCATGGTCCAGGCGTGGTACATGGGCGGCGTCTCGATCTGGGACTTCACCAACTCGGCCGCGCCGAAGGAGATCGGCTACTTCGAGCGCGGCCCCCGCGCCGACAACAGCGGTGGTGGCGTGTGGTCGGCGTACTACTACAACGGCTACATCTACGCCGCCGACTTCAACGAGGGCCTGGACGTCATCAAGATCAATGACCGGCTCACCGACGGCGCCGCACGGGTGCGCGCCGACCAGCTGAACGTCCAGACCCAGCAGTCCTACCGCGAGTGGGGCTGGGGTTACGACGACTGACCCCACCACCTGGCACTGATCCCGCCATCTGGCACTAAATCCGGCCACCTGGCACTGATCCGGCCACCCGGTACGGCGGAGCCCATCCGGCTCCGCCGTACCGGCGTAAGTCCTGAGACCTCCGTTGTACCGGCGGGGCCTCAGGACGTCCGGTGCGGGCCTCAGGACGTCCGGCAAACGTCTCAGGACGTCCGGCAAACGTCTCAGGACGTCCGGCAGACGTCTCAGGACTTGCGGCAGAGGCTGATGGCGTCCGCGACGGCCGCCACGTCGGACCGGTCGTTGTAGTAGTGGAACGACATGCGCAGCAGGTCGCCGCGTGGCGCGGTCACGATGCGCCGCTCGGCCAGCCGGGCGGCCAGCCCCTGGGGGTCGTCGTCCGCTATCGCCACCTGCGGCCCGCGCGCGCCGGCCGGGCTCGCCACCCGCTCGCCCGCCGCCGCCAGCCGCTCGGCCAGCTCCTCGACGAGCGCCGACACATGATCCCGTACGGCCCGCGGGTCCACCCGCTCGATGAGGTCGAACCCGGCGTTGGCCGCGTAGGCCGACGGCACGGGCGGCGTGCCGGTCTCGAAGCGCCGCGCGTCCCCGGGGAAGTCCAGCAGCCGGGTGTCGAACGCGAACGGGTTCACCCGGCCGAACCAGCCCGTCAGCTCCGGGTCGCGCTGATGCTCCAGGCCGTCGCGCACGTAGAGGAACGCGATGCCGGGCAGGCCGAGCAGGTACTTCAGTGAGCCCGAGGTCAGATAGTCGCAGCCGAGCGCGCGCACGTCGATCGGGGTGACCCCGGTGGCCTGGTAGGCGTCCACGAACACTCGCGCCCCCTGCTCGTGCGCCAGCCGTACGACGTCCTCGGCGGGCAGGCGGGCGCCGTTGCGGTAAGTGATCAGCGGGACCGACACCAGGTTGACGCGTTCGTCCACCACCCGCGCGTACGCTCCGGCCTCGACGTACTCGCCCGTGTCCGCGGCCACCCGCACCTGGGCGCCGCGTCCGCCCTGGGCCAGCCAGACGTGCGCGATCGACGGGAACTCCAGGTCGTTGGTCACGATGCCGGAGCGGCTCGACCAGTCGAGCGACGAGGCGACCTGGAAGGCGGCCTCCGAAGCGCACGAGAGCACCGCGATCTCGCCGGGGGAGGCCCCGATGAGCCGGGCGAACCGCTCGCGGGCCCACTCGACCTCGGCCATCCACACGTCCCAGGGAGCGCCCTTGTCCCGCAGCGAGTAGCCGATCTCCTGCAGCGAGTACGCCAGCCGGGAGGACAGGGCGCCCTGGCTGCAAGTCGCCAGATGCACGGTGTCGGCCAGCGACGGAAACTCCGCCCGGAATTGGGCAGCGTTCAACATATGTAACATTCCGGGCCGCCTATCAGCCGCTTTTCCTTGAATTCAATAAACCTTCAATCACGCTACATCGATAGGATCGCCGGATGATTGGCACCAGAATTCGCGAGCTCCGGTCCGAACGTAATCTCACCGTGGCGCAGCTCGCGACTGCCTCGGGGGTGCCGAGCGCGTTGCTCAGCCAGGTCGAGCGCAATCGGGACGACCCCAGCCTGGAGACCCTGCGGAAGATCGCCAAGGCGTTGGGGCTGCCGCTGTTCAGCCTGTTCCAGGAGTCGGATCCGGCCCTCGTGGCGGTGATCCGCGCCGAGGCCCGGGTGCGGGTCAAGTCGCCGGCCGACGGGATCACCTACACGCGCGTGTCGCCGGGTCGCGGCCTGCTTGAGGTCCTGGAGGGGCACCTGCTGCCCGGTGGCTCGTCGGCCGCCGAGCCGTGGACGCATCCGTCGGAGGAGTGCGTGATGGTGCTGCGGGGGCGGCTCGTCGTCGAGGTCTCAGGCATCACCCATGAACTCGAGGCGGGCGACAGCTGCTATTTCGACTCCTCGCTGCCGCACCGCTATCTGAACACGGGCACCGAACCCACCGACTTCATCATTGCCGCGACGCCCCCTAGTTACTGATTTTTCCTGTCATAGTGATGCGGCTAGTGCCAACCCAAACCAGGAGGTCCTTCGTGGTGTCCAGATTCGGCCGCGCCTTGATTGTGGCGGGAGCGGCGTTGCTGGTGCTGCCGGTGCTACCGGCCCAGGCGTCGGACGACGTCAAGGCCAGCGCCAACGTCAAGCTCGTCGCCAACGTCCCGAAACAGGGGCCGTTCAAGGACTCCGAAGCCTACGACACCGACCTGGCCTTCCAGGGTGACTACGCCTACCAGGGCAATTACCACGGCTTCACGATCTACGACATCAAGAACCCGGCCAAGCCGGCGGTCGTCAGCCGCGTCAGCTGCCCCGCCGCCCAGAACGACGTCTCGGTCCAGGGCGACCTGCTCTTCCTGTCGGTGGACGAGTCGATGACCAATGACTCCTGCAAGGCCGACGCCGAGACGCCCAGCGTGAAGTCGGCGTGGGAGGGCATCCGGATCTTCGACATCAGCGACAAGAAGCGGCCCAAGTACATCAAGTCCATCGAGACCGCCTGCGGCTCGCACACGCACACGCTCGTGCCCGACAAGACGCGGCCGGGCAAGAAGAGCACGGCCGTCTACCTGTACGTCTCGTCATACGGGCCCGCCAAGTCCTACCCCGACTGCAAGCCGCCGCACGACCGGATCTCGATCGTCAAGGTGCCGCTCGGCAAGCCCACCTCCGCCAAGGTCGTCGCGCGCCCGGTGCTCTTCCCTGACGGCGGCAACGAGAAGCAGGAGGACCTGCTCGCCCCGACCACCGGTTGTCACGACATCACCGTGTTCCCGGCCAAGGACCTGGCCGCGGGCGCCTGCATGGGCGACGGCGTGCTCATGGACATTTCCGACAGGGAGCACCCCAAGGTCACGGCCAGGGTCACCGACGAGAACTTCGCGTTCTGGCACTCGGCGACGTTCAACAACACCGGTACCAAGGTCGTCTTCACCGACGAGCTGGGCGGGGGTGTCATGGCCGCCTGCAACACGACGGTCGGTCCCCAGCGGGGCGCGGACGCGGTCTATGACATCACCGATGGCCAGCTCGGGTTCAAGAGCTACTACAAGATCCCGCGCAACCAGACCGGGGACGAGAACTGCGTGGCGCACAACGGCTCGCTGATCCCGGTCGCGGGCCGCGACATCATGGTCCAGGCGTGGTACCAGGGCGGCGTGTCGATCTGGGACTTCACCGACTCCTCGGCACCCGCGGAGATCGGCTACTTCGACCGCGGCCCGCTCAAGCCCCAGAACCTCGGCGGTTCCTGGTCGGCCTACTACTACAACGGCCACATCTACAGCAGCGACATCCAGAAGGGCCTGGACGTGCTGACCATCACCGACCAGCGGACCGACCCGGCCGCCACGAAGCGGCTGAAGAGCCTCAACACCCAGACCCAGTACGCCTACTGACCCGCCCGGTTACTGGGGCGGCACGAACCCACCCGGAGTCGCCTGCGGCGACTCCGGCGCACTCGGCGCCTGCGGCTGGTAAGGCTGTGCGGGCTGCGGCTGGTAAGGCTGTCCGGCCTGGTACGGCTGGGCGGTCTGAGGCTGGTACTGCTGGGCGGGCGGCGTCGTCGGCGGATAGGGCGCTGGGTATCCCGGCGGAGGCGGCGCCTGGTACGCCCCTGGTTGCGCGAAGGGCCCCGGTTGGGGGAAAAGTCCAGGTTGCACCGGGGGAGCCATGCCGTTGCGCTGAGCCAGCCGTACCTGGTCGCGCCTGCGACGTTCGGCCAGGACGGCGCTCAGGTAGGCGTGCGGCGGCACCCCGGACGGCGCGGCAGGTGAGACGAACGCCGCCACCTGAGCCGCGATGCGCATCCCCACCTCGTGCTGGATCTGCGGCGACAGGTCGTGCCAGCGGGAGACGTACTGCCGGGCGGCCGTCGCGACCTCCTCTGGCAGTTGGGAGAGCTCCAGCGTCGCGGCCCAGGCGGCCAGCGGCGGCGGCATCATGATCAGGTGCCCGTCGGATCGCGGCCCGCGCTCCGAGATCACGATCGTGCCCGCGAAGATGTCGCCCAGCCGCTTGCCCCGCTGGGAGACCAGCGAGGAGATCAACGCCGGCGCCCCGGAGAACATCCAGAACTCCACCAGCCCGGCCAGCCCGCGGAACAGCGCCTGCCGGAACCGTTCGGGGCTCCCGTCGTCGCTGACCACCCGCAGCCCGAGCGCCAGCTTGCCGAGGCTCCGCCCCCTGCTCACCGTCTCGAAGATGACCGGGTAGCCCACGATCACCAGCACGAGCAGCACGATCGACACGGCCGCGAACAGCGCCGTGTCGGTGACCAGGAAGAACGCTTGCAAGGCAACGTACGTGGCGATCAGGACGGTCATCTGGACCGCCATGTCGATGATGAGCGCCAAGGCGCGGGACGGCATCTGGGCCACCCGTACCTCGACGACGACGGCGTCACCGGTCACAACCTCTGACATACGTGGAGCCTAACGGCATTGACTCGATGGATGACCGGCCACAATGGTCGGGTGGACATCGATGCGTTCGTCACCGTACACCGCCCGGTATGGGACAGATTGGAGCACTTGGTCAAACACCGCTCCTCCCTGACCGGTCCCGAGGTCGACGAGCTGGTCGACCTCTACCAGCGGGTGTCCACGCATCTGTCGATCGTCCGTTCGTCCTCCGCGGACGCGATGCTGACCGGCCGCCTGTCCGCGCTGGTGGCCAGGGCGCGGTCGGCGGTGACCGGCGCGCACACGCCCGCCTGGCGGGAGTTCGTCAGGTTCGTCACCGTGTCGTTCCCGGTGGTGGCCTACCGGGCCCGGTGGTGGTGGCTGGCCACGTCGCTGGCGTTCATCGCCGTCTCGTGGGTGCTCGGCGCGTGGGTGGCGAGCAATCCCCAGGTGCAGACCTCGATCGCCTCGCCCGATGAGATCACGCAGCTCGTCGAGCACGACTTCGCCGACTACTACTCGGAGAACCCGGCCGCCTCCTTCGCCGGACACGTGTGGATCAACAACGCGTGGGTCTCGGCGCAGGTCATCATCTACGCGATCCTCCTGGGCCTGCCGATTCCGGTGCTGCTCTGGTCGAACGCCGCCAACCTCGGCGTCTCCGCCGGGCTGATGGCCTCCCGTGGCAAGCTGGACATCTTCTTCGGGCTGATCACCCCGCACGGCCTGCTGGAGCTGACCGCGGTCTTCCTGGCGGCGGCCGTCGGCATGCGGCTGGGCTGGACGGTCATCGACCCCGGGCCGCGCAAGCGGGTCGAGGCGCTGGCCGAGCAGGGCCGGGCGGTGGTCAGCGTGGCGCTCGGGCTGGTCGGGGTGCTGTTCGTGTCGGGGCTCATCGAGGCGTTCGTCACGCCGTCCGGGCTGCCGACCCCGGTGCGGGTGGGCATCGGGGTGCTCGCCGAAGGGGCCTTTCTCGCGTACGTGATCGTCTTCGGCAGACGGGCGCTGCGCCAGAACGAGACCGGCGACCTCGAACGCGCCCCGGACGTCGCACCCAGCGCCTGACGTTGTTTACAGGCGGCCGGCGGCCTTCAGCGCCAGGTACGCGTCCGCCAGGGCCGGGGCGATGTCCTCCGGGGGCGCGTCCACTACCTCGACGCCGTGGCGGCGCAGCCGGGCGGTGATGCGCCGCCGCCCCAGCTGCGTGTGCTCGGCCGCCGCCGCGTCGTACACCTGCTCGGCCGTGTCCTTCTGGGCCGCCATCGCCGCCACGCGCGGATCGGAGACGCCCGCGACCAGCACCAGGTGGCGCGCGGACAGCTGCGGCAGCACCGGCATCAGCCCCTCTTCGAGCGCGGCCGAGTTGAGGTCGGTGAGCAGCACGACCAGGCAGCGCCGCTTGGCCCGGGACAGGACCGCCGCGACCATGCCCTGCGAGTCGGCCTCGATCAGCTCCGCCTCGATCGGTGCCATCGCGTTGACCAGCGACGACAGCAGCTCGGTGCGGGAGGCGCCGGCCACCCAGGCGCGTACGGCCCGGTCGTAGGCGAGGAAGTCCACCTGGTCGCCCGCCTTGGCGGCCAGCGCGGCGAGCAGCAGGGCGGCGTCCATCGACCAGTCGAGCCGAGGCCAGCCCGGCACCGGCCGGGGCTCCGGCCGGACCAGCAGCCCGCCGGCGCCCGCCGCGGCGCCGGCCATCGGCGTCGGGGCGTCGCCCACTCGGCCCGCGGAGGTGCGGCCGGTGTCGAGCACGATCAGCACCCGCCGGTCGCGTTCCGGACGCCAGGTGCGGACGACCACGTCGTGGCGGCGCGCGGTGGCCCGCCAGTCGATGGAGCGTACGTCGTCGCCCACCACGTACTCGCGCAGCGAGTCGAACTCGGTGCCCTGCCCGCGTACCAGGGCCGGGTGCTGGCCGTCGAGCTCGCGGAGCCTGGCCAGCCGGGAGGGCAGGTGCTTGCGCGACAGGAACGGCGGCAGCACGCGCACCGACCACGGCGCCCGGTGGGTGCCCTGACGGGCGGCCAGGCCGAGCGGCCCGAGCGAGCGCACGGTGAGCGCCACGGACTCGCGGTCGCCGCGCCTGGTCGGGGTGAGCGTCACGACGAGCTTGCGGCGCTCTCCGGCGGGCACGTCGAGCCGCTGGGAGCGCGGTGAGGCGCCCGCGGAGGGCGGCCAGGCGTCGCGCAGCAGACCGCGTACGCGCCTGCCGCCTGGGTTCTCCACCACCAGCTCGACCGTCGCCTGGCCGCCGAGCCGGACCAGCCGGTCGCCCGAGCGGTGGAAGCGCAGCGGGCGGACCGCGCCCGCGAACACCAGGTCCACGATGATCGCGGCGGCCAGCAGCAGGCAGACGCCCGCGACCGCGGGTCCCGGATCGGGCGCCAGCAGCACGACCACGATGCCGATCGCCGCCACCAGCCCGGCGCGTCCCGTCAGAGCCATCAGCGCGGGACCGGGACCGAGGCCAGGATGCCGTCGAGCAGGCCGTCGGAGGTCGCGCCCTCCAGCTCGGCCTCGGGCCGCAGCTGGATCCGGTGCCGCAGCGCGGGCCTGGCCAGCGCCTTGACGTCGTCGGGCGTGACGTAGGCACGGCCCGACAGCCACGCCCAGGCCCGCGAGGCGGCCAGGAGCGCGGTCGCGCCACGCGGCGAGACGCCGAGCTGGAGCGAAGGAGAGTTCCTGGTGGCCCGGGACACGTCCACGATGTAGCCGAGCACCTCGGGCGCCACGTGTACCTTCGAGACCGCCTCGCGGCCCGCTTCGAGGTCCTGGGCGGTGGCGACGGGCTTGATCTCGGACAGGTCGCGCGGGTCGAAGCCGCGCGCGTGCCGTTCGAGGACCATGATCTCCTGGTCGCGCGGTGGCAGCGGCACGGTCAGCTTGAGCTGGAACCGGTCGAGCTGCGCCTCCGGCAGC
The DNA here is from genome assembly GCF_040659625.1 of Nonomuraea sp. NPDC049750. NCBI lineage: Bacteria > Bacillati > Actinomycetota > Actinomycetes > Streptosporangiales > Streptosporangiaceae > Nonomuraea > Nonomuraea sp. NPDC049750. Next base: position 98,021 of record NZ_JBFANB010000024.1, read on the forward strand.
TGGTAGGTGCCCTCGTACTCGATCGGGTTCTGCGTCGCGCACACCACGAACGGGTCGGGCAGCTTGCGCGCGTCGCCCTCCACGCTGACCTGCCGCTCCTCCATCGCCTCCAGCAGCGCGGCCTGGGTCTTCGGCGGGGTGCGGTTGATCTCGTCGGCCAGCAGCAGGTTGGTGAACACCGGCCCCTCTCGGAACTCGAACCGCGCCGTCTTCGCGTCGTAGATCAGCGAGCCGGTCACGTCGCCCGGCATCAGGTCGGGCGTGAACTGCACCCGCTTGAAGTCCAGCGACAGCGCGGCGGACAAGGTGCGGACCATGAGCGTCTTGGCCACGCCCGGCACGCCTTCGAGCAGCACGTGCCCCCTGCACAGCAACGCGATGACCAACCCGGTCACCACGGCGTCCTGGCCCACCACGGCCTTGGACACCTCGGCGCGCAGCGCGCTGAGCGCGTCCCTGGCCGCGTCACCGCCGGGCACGTGGGCGGTCTCCTCAATGTTCACTGACGGTCCTCTCGATGACGTCCAAGTAGCGTGCCAGGCCGACGAGCCCGGCGTCGTCGGCGGGGGGCGGGCCGTACAACGCGGCGCCGACCTCCTGCGGGTCCTGGCCGGTCCGTACGGCGATGGCGGTCACCAGCTCATGCCGGCCCGAGCCGGAGCCGAGGCCGAGCCGGGGAGTGAGCCGGTCGATCGTGCCCGCTCTGAGCGAGTCGGCCGCCCTGCCCCTGGCCCGCCTTGCTCGGTAGAGCCGCCCGCGCCCCTCGACCGTCTCCGCGGCCCGCACCACGACGGGCAGCCGCTCGGTCACGACCGGCCCCAGCCGCCGGCCCCGCCAGAACGCCACCAGCGCCACCGTGATGACCGACATCAGCACGGCCCAGGGGATGCCCGCGGGCATCAGTTCGTAGATGGACTGACCGGCCTCGCCGGGCAGCTCGCCCACCGGCGGCGTCTCCGGCGCCACCAGCCAGGTCACGGCCTTGGCCGAGCCCAGCAGGTTGAGGGCGAGCGCGGCGTTGCCGTCCTCGGCCAGGCGCTGGTTGGTCATGAACTCGCCACTGCCCAGGACCGTCGTGGTGCCGCCCGCGTTGGGGTAGCTGACCAGCGTCGATCCGTCGCCCGCCGGGTAGCAGCCGATGGTGCCCGACGGTCCGGTGAACGCGCTGCCGCCGATGAACGCGCTGCCCGCGGCCTTGGCGGCGGGCAATGAGCACTCCGGCTCGCGGGAGCGCTCGCGGGCGCCGCCCCGCTCCGGCCGTACGCCGGGGGCCAGCTCGTCGAGGTCGAAGACGCTGCCGACGATCACCCGGTCGCCCTGGATCGCGGCCAGCTCGCGGGTGTTGGCGTAGGTCGCGTCAGTGATCAGCAGCAGCCGGTCGCCCGGCGCGGCGCCGTTCGCCTTCGCGGCGGCCGCCCCTGAGGAGCCGACCCGGTCGACGGTGACACCGCGGTCGCGCAGCAGCTCGGCCAGCGCCATCGAGCCCGACAGCGAGGAGTCGGCGGGGTCCAGATGGCGGGCCGGGCGGGAGTCCGGTTTGAGCAGCACGCTCAAGACCGCGGCGAGCACGATGAGCGCGCCGAGCAGGACGATCATCCGGCTCGCCCGCCAGGTCGAGCGCACGGTCGGGGCGGTGGAGTAGGACTCGCCGGTCTCCTGGGGGCGCATGTCGAGGCTCATGGGGTCCTCCCGACCGACGGGACCGGCCTGGCGCTCATGGGGTCCTCCCGGCCAGTGGGACCGGCCTGGCCTGGCGGAGCCGCTCGTCGAGCTCGCTCATGGCGGTGTACGCCTCCCGGGTGCCCGGCACGTCGCCGTAGGTCACGTCGTCGAACGAGCGGGCGGCGGCCGTCAGTTCCGCGGCGAAGGCGGGCAGCGCCTGGCCCGCCTCGGCGGCCAGTTCGTCGGCCGTGCGTCCGGGCAGGCCGTCGACCAGGGCCCGCTCTTCCAGGTCGCGGGCGATGGCGCGCAGCCGTTCCTGGATCGCCTCGGTCCATCGGCCCTGGGTGGCCAGCCGTTCGGCCGCCTGGCGGTGCTCGGCGGCGGTCATCCTCCGCTCGCCGAACAGGCCGTCCGCCGCCGTCGCGTTCGCCCGCGAGGTCTTGCGGAGCTGCCATACGACCAGCGCGATGACCCCGCCGATGATCAGTACGATCACGACGGCGGAGATGATGCCGCCGGTCGTGCCGCCCCCCGTGGCCGCGTCCATGAGATCGCCGACGAACTGGGTGAAGCGCCGGTACGCCTGGTCCAGCAGTGATTCCTTCTCGTATCCGGGCTTGAGGAGCTCATCCGCGGCCCTGCGCGCGGCCTCCCCCCTGTCGATCGGCGTCACGGCCTGGCGGAGTTGGACGGGTGCCAGAGCTCGTCGGCTGAGGCGTGCACCCAGCCCTGACGCTGCTGCTCGATCGCCGCCGTCTGCAGCACCAGGTCGAACGCCTCGCTGCGCATCCGCCGGTCGGCGTAGAGGAGACCCGAGACGCCCGCCTCGAACGGATAGGTGATCATCGCGCCGAGCGTGCCGCCGATGGTGATCAGCACCGTGGACAGGACGGTGGCGCCCGCCGACTCGCCGAGCAGGCCGAAGAGGGTGCCGGCGATGGTGAAGGGCACCTCCAGGATGCCCGCGACGAGCCCGACCAGCAGCGAGGTGAGCAGCAGGATGCCGAGCACCCGCCAGAAGTCGCCGGTCACGAGGTTCCAGGAGCGCCGCAGGGCGTCGACGGGGCCCCTTCCCTCCAGCACCACGGCCGGGGCCGCGAGCGCGAAGCGGGTCCGGAAGTACAGCACGTAGGCGATGTACAGGATGAGCAGCAGCCCGGTGATCACGAGCACGCCGCCGGCCGCGGCGGGCGAGTCGTCGCCCGTGCCGGTCGCGATGACCGCGACGATGATCAGCGCGATGACGACCAGCGGGACCAGCATGATGACGGCCATCAGCCCCACCACGCCGAACAGCGCCGGGACGCGGCCCTTGGTCAGCTGCCACGCCTCTCCGGCGGAGATCTTGCCGCCGAACACGGCGCGGCCGAGTATCCGCATCAGCACGCCGGTCAGGAGGGTCACCACGACGAAGCTGACCGCGTAGGAGACGATCGCGCCGCCGTACTGGGCGATGAACCCGCCGTACAGGCCGCTCACGTCCGCCTGCTCCGCCGAGGACGGATCGTTAAGCACGCCGCGCATGGTGTCGAAGGCGAACACCTGCCCGATCGCGATCGGGACGGCCCCGAGCAGCGCGGCGACCGCCGAGAGGCCCAGCACGGCCTTGGGGTTGGACCGGATCAGTTTGATCGTTCCGTCGAGGATGTCGCCCAGCCCCAGCGGCCGTAGCGGTATGATCCCCGGGCGCAGTGCGGGCGGATGCGGCATGTAGCCGTAGCCGGGCGGCGGCTGCTGATAGGGCGGTTGCGGACCAGAACCGGGTGGCGGCTGCTGCGGCTGTTGGTGCTCGAAGCCGGGGGCGGTCCACGGCGAGGTCTGCGGGGCGCCGTAGGGAGGGGGCTGTTCTGGAGCCCAGCCTGGTGGCGTCTCGGGCGAGGGACCGTGACCGTCTGACATATCCCAATCCTGGCATGGTGGGCGGGGCATTGGTGTCGTGCGTACGATTCGCCGGCGCAACTTGCCCGCATTCCAGGGCGTTCCGGCTCAAGGATCTCATCGAAGGATGGCCGAAAGTCGTTCCGTTACCGCAGACTGAGATTGCGGTCGCGGATGCAAGTCTAAAACTCGTCTTTTGCGGGTCTCATGTCCCACGCATGGGCCAACTAAGGGTAACCTTCAGCGATCGTGCGGGTATGTCCCAGAATGCGTAGAACGAATGAGGGGCCATGAAAGGTCGCGTGCTGGTCGTCGATGACGACGCCGCTCTCGCCGAGATGCTGGGCATCGTGTTGCGCGGCGAAGGCTTCGAGCCATCCTTTGTCTCAGACGGCGACAAAGCCCTCGACGCTTTCCGGGACACGCGCCCGGACCTGGTGTTGCTCGACCTGATGCTGCCGGGGGCCGACGGCATCGACGTGGCGCGCAGGATCAGGGCGGAGTCGGGGGTGCCCATCGTCATGCTCACCGCCAAGAGCGACACGATCGACGTCGTGCTCGGTCTGGAGTCGGGGGCCGACGACTACATCGTCAAGCCGTTCAAGCCGAAGGAGCTCGTGGCCAGGGTGCGGGCGCGGCTGCGCCGTACCGACGAGCCAACTCCGGAGATCCTGCAGATCGGCGACATCACCATCGACGTGGCCGGTCACTCGGTCAAGCGCGGCGAGGAGACCATCAACCTGACGCCGCTCGAGTTCGACCTGCTCGTCGCGCTGGCCCGCAAGCCGCGCCAGGTCTTCACCCGTGAGGTCCTGCTGGAGCAGGTCTGGGGCTACCGGCACGCGGCCGACACGCGCCTGGTCAACGTGCACGTTCAGCGGCTCCGGGCGAAGATCGAGAAAGACCCCGAGCACCCCGAGATCGTGGTCACGGTCCGTGGTGTGGGCTACAAAGCCGGGCCGGCCTGACCGGCGCCCAACTCTGCCATGCCCCCGACCAGCCAGAAACGACTCCGTCGCCGTACTCTCCGCCAGATTCTCGGCGGGGTCCGGCGGCGGACCCGGCGTGCGGCGGGCAGGGCACGGAGCGTATGGCGACGCTCGCTTCAGCTCCAGGTGGTCACCAGCACGCTGGTGATCTCCGTGACCGTGGTGGTCGTGCTCGGCGTCTTCCTGTCCGACCAGATCAACCGGTCGGTCATCGAGAGCCGCCAGCAGTCCTCGGCCACCGAGGCGTTCGCCGACCGCGTGCAGATCGCCGACGCGCTCAGCCAGAAGCCCGACGACCAGGCCAAGTCGACCTCCGACACCAGCGGCAACGCGCCCGCCGACCCGCTCGACGAGGTGATGGACACCATCACCGGCTCCGGCGAGAACGGTTCCAAGAAGCGCTACGAGGTGCTGGTGCTCAACACCACCAACCCCGGCAGATCGCGCGCCTCGGGCAACGTCACACCCGAGGACGTGCCGCTGGCACTGCAGCAGGCCCTGCGGCGCGACGAGCGGAAGTTCGACTTCGACAAGCCGTACCGCTTCACCGCGCCGATCACGTTTACCGGGGCGAGTCAGCCCACGCCCACGCTGGTCATCGCCGGCGTGGTCAGCCTCCTCAACGGCGAGATCTACGAGGTCTACCACTTCTTCCCGATCAGCGAGGAAGAGCGGATGCTGTCCAACGTCCGGCTCGCCATCGCCGTGGTGGGCCTGGGCCTGGTGGTGCTGCTGGCCGCCATCGCCTACCTGGTCGCCCGGCAGGTGGTCAGCCCGGTCCGGCTGGCCCGCGAGGCGGCCGAGCGCCTGGCAGCGGGCAAGCTCGACGAGCGGCTCAAGGTACGCGGTGAGGACGACCTGGCCCGCCTGGCCACCTCGTTCAACGAGATGGCCGTCAACCTGGCGCTGAAGATCCACCAGCTGGAGGAGCTGTCCCAGGTCCAGCGGCAGTTCGTGTCCGACGTCTCCCACGAGCTGCGTACCCCGCTGACCACCGTGCGGATGGCCGCCGACCTGCTCTACGACGCCCGCGAGGACTTCGACCCGATGGCCGCCCGCTCGGCCGAGCTCATGCAGGCCCAGCTGGAGCGGTTCGAGTCGATGCTGGCCGACCTGCTGGAGATCAGCCGCTACGACGCGGGCGCCGCCACGCTCGACCTCGACCCGGTCGACGTACGTGACGTGGTGCTGCGCGCGATCGGCGACTCCGAGGCGCTGGCCGAGCGCCACACCACCCGCTTCGAGCTGCGGCTGCCCAACGAGCCGTGCATGGCGGAGATCGACAACCGGCGGGTCGAGCGCATCCTGCGCAACCTGCTGTTCAACGCCATCGAGCACGGCGAGGGCAGGGACGTCGTGGTGACGGTGGGCGCCGACCGGGACGCGGTGGCGGTCGCCGTACGAGACCACGGGATCGGCCTGAAGGCGGGCGAGGACACCATGGTGTTCGACCGGTTCTGGCGCGCCGACCCGTCACGGGCGCGGACCATCGGCGGCACCGGGCTGGGCTTGGCCATCTCGCGCGAGGACGCCTCGCTGCACGGCGGCTGGCTGCAGGCGTGGGGGCAGCAGGGGGAGGGCTCGCAGTTCCGGCTGACCCTGCCTCGCGTGGCCGGGACCGACCTGAAGGGGTCGCCGCTGTCGCTGGTGCCACCGGAGATCGAGATGCGGCGTACGTGGCGCGGGCAGATGACGCCGGTGCTGCTGCCCGCCTCGGCGGACGGGGCCGGTTATGACGAGGACTAGTCCTTTCAGGCGGCTCGGCGTTGCTGTAGCCGTCGTCGCGGCTCTCCTCTGGAGCTCGGCCTGCGCGGTGATCCCCGTGGGCGGCCCGTTCCCGGTCGGCGAGGCCGATGGCGGCGACCCGATGAACAAGCCGTTCCAGCGCATGGTCGCCATCCCGCCGCAGGCCGGCTGGTCGCCGGAGCAGGTGGTGACGGGCCTGCAGGCCGCCATGGCCGCCTACGCCGACGATCCGGAGATCCTGGCGAAGTATCTGACCCCCGAGGCGCGGCAGGCGTGGAAGCCCGGCGGTCCGGTCACGGTCCTCGACAACCTGGTGAAGTACGACGTGGAGGGGAAGATCGGCGACAAGGAGATCACCGTCTCCCTGTCCGGCACCCAGGTCGCCCGCATCGAGAACGACGACACCTACGTGCCCACCTCCGTGGGGGTCGACAGGAAGTTCACGCTGGTCAAGGACCAGCAGGGCGACTATCGGGTCAAGTCGCTGGTCGGCGGCCTCCTGCTCACCGAGGCGGACGTCACCCGCGCGTACCGGCCGACGAACCTCTACTACCTGAACGGCACGCCCGGCAGCGGCGGCGCCAACTCGGACATGCTCGTCGTCGACCGGGTCCGGCTGAGGCTCAAGCCCACCGAGAGCTTCGCCAAGACGATCATCGAACGGCTGCTCAAGGGCCCGAGCAAGGCGCTGCAGGGCGCCGTGGAGAACGTCTTCCCGCACGGCACGCGGGTCGAGTCCGTACGCGCCGGAGACGACCGCGTGGTGATCAACCTCAGCGGTCCCATCGACTCGGGCGACATCTTCACCAGGGGACTCCAGGCCCAGCTCAGATGGAGCCTGACCAGCAACAACGTGGCCAACGGCCGGTACATCGAGGTGCAACTGGACGGCGAGCCGTTCTACTCCTCGGAGCCCCTGACCATCCCGCCCAACATCAGCGACCCCTGGCTGGGCACCTCCTCGAACGCCGCCTACTACACCAGCAAGGGCGCCGTCTACGCGATGGCCACCGAAGGCCCCGGCCGGCCCGTGGCCGGACCCGCCGGTCAGGCGAACAACCAGTACTCGGCCTTCGCCGTGGCGGTCGGCGGTTTCTCCGTCGGCCAGGGCGCCGATCTCATCGCCGCCAAGTCGAGCGCGGGCGGCATCTGGGTGACCACGGCCGCGGCGGACGGCCGCTGGCAGCAGTGGATCCAGGGCGCCAGCGCGGATCTCACGGCGCCTTCCTGGCATCGGGATGGCACCCTATGGACGTACGACCGCCGGAACGGCGCCGTGCTGCGATGCAATCCGGGCGCCGGGCGCGGGCCCGAACGGATTGCCGCGCCCAGCCTCGACGGGTTCGACGTCACGCGGCTGCGGATCGCCAGGGACGGCGTGCGGGTGGCGGTGACGATCGGCCAGCACGAGATCCGGGTCGGCGCCATCACAGGAAGCGGCGCCGCCGTCATGCTCGGAAATTTCCAGACATTGAGTACGGTCGACGACGAGAAGATCCGGGACCTGGCCTGGCGCGACGGCGAGCACCTGGTGGTGCTGTCGCAGAGCAAGGCCGGGCCGGTGGTCAAGGAGATCAACGTGGGCGACGGCACGATCACCAAGCTGCCGTCGGACACGCGGCTGCGGGCGCTGGCCGCGCAGGGTGAGCGGATCCTGGCGGGGACCGAGAAGAAGAACGAGATCCTGGAGTCCAACCTGGACAAGCAGAACTGGACCTCCAAGATCGCCGCAGACGCCGACACCCCGCTGTTCCCCCTGGGCTGACCGGACGGCGATCCGCCACTCGTGTGGGGGCATTCCCGGGCCGAAACTGTCGGGGTCGGCGGGCATGCTGGTCCTCGTGTTCGCCGCTCTCGCCGACCTCGCTGACCTGGCCCTTCCGCAGTGCTGTCTGGGCTGCGGCACCAGGGGCCCGCGTCTGTGCGAGACCTGTCTGGACCCCGTCCCGGCCCGCCGCATGCCGAGACCCGCTCCCCACGGTCTCCCCGAGTGCTGGTCGGCCGCCGACTACACGGGGGCCGTGCGCGAGGCGATCGTCGCCTACAAGGAGCGCGGCCAGACCACGCTGGCCCGTCCCCTGGCGACGGCCCTGGCCTTCACCGCCTGCCACGCCCTGGCATACACCGCCGGCCACGCTGTGGCGGACCGGCCCGCCACACCTGTGGCCGTGGCGGTCGTCCCCGTGCCCAGCGCCCGTCGAGCTCTCCGGGCGAGGGGCCACGACCCGGTCGGCAGGCTGGCGGCGTTGGCCGTGCGGCAACTGGCGGCGTTCGGTCACCGGGCGGAGCTGTGGCCCGCGCTCGGACAGGCGCGTCAGGTTGGCGACCAGGCGGGCCTGAGCGCCACGCAGCGGGCCGCCAACCTCGCCGCCTCACTTCGGGTCACCCCCGCCGCGCAGGCCCGCCCAGCGGCCTCTGTGCTGCTCGTGGACGACATTGTGACCACGGGCTCCACACTGGCCGAAGCCGCCAGGACACTCCGGGTGCACGGCGTCGACGTCCTACTGGCGGTGACCGTGGCCGCGACACGCCGAAGATCTTGCAATCCATTACGGTCACACTGAGTAAAGGGAGATCATTTTTCCGCTCTCACCTGGACGCCACATGTGCCTACCCGCTGGGCAGCGGTGGGGCAGCTCAGACCTCCGTAAGGGAGGGGATATGTGGCCCGGCATACGCAAAAAGCGGCATCCGTCACGTGAGTCACATCGGAGGAAAATCACAGAAAGTGATCGTTTGACCGATCCCTAGGCTGACATTCGTCTCCGATGCGGATAGCGTTCTGACATGGCACCCGTTCGGGTCCGTGGTTGCGCAGGGCCGGGAGTCCCGGCTCTGCTAGCCGATGCCAGCCGCAGGCAAAACGGTCCACGTAAGGCGACTCTTTGTCGACCGATCACGGTGCGGCTTAGGGGTAAGTCCTGCCTTCCCGGGGGTCCAGATGTCCCCCGTCAGGAGAGAAGGGCAGTAGTGGCATCAGAGCCGCGAAATCCTCAGCAGGCGGATGTGGGGTCGAAGACCAGGTCGGCCGGGCGGGTGCCACCCGAGAACCCGGTGACGGAACGTCGGAAGAGGGTAACGGTGACAGCAGAGAGGCAGACGGAAGACCCCGCCCGGCAAGCACGTCGTCGGGCGCTCTTTCTCAGTCGTTAGACGAAGGGGGGCTGTTGCATGGACATCATCGTCAAGGGCCGGCACACAGGAGTGAGTGATCGGTTCCGAGACCAGGTGGAGACCAAGCTGGCCAGGATCGAGCGTCTGGACAACAAGCTCATTCGAGTTGATGTGGAGGTGTCGAAGGAGCGCAATCCGCGCATCGCCAGTCAGCGAGAGCGCGTCGAGCTGACCATTCACTCTCGAGGACCCGCCATTCGCGCGGAGGCTTCCGCCGACGATCGATTCGCCGCCCTGGACATGGCGCTGGACAAACTGGAAGGCCGCCTCAGGCGCCTGTCCGACCGGCGCAAGGTGCACCACGGCAACCACGCCCCGCCCTCCGTCGCGGAGATCACCGCGACGCTGCCCGAAGCCGCCGACCTGGCGCCACCGCGCAAGGCCGAGGTCGTACCGGAGTTCGACGAAGAAGAAGAGCTCCCCGACGACAAGCAGTATGACGACATCGTCCCCATCGAGATGGACGGCGACGGGCCGCTCATCGTACGAGAGAAGCACCACAAAGCGGAACCCATGACCATCGACCAGGCTCTCCTCGAGATGGAGCTGGTCGGCCACGACTTCTATCTGTTCCGTGACAAGGAGAGTGGCCAGCCGTGTGTCGTTTACAACCGGCGCGGCTACAACTATGGCGTACTTCGGCTCGTAGAGCCGTGACGCAGCGCTAAAAGATCTTCTCGACCACCCTAGGACCGCGTGAGACATGCCATCATTGGCGGTCCAACGGCTCTGGCCCCCCGACGAGGAGGAGACGTGAGCGAGCTCAGTCAGGTCATGAGCGAGCGAAGCGCGGAGATGGCGGTCTCCAGGCTGATCGAGGAGGCCTGGTGACGGAGTCCGGCGAGGCGCGCCCGTCAGGAGGCGAGCCGATCCGCGTCCTGATCGTGGACGATCACGAGCTGATCAGGCGGAGCCTGGCTCTGGCGCTGGCCGCCGAGCCAGACATCGAGGTGGTCGGTGAGGCGAGCGACGGGCATGAAGCGGTCGAACTGGCCGACCGCCTCATGCCCGACGTGGTGCTCATGGACGTACGCATGCCGCGGCGCGATGGCATCGAGGCGGCGAAGGGCATCAAGGCCTCGGTGCCGAGCACCCGCATCATCATGCTGACGGTCAGCGACGAGGAAGAAGACCTCTTCGAGGCCATCAAGGCGGGAGCGACCGGCTATCTGCTCAAGGACGTGCAGATCAACGACGTCCCCGCCGCCGTGCGCGGAGTTCATGAAGGCCAGTCGCTCATCAATCCGGCCATGGCCGCCAAACTCATCAACGAGTTCGCGAACATGAGCAAGAAGGAGAGCGAACGCCCACCCCAGCTCCCTGTGCCGCGGCTGACCGAGCGGGAGATGGAGGTGCTGCGCCTGGTGGCCAAGGGGATGAACAACCGCGAGATCGCCAAGCAGCTCTTCATCTCCGAGAACACGGTCAAGAACCACGTCCGCAACATCCTCGACAAGCTGCAGCTCCACTCACGCATGGAGGCTGTGGTCTACGCGGTACGCGAGCGCATGCTGGAGATCACCTGACATCGCCCTCGGGCGGGCGCGGCGGCTGAGAATCGCCCGCCCCCTCGGTGGGCGTGCTGGGTGGTGACCCCTGCCCCCTCGGTGGGCGTGCCGGGTGGCGACCATCTACGCCCGCGGTGAGCGTAGCGTTGCTGACCGTCTGTCCCTGCGGTGGGCACCGTGGCTTCTGATGGCCTGCGTCCTCGACGGATGCAGCGGCAGCCGTCCGTCTGCGCCTGCGGTGATCGTGGCGCGTCAGGCGGCATGCCCCGGCAACTGTCGACCACGTACCCGCCCGCTCGGCGGGCGTGGCGGTGGTTCGTCGGCATCGGCCGCAAGTAGGCGATGAGGCTTTGTCGGCACCCGTTGCCCAGTAGGCAATGAGGTGGCGGCCAGTGCGCCCTTCGCCTCCAGGTGGTGATATCCGAGGTCCGACCCCCAGCCCGGCCGAGGCCTGACCCCCAGCCCGGCCGAGGTCTGACCCCGGTCCGACCGGGGCCCACCTGGTGTCCGACCCGAGCTGTGTCCGAGGTCCGATCCCCGGTCCGACTGGGGCCCATCTGGTGTCCGACCCGAGGTCTGGTCCTCCCTGGGGCCCGAGGTCTGGCTGGGGGTCCTCCCTGGGGTTTGGTCCGAGGCGCTATCTGGGGTCCGCCTCCAGGTGGGCGATGAGGGTGGGGTCGGCGCGTTCGACTCGTACGGTGTCGCAGCCCACCCACTCGGCGGCCGACCACAGCGCGTCGCTCAGGGCGTCGGCCCACTTGGCGCCGGTGAGACCCGGTTCCAGGCTGAGCTGTCTGGCCACCAGCGTGGTGCCGTCGCGGGCCGGGTCCACTCGGCCGATCAGCCGGCCGCCGGCCAGCACCGGCATCGTGAAGTAGCCGTGCACCCGCTTGTGCTTGGGCACATAGAGCTCGAGCTGGTAGTTGAAGCCGAAGACCCGCTCGGTCCGGCCGCGATGCCAGATGAGCGAGTCGAACGGCGACACCAGCGTCGTCCGGTGCCGCCCGCGCGGCGCCGACTCCAGGGCCGCCGGATCGGCCCACGCGTTGGTCTGCCCCCTGGTCGAGGGCCAGCCGGTCACGCGTACGGGCACCAGCCCCGTGGCCCCGCTGAGCAGCGTCTCGTCGAGGATGGCGGCGAATCTCCCCTTGAGGCGCAGGAAGTCGATCAGGTCGCCCCGGGTCGCCACGCCCAGCGAGGCACCGGCGATGGCCGCCAGCCGTACGATGCACTCCTCGTCGGAGAGGTCCTCGGCCTGGAGTTCGGCGGGGACCACGCGCTCGGAGAGGTCATAGACCCGGCGCCAGCCGACGCGGCGGCTACAGACGAGCTCGCCGATGTCCAGCAGCCATTCCAGGCCGATCTTCGAGTCGGACCAGTCCCACCAGGGGCCGCCGTTCTTGGCGCCGCCGACGTCGGAGGTGGTGAGCGGGCCCGAGGCGCGTACCTGATCCAGCAGCTTCTCCACGTGGTCGGGCACCTCGTGCCAGCGGTAGCGGCGATCGCGGTAGGCGCGCCGCCTGAAGGAGTAGAGGGGCCAGTGCTCGATCGGCAGGATGCAGGCGGCGTGGCACCAGTATTCGAAGCTCTGGGCGGGATTGTGCCAGTAGGCCCGCTCGACTTTGGGCCTGCCCACCGCGCCCAGGCGCGCGTAGGCGACGAGCTCGTGGGAGCGGGCCAGGACCGAGATCGTGTCGAGCTGGATCGCGCCGAGCCTGCGGAGCATGCCGTGCACGCCACCTCGGCGGGCGTCCGCGCCGAGCAGGCCCTGGGCGCGCAGGATCAGCCGCCGCGCCTCGTCGGCCGTCAGATCCGTCATATCAGCACATTGGTACGGCTATGCATGCCGCGATGCTAGCGGCGGCCACCGACAGAAACCCGACAGGAGGAAAAACGACAGGAGGAAAGAGGAGACGATGGCCCGCCGCCTGATGCCTGGCATGGGCGGGCGTCCGCTGTGCCGCCTGGACGAGCGATGGCCCGCCGTGTGGCGCCCGCATGAAACGCATGAGAGAGGTCCGCCGTGTGGCGCCCGCATGAGAGAGGTCGCTGCGATGCCCGGATGGACGATGGTCCTTCCGCCGCGTGACGCGTACGTGAGGCACGACGCGTACGTGAGCGGCGTCCTGCGACGCGTGGCGCACGGGAGCGGAGTCCGCCGCGTAGCGCGTACACCAGCGGCGGCCTTCCGCGTCTGCGTCGGAGGCTCGGGCGGCCCGGAGGGGTAGGGATGCCGGAGGTTCGGGCGTCCCCGAGGTTCGCCGGAGGCTTAGCGGTGGTCTTCCGCGTGGAGTCCCGCCCTGGGCGCGTCGATCACGACGTCGGTGAAGATGTCGAAGACGAGGGCGAGGATGCCGCCCACGACGAACACCCCGGCGCCGATCCAGATGAGCGTCCAGTTGGCGGCGGTCATCCCATAGCCGGCGACGACGGTGCCCAGCAGCATCACGGTCACCGCGAGCCATGAGGACGCGCGGCCGCCATGGTTACCGAGATTCTCCGTGTGCTCTGACTTGCGCCCCTCAACCATCACAAATCCTTCCCTTTGCCAGATATCCCGCTAACGGTGCAAACCACGGGCTTACCGGCATACGCTCTGCCTAGACCCCATTCTCCCAGACATGCCCGACGCTCTCGTCGTCGCGGTGGCTGTGTCTGGTTGCTGAACCGCCTACGATGGCAACGGGGAAGTTTGTCTCAGCCTCTCCTCCTGGCGGCGCCGCCGGGGTAGACCTGCGAGGAGCTTTACATAAAGTGGCAGCCATTCTCGACAAGATCCTACGTGCCGGCGAAGGCAAGACGCTGCGCAAGCTCAAGCGGATCGCCGATCAGGTCAACTCCATCGAGGACGACTTCACGAGCCTGTCCGACGCGGAGTTGCGCGCCCTGACGGACGAATTCAAGCAGCGGCTCGCGGACGGCGAAACCCTCGACGATCTGCTTCCCGAAGCGTTCGCGACCGTGCGCGAGGCGGCCCGCCGCGTGCTCGGTCAGCGTCACTTCGACGTGCAGATCATGGGCGGCGCGAGCCTTCACATGGGCAACATCTCGGAGATGAAGACCGGCGAGGGCAAGACCCTCACCTGTACTCTCCCCGCCTACCTCAACGCGCTCGCCGGCAACGGCGTCCACGTCATCACGGTCAACGACTACCTGGTCAAGGTCGGCGCCGAGAACATGGGCCGCGTCTACCGATTCCTCGGTCTCGAGGTCGGCATGATCCTGGCCGGGCAGGTCCCGGAAGAGCGGCGCAAGCAGTACGAGGCGGACATCACCTACGGCACCAACAACGAGTTCGGCTTCGACTACCTGCGCGACAACATGGCGTGGTCGCTGGACGAGTGTGTGCAGCGCGGCCACCACTTCGCGATCGTCGACGAGGTCGACTCCATCCTCATCGACGAGGCCCGCACCCCGCTGATCATCTCCGGTCCGGGGGAGCAGTCGGGCAAGTGGTACACCGAGTTCGCCAAGATCGTGCCGCGGCTGCGCAGGGGCGTCGAGGCCAAGTCGCCCGACGAGGAGAGCACCGGCGACTACATCGTCGACGAGAAGAAGCGCACGGTCGGCGTTCTGGAGTCCGGTGTCGCCAAAGTCGAGGACTGGCTGGGCATCGACAACCTCTACAAGGCCGAGCACACCCACCTGGTCGGCTTCCTGAACAACGCTCTGAAGGCCAAGGAGCTGTTCAAGAAGGACAAGGACTACATCGTCGCCGAGGGCGAGGTGCTCATCGTCGACGAGTTCACCGGCCGCATCCTGCACGGCCGCCGCTACAACGAGGGCATGCACCAGGCCATCGAGGCCAAAGAGGGTGTGAAGATCAAGGACGAGAACCAGACTCTCGCCACGGTCACCCTGCAGAACTACTTCCGCCTCTACAAGAAGCTGTCCGGGATGACCGGCACCGCCGTCACCGAGGCGAACGAGTTCCACCAGACGTACAAGCTCGGCGTGGTCCCGATCCCGACGAACCGTCCGATGATCCGCAAGGACCAGGCCGACGTCGTCTACAAGACCGAGGACGCCAAGTTCGCCGCGGTCGTCGAGGACATCAAGGAGCGCTACGACGTCGGCCAGCCGGTGCTGGTCGGCACCACCTCGGTCGAGAAGTCCGAGCGGCTGTCCAAGGCGCTCAAGCGCCGCGGCGTCCAGCACGAGGTGCTCAACGCGAAGAACCACGCGCGTGAGGCCGCGATCGTCGCCGAGGCGGGCCGCAAGGGCGCCGTCACCGTCGCCACCAACATGGCCGGTCGAGGCACCGACATCATGCTCGGCGGCAACTCCGAGTTCCGGGCCGACCTTGAGCTGCGCCAGCGCGGCCTCGACCCGCTCGAAACGCCCGAAGAATACGAGAAGGCGTGGCCCGAGGCGCTGGAGAAGGCCAAGGCGGCCGTCAAGGCCGAGCATGACGAGGTCACGGTGCTCGGCGGTCTCTACGTTCTCGGCACCGAGCGGCACGAGTCGCGCCGCATCGACAACCAGCTCCGCGGTCGTTCCGGCCGCCAGGGTGACCCGGGCGAGTCGCGCTTCTACCTCTCGCTCGGCGACGACCTGATGCGCCTGTTCAACTCGGCCAGGGTCGAGATGATCATGACCAGGCTCAACATCCCCGACGAGCAGCCGATCGAGTCCGGCATCGTCTCCAAGGCCATCGCCTCCGCCCAGCACCAGGTCGAGCAGCAGAACTTCGAGATCCGCAAGGAAGTTCTCAAGTACGACGAGGTCATGAACCGGCAGCGCAAGGTGATCTACGCCGAGCGCCACCGTGTGCTGGAGGGCGCCGACCTGCACGAGCAGGTGCAAGGCTTCATCGGCGAGGTGATCGACGGCTACGTCGCGGGCGCCACGGCCGAGGGCTTCGCCGAGGAGTGGGACCTCGACAAGCTGTGGAAGGCGTTCGGCGAGCTCTACCCCGTGACGGTCACCATCGACAACGTGGTGGAGGAGGCCGGCGGCCGCGAGGAGCTCAGCGCCGAACTCATCAGCACGAAGATGAAGAAGGACGCGCTGGAGGCCTACGCCAGGCGTGAGGAGGAGCTCGGCGCCGACGCCACCCGCGAGTTCGAGCGCCGCGTCATCCTGTCGGTCCTCGACCGCAAGTGGCGCGAGCACCTTTACGAGATGGACTACCTGCGCGAGGGCATCGGCATGCGGGCCTACGCGCAGAAGGATCCGCAGATCGAATACCAGCGCGAGGGTTTCGAGATGTTCGCCGCGATGCTCGAGGGCATCAAGGAGGACTCGGTCGGCTTCCTGTTCAACATCGAGGTCGAGGTTCAGGAGAACCCGATCGTCGAGGAAGAGGACGCGATGATGGCGGAGACCCGCTCGATCATCGCGCGCGGCCTGCGTGGGCCCGAGCGGCCCGCCGAGCTCGAATACTCCGCGCCGGGTGAGGCGGGCGAGGTCGAGCACACCCGGGTCCGCAGCACTTCGGCCGAGCGCGCCGCCTACGGCAACGTCGAGCGCAACGCGCCCTGCCCCTGCGGCTCGGGCAAGAAGTACAAGCGCTGCCACGGCGACCCCAAGAACGCCCAGGCATAACGCACCGGTCCGGTTCTGGGAGAAGGCCCTCGCCTGTCGGCGGGGGCCTTCTGCCGTCTTCCGGGCGGACCGATACCTCGGCTTGCTTCCGGCGTGTGTTGGGGGTTGTCAGGCGGTTTCGAAGTCCGTGCACAGCCATTGGACGCCGCGCCGCTCAAGCCGTACGGCGAGTACGTGGCTGCGTTCGCCGCAGTGGACGAGGAGGCACATCTCGACCGCTCCGTCCTTGGGCTCCTTCACGTGCGGGCTCCCCACGAACGGCGGTCGTTTCGTCTCGATCATCCGCCCCGCCTTGACGAGGTCGCGGTAGGCCCGGTCGGTGAGCCGGTCGGCGACGCTCTCGGGCGGCCGCCGCCCCGAGAGCACCTCGGCCAGTGCCTGCCCGAGCAGTCGCAGCCTGCGCTCGTCGGGACCGACTCCCGGCGGTCCCCACACGAGCGGGTCGGAAATGGCGGCGTGCGGAAGGGATGACATGGGGGCCTCCGATGTCATAGGGGGAGAGGGACAGTACAAAGAGTTTCCGGCCCGGCCCTTGAATACATCGCCCACCAACTTTCCCGCTCAGTCCACCCATTCGAGGTGATTGGCGAGAAAGATCGCCGGAAGTTGGAGTGGTGTTGGGCGGCGCGATCCGAATTTCGGCCCTGTACCCGCCATCAATAGGCCGTCCCCAACGAATTCGGCCGGGCCTCTACGGTCTACTGGCGATGGCAGGTTGGGGTGTCGCGGTCCGTAACCCCATTGCGGCACTGCGTGGCAGTCAACGGCCAAGCGCGCAGGGACAGACCACCAAACGTGCGGAGATGATCAGTATGTCGGGGACGGCTGCTAGGTTGCGGTGGCATGGCGAAGTCCTCCCGGCATAAGGCGCCGCACCTTTATGTGATCGATGAAGATTTCGTCCTGCCCGATCGGGGTGACGAGCAGGAAGGGGCGCCTGAGTCCGCGGTTCCCGCCGGCGATCCGGACGAGGCGGTGCGGCTCTTCCACTCCTACCGGCGGCTGATGGCGCGGATCCTCGGATACGAGGAGGAGCTCCCCGAGCCCGCGAGTGAGGAGGACCTCGCCGCGGTGGAGGACAGATTCGGCGTTACGCTGCCTCCGGACCTCCGCGCGCTGTACGGCATCGCCGACGGTGACGGCGACCTGATCAATGCGCTGTTCGACCGGCACCCGTGGCTCTCCCTCGCCGAGATCGGCGACCAGGATGACGAGTGGTTCGACATCGGGCGGGAGTGGCAGTACGAGCCCTGGCGCCGGACGGTGTTCGATGCCCAGCCCCCGAACACCGTCCTGAGGTCGTCGCTGCGCCTGGGCTGGATCCGGTTCGCCTTCGACACCGGCGGCAACTGGCTCGCCGTGGACATGGATCCCGGCCCGAACGGTCGTCCCGGGCAGGTCATCTCGGTCGGAGTCGACTACACGACAGAGCCGACGTACATCGCCGACTCGGTGACCACGTTCCTGCGCCGTCTGGTGGAAGCGCTGGAACGCGGTGACTACCGCCGTCACGACGAGAGCCTGTGGATCGACGCGGACCTGCCGCAGCTGCCCGTCGAGCATGCCACGTACAGCGACGACCCGCCCTCCCGGGAGCGGGCCATGCGGGCCGGTCCACGGGTGCAGGAGGTGCGGGTGGTCGACGTAGAGGATTGCGCGTTCCTCGCCGTGGTGCCCGAGGTGTGTTCGCTGGCGCTGTCGAGCAAGGGTTCGCCCGATCTGACCCTGCTCGGTGACCGTCCGGTGGAGTATCTGGAGCTCGATGTGGAGTCGGCCGACCTGACGGCGCCGGCCCGAAACCGGGAGTTGCGTTCGCTGTCGATCACCTGCGCGCGACCCGTCGAGCTGGCTCCGCTCCGTACGGTGCCGAACCTGTGGGCGCTGGACATCGCGGCGGCGCCCGTCGCCGACATCGCCACGGTGACCGAGCTGAAGGGACTGCGGTACCTGGAGGTGACCCAGGACCAATGGCGGGAGCTGTCGGAACTCGATGACCTGCCGCCGCTGGCCGTCGTCGGTATCCACCCCCACCGCCCCGAACGCGACTGGCCGAGCTCAACGGACTGGGTCACCAGTTATGACGATCCGCCCAGGAGCTAAGAGGGCGGCTCGCCCGAATCGACGTCTGGTTCGGGCTCGCGGCCCGGGGTCATGATGTTCAGTTTGCGGATGAGGAAGCTGAACACCACGTAATAGACCACCCCATAGATCACCCCGAGCAGGAGGATGCCCGGCAGGTTGTGGGTGTTCGACTTGCTGGCGTTCAGCAGCATGTCCAGCAATCCCGCCGAGAAGCCGAAGCCGAGCTGCCCGCCGATGAGCGTGGTGAGCGCCATCGCCAGTCCGGTCAGCACAGCGTGTACGGCCAGCAGCACGGGTGCCACGAAGATGAACGCGAACTCGATCGGCTCGGTGATCCCGGTGACGAACGACGCCAGCCCGGCCGACAGCATGATGCCGCCCACGGCCGCCCGCCGGTGCGGGGGCGCGGCCCGCCACATGGCCAGCGCGGCGGCCGGCAGCGCGAACATCATGATCGGGAAGAACCCGGCCATGAACTGGCCGGAGTGCGGGGCGCCGCCGAAATAGCAGTTCCAGTCGCCGCCGAGGACCTGGCCGCCGACCTGGCACTGCGGCACCACGTACCAGACGATCGAGTTGACGAAGTGGTGCAGACCGAGCGGGATCAGTAGCCGGTTGATCAGGCCGTAGATGCCGGTGCCCAGTGGTCCGAGTGTGGTCAGGGCCTCGCCCGCGTGGCCGATCCACTCGCCGAGAATCGGCCACACCCAGCCGATGAGCACGCCGAGCAGCAGCGCCACGATCGAGGTGATGATGGGTACGAACCGGCGCCCGCCGAAGAAGGCCAGCCAGGACGGCAGCTTGATCCGGTGGAAGCGCTGCCACAGCATGGCGGTGACCAGCCCGATCATGATGCCGCCGAGCACCTGGGTGGGGTTCTGCATGCCGTAGTTGATGATCTCCTTGATGCTGCCCTGGGGCTGGACCGCCTTGATCAGGACCGTGTCCCTGATCGCCGAGCCGAAGAACATCACCTTGGTCACGCGGTCGAACACCAGGTAGCCGACCACCGCGGCGAGCGCGGTCGAGCCGTCGGACTTGCGGGCGAACCCGATCGCCACCCCCACCGCGAACAGCAGCGGCAGGTTCTCGAACAGCGCCGCACCGGCGGCGGCCAGCACCTCGGCGACCTGGTTCATCCAGCCGAAGCCGGCCACGTCGGCCAGGCCGCCCGGCTCGGCGCCGTTGGAGCCGAGCATGTCGGGCTGGCCGAAGCGGAGCAGCAGCGCGGCCGCGGGCAGGGCGGCGATGGGCAGCATGAGCGAGCGGCCCAGGCGCTGGAGCACGTTCATCACGCGTGAGAACGGCGAAGGCCTGGCGGCGGTGGTCTCGTTCACCGGGCGTTCCTCCGGGTCGGGCCCTCAGCCCCGTCTGGTGGGCATTTCCAGAATGGTGCGCAGCTGGTAGCGGTCCGCGCGATAGGTGGACACGCCCAGCTCCGCGCAGATGCCGCCGGAGAAGGATCTGCGCTGCAACAGTAGTACGGCCCCGCCCCGGGGGAGTTTGAGCAGATCGGCGTCGCTCGGATCGGCGATGCCCCCGTCGATGGTCAGCTCGCCGGCGTCCATGACCAGCCCGTAGCGGTTCTCCAGCAACTCGTAGAGCGACCTGCCCGACAGGTCGTGCTCGGCCAGGTCGGGCGCGAGCTTGACCGGGATGTGCGCGCGCTCGATGGACAGCGGTTCGCCGTCGGCGGTGCGCAGCCGCTCGATGAAGTGCACTTCCTCGCCCGGCTGGATGCCCAGCTCCTTGGCCAGATGGGCGCTGGCGCGTACGACCCGCCGGTCGAGGTCGCGCGAGCCCGGCTCCATGCCGCGCGCCCGCATGTCATCGCTGAACGACGTGAGCTGCAGCGCGAGCTCGATCTTGGGTCTGGCCACGAACGTGCCCTTGCCCGGCACCCGGTGCAGGCGGCCCTCGGACACCAGGTGGTCGACCGCCTGCCGGACTGTCATCCTGGAGAGGCCGAAGCGCTGGCAGAGCTCGCGCTCCGACGGGATGGCGGCGCCGATGCTCAGCTCGTCGCTGTCGATCAGGTCCAGCAGGATCTCGCGCAGCTGGAAGTACTTGGGCACCGGGCTGTCCGGATCGATGTGCGCCACGGATCCTCCCCTCGATCTGACCTGGGCGATGGGCTATGGTTCGTACTGGTCTAGTCCGGACTAGACCACATGTCGCAAAACAGGGTCAAGTCTGCCCGGTAACGATTTGAGGGATGATGACCACCAAGATGCGCAGCGAGATCGCCGAGCAGCCTGAGGCGCTGCGGGCCACGCTCGATTCCCTGCTCCCCAGGGTCGACGAGGTGAGAGCACTGGGCGAGCGGACCCGCCAGCTCCTGTTCATCGCGCGTGGCACCTCCGACAATGCCGCAGTCTACGGCCGCTACCTGGTCGAAGCCCACGCCGGGCGGCTGGCCGCGCTCGCCGCCCCGTCCGTCGCGACGACGTACAAGCGCAAGCTGGACCTCGACGGCGTGCTGGCCGTCGCCATCTCGCAGTCCGGCCGGACCGAGGAGATCGTCGAGACGCTGACCTGGGCCAAGGACTGTGGCGCCAGTACGGTCGGCGTGACCAACGGCGGCCCGGACAGCCCGCTCGCCCAGGCCGCCGACCTGGCGCTGTGCACGCTGGCGGGTGAGGAGAAGGCGGTCCCGGCCACGAAGACCTACACCACCCAACTCGCCGCGCTGGCCGTGCTCGCGCTCGGCCTCGGCGCCGACGTGGACGCGGCCGACCTGCAGCGGGTCCCGGATGCGGTCGAGAAGCTGATCGCCGAGCCGGGCGACCTCGACGCGGTCGTCGAGGGCCTGGCCGACAAGCAGGGCGCCGTGGTCTCCGCGCGCGGGCTGGCCTTCTCCACCGCGCTGGAGACCGCGCTGAAGCTCAAGGAGGCGTGCTACCTGCACGCCATGGGCCTGTCGTACGCCGACCTGCTGCACGGGCCGATCGCCGTGGTCGACGCCGACACCCCCGCCCTGCTGGTCGCCGCCGAGAACAGCCCGACGCTGTCCGGTACGGTCGCGCTCGCCGAGCGCGTCGTCGCCGCGGGCGCCGCGGCCTTCACCATCGGCGGCGGCCCGGCGCTGGCCCACGCGGGTACGGCGGCGCTCAACGGCCCCGATCTGCCCGAGTGGGTCGCGCCCATGGGCCTCATCGTGCCGGGGCAGTTGCTCACCGAGGCGCTGGCCCGGAGGCTGGGCATCGACCCCGACGCGCCGCGCGGGCTCAACAAGGTGACCCAGACCGACTGACGTTTAGCCTGGTCGTAACGTTACGAGGAGGACGGATGGCGGCTGATGCCAGCGCGATCATCGCGGGGCTCGGCGGTGCGGGCAACATCATCGACATAGAACCGTGCATCACCCGGTTGCGTACGGAGGTGCGTGACGTCTCCAAGGTCGACCAGGCCGCGCTCAAGGCGGCGGGGGCGCACGGCGTCATGGCCGCGGGCAACGTGGTGCAGGTCGTCGTCGGGCCCGAGGCGGACACGATCGCCAGCGACATCGAGGACATCATCGGCTAGAGGGCGAGACCATGACGACTGTTCTCGCCCCGGTCGAGGGGGTGGCCGTGGGGCTGTCGGCGGTGCCCGACCCGGTGTTCTCCGCGGGCATGGTGGGGCCGGGAACGGCGATCGATCCGGCGCGGGAACCCGGCAAGGCCGTAGCCCCAATATCCGGGAAAATCATGAAATTGCATCCGCATGCCTACGTCATCGTCGGGGATGACGGCAAAGGCGTGCTGGTGCATCTGGGCATCGACACGGTCCAGCTGAAGGGGAAGGGCTTCGAGTTGCTCGCGGCCGAGGGCGACAGGGTCCGCGCGGGCCAGCCCGTGGTGGCCTGGGACCCGGCCGCGATCGAGGCCGGTGGCCGCTCGCCGGTCTGCCCGGTGGTCGCGCTCGACGCGCCCGCCGGTGCGGTGACGGCCATGGCCGGCGGGCCCGTGCACGCCGGCGACGAGCTTTTCCTGTGGGACTGAAGAGAGCCATGGGCCGAAACTTTGGGTAGGTGCCGGGGTCGGGTGGTCCGGACCGGTTGGACAAGGAGGAGTACATGGCCGAGCGCAAGGT
This sequence comes from Nonomuraea sp. NPDC049750, assembly GCF_040659625.1. Lineage (NCBI taxonomy): Bacteria > Bacillati > Actinomycetota > Actinomycetes > Streptosporangiales > Streptosporangiaceae > Nonomuraea > Nonomuraea sp. NPDC049750. Next base: position 120,681 of record NZ_JBFANB010000024.1, read on the forward strand.
CACCGTGGCGGCGGAAGTGGGCCTGCACGCCCGCCCGGCGGCGACATTCGTGCAGACCGCAGTCAAGGCCCCGATGGACATCACCGTGAGCAAGGGGGTGACCGGCCAGCCCGTCAACGGCAAGAGCATCCTGCAGATCCTGGGGCTGGACGTCCGGCAGGGCGAGGACATCGTGATCAAGGCCGAGGGCGAGGGCGCCGACGAGGTGCTCGACGCACTGGCGGCGATCGCCGGGACACCATGAACCTGCGGGGGGCCGGGGTCAGCCCGGGGATCGGGACCGGGCCCGCCTACGTGCTGACCGGGGCCGTCCCCGAACCCCCCGCCGGCTCCACCTACGAGGGTCCGCCGGAGCCGGAGCGCGAACGCGCGGTGGCGGCGCTCGGACAGGTCGCGGGAGAGCTGGAGGCCCGGGGCAACCGGGCCGGCGGCGAGGCCAAGGAGATCCTCAAGGCCCAGGCGCTGATCGCCGAGGACCCCGGGCTGGTGGTGGGGGTCAAGGCCCTGATCGACCAGGGCGTCGCGGCTCCCCGGGCGGTTTACCAAGCTTTCGCGAAATATCGGGACATGCTGGTGAGTGCGGGTGGGTACCTCGGCGAGCGGGTCGCCGACCTGGACGACATCAGGGACCGCGTGATCGCCCGCCTCACGGGCCACCCCCTGCCGGCCCCGCCACCCGTTCCGGGCACGGGTGAGCCCTATGTGCTGATCGCCGTCGATCTGGCGCCCGCCGACACCGCGTTGCTGTCGAAGGACGCCGTGGCCGCGTTCGTGACCGAGGCGGGCGGGCCGACCAGCCACACCGCGATCCTGTCCAGGGCGATGGGCGTGCCCGCCGTCGTGGCCTGTCCGGGCGCGACGGAGATCCCGGCCGGCACTCGGATGCTGGTCGACGGCAACACCGGGGAAGTACGGCTGGAGCCCACCGAGTCCGACATCGCCCGGCACGTCAGCGCGCACGAGGCCAGGCGGCGACGCATGACGACCGGCGGTCCCGGCCGGACCCGGGACGACTTCCGGGTGCAACTGCTGGCCAACATCGGTGGCCCGGACGATCTCGACGCGGCGCTGGCCGCCGGGGCCGAGGGTGTGGGGCTGTACCGGACCGAGTTCCTGTTCCTCGGGCGGACCGAGGCGCCGTCCGTGGCAGAGCAGGAGGCGGCCTATCGGGCGGCGCTGGCCGCGTTTCCCGGCGGAAAGGTGGTGGTGCGGACGCTGGACGCCGGTGCCGACAAACCGCTGGCGTTCCTGCCCTCCGCCGCGCCCGAGCCGAACCCGGCCCTGGGCGAGCGTGGCGTGCGGCTGTTCGAGAGGTTCCCCGAGGTGATGGCCGCCCAGCTGGAAGCGCTCTCCGTGGCGGCGGCGGTGAACCAATCGGGTGCGGTGCGGGCCAGTGCGGCGGCGGCCGAGCTCCAGGTGATGGCTCCGATGGTCGCCACGGCCCAGGAGGCCCACTGGTTCGTCGACGCCTGCCACGCCAGGGGGCTCCCGCAGGCGGGCGTGATGATCGAGATCCCGGCGGCGGCGCTGCGGGCGGAGAGCCTGGTCACCGTGGTCGATTTCGTGTCGATCGGGACCAATGACCTGGCCCAGTACGCCTTCGCCGCCGACCGCCAGTCCGCCGCGCTGGGCTCGCTGCAGGACCCGTGGCAGCCAGCGCTGCTCGACCTGGTCGCCATGACCGCTACGGCCGCCTCCGACAACGGCAAACCGTGCGGCGTCTGCGGGGAGTCGGCCGCCGATCCGGCGATGGCCTGCGTGCTCGTGGGGTTCGGGGTGTCCACGCTGTCCATGGGGGCCGCCGCGCTGCCCGCCGTACGGACCGGGCTGGGGGCGCACACACTCGACCAGTGCCAGCTCGCCGCCCAGGCCGCGCGGGGAGCGGCTACGGCGGCGCACGCCCGCGCGGCGGCCCGCTCCCACCTGCCGGGCCTCGTCGAGTTGGGGATCTGACCGGACCGGGAGGGCTGGGGCTCCGACAAGACCGGGAGGAAGAGGGCATTTGACGGCTGTGTGGCTCAGGGGTCCCGCGGCATGGATACCTTTGAGAGCATGTTTCGACGGACAGGCACGGCTGGGCTCCTCGTGATGGCTCTCGCGGCATGCGCCGGGGGAGGTGGCGGCCCGGTGGGTGCGGCTCCGGCGACCCGGCCGGAGGTGGCGCCTCCGTCCACGGTTCAGCAGAGCTCCTCGTCGGCCGGCCAGGGCAGCGGGTTGCCGGGCGTCCTGTCGAAGATGAGCGTGGAGGAGAAGGTCGGCCAGCTGTTCATGCCCGTCCTGTACGGCACGGGCCCCGGTAGCGTGTCGGGCGAGAACCAGGCGAGGTATGGTGCGCAGACCCCGGCCAAGGTGGTCGCCAAATACCATCTCGGCGGCGTGATCCTCTTCCCGGCGAACATCCAGAGTGTCGGCCAGGTCGTCGGCCTGACCAACGGGCTGCAGCAGGCGTCGAAGGACGTGCCACTCCTGATCGGCACCGACCAGGAGAACGGCCTGGTGTCCAGGATGGGCGCGCTTATGACCGACTTCCCCGGCGCCTCGGTCATAGGCGCGACCAAGGACACCGCGGTCGCCCGGTCCGTGGCCAAGGCCACCGGCGAGGAGCTGCGCGCGGTCGGCGTCAACCTCGACTTCGCCCCGGTCGCCGACGTGAACATCGACCCGAGAAACCCGGTCATCGGCAAGCGCGCCTTCGGCGATCAGCCCGGTGAGGTGGCCAAGATGGTGGCCGCGTCGGTGAAGGGTTTCAACGACGCCAAGGTAGCCGCCACCGCCAAGCACTTCCCCGGCCACGGCGACACCAACATCGACAGCCACACCGGACTGCCGGTGATCAAGCACACGAAGGAGCAGTGGGAGCGGATCGACGCGCCGCCGTTCAAGGCCGCGATCGCCGCCGGTGTCGACGCTGTGATGAGCGCGCACATCGTCTTCCCCAAGCTCGACGCGTCACGCGACCCCGCGACGCTGTCCAAGCCCATCCTGACCGGACTGCTCCGTAACAAGCTCGGCTTCCAGGGCGTGATCTCCACGGACGCGCTCAACATGGACGGGGTGCGCAAGAAGTACAGCGACGCCGAGATCCCCGTACGGGCCATCCAGGCGGGCGCCGACCTGCTGCTCATGCCGAACAACCTGCCCGTGGCCTACAACGCGGTGCTGGCGGCGGTGAAGTCGGGCAAGATCTCGCAGGAGCGGCTCGACCAGTCGGTGACGCGGCTGCTCAAGCTCAAGCAGGCCCGCGGACTGCTGCCCAAGGCGCCCGTGGCGTCGGCCGCGCAGGCGGCCAAGGTGCTCCGCAGCACGGAACACCGCAAGGTGGCCGCCCGCGCCGCGCGTTAGTGCGAGCCCTTCAGCCCGCTGGCGATGAACATCGCGGCGAGCAGGGCGAACAGGAACGCCTGCAGGAACTGGATGAACATCTCGAACGCGGTCATCAGTATCGTCATCGCCACGCCGAGGACGCCGATGCCCGCGCCGAGCACGGTGAGCCGCTCGAACAGGAACCAGAAACCGACCGAGCTGAAGAAGGCCAGCAGGAGATGGCCGGCGAACATGTTCGCGAACAGCCGGATGAAGTGCGTGAACAGCGAGTTGATGAAGGTCTCGGCGAGGATCAGCGGGGCGTAGATGCCGTAGGCCCAGCCGGGTAGGCCCTCCAGGTACACCACGCCCTTCAGGTAGCCGCGCACGCCGTGGTGCTTGACGCCGAGGAAGACCTTGACGACGTACACGCTGAGCGCCAGCCCGAGAGGGAAGTCGATGTGCGCGGCGACCGGGAACTGGATGAACGGGACGACGCCCATCAGATTCCAGACCAGCACGGTCAGGAAGATCGTGAGGAGCAGGCCCATCCACCGGTCGGCGTCCTTGCCGAGATTGGGCTTGGCCACCTGTTCGCGGACGAACACGTAGGCGTACTCGCCGAGGTTCTGCCAGCCTCGGGGGACCAGTTTCGGCTTGGCGAAGGCGCCCCAGCACAGGGCGATGACGATGATCGAGGAGAGCAGGGCGAGCAGCGTGGGCTTGGTCAGCCATTCCGGCCCGCCGGGGAGTATCGGGTCGAAGTCGAACAGCTCCGTACCAGGAGCTTTGAACTCATCCGAGGTGATCAGGATCGTCGTGCGCACGGCGGTCCCTCCATGGGGTCAGCTCAATGGACCCTCACGATAGCCAGGGAATTTGGCCGCCCTTTATCCGGGGTTTATGTGGGTCTGCGGGTGATGTGCGACGCTCAACTACCCTAGAACGGGATTCCAAGGAGGGGCCTTGATCACAGGGGTGCTGATCGACTGGGGTGGCGTGCTCACCACCAGTCTCTCTGTCTCCATCGGCAAGTGGATCGAGGCGGATCGCATCGACGACCGCCACTACCGAGCCGTCATGCGCGAGCTGATCGACCAGGCCTACGGCGGCGAGCAGGAGAGCGTCGTGAACGCGCTGGAGCGCGGGGAGATCGACGGGGCCGCGTTCGAGCGCGACCTGGCCGCCCGGCTGCTGACCGTCGACGGGGTCTCGCCCGAGGCCGAGGGGCTGCTGGAGCGGATGTTCGCCGGCTTCGAGCGGGTCGAGGTGATGTACGACATGCTGCGCGACGTCAAGCGCAACGGCGTCAAGACGTGCCTGCTGTCCAACTCCTGGTCCAACGTCTATCCCCGGGACGGCTGGGACGAGCTCTTCGACGCGGTAGTGATCTCCGGAGAGGTCGGCATGCGCAAGCCGGAGCCGCGCATCTTCGAGCACGCGCTCGGCCGGGTCGGGCTGCCCGGCGAGGCGTGCGTGTTCATCGACGACATCGAGGTCAACATCCTGGCCGCGCGGGGCCTCGGCATGGCGGGCATCCACCACCGCGACGCCGATTCGACCATCGCGGAGCTCGAGACTCTGCTCCAACTTCCGTTGCGACGGGCATGATAGAGCCCTTGCACGCTGTGAAAGGTTCGTGATGCGCGTCTATTTGCCGTGCACGCTCCCCGCGCTGGCCCGAGCGGTCGAGGCGGGGGAGCTAGGCCCGGCCCCGCTGACCGGCTACGCGGTGACCCCCGCGCTGACCGAGTGGTACGCCTCGGGTGACACCGAGGAGCTCGAATACGTGGCTCTCACCGAGGCCGCCCGCGCCTCGCTGCGCCGGCTGGCCGCCGACCGCGCCGACGGCGTCGAGGCGTCCTCCCGGCGCGTGGTCGTCGTGGCCGAGGTGCCCGACGGCACGCTCTCGATCGGCTCCGACCTGGAAGAACGGGCCCGAGTGCGCGTGACGGCGCCGGTTCCGCTGGGCAAGGTGGACGCGGTCCACGTCGACGACCTCTACGCGATCCCGGACATCCAGGCCGCGGTCGCCGCCCTCCCCGCCGCCGACGAAGGCGACGACGACGCCCGCTTCACCGTGGACGGCGCCGAGGCGCACGAGCTCATGTGGTTCGCCACGCAGGAGATCCCCGATCTGCTTCAGACACGTTAGGTATACGTTAAATAGCTCACAGTGCCTTGACCATTTCTTGAAACTTCTCGCTATGGTCCAGACGGATCCCCATCCCGAACCCAAGGAGTCGGTTCCAGTGAAGTTTCGAGTGACGGCCATCGCGGTCGGCGCGGTGGCGGCGGCCCTGCTCACGATCTCTCCTGCCAGTGCGCAGGCGACCGCGAAGCCGTACGACCACAAGGACCCCTACCAGACCGGCTGCGGCAACTCAGCCAAGATCGTGAAGACTGGCTCGATCAACAGCCGGGCCAACGGCAAGGTCGGCACGATCCAGCTCTGGTGGTCGGGCAGGTGCAAGACCAACTGGATCGAGATCAAGACGGCCACGTCCGCGTCCGGCAGCATCAGCGTCTACACCGAGGACGGCAGGTACGACCGGTTCGCCTTCAAGAAGGGCAACGGCGGCCGTCACTGGGGCAACATGCTCTCTGCCAACAACATGTGCGCCTGGGGCGGCGCCAGCGTCCAGTGGAACGGCGGCCGGGGCGGCCAGAACGGCGCCGGCAGCACCGCCAAGGCCTGCGGCTAGCCACACCTCTGTAGTGCGGGTCTGACCCGCAGTCACGGGTGAAGCCGCGGCCAACGGGCTGCGGCTTCGCCGTTCACCGGGATGTCACACCCGCCCGTTAAACTGATCGTGACATGACAAAGCACATCATCTGGGACTGGAACGGCACGCTGTTCCACGACATCGACGCCGTCGTCGGGGCCACCAACGAGGTCTTCCGGTCGTACGAGTTGCCGCCGCTGACCGCTGACGACTTCCGCGCGGTCTACACCCGGCCCATCTGGGTCGCCTACGAGCGGCTGCTCGGCCGCCCGCTCAACGAGGGCGAGTGGGAGCTGCTCGACAACGGCTTCCATGAGCACTACTTCCGCCTCAGCGTCGCCTGCGGGCTGGCCGCCGACGCCGAGCTGTCGCTCACCAGCTGGACGGGCACCCAGTCGCTCTGCTCGATGGCCCCGCACACCCACCTGGTGCCGCTGATCGAGTCCTTCGGCATCACCCGGCACTTCACCAGGGTCGACGGCCTGGTGGGGCTGACCGGCGGCGAGAAGGCCGCGCACCTGACCGCGCACATCGAGGCCATCGAGGTCGAGGCCGGCGAGATCCTGGTGATCGGCGACAGCGTCGACGACGGGCTCGCCGCCAAGCACGTGGGCGCCAGGGCCGTCCTCTACACCGGTGGCATGACGACGCGCGCCGAGCTGGAGGCCACCGGGCTGCCGGTCGTCGACACCCTCGCGCAAGCCCTCACCTATGCCTGAATGCCCCAGCAGGCAGCCTTCGGCGGCCAGATAGCCGTACCCTGGCTGGATCCCCCACAGGAGGTCGCCATCAAACGCCTTGTGCTCTGGAACATCGACCTCACCTTGGTCGACGTCGCGATCGTGACCAGGGACGCCTACGCCGAGGCGTTCCGCGCCGTGACGGGGCGTCCGTTGCTCAAGCTGGCGCCGGCGCGCGGCCGGCCCGACTCCGAGATCGTCTTCGAGACCCTCGCGGTCAACGGCATCGTCACCGAGGACGACACCCTGCCGAGATTCCTGTCCGCGCTGGCGATGGCCTTCGCCGACCGGCGTAAGCGGCTGGCCACTGAAGGCCACGTGATGGCGGGGGCCAAGGAGGCGCTCAAGGCCGTCGCCGGGCTCGACGGCGTGGTCCAGTCGGTGCTCACCGGCACGATCAAGAGCAACGCCGTGCACAAGCTCAAGGCGTTCGGGCTGGACAAGCACGTCGACTTCGAGCTCGGTGGCTACGGCGAGGAGGTCTATCCCAAGGCGACGCTGCTCCAGGTCGCCCAAGGGCGGGCCAAGGCGCGTTTCGGCATGCCGTTCACCGCGGTCAACACCGTGGTGATCGGCGACTCGACGCGTGACGTGCAGGCCGCCAAGATCGGCGGGGCGGCGATGATCGGGGTGGCCTCGGGCCGGTCGATGGCGAGCGAGCTGCGCGAGGCCGGGGCCGACCTCGTGCTGCCCGACCTGTCCAACGCCTCGGAGGTGGTGGCCGCGGTCGCGGGCCTCACCACGCCGGTCGACCGCAGACCGGTCAGCCCTTGACCTGACCATCGGGCCGCACGTCTGCCGGGCCGCACGTCTGCTGGGCCGCACGTCTGCTGGGCCGCACGTCAGCCGGGCCGCGCGTCAGCTCAGCGCGCTGAGGAAGCGGGCCGCGATCGGGGCCGCCACCGCGGAGCCCGCGCCGCCGCCCTCCACGATCACCGCGAACGCCAGGTCCCCTCGGTAGCCGATGAACCAGGAGTGCGCCGGCGGCTCCTTGCCCGAGCCGTACTCCGCCGTCCCGGTCTTGCCGGCCGTACCGGAGGGGAACCGCACCGCCTGGGCGGTTCCGTCCGTGACGACCGCGGGCATGAGCTCGCGCAGGGCCCGCACCACGCCGTCCTCCAAGGGGCGTGGCCGGAGGGTGCGGTCCGGCACCAGCTCCTGGGCGACCAGCCGGGGCGGGCGCCAGGAGCCGTCGGCGATGGCGGCGGCCACCGAGGCCATGTTGAGCGGGCTGGCCAGCACCCTGCCCTGGCCGATCGAGGCGGAGGCCAGGTCGGTGTCGTCCTTCGGCGCCGGGAACTCGGCCTTCACCGCCGGCACGCCCGGCGTGATCGCGGAGCCGAAGCCGAAGGCGCCGGCCACCTCGGCGAGCCGGCCGTTCCCGAGCTTGGCCACCCCCATGGCGCCGAACGTGGTGTTGCACGAGTGGGCGAAGGCGTCGCGGAAGGAGAGCCTGCCGTAGTCGTGGAAGCCCGCGTTGTGGAAGGGGAAGCCGCCGATGTTCTGCTCGGGCGGGCATTCGACCTGCTCGTTCGCCTTCGCCCCGTCCGCGACCAGCGCGGAGGCCGTCACGACCTTGAACGTCGAGCCGGGCGGGTACTTGCCGAGCAGCGCCCGGTTGAACCCGCCGGGCTTGTTGACCACCGACAGGATCTCGCCGGTCGACGGCCGGACGGCGACCAGCGAGGCCGGTTTGCGCACGCCGTCGAGCGCGGCGGCGCCCGCCCGGTGCACCTTGAGGTCGATCGTGGTGTGCAGCGGCGTCCGCGCCGCCGGCTTGACCATGGTCTGGAGGAACTGATCGCCCTGGTAGAGGTCGATCCTGCGGGACTGCCCGTCGGCGAGCCGGTCCGGATAGGTCTGCTTGAGCCCTTCGACGAGTTGCAGCACCGAGCCGGGCGCGTCCGGGGTGTCGACGCGGCTGCCGTCGGCCGCCAGCACCGGGACCGTCGCGGCCTTCTCCGTGACCAGCCGCAGGGACCTGCCCTGCTTGAGCGAGGGATTGATGGCGGCGGGGGTCCAGTCGACCTTCCACTCGCCGCCGCGTTCGACGAGCTTGAGCTTGCCGTCGTACGTCCAGCTCTTCGGGCCGGTGAGACCGGCGTGGAAGGCGATCACACCAGCCGGGCCGGCGGCCGCGTCGCGCTTGAAGGTCGCGCCGGTGAGCTTGAGGTCGGCGCGGAAGCGCTGGTGCCAGCGCTCGAAGTCGGCGGGCGGGTCGGCGACGAGCTCCCGCATCCGCGCATAGTTCTGGACGGACCAGGCGGACAGGTACGAGTCCGCGGTCTCCTCCGGGGTGCCCTTCGTACGCAGCACCCAGATCGTGCCGGCCGCCGCGACGGCGGGAACCAGCACGGCGGCGGTGATCCACGGCCATCGGCGTTTTCGCCTGGGCGGCGATTCTGGCTGAAGATTCATGAAGATTGTCCCCCTTTGTGACCCCATGCGGCCGAGCACACCAGAGCCCGCCGTGTGGTGTCCAATACCGATATGAGCGCTATGTAGATATAAATGTGGATATAGTTGCTGGTCATGGACCTTGTCCGGCACCTGCGCTACTTCACCGTGGTGGCGGAGGAACTCCACTTCGGCAATGCCGCGATCCGGCTCGGCATGGCCCAGCCGCCGCTCAGCCAGCGGATCAAACGCCTGGAGGAGGAGCTCGGCGTGCGGCTCTTCGACCGCTCCGCCCGCCAGGTCCGGCTGACCGAGGCGGGCCGCCTGCTGGTCGGCGAGGCCCGCGAGATCGTGACCAGGGCCGACCGGCTGCGCGAGCTCGTCCGTCACGGCGAGGGCCGGGCGCTCAAGCTCGGCGTCCCGCCCGACCTGGCCGCCGCGGTGATCGCCGCCCTGGTCGAGGGCTTCCGCGCGAGTAATCCGGACGTACGTCTCACGCCGGCGGAGATCTGGACGGCCGATCAGGTGGCCGCGCTGACCGAAGGCGCCATCGACGTCGGCATCGTGCGCCACCCGATCAACGCGCCGGGGCTGCGGTTCGGGCAGGTGCTGGTGCAGCCGCAGGGCGTGCTGCTGGCCGAGGGGGATCCCCTGGCCGTGGCCGGGGAGGTGCACCTGGCCGACCTGGCGGACCGCGAGCTGCTGATGCCGCCCAAGGAGGGGGAGCCGGGGCTGCACGCCGTGACGCTGGCGGAGTGCCGCCGCCACGGCTACGTGCCCGCCCAGGTGCATCAGGGCGCCGGGCTCGGCCTGGTGCTCGCCGGGGCGGCGGTGGCGTTCGGGGCCAGGACGGACCACCCTGGGATCGTCTGGCGTCCGCTGCTAGGCTCGCCGATCAGTTCCCGGGTCTCCACGGCCTGGCGAGTGGAGACGGAGGCGGTCGCCGGCTTCTCGGCGGTGGCCGTACGAACGCTGAAAGAGAGCGCCGGGATGACGGACGAGGCCGCGGCGCCCGTGCGGCACATCAGCCGCAGACCCGGGATGCTGGCATGAACGAGCCGGATCTGGCCGCGCTGTTCGGCGCGGCGGGCGTGACCGGGTGGCTGCACGCGACCGACCTGCGCTCGGGCCGGGAGATCGGGCTCGGCTCCGATGTGCCGCTGCCGACCGCCTCGATGTTCAAGGTGCCGTTGATGGTGGAGTTCTGCCGTCAGGCCGACGCCGGGCTGCTCGATCCGGCGAGTCGGGTGACCGTGGGGGCCGCCGACCGGGTGACCGGGCCCACCGGCCTGTGCGCGATGCTCGACGACGTCACGATCTCCCTGCGCGACCTGGGCCACCTGATGATCACGCTGAGCGACAACACCGCCGCCGACGTGCTGCTGGCCAGGGTCGGGCGCGAGGAGATCAACGCGATGCTCTACGGGTTCGGGCTGCGCGAGACGCGGGTGCGGCAGAGCTGCCGGGACATCTACGAGAGCATGGCCGAGGACGCCGGGCACAGCTGGCCGTACCTCGATCCGGAGGACATCGCGCGGCTACGGGTGCTCGATCCCCCGCGCGCCAACAGCGCCACGCCGCGCGAGACGGCCGCGCTGTTCGGGCTGATCTGGCGTGATCAAGCGGCCTCGGCGGAATCGTGCGCCTGGATGCGCAACGTCCTGAACCTGCAGGTCTGGCCGCACCGGCTGGCTTCCGGCTTCCCGTACGACGACGTGGAGGTCAGCGGGAAGACCGGGACACTCCCGACACTCCGCAACGAGGCGGGCGTGGTCGAATATCCCGACGGCGGCCAGTACGCGGTGGCGGTGTTCACCCGCTCGCTCAGCACCGCGCTCAACCAGCCGCGCGCCGACGCGGTGATCGGCACGGCCGCGCGTATGGCGGTGGACCACCTACGCCGGTAGCAAGTTATGTGGCGGTTCGGGTATGACATTGCCCTTACCGGCCGACAGGATGGGCACATGGTTGCTGAAGGCACACTTCTCTGGGAACCGACCGAAGACATCATCGCGCGCGCCAGGCTGACTCACTATCTGGAGTGGCTGGGCCGGGCAGGGTCGGACTATGAGGAGGTGTGGCGCTGGTCGGTCGACAGTCCGGCGGAATTCTGGACGTCGATCTGGGACTACTTCGAGGTCATCGGCGAACGTGGTGACGGGCCCGTCTTGACTGGGACGATGCCGGGCGCCGAATGGTTCACCGGGAGCTCTGTCAATTACGCCGAGAACGCGCTGCGCGAACGTGACGGCACCGCGATCGTCTTCGTCTCGGAGGACGGCGCCCGCCAGGAGCTGACCTACGCCGAGCTGCGCGAGGAGGTCGCCCGGGTCCGGGCGGGCCTGATCCGCCTCGGCGTCGGGCGCGGCGACCGGGTGGCCGGTTACCTGCCGAACATCCCGCAGGCCCTGATCGCCTTCCTGGCCACCGCGTCCCTGGGCGCGATCTGGTCGGCCGGGTCCCCGGACTTCGGCGTGCCGAGCATCGTCGATCGGTTCAAGCAGATCGAGCCCAAGGTGCTGATCGCGGTCGACGGCTACCACTACAACGGCAAGAGCTACGACCGGTCGGCGGCTGTCAACGAGATCGCCGCCGAGCTGCCCACGCTCCGCGCGACCGTCTGGATCCCGTACCTTTCGGCGGCCGAGGAGGGGCAGCCGCCGCAGCGGGCCGAGCCCGGCGCCGCGCACACCGACTCCGTGCCGCACGGCGAGGTGATCGGCTGGGAAGGGCTGCGCGCGGAGGAGGGGCCGCTGGAGTTCGAGCGGGTGCCGTTCGGCCACCCGCTGTGGATCCTCTACTCCAGTGGTACGACCGGGCTGCCCAAGCCCATCGTGCACGGGCACGGAGGAGTCATCCTCGAACACCTCAAGTCGCTCTCCTTCCACCAGGATCTCGGTGAGGGGGACGTGTTCTTCTGGTACACCACCACGGGCTGGATGATGTGGAACTACCTCATCGGCGGCCTGCTGGTGGGCGCCACCCCGGTGCTGTACGACGGTTCGGCCGCCTACCCCTCCGCCGCGGTGCTGTGGCGGATCGCCGCCTCGGAAGGGGTGACCTACTTCGGGGTCGGCGCGCCGTACATCATGGCCTCGCTGAAGGCCGGGATCGCGCCCGAAGGGCTGGAGGCACTGCGCGGCATCGGCTCGACCGGGTCGCCGCTGCCGCCCGAAGGGTTCGCCTGGGTGGCCGCGGAGCTGCCGGGCATACCGCTCGGGTCGTTCTCCGGCGGCACCGACGTGTGCACCGGGTTCGTCGGGGCGACCGTGCTGCATCCGATCCGGGCGGGCATCATCCCCTGCCGGTCGCTGGGGGCGCGGGTGGAGTCGTTCAACCCCCTGGGCGAGCCGGTCGTGGGGGAGGTGGGCGAGCTCGTGCTCACGCAGCCGATGCCGTCGATGCCGGTCATGTTCTGGAACGACCCCGACGGCGACCGCTATCGCGAGAGCTATTTCGACGTCTACCCGGGCGTGTGGCGGCACGGCGACTGGATCAAGCTGAACGAGGACGGCAGCTGCGTGATCTACGGCCGCTCCGACTCGACGCTGAACCGGGGCGGCGTCCGGATGGGCACCAGCGAGTTCTACCGGGTCGTCGAGCGGTTCGACGAGATCGCCGACAGCCTCGTGATCGACACCGGCCAGCTCGGGCAGGAGGGGCGGCTGCTGCTCTACCTCACGCTGGCCGAGGGTGTCACGCTGTCGGACTCGCTGGTCGAGGCCCTGCGTACGGCGCTGCGGCAGGAGCTGTCACCCCGGCACGTGCCCAACGAGATCCACGCGGTGCCCGGCATCCCGCGCACCCTGTCGGGCAAGAAGCTAGAGGTGCCGGTGCGTAAGATCCTCCTCGGCACCCCGGTCGAGCAGGCGGCCAACCCCGACGCCATGGCCAACCCCGAGGTGCTGCGCCACTTCAAGCCTTGAATCCGCTTCAGCCATGAGCCTGCTTCAGCCATGAGCCCGCTTCAAGCCTTGAGCCCGCTTCAGGCCGCCCTGAGCGGGCGCAGCGCGGTGCCCCAGGAGACGATCTGGTCCAGCATCGTGGTGACCATCTCTTCGCGGTGCGCGGCGGGCTTGAAGTCGGTGAACCCCTCGAAGTCCGTGTGCAGAGAGAGCGTGACCTGAGCCGGCACATCGGCGACCTTGACCCGGCCGAGCACCTGCCTGAGGTGTTCGGCCGCGCGGGCGCCGCCGTCGACGCCGTAGCTGACGAATCCGGCCGCCTTGTCCGCCCACTCGGCGTAGAGGAAGTCGATCGCGTTCTTCAGCACGCCCGAAGTGGAGCTGTTGTACTCCGGGGTCACGAACACAAAGCCGTCGAACGAGGCGATGCGCTCCGACCAGGCACGGGTGTGGGGGTGTTCGTACTGGCCATAGGCCGCCGGGAACGCCTCGTCCAGGTGCGGCAGGTCGAAGTCCCGCAGGTCCACCACCTCGAACTCGGCGTCGCCGCGCTTGGCGGCCAGGTCGTGCACCCACTCGGCCACGGTGTCCGCGTTGCGGCCCGGCCGGGTGCTGCCGATGATGATGCCAATCTTGATCATTATTTATCCCCTTGAATGATGATTTTTCCGCGTGTCTGCCCGGCCTCGGCCCGGCGATGGACCTCGTCGAGGCCGGTCAGTGGGTATGTCTCGGCGACCTCCACCACGAGCTCGCCCTTGTCGATCAGCGCCACCAGCCGGGCCAGGTGCGCCGGGTCGTTGCGGGCCACGAAGTGGGTGGCTCGGGGCGCGTCGATCGGAGTGGCGATGGTGACGATCACCTCGCCCAGCGTGGCCAGCGTCGCCGCCTGCTCCGGGCCGATGGCCGCCAGGTTGAGCACCACGTCCATGCCGCCGGGCAATGGGGTCGTGGTGTAGTCGACGACCTCGTCGGCGCCGTAGCGCCGTACCGCTGCCGCGCTGCGCGGACCGGCCGTCGCGATCACGGTCGCGCCCGCCAGCTTGGCCAGTTGCACGGCGAACAGCCCCACCCCGCCGCCCGCCCCGTTGATCAGCACCCGCTGCCCCGGCCCGACGCGGGCGTGCTCGTGGACCGCCTGCCAGGCGGTGAGCCCGGCGACCGGGATGGCGGCGGCGTCCGCCAGCGGGAGCCGCTCCGGCGCCCTGACCAGTGAACTCGCCGCCGCCACCGTGTACTCGGCCGCCGCCCCCTCCACGAGGCCGATGACCCGGTCGCCGACGGCGGGCCCTTGTACGTCCGCGCCCACCTCGACGACCGTGCCGGCGAGGTCCAGGCCCAGCGTGTACGGCAGGGTGACCGGGAGCAGGTCCCGCAGGAACCCGGCCCGCAGCCCCACCTCGGATGGGTTGAACGAGGTGGCGGCCATCTGGACCAGCACGTCCCCCGGCCCCGGCGAGGGCCGGGGGATCCGGTCGTAACGGATCACGGACGCGTCGCCGTACTCGTGGATGCGGGCGGCGGTCATGGTTGGGCTCATGAGGGACAACGGTAGGAGCCTGGAGCGAGATGGCCAATGCTTGTGTATCTGCCTTTTATACGCGATCGTCTCGCAGGGTAGACTTCGGTCATGGACGTGCTCAGCGACGTGATCGCCATCATGCGCACCGGACAGCCCCGTTCCGCGCTCGTCGAGTGGCACGCCCCCTGGGGTCAGTGGTTCCCCTCGGCTCCCGGCTCGGCGGGCTTCCAGGTGATCATCCAAGGCTCCCCGTGGCTCATCCCGCCGGACGGCGATCCCGTCCAGCTGAGCGTCGGCGACGTGGTCTTCTTCCCGCACGGCCACGGCTACGCGATGGCCGACAGCCCGGCCACCCCGCTGGCCGACCCTGAGTGCGACCCGCTGGAGGAGCGGGACCTGTTCGCCTCGGCCTCCATGGAAGGGCCTGGCGCGGCCACGGTCCTGCTCTGCGGCGGCTACCGGCTCGACCCCAGCCGGGCCCATCCGGTCCTGCGCGACCTGCCCGACATGGTCCACCTGCCCGCCCGCCTCGGCCACCACCCCGAGCTCCGCGCGGCCGTCGACCTGCTGGGCAGCGAGATCGGCAGTCCGCGCCTGGGCGCCGACACCGTCGTCACCTCGCTGCTCGACATGCTGCTGCTGTACATCCTGCGCGCCTGGCTCGACACCGAGCCCGGACAGTGCGAGGTCGGCGGCTGGGCCACCGCCCTGGCCGACCCGTCGATCAGCGTGGCGCTCAACGCGATCCACCGCGATCCCGCGCATCCCTGGACGGTCGAGGCGCTCGGCGGCGAGGCCGGGCTCTCCCGCGCGGCCTTCTCCCGCCGCTTCACCAGCCTGATCGGCCAGCCGCCGCTCACCTACGTCACGTGGTGGCGCCTGGCCACGGCCGCCCGCCTGCTCCGCGAGTCGGAGGACTCACTGAGCGAGATCTCCGCGCGCGTCGGCTATACCTCCGAGTTCGCCTTCGCCAACGCCTTCAAGCGCGAGTACGGCACCGCGCCCGGCAGATACCGCCGCCACGCCTGCCCGCCGCCCGCGTCTGTCGGGGTGGCGCCTTAGCCCGCGAAGGGGTGCGTCACGCATGAAGCAGGCGCGAAAGCCGTGCACCCGGCACACCTGCGGACGGCCGGGACCGCATACGGTGCGGCCATGACTTTTCGCGTCGCCATGGACATCGGCGGTACCTTCACCGACGTGGTCTGCTACGACGAGCAGACCGGTGCCGTGCTGGCCTCGAAGGCGCCGACCACCCCCGGAGATCTCGCCGAGGGCGTCTTCGCCGCACTCGGCCGCGTGGTCGACGACCCGACCCGGATCTCCTTCTTCGTGCACGGCACCACCCAGGGTCTCAACGCCCTGCTCGAACGCAAGGGCGCCAAGGTCCTGCTGCTGACCAGCGCCGGCGCGCGCGACGTCTACCAGATCGCCCGCGGCAACCGCGACCGCATGTTCGACCTGCGCTACCGCAAACCGACGCCACTGGTGCCCCGTGCCGACGTCATGGAGGCGGCGGGCCGGCTCGACTGGCGCGGCACCGAGCTTCAGCCGCTCGACGAGCAGGCCGTACGGCGGGCCGCCCACCGCGCGAAGGCCGAGGGCTTCGACGCCGTCGCGGTCACGCTGCTGTTCTCCTTCGCCAACCCGGCCCACGAGCTCCGCGCGGGCGAGATCCTCCGGCATGAGCTCGGCGACGACGTGCTGATCGTGCTCAGCCACGAGGTGGCCAGGGAGTGGCGCGAGTACGAGCGCACCTCCTCCGCCGTTCTCGAGGCCTATGCGGGACCGGTCGTACGCACCTACCTGTCGCGGATCGAGCGGCGCTTCGCCGAGCGTGGCCTGACCGTGCCCGTACACGTGATGCAGTCCTCCGGCGGCCTGGTCAACGCGGGCTTCGCGATGCGGCGGCCCCTGCAGACCCTGCTGTCGGGCCCCGTCGGCGGCACGATGGGCGGGGTCGCCGCGGCCCGCCTGCTCGGCCGCGAGAACGCCATCTGCGTGGACATGGGCGGCACCTCCTTCGACGTCTCCCTCGTCGTCAACGGTCGCCCGGACGTCAGCGCCGAGGCGCACATCGAGGGCTTCCCCGTCCTGATGCCGATCGTGAACCTGCACACGATCGGCGCGGGCGGCGGCTCCATCGCCTACGCCGAGGCGGGCGCGCTGCGCGTCGGCCCCGAGTCGGCGGGAGCCGTGCCGGGGCCCGCCTGTTACGGCAGGGGCGGCGACCGGCCGACCGTGACCGACGCCAACGTGGTGCTGGGCCGCGTCGACCCCGCCTGGTTCGCCGGCGGTCTGATGGAGCTGGACGTCGAGGCCGCGGGGACGGCCGTCGCCACGCTCGCCGAGACCCTCGACATGGATCCGCTCCAGCTGGCCGAGGGCGTGTGCGACGTCGCCAACGCCAAGATGGCCCAGGCCATCCGTACGCTCACGGTCGAGCACGGCGTGGAGCCGCGCGAGTTCGCCCTGGTCGCCTTCGGCGGCGCGGGCGCCATGCACGCCGTCTTCATCGCCCGCGAGCTCGGCATCGGCGAGGTGGTCGTGCCGCGCTTCCCCGGCGCCTTCTCCGCGTGGGGGATGCTGGAGGCCGACGTACGGCGCGATCTCACCCATCCGTACTTCCGCGCGCAGGACGACCTCGACGGCGAGCACCTGGCGGCGCGGCTGGCCGAGCTCGAACGCGACGCCATGGCCGCGCTCGACAGCCAGGGCGTCCCCCTCGACCGGCGGCGGGTCGAGCACGCGCTGGACATGCGTTACGAGGGGCAGGACTACACGCTCACGATCCCGCTCCTGGACGCCACCGAGCCCGCTGCGCCCGGCTTCCTCCAGGCCATCGCGCGGCGCTACGCGGAGGCTCACACCAGCAGATATGGCCATGCCACGCCTGAGGCGCCGGTTGAGTTCGTCATGCTGCGCAGCGCCGGCTTCGGCACCTTCCCCAAGGCCGCCACCGCGGCTCCGGTGCGCGAGACGCACCCGCCCGCCGTACGCGATGTGATCTTCGACGGGCAGGTGCACCGCACCGCCGTCCTGCGCAGAAGCGCCCTGGACGGTGAGGTTGAGGGGCCCGCCATCGTGGTGGAGGAGACGGCCACCACCGTCATCCCGCCCGGCTGCCTGGCCACCGTCGACGCCAACGGCTTCCTGATCATCAAGGTGACCTCATGATCGACCCCGTGACCACAGAGATCATCCGCTGCGTGCTCCTCCAGGCGGCGGAGGACATGAACACCACCCTCATCCGCTCCTCCTACACGCCGGTCATCTACGAGGCCAAGGACTGCGCCGTCGCGCTCATGGACCGCGACCACAACGTTCTCGGCCAGTCGAGCGGTCTGCCGATCTTCCTGGGCAACCTGGAGGTGTGCACCCGCGAGACCGAGCGGATGTTCGGCCGTGACGTCTGGCAGGAGGGCGACGTCTGGGTGCTCAACGACTCCTACATCGGCGGCACGCACCTCAACGACGTCACGGTCTACGGCCCGATCTTCGTCGGCGGGGAGCTCGTGGGATTCGCCGCCTCGCGCGCCCACTGGCTCGACATGGGCTCCAAGGACCCCGGCGGCTCCATGGACTCCACCTCGATCTTCCAGGAGGGCCTGCGCATGGGCCCGATGAAGATCTACGAGAACGGCGCGCCCTGCCGCGACCTGCACGAGGTCATCGCCCGCAACGTCCGCTTCCCCCATGCCACGCTCGGCGACATGCGCGCCCAGGTCGCCTGCGCGATGACCGGACAGCGCCGCCTGGCCGAGATCATCGGGCGCTGGGGCGTGGCGACCGTGATGGCCGCCCGTGACGAGATCTTCGCCCAGACCGAGCGCCTCGAACGCCAGGCCGTCGCCGCCATCCCCGACGGCATCTACACCGCCGGTGGGTTCCTCGACAACGACGGCATCGACCTGGCCACCCCGCTGCCGGTCAACGTCACCGTGACCGTCGAGGGCGAGCGCGTCCACGTCGACCTCACCGACTGCGCCGACCAGGCGACCGGGCCGGTCAACTGCGGCGCGGCCCAGGCGGTCGCCGCCGTCCGCGTCGCGTACAAGCTGCTCATCAGCGCCGACGTGCCGCTCAACGGCGGCTCGTTCCGTCCCCTCGACGTGGCCACCAGGCCGGGCTCCATGCTGGCCGCCCAGTCGCCCGCCGCTTGCCAGTACTACTACTCCCACCTCGGCCTGCTCATCGACCTCGTCGTCAAGGCGCTGGCCCCGGTCGTGCCCGGCAAAGCCGCCGCGGCCTCCTACGGCGACTCCCTCATCGTCCAGTTCACCGGCACCGACCCGCGTACCGGCAAGCTGTACGTCTCCCAGGAGGCCACCGTCGGCGGCTGGGGCGCCTGGGAGGGAGGCGACGGCGAGACCTGCCTGATCAACAACGTGAACGGGTCGCTGCGCGACATGCCGATCGAGGTGCTCGAAACGCTCTTCCCGGTCCGCGTCACCCGCTACGAGGTCCGCCCCGACACCGGCGGCCAGGGGCGGTGGCGCGGTGGCCACGGCGTGGTCCGCGAGTACGAGTTCATCGGCGACACCTCGTTGTCGCTGTGGTTCGAGCGCTCGGTCACCCCAGCGTGGGGTCTGGCCGGGGGCACGGCCGGTGCGCCGCCCCGCGTCACGCTCAACCCCGGCACGCCGCGGCAGCGCGAGATGCTCAAGGTCAACGCGCTGCCGGTCAGCGCGGGGGACGTGCTGCGCTGCGAGTCGGGAGGCGGTGGCGGGTACGGGCAGGCGGACCTGCGCGATCCTGATGCTGTGGCGGACGACCTCACCCAGGGGATGGTCACCGGCCCTTGCTAGAGACCGAAGAGGGGCAGACAGGGCTCTAGGTTGTGGATTTCGATGCCGTTCATCGGCTTCCAGTCGGACCGGGGGAGGCGGAAGCGGCGGCCCGTTGCCACTGTGCCCTTGCGGTTGTGCAGGATGATGCCGTCCTCGTGGTAGCCGAGTCGGCGCGTCACCGCGAGTGAGGCGTGGTTGTCGTGGAAGGCCTCCGTCGTCGCGTACTCGGCGCCCAAACCCTCGAAGGCCAGGTGAAGCACCGCCGCGCGCATCTCCCTGCCGATGCCCCGGCCCTGGAAGCGTTTGCCGAGCCACGAGCCCGTCGCGGCCTCCCGCGTGACCAGGAAGTCGGCGGCCATCAGTGCCTGCACGCCGACCACCTGGCCCTCCGAGACCACCGCGAACTCCAGCGTCCACTTCTCCCGAGTGAGCTCGGCCCAGGTGCGGAAGTGGTAGCGGACGGTGGCCTTGGCCCGCTCCTGCGGCTCGGCGTCCGACCACGGGAACAGGAACGGCATGTAGCCCGGCTCGTGTACGCCCTCGGCCGCTCGATCACCGAGCTCGTCGAGGTCGGCGAGCGACGGCATGCGGAGTTCGAGGCGCGGGGTGGTCACGGAGAGCCCGAAGAGCGGCCAGTTGCGCATGTTACCGATCTTCCCAGCTCACGGCCCGGTCCGGCGACCGATTTAGACACCTTGGGGCAGGTGGAAGACCCGGCCGGGATCGTAGGCGGCCTTCACGGCGGCCAGGCGTGGCGCGTTGGCTCCGTAGTAGGCGGTCCGCCAGTCGGTCAGGTCCGGGTCGATGTAGTTCACGTACGCGTGATCGCCCAGATGCGCCCGCATGTCGCCGTGGATGCCGCGCAGCCAGGCCCGGCCGGTGCCCTTCGAGTAGTACTGGACACCGAACAGCGCCGCCCGGTGCGGGAAGGCGGTGGCGTCCGGGCGGACCCGGGCGACCGCGCCGCCCAGCGCGTCCAGTTGTACGGTGTGCTCTCCCGCTCGGGCCACCCCGGCGACCAGCGCCTTGACCCCGGCCGCCGACAGCTTCTGGTAGGCCAGATGCGACTTGGCGGCGAAGGTGTCCCTGCTGAGGCGGCCCGCGGCGGTCTGGCCAGGAAGGTGACACTGCGCTACCGAGAGCGAGGAGCAGCCCGCCATGACCATCATGGCGTGCGTGTAGGACGTCGTGGAGGCGTAGCGGGAGGAGGGGCGGCCGATCTGGGCGACGAGCGGCGCCAGGAGGCGGTCGAGCGCCGCCTTCCCGCCCAGGTACGTGCCGCCGATCTGCACGTCCAGCCCGTTGTTGCGCGTCAGGTGCAGCGTGGACCACAGCTCGTCCGGCGCGGTGGGCGCCCAGGACTGCCAGGCCTTGACCGCCGCCTCGGCCTTGGCCCACGGCCAGTGCAGGAAGAACACGGTGGTGTCGCGGGTCTTGTGCGTGCGGAAGGTGAAGGACACGGCCACGCCGAAGTTCCCGCCGCCACCGCCCCTGCACGCCCAGTAGAGGTCGGGGTGGTTATTGGCGTCGCAGGTCAGGAGGCGGCCGTCGGCCGTGACGATCCGTACGGACTCGAGCGTGTCGCAGGTCAGGCCGTACTTCCTGGAGACCACGCCGATCCCGCCGCCCAGCGCCAGGCCGCTCACCCCGACCGTGGGGCACGAACCGGCGGGGATGCTCACGCCGGCGCGGCCCAGCTTGTCGTAGACGTCGACCAGCTTGGCCCCGGCGCCCACGGTGGCGCGGCCGGCGGCGTGAGTGACGGAGTTCATCCGGGAGACGTCGATCACCAGGCCGGTGCCGGTGGACCAGCCCGCGTAGGAGTGGCCGCCCGAGCGGGCGGTGACGGGCAGGCGGTTCGCGCGGACGAAGGACAGGCACGCGGAGACATCCGCGGGGGTCGCGCAATAGGCGACGCCGCCCGGCCTGATGCTGTCGAAGGCGGGATTGAACAGCCGTCGTGCCGCGCCGTACCCCGCGTCGGCCGGCAGGACGAGCGTGCCGGTGAGGCGGCGGCGTAACCCCGACCAGTCGGGGGCGGAGGAGGCGAGCGCGGGCGGTACGGAGACCAGCCCCAGTACCGGTGCCAGCGTGGCGGCGCGGAGGAAGTCGCGACGGTCCATGGTCGTCTCCTGGTGATCGTGGTGAACCGATCGGTGAGACGACTCTGGAAGCCGCCAGGTTGGTCACAAATGCATAACCGGAAGAGCGCGGCCCGTCCGCCTGAGCGCGCTCAGGCGGACGGGCCAGGGATTAGCCCGCCCGTACCGCTATGGACTCATTGAGGCGCAGGGCCAGCGCGGGGCACATGTCGACGGCCCGACGCGCCTCCTTCGCCATCCAGCCCGGCACGGTCTTGAAGGACGGGAAGCCGTATTCGTCCAGTTCCACGAATTCCGGCAGCAGGTGCGCGCACAGGCCGTGGCCCTCGCAACGGGTCCAGTCCACGTCCAGGCGGTACTCGGGCTCGTCCTCGTGCTCCGGGAGGGGCAGCACGCCGCGGACCGGCCGGCCGCAGGAGCCGTACTCCAGGTGAAGGGCGATGTCGCTCTCGAAGGCGTCCAGGGAGGAGAGGACGAACCTGGCGGTGCCGTCGGGGTGGAAGCAGGCCCCTCTCCGCTCGACGGCGCGTACGGTGCGGCGTACCGCGTCCGTGGACCCGGTGCCCTCGACCAGCGCGAGCAGTGCCCGCGCCACGTCGGGCAGCCCGAGGCGGCAGGGGCCGCACTGGCCCGAGGACTGGGCGGCGAGGTAGGCCGCCACCCGGGTGGTCTCGCCGAGTGGGCAGGTCGAGTCGCCGAGCGGGACGATGATCCCAGCACCCAGCTCGCTGCCCATCTTCTTCATGCCTTCGCGCGAGATCACCGCGGAGAGGGCGTTCTCGTAACTCATCCAGGCGCCGTGGTAGCCGCCCATGAGGACGCCGTCGCCGATCTCCGCCTCGCACAGGTCGAGGACGTCGATCAGCGGGGTGCCCGTGGGCGCTTCCACGACGGCGGGGTTGGTGGCGCCGCCGCTCACGCTGAGCAGGACGGTGCCGGGTTCCTTGGCGGTGCCGTACTCGGCGTACCCTTCGGGGCCGAACTCGGCGAGCAGGGCGAGCTGGGCGAAGGTCTCCGTGTTCGACAGCAGCGTGGGCAGGCCGTCCACGCCGCTCTCGGCGGCGCGCTTCTTGCGGCCGTTGGGGATGGCCACGTCGCCGTTCACGCCGCGGACCAGCGCGCCGCCCTCGCCCGAGATGAACCGCTCCTCCAGGCCGACCACCCGGATCTTCACGTGGCTCTCCTGGCCGCCCGCCACATTGGCGGCGCGGCGCTCGGCCACGGCGGCGGAGACCGACGACTCGGCCACCTCGCCGCCGGATCCGATCGCCACGACGACCTCGCGCGCGTGCAGGGCCTCGGCGGCGAGGACCGCTCCGTCGAGCACGAGGTGCGGGTTGCGGATGAGCATCATGGTGTCCTTGAAGCTGGCCGGCTCGCCCTCCGAGCCGTTGACCAGCACGACACTCTCGCGTGCCCCGGCGGCGTCGGCGACGGCGCGCAGCTTGCGGCCGACGGGGAACGCCGCTCCGCCTCGGCCGCGCATGTCGACCTCGTTCACCTGGGCGATCAGCGTCTCGATATCGCGCAACACCGGCTCGCCATGAAGCGTCCGGTGCGCCGGCAGGTCGATCCGCCTGGTGTGCTCCAGCCCGGCGGTCAGCCGGGCCGGGCCCACGCGTAACACGCGTGGGACTCTATGCGGGATCACTCTGGCGCCTCCTGGGCATTCCTGTGCGGTCTCATCCCGCCTCCCGGTACTTCCTGCGCGCCGCGTCGAGGCTAACCGGCGCGTTGACGTCCACCGGCCGCTCGACCGGTGAGGTGTCGACCTCCATCGTCTTCACCCATTCCGGCTGGAGAGCCGGCCTGAGCGTGGTGGCGAGCACTCGTACGAGCAACGCCCCACCGACCGCCGCGAGGCAGGCGATGTAGGACCACGCCACCCAGGGCGCCGGAGGACGGCCCGCCGTGAGGCCATGCATGATGGCCACGGGCCAGGACAGGTACGCGGTGGCATGGAGCGTCCGCCATATCCATGGCTTGGCCGTCACCGCGAACCGTCCTCGGACCATTCCCGACACAACGATGATCACCATCATGTCGAAGGCTACAGCGCCGAATCCCACATAGATACCGGCAATTGGGACCACTGTCGCGGCCAGTGGGGCATGCCCCAGACTGACCATGAGGGTGATGTGCGTGACCAGGTAGGCCATCCCGATCATCGCTGTGGCCCGGTGTGCCAGCTGTGCCCTGACCCTGTTGGACGGGGACAGGAAGACGCGTTCGGTGGTGAGCAGGCCGAGCCCGACCGTCGCGCTCAGCAGCACCAGGGCGAACACGCCCGCGTAGAACTCGAGGAAAGCCACCCCTTGGCCGAGCACTGACATCCCGCTGTCGGTCCTGGTCAGGGCGAACCCCGCCAGGACCAGCGCGGCCAGCACGGCGCTTACCCCGAACCGGACCCACCTGGAGTCCAGCTTGCTCGGAGCATGCCGGGGCAGTCTTCTGTGGAGCATCGATTCCCTCCATGGTCGTCGATTGAGGGTGCGACTCGGGAGGGCCGATCTACGTCAGCAACGACGTCCGCGGTTGATGCAGCTGACCACGAAGTTCATGAGCTGGTCAGACATCACGTTGGCGAAGTCTGCGTGATCGGTCACCGGATTGTGCTTCTGCTCAGGGAACGCGTCCACGGCGAAGGACGGTCCCTGTGGAACCGAGTACGTGAGCGACATGCGCAGCTGTGGGACGGCCTTCGTTCCCTGCGGGCAGGCGCCACCCTGGCCCGGGAACACGATGTGCGTGCGGTGGTTGGCGCTGTCGGTGTTCTGTCCGTCCCAGCAGCTTGGGAAGTCTAGAATACGGACGACCTGGCTGCCGCGTGGGCAGAGTGGATATTTGTTATTAGTGATGCGGTTCTGGAAACCGGTACACGTCCACGCGGCCTTCGCGTTCGCTCCGCCGTTCGTGGCCGCCTTCGCGTCACCGGTGATGATCCTCAGGAACCTCGGCATCGCGACCACCCTGGACGAGGCGTTGCCGCGGAACTGGAGGGTCACCTGGCGGGCCCGCAGGACCTGGCCGACGTTGCCGTCCTGGTCGTTGGTGTTGACGTCCACCTTGCGGTCGCGGAGCACCGGCCAGAAGTAGGTCGACTTGTCGCCGAACCGGCAGGTGGTGCCTCCCGCGGCGAGACTCTGGTCCGTCGAGAACCCGTCCGTCGTCAGGTTGCCCACGTAGTCGTGCAGGTGGTGAGCGCCGTTGCTCACGCCCGGAGCGACGATGAAGTTGTCAGGGTTGTTGTGCTTGTTGCCGTTCGTCCCACAGGCGGAGACGAAGGTGCCCCTGGAGCCGTTCCTACCGAACTGGGGGTTGGCGAGCTGGCCGCGGCCGACCTGGCGGATGTCGACGAAGTCCTCGACGAACGGGCCGAGGTCGGCGCACTCGCCCTCGTCGTGGTCGCTCTCGGTGGGGGAGGGGGACGCGGACGGGCTCTTCGTCGGGTTCTGGTTGTTGTTGTTGCCCCGGCGGCGGAACTGCTGCTGCTGGCCCTGGTCCTGCTGCTGCTGGCCCTGGTCCTGCTGACCCTGCTGGTCCTGCTGCTGCTGGTCCTGGTTGTTGTTCTGCTGGTTGTTGTTCTGCTGGTCCTGGCCGTTACCGGTGTCCTGCGTTCCCGGCTCCGGGGTCGGCGCGGCCAAGAGGGCTCCGCCGCCTTGCTGCTGCTGCTGACCCTGCTGCTGTTGCTGGCCCTGGTCCTGCTGCTGACCCTGGTCCTGTTGCTGTTGCTGTTGCTGGCCCTGGTCCTGCTGCTGACCCTGCTGGTCCTGCTGCTGCTGATCCTGGTTGTTGTCCTGCTGCTGGCCCTGGTCCTGCTGCTGTTGCTGGTCCTGGTTGTCCGGGGCCTGCCGCTGTCGCCGTTGTTGCGTCGGTGATTGAGACGGCTGCTGGTTGCTGTTCTGCTGCGCCGGATCGCAATGGTCCGCAAGCGCCGGACCGACGCCGATCACGGCCGCGGACACCAGGCCGCTGGCCATTACGGCCAGGGCGGACACGGCCGCGGCCGTGCGTCTGGATCTCCTCATTACTGTCTCCTCGTATCGACCGCCGTTGCGACGGGTGGAACCGGTGAGGGCGTGGGGGGCTCGGGAAGGTCGCCGAAGTCGACCAGGCCAGTGCCTTCCAGCAGCGTCATGTGCTTCAGCACCACCGTGTTGGCGGTGTTGGCGAACTTCCTGATCTCGGTATTGCGAGTCCCCGACCGCACCTCTGCCACGACGGCGAAGACCTTGCCGTGCGCGGCACGCAACAGGTTGGCGAAGTCCTTGTCGAAGGCGGGACCCTTCTCCGCGGACAGCTGGGCCATCCAGCTCTGCTGATCGGCATTGGCCACGTCTGGGATGGGCACGCCGAGTTTCGCGGCGAGCGCGCGAGTCGCCTCGTCCAGCTTCGTGTGATCTTCGACCAGGTGCCTCCCGGTCTCCTTCACGCTCGCTGACTCGGCGCGTGTCTGGGCCCATTGGCCAACAGGAATCTCCCAGAGGCCCGCCTGGCGTACTCTGACTAGCAGGTCGCGGTCCGCCGGCCCGAGAGGGCCGGCGGCCGACTGCGTGTACTGAGTGGATCCTGCGGAGCTTCCTGGCGGCAGGACCAGCAGGATCGTGACCGTGGCAGCCACTGCGAAGCCGCCGAACATGAGCAGTTCGCCGCGCAAAAGCCTGTGCATGATCGGAGGTACGCGGGCCTTCGGGGACCGGTTCACTCATGGGGTCCAAATAGTCAGAAATGACTGGAGTTATCGGAGTGGCTACCGGAGTGATAACGAAGGTGTAAAGATGTGCCCCGTGCTAGGTCATCTCGCCGGCAGGTTAGAGAGTGCGGATGCCGAGGCGGAACACCGCATTGCGGTGCTCTACCAGGAGTTCGGCGGCCCTCTGCTGCGCCACGTACGCAAGTCGACCGGGAACGATCTTCAATGGGCCGAAGACGTCGTTCAAGAGACGATCGTTAGAGCCTGGCGTCACTCGGCAAGACTGCAATGGGAGCCCAGCCTCATCTGGGCATGGCTACTGACAGTGGCCCGCCGTATCGTCATCGACGGTCGCCGGCGTAAGAGTGTTCGGCCTCACGAGGTCGAGCCGCCGGAAGTCGACATGCTGGCGGTGCCTGACGGCTCGGAGCGGGCGCTCTCGGCCATGGTGGTCGCTGACGCGCTGCGGAGCCTGTCGGACGAACACCGGGAAGTCATTGAGCAGACCTACCTTCGGGACCGTACGATAAGTGAAGCGGCGGAGATTCTGGGGATTCCGCCGGGCACGGTGAAGTCCAGGCTCTACTACGGGATCCGGGCTCTCCGTGTGCTTCTGCAGGACAAGGGGGTAGCCGGGTAATGCATGAAGGGGTGGCCGCCTACGTCCTCGGTGTCCTCGATGAAGAGGAACTAGAGGAGTTCGAGCGCCACCTCGACACATGCGCAAGGTGCCAGGCGGAGCTCCAGGACATGGCCGAGATTCCGAGCCGACTCGACGAGCTCAAACACCTGCCCTCAGCTGCTGAGGACGACCCGCCGATGTCGATGTCACGTTGACCTTTTTCCCCTTTTCGGGTGATATCGGTACGGCGAGGCGCGTACGCCCGGTCGAACAGACCGGGCGGCTTGGGGAGGTGTTCGGTGGGCATCGACGGTGATGCGGCCGTTCCTCCCGACAGGCGATTCGGCGAGGAGGGCGGCCGGCTCTCCTATGGCGGCTACCTTCGCCTGCCCGAATTGCTCGACCAGCAACGGCCTCAGTCCGAGGCGCCCGACGAGCTGCTGTTCATCACCATCCACCAGGTCTACGAGCTCTGGTTCAAGCTACTGCTGCACGAGCTGGAGGCCGGCCGCGAGGCCATGTTCCAGGGCGAGCTCTGGCAGGCCAGGCACGTGTTCCAGCGGGTGCACGCGGTGGAGCGGGTGCTGATCGAGCAGGTCGACGTGCTGGAGACGATGACGCCCCAGGACTTCCTGGAGTTCCGGGCCAGGCTCGCCCCGGCGAGTGGGTTCCAGTCGGTGCAGTTCCGCGAGCTGGAGTTCCTGTCGGGGCTGAAGGATCCGAGCTATCTCGGCCGGCTCAGGGACGCCGACGACGCCGAGCTCACCAGGCTGCGCCGCCGACTCGACGAGCCGACACTGTGGGATGCTTATCTCACCGCCCTTTCCCAGCGTGGGCTGCCGGTCTCCGACGAGGAGATCATGGGCACGCTGCTGGCCGTGGCGAGGGACCGCGGGTCGCACGACGACCTGTGGCAACTGGCCGAAGATCTGCTGACCCACGACGAGACCGCCGCCCAGTGGCGGACCCGCCACGTGCAGATGGTCGAACGGCAGATCGGCACCAAATCGGGCACCGGCGGCTCGACGGGAGCCCCCTACCTGCGAGGCAGGACCCGCCTGCACTACTTCCCACTGCTGTGGGAACTAAGGGCCTGGCTATGACAAGCCATGGCGAACCCTCACAAAGGAGTGAGAGCGAAATGCCGCTCGACGAGGCCAAGGATGAGCTGCTCCAGCGAGCCGCGCAACGATGCGCGGTGAGCAGCGACCATGTGAGCCCCGAGGACGCGCTGGCCTTCCTACGCGTCTACTACCGGCACATCGCGCCGGAGGACCTGCTCGACCGCAGCCCCATTGACGTCTACGGCCCGGCGATGTCGCAGAAGCAGCTGGCCGAGGTACGCCCCCAGGGCCGGGCCATGGTCCGCGTCTACACGCCGACCCTCGAGGAGAACGGCTGGGACCCGGGACACTCCGTGGTGGAGGTGGTCACCGACGACATGTCCTTCCTGGTCGACTCGGTGACGATGGAGCTGGCCAGGCATGACATCAACACCTACCTGGTGGTCCACCCGCAGATGCGGGTACGCCGCGACATGACCGGCAAGATGCTCGGCCGGGGCCAGGAGGACGTCACCGGCCAGATGCTGGTCGAGTCCTGGATGCACTTCGAGATCGACCGGCAGACCGACCCCGAGGTGCTCGGGCAGCTGGAGGCCGACCTTCAGCGGGTCCTGTCCGACGTACGGCAGGCGGTCGAGGACTTCAGGAAGATGCGGGGGGTGGCCGTACAGACCGCCGAGGACCTCACGCTGAACCCGCCGCCGCTGGAGCCCGCGGAGGTCGAGGACAGTCTCGACCTGCTGCGCTGGCTCGCCGACGGGCATTTCACCTTCCTCGGCTACCGCGAATACCGCCTGGAGCAGACCGACGAGGGCGACGCGCTGCGCGCGCTGCCCGGCGCGGCGCTGGGCATCCTGCGGGATGACAAGATCGGCTCCGAGAGCTTCTCCGTGCTGCCCCCTGAGGTACGCGCCAAGGCGCGCGAGAAGCAACTGCTGATCATCACCAAGGCCAACTCCCGGGCGACCGTGCACCGCGCGGCCTACCTCGACTACATCGGGGTGAAGCTGTTCTCGCCGGAGGGCGAGGTGATCGGCGAGCGCCGGTTCCTCGGCCTGTTCACGCACGTGGCCTACAGCGAGTCGATCTCCAGGATCCCGGTGCTCAGGCGCAAGCTCGCCGACGTGCTGGAGCAGGCCGGGCTGGCTCCCGACAGCCACGACGGCAAGGACCTGATCGAGATCCTGGAGACCTTCCCGCGCGACGAACTCTTCCAGACCTCGCTCGACCAGCTGCTGCCGATCGCGCTCGGCGTACTGCGGCTGCGCGAGCGCAAGCAGGTCAAGCTGTTCCTGCGCCGCGACGACTACGGCCGCTACATCTCCTGCCTGATCTACCTGCCGCGCGACCGCTACACCACCCAGGTGCGCTACAAGATGCAGGAGCTCCTGCTCAAGGCGCTGGGCGGCAAGACGCTCGACTACAGCGCGATGATCGGCGAGTCCGCCCTGGCCCGGCTGCATGTGGTCATCCGCGGCGAGCGCGGCAGGCAGCTGCCGCCGCCGGGCGTCGACGTGCAGGAGCTGGAGTCGCGGCTGGCCGCGATCACCCGGTCGTGGGAGGACGACCTGGCCACGGCGCTGGCGGAGCAGACCTCCGAGGCGGAGGCCCCCAAGCTGACCAGGCGCTACCAGTCGGCCTTCCCCGAGGGCTACAAGGCCGACTTCCCTCCGGAGATGGCCGTGGTGGACCTGCGCCGCCTGGAGGAGCTGGTCGGCGCCGACGAGAACGAGATCGGCCTCAACCTCTACGAGCCGTACGACGCGGCCGAGGGCGAGCGGCGGCTGAAGATCTACAAGCTGGGCTCGCCCATCTCACTGTCGCGGGCGCTCCCGCTGATCCAGCGGCTCGGCGTCGAGGTCGTGGACGAGCGGCCGTACGAGATCGACAGGGACAACGACCCCGCCACCAAGAACGCCTGGATCTACGACTTCGGCCTGCGCTACACGCCGAACGACGAGGTCGACAGGAAGGACTTCAAGCGGCTCTTCCAGGACGGCCTCATCGCGCTGTGGAAGGGCGAGGTCCAGGCCGACAACTTCAACGCCCTCGTCCTGCGGGCCGGACTGACCTGGGAGCAGGTCGAGATCCTGCGCGTCTACGCCCAATACCTGCGCCAGGCGGGCTCCGCCTTCTCCCAGCGCTACATGGAGCGGGTGCTGACAGGCAATGTACGGCTGGCCCGGCTGCTGGTGCGGCTGTTCGAGGCGCGGCTCGACCCCCGGCGCGGCGACGACGTGCGGACCGACCTGGCCGACGCGCTCAACGAGGAGATCCTGGGCGCGCTCGACGAGGTCGCCTCGCTCGACGAGGACCGGATCCTGCGGGCGTACCTGGAGATGATCCAGGCGACGCTGCGTACCAACTACTTCCAGACCGTCGGCGGGCGCCGCAAGCCGTACATCTCGCTGAAGTTCGACCCGCAGGCGATCAGCGTGCTGCCGCTGCCGCGGCCCAAGTACGAGATCTTCGTGTACTCGGCCCGGGTCGAGGGCGTGCACCTGCGTTTCGGCAAGGTGGCCAGAGGCGGGTTGCGGTGGTCGGACCGGATGGAGGACTTCCGGACCGAGATCCTCGGGCTGGTCAAAGCCCAGATGGTGAAAAATACCGTTATCGTGCCCACTGGGTCCAAGGGCGGATTTGTCGTGAAGCGTCCGCCGGTGGGCGGAGGGCGGGAAGAGCAGCTCGCCGAGGGCGTGGCCTGCTACCGGATGTTCATCTCCGGACTGCTCGACATCACCGACAATCTGGTCGACGGCAAGGTCGTGCCCCCGCCGGACGTCGTCAGGCACGACGGCGACGACCCCTACCTGGTGGTCGCCGCCGACAAGGGCACCGCGACCTTCTCCGACATCGCCAACGGCGTGGCCAAGGAGTACGGCTTCTGGCTCGGCGACGCCTTCGCCTCCGGCGGCTCGATCGGCTACGACCACAAAGCCATGGGCATCACCGCGCGCGGCGCCTGGGAGTCGGTCAAGTACCACTTCCGCACGATCGGGACCGACATCCAGACCACCGACTTCACTGTGGCCGGCGTCGGCGACATGTCGGGCGACGTGTTCGGCAACGGCATGCTGCTGTCGCGGCACATCCGGCTGGTGGCCGCCTTCGACCACCGGCACATCTTCATCGACCCCGACCCCGACACCGCTCGCAGCTTCGCCGAGCGGCAACGGCTCTTCGACCTGCCCCGCAGCTCCTGGGCGGACTACGACACCCAGCTGATCTCGGCGGGCGGCGGCGTCTACCCGCGTACGGCCAAGTCCATCAAGATCACGCCGCAGATCCGCGAGGCGCTCTCCATCCCCGCGGCGGTCGCCTCGATGGCGCCGAACGACCTGATCAGCGCCATCCTCCGGGCCCCCGTGGACCTGCTGTGGAACGGCGGCATCGGCACCTACGTCAAGGCGGGCACCGAGTCCAACGCCGACGTGGGCGACAAGGCCAACGACCCGCTCCGGGTCGACGCCGGAGACCTGCGCTGCAAGGTCATCGGCGAGGGCGGCAACCTGGGGTTCACCCAGCTGGCCCGCATCGAGTTCGCGCGCGGCGGCGGGCTGGTCAACACCGACTTCATCGACAACTCGGCCGGGGTCGACACCTCCGACCACGAGGTGAACATCAAGATCCTGCTCGACCAGGTCGTCCGCGACGGCGAGCTGACCGACAAGCAGCGCAACCAGGTCTTCACCTCGATGACCGACGAGGTCGCCGACCTGGTGCTGCGCGACAACTACGCCCAGAACGTGGTGCTGGCCGCGACCCGCGCCCAGGCCCCCGAGATGCTCCACATCCACTCCCGCTACCTGCGGCGCCTGGAGCGTGACGGGCTGGTCAACCGGGAGCTGGAGTTCCTGCCCTCCGACAAGATCCTGGCCGAACGCCGCCAGGCCCGGCTGGGTCTGACGGCGCCCGAGTTCTCGGTGCTGCTGGCCTACACCAAGCTGGTGGCCGACGCCGAACTGCTCGCCTCCGATCTGCCCGACGATCCGTACCTGGCTTCGTGGCTGGTGTCGTACTTCCCGTCGGCGCTGCGCGAACGGTTCCGGCCGTACATGGACGCTCACCCGCTGCGCCGCGAGATCATCACCACCACGGTGGTGAACGAGCTGGTCAACTCGATGGGCACCACGTTCATGTTCCGCTTCAGCGAGGAGACCGGCGCCTCGACGCCCGACATCGTCCGCGCCTACCTCGTCGCCCGCGAGGTGTTCGACCTGGCCAGCTTCCACCGCGCGGTGGAAGCGCTGGACAACAAGGCCGACACCTCGATCCAGATCGCGATGCTGCTGGAGGCCAGGAAACTGGCCGAGCGCGGCACGCGCTGGCTGCTCGGCAACCGCCGCCCGCCGCTCGACCTGGCCGGGTCGGTGAGCTTCTTCGTCAAGGGCGTGAACGGCCTGCTCTCCCACATCCCGAAGCTGCTCGCCGGACCCGACCTGGCGGCCTTCGAGGAGCGCCGCGACTCCTTCGCGGCCCGCGGCGTGCCGATGGAGCTGGCGGAGCGGGTGGCGGCCATGGTGCCCGCCTATTCGACGTTCGACCTGGTGGAGATCTCGTCGCTCACGGGGCGTCCGGTCAACGAGGCGGCGGAGGTGTACTTCGACCTCGCCGACCGCCTCCAGCTGGCCCTCCTCAGGGAGCGAGTGATCGCGCTGCCGCGTGACAACCGCTGGAACTCGATGGCGCGGGCGGCACTCAGGGACGACCTGTACGCGGCCCACGCCTCGCTGACCCGCGATGTGCTGGCCCACAGCACGCCTGGGCTGTCTCCGGAGGAGCGACTGGCCCGCTGGACGGAGGCGAACTCGGCGGCGGTCCACAGGGCCCGCCAGACGCTCTCGGAGATCTGGGAAAGCGACAACTTCGACCTGGCGACGCTGTCCGTGGCCCTCCGCGCCATCCGCACGCTGGTGGCCTCAAGCAGCCTTCCCCACAGCGAAGGTTGATCGCTTTTACAACCTTTTCGATCCTTTACGGCAGGCACGGTGGGCCCCAGTCGCCGCACGGCGCTGGGGCCTGTCCAGGGGCACGCTCCTCCGGTGGAGGTGGTTGAGCGCCGTTACGTGCGCATTCTTGGCCCCGGCCGTGGGCAGTCCCCACCCATCGCACAGAGCCGGACCCCCGTCCCGGGGCACGCTGCTCTGGTAGGGGTGGCTGGTCGCCGTGACATGCGCGTTCTTGGCTCCGGCCGTGGTCGCGCCTTACCCCCGGCCGGGGGTCTTCTCAGCCCTCGGACTCTGGTTGGTTTGTGGCTGTGAAGGCGTGCTTGTGGTCTTCTGTCCACTGGGCGAAGGTTCTTGGGGGTTTGCCGGTTAGGTCGGTGAATGTGGTTGATGGCGTTTCTGGGGTGTTTATGGCCGCTATGGAGTTTTGAACGAGTGACTCCACTACTTCCGGTGAGCCCCAGCGGGACAAAGCCTGGCGGTGAGTTTCCAAGTCCTGTAGGTGCCACTCGATCGTCCTGCCGATCACTCGCGCAATTGTGTTCATCTGGTCGCGTTGGGTAAGGGAAGCGGGGCCGGTCAACCTGTAGACGGCGTTCTCGTGGCCATCTTCTGTCAGGGCTTTCAGCGCGATTTCGGCTATGTCGGCTTCGTGGATGGGGGCGGAGTGGGTGTCAGGGAACGGACTGGTGACCTTGCCTTCCGCGATGATCTCCGGCGCCCATCCGAGGGTGTTGGTGGCGAAGGCGCCGGGCCGCAGGACGGTCCAGGAGAGCCCTGAGGCGGTCACCGACTCCTCCGCCACGCCGTGCATGCGGGCGATCGCGTCCGTGGCCGCAGGGTCCGCCAGAGCGGCCGACAGGAGGACCGCGTGGCGCACTCCGGCCTCACGGGCCTTCGCCAGGAAGGGGTCCAGCCCCTGCCGGTCGGCGTAGAGGAACATCCGGTCGACGCCGTCCAGCGCGAGTGCCGCACTGCCCGCGTCGACCACGTCCACGCCAGCGGGCAGGTGGGTGGCGGCGGGATTCTTGCTGGCGGCGCGGACCTGCTCGCCGGCCGCCAGGAGCTGCCGTATGAGACTCCGGGCCACGTGTCCACGGGCCCCGGTTACCAGGATCGTCATGCGGACATGCTGGTCCGGGGCCGTATCGGGCGGGTAGGCACCGCCAGGGCTGGGACTCGCGGTACCAGGCCCGGATGGGCTGGGTCATCATGGTTGGGATGAACAGGGAGGAACTCGGCGGCTTTCTGCGTAGCCGGAGGAGCCGGATCCAGCCCGCGGAGGTGGGGCTGGCGCCCGGCCCACGCCGGCAGACCCCTGGGCTGCGCCGCGAGGAGGTCGCGCTGCTGGCGGGCATCTCCGTCGACTACTACATCAGGCTGGAACAGGGCCGCGGCCCGCACCCGTCGGACCAGGTCCTCACCGCGCTCGGCCGGGTGCTGCGGCTGACGGGCGACGAGCACGACTACCTGCTCCGGCTGGCCGACCACTCCCCGGCCCGCGCCGAGCCCGCACGCGAGGTGCCCGCCTACGTCCGGCGCCTGCTGGACCGCCTCACTGACGTCCCGGCCATGGTGATCAACGCAGGCTACGACGTACTGGCCTGGAACCGCATGCTGGTCGCCCTGATCGGCGACCTGTCAGAGACGCCATCCCGAGAACGCAACACGCTGCGCTGGCTCTTCGGCAATCAGGCCACGCCGCCCGACAAGCTCCAACTCGCCCGCAAGTGCGTGGCCGACCTCCGAGCCACCGGCCGCTACCCAGGGGACGCCGACATCAGATCCCTGGTCGACGACCTGAAAGAGCGCAGCCCTTATTTCGCCGAGCTGTGGGCGACCCGCGACATCGAGATCCAGCGCACCCTGACGAAGCACATGACCCACCCCATCGCGGGCCCCATCGAACTCGACTGCGACTTCCTCCCCATAGCCGGCGCGGACCAACGCCTGGTCCTCTACACCGCCGCCCCCGGAACCCCCTCCCACAAGGCCCTCCAACGCCTACGAGAGACCTACGCGTAGCCACCACCGCTCCTGCCGCCACAGTGCGGAAGGCCACGGCCAAGAAGACGCACGTCACGGCGCTCAGCCCCTCCACGGGGGCAGCGTGTCCCGGCTCTGTGCGGTGGGTCAGGGACGACCACGGCCGGGGCCAAGAACGCGCACGTCACGGCGCCCAGCCACCTCCACCGGAGGAGCGTGCCCCTGGACAGGGCTCAGCCCCGTATGGCGGGTGGGGCCCACCGCGCCTGCCGTAAAAAAAGAAAATGGTGTTAGGGGTCGCCGCCTACGGCCTTGGTGAGGGCGCCGGTGTGGGCGATGATGGCGGCCGGGGTCGGGGTGCCGGATGGCGGGACGACCGTTGCGTACTGGTTGATCTCCGTCGTCTTCAGGAAGCGGCGCGCCCTGTCGTTGTGATAGAGCCAGCGGGCCGACTCAGGCACCGGGACGAAATCCGCCTTGTCCGTCTCCACCGTGGTCGTCGTCGTGCGCGTCATCGCGTATTGGATCAGCGCCCCGCCGCCCACCATGCGCAGCGCGTAGACCGGGTAGTCGCCGGCGCTGAAGATCGAGTCGTAGCTGAACCCGCCGATCTTGGCGCGTTCCCGGTCGGTGGTGATCTGCTCCGCCACGTCCGTGGTGTAGGGGCCCCGTTCGAGCAGGCCGGCCGCCACGCCCGTCTCTCCCGCCTCCGCCACCGTGGCGTGCAGCGGGCCCATGAACTGCGGACTGATGGTGATGGTTTTGTCGTCGGGCGCCAGCACCGTCGCGTAGCCGTCAGCGTCGAACTGGATGTGGGGCGGGTCCTGCCCCGGCAGCAGCTGCGTCGCCGAGCTGAGCCGCCAGTCGTCGGTCTTGGCGTCGGCATTGGCGAACGTCAGCAGCGTCGGATGGCCGTTGCGCGTGGCCAGCACCGTGAACCAGGCCGCCGTCTCACTCTGCTTGAACCGCGGGACGATCAGCGTCGGCGCGCCCCACGTGAAGCGCGGCGGCCGGTTGCCCGTCGACAGGAACGCGGACGAGGTGAGCTGCGCCTCCGCGTCGCGGGTCAGCTCCATCGCCAGCCGCAGGTCGCCCCCGGCGCGCAGCAGGTCGTCGGTGGCGGTGAACGTGGCGAACGCCTTGGCCGCGTCGGCCGGCGTGATCAGCGGGGTCTCCGCCGAGGGCGTCGGGGTCACGGGCTTGGCCGTGGTCGCCGCCACCTGACTGGGCTCGGATTGTGGCGCGGCCGAGCAGCCGACCGCCGCGGCCAGCAGGCCGGCGGCGAGCGCCAGCACCTTCCGCCGACCGTAACTACGCACGTGGCCATGTTATTCGGGCCCGCGAGGGTCGCGTACCCTAAGGAAACGTGGCAGGTATCGATCCAGCAGAAGAGATCAACGAGCTCGCGGGCACCCTGCGGAGCATCCAGGACGTGCTCGACCTCGGCGCCATGCGCAAGCAGATCGAGGAGCTGGAGGGGCAGGTAGCCGCGCCCGACCTGTGGGATGACCCTGAGCAGGCCCAGAAGGTCACCAGCAAGCTCTCGCACATGCAGGGTGAGCTCAACCGCGTCGAAGGGCTGGTGCGCCGCCTCGACGACCTCAGCGTCCTCTACGAGCTGGCCGCCGAGGAGGGCGACGAGGACACCAGGGCCGAGGCCGACAAGGAGCTGGCCTCCCTCCGGTCCGACATCGGCGCGCTGGAGGTCCGCACCCTCCTGTCGGGCCCCTACGACGCGCGCGAGGCGCTGCTCACCATCAACTCGCAGGCCGGTGGCGTCGACGCCGCCGACTGGGCGGAGATGCTGCTGCGGATGTACTTGCGGTGGGCCGAGCGCAAGGGCTTCCCGACCGAGGTCTACGACACCTCCTACGCGGAAGAGGCCGGCATCAAGTCGGCCACCTTCACGATCAAGTCGCCCTACGCCTACGGCACGCTCCGTGGCGAGCACGGCACCCACCGTCTGGTCCGCATCAGCCCGTTCGACAACCAGGGCCGCCGCCAGACCTCGTTCGCCGGGGTCGACATCGTGCCGGTCGTCGAGCAGACCGACCACATCGACATCAACGAGGACGAGCTCCGCATCGACGTCTACCGCTCGTCGGGACCTGGCGGCCAGGGCGTCAACACGACCGACTCGGCGGTCCGCATCACCCACCTGCCGACCGGCATCGTGGTCTCCTGCCAGAACGAGCGCTCACAGCTCCAGAACCGCGCCTCGGCGATGAACGTGCTGCAGGCCAAGCTGCTGGAGCGCAAGCGGCAGGAGGAGGCTGAGCGCATGTCCGAGCTGCGGGGCGCCTCGACCACGTCATGGGGCACGCAGATCCGCAACTACGTGCTGCACCCCTACCAGATCGTGAAGGATCTGCGCACGGGCACGGAGGCGGGCAACCCGACCGCCGTTCTCGACGGCGACATCGATGAGTTCATCGAGTCGGAGATCCGCTGGATGCGCCGGCAGGAATCAGAGCCCGCTTAGGTGCTTGAGCACCAGGGCCAGGAAGAGCAGCACGACCAGCAGCAGCAGGATAAGGGCGGGTGACAGCCCGGCGAAGCCGTGGTTGTGCATCCGCTCGCGGTTGGCACGGCACAGGGGGCAGCGGCCCTCGATCACGGGGTGGGCGCACTGCGCGCATACGAGGTGTTGGCAACTCATGTCAGCCCCAAGTCTAGCCGCACAATCGTTTTGTTTCCGTTATGGACGTTCCATGCCAGTCTTCCCCCTAGACTGTGCTCTGGCCAATCGGAACGTCGATCATCAGTAAAGAAAGCCGTCCCCGATAGGCGTGTGGCGGGAAGTGGGCATGTGCCACCCTCGCTTCCGTCCTGACCCCTAGACTGGCATGCCGTGATGCTCTCGTGATCCATTTCGATAATGTCACCAAGGTCTACACGAACCAGAACCGGCCCGCTCTCGACCATGTCTCCGTTGACGTGGACAAGGGCGAGTTCGTGTTCCTCGTCGGTCCTTCGGGATCAGGCAAGTCCACCTTCCTGCGTCTGGTTCTGAAGGAGGAGCGGCCCAACTCCGGGGCGATTCACGTCGCCGGCAAGGATCTGGCCCGCCTGTCCAACTTCAAGGTGCCGCACCTGCGCCGCCGCATCGGCTGCGTGTTCCAGGACTTCAGGCTGCTCCCGAACAAGAACGTCTACGAGAATGTGGCGTTCGCGCTCGAGGTCATCGGTAAGCCGCGGCGGTTCATCCGCAAGGTGGTGCCCGAGGTCATCGAGCTGGTCGGCCTGGAAGGCAAGGCCCACCGGATGCCCGACGAGCTGTCAGGCGGCGAGCAGCAGCGCGTCGCCATGGCCCGCGCCTTCGTCAACCGGCCCATGATCCTGCTGGCCGACGAGCCGACGGGCAACATCGACCCCGCGACGAGCATCGGCATCATGAAGGTGCTCGACCGGATCAACAGGACTGGCACTACGGTCGTCATGGCCACGCACGACGCGGCCATCGTCGACTCCATGCGCAAGCGTGTCGTGGAGCTGGAGGACGGCAAGATCGTCCGCGACCAGTCGCGTGGCGTGTACGGCCAGGCGTACTGACAGGGAGCAGTAGACAGAACATGCGGGCGAACTTCATCTTCTCCGAGGTCTGGATCGGCCTCCGTCGCAATCTCACGATGACGATCGCAGTGGTCATCACCGTGGCCGTCGGCATGGCGATGCTGGGCGTCGGCCTGATGATCAACGCCCAGGTCACGATGATGCAGGGCTTCTGGTACGACAAGGTCGAGGTATCGGTCTTCTTGTGCGGCAAGAACCCCACGATGCCCACTTGCAAGGGCAAGCCGATCAGCACCCAGCAGACCAAGGCTCTGGAGGGCGAGATCCAGGGCATGGCCGGCGTCGAAGCGGTCATCTACGAGGACCAGGCCACCGCGTACGCCAACTTCCAGAAGTCCTATGCCGCCAACAAGCTGCTCGTCGAAGCGACCAAGGTCGACGACATGCCCACGTCCTTCCGCGTCAAGCTGAAGGACCCCAACAACTATCAACCGATAGTGCAGGCGCTCACGGGCAAGCCCGGCGTGTCGCAGGTGACGAACCAGAGGGACCTGGTCAACCAGTTCTTCGGGCTGCTGGACAAGCTCAGATCCGGTGCGCTGGCGGTGGCCATCGTCCTTGTGCTGGCGGCGGCGTTGCTGATCGGCAACACCGTGCGGCTGTCGGCCTTCAACCGCCGTCGAGAAACCGGGATCATGCGGCTGGTGGGGGCGTCCAACCTCTATATCCAGCTGCCCTTCGTCATGGAGGGCGTGATCTCCGGGCTGATGGGCGGGGTGATCGCCGCCGTGATGCTGATCGTCGCGAAGGTCTTCCTGTTCGAGGAGATCGCGCGTTATTTCGCGTTCGGCAGTCAGCTCGGCTGGGACTCGGTGGCCTCGGTAATCACGCTGACCATGGTGATCGGTGTGTTCATCTGTGTGCTGGCATCCTTCGTCACGCTCCGCCGCTACCTCAGGGTCTGACGAATCGCCGGTAAGGTCGAGGCATGCCACGTGAGACCGGGCGGAAGGTCGTCGCCCAGAACAAACGTGCCCGGCACGACTACCACGTCGAGGACACCTTCGAGGCGGGGCTCGTGCTGCAGGGCACCGAGGTGAAGTCGTTGCGCGAGGGACGGGCGTCCCTCACCGACGGCTACGCCTCCATCGACGATGGCGAAGCGTGGTTGCTGAACGTCCACATCCCCGAATACACCCAGGGGACGTGGACGAACCACGCCGCCCGTCGCAAACGCAAGCTCCTGCTCCACCGCAAGGAGATCGACAAGCTCGCCGCCAAGACCAAGGAGGGCGGGCTGACGATCGTGCCGCTGTCGCTCTACTTCAAGGACGGCCGGGCCAAGATCGAGATCGGCATCGCCCGCGGTAAGAAGGACTGGGACAAGCGGCAGACGCTGGCGGAGCAGCAGGCCAAGCGCGAGATGGCCCGGGCAGTGCGGCATCGCAACCGATGAACCGTCCCGTACGCCTGGGCCGCGTACGCCGCGGCCTGGCCGCGACCGTCACGCTGGCCGTCGCGAGCATGTCGCTGACCGCCTGCTTCGAGGAGTCCTCCCCGCACGATGCCGTGCGGGACTTCCTGGTGGGCTGGCAGTCGGAGGACTACGACCTGGCCGCCGGCCGTACCGACGGTGACCGGGCGACCGTACGCAAGGCGCTCTCGGACGCGAAGGTCGAGCTCGACGCGGCCTCGTTCCGGTTCAAGATCACAAAGATCAGCCTGGCCGGCGACCAGACGCGGGCCGACTTCCGCGCCGAGGTCGACCTGGGGGAGAACAATCCCCTCTGGGCGTACGACGGCGTGCTCCCGCTGCACCTGGTGAACGGTCAGTGGAAGGTGCGCTGGTCGCCTTCCGTGCTGCACCCGCAGCTGAAGGACGGCCAGCGGTTCGCCGTCTCCACCGATCCGAACCCCCGCCAGTCGGTCGTCGACAGAAACGGCAACCCGCTGCAGAGCCCCCAGTTCCTCTACGTGGTCAGAGTCATCCCGTCGCAGCTCGGTGACCAGGCGGAGGAGGTCGTCGCGCAGCTCTCGGCGATCACTGAGTTCGCCCAGGACCGGCTGCTGAGCCGCATCAGGTCGTCACCGCCGAAGCAGTTCGTCCAGCTCGCCAACTTCGGCGCCCAACGCTACCGCGAGCTGAAGGACAGGCTCGACAAGATCCCGCAGCTCAACATCCAGCAGCAGAAGCAGCCTGTCGCGCCCGACGCCCCCAAGGACATCGTCGGCAAGGTGAGCGCGCTGAC
Source organism: Nonomuraea sp. NPDC049750 (assembly GCF_040659625.1). NCBI lineage: Bacteria > Bacillati > Actinomycetota > Actinomycetes > Streptosporangiales > Streptosporangiaceae > Nonomuraea > Nonomuraea sp. NPDC049750. The sequence goes on from NZ_JBFANB010000024.1 coordinate 161,236, forward strand.
CCCGGAGACCGAGCAGAAACTCGGCGGCCCGCAGCGGGCGGGCGACTCCTATGGACAGAGTGGGCTCCAGCGGGCCTATCAGGACTACCTCACCGGATCCACGCAGACCCGGGTGATCACCCTCGACCTCAAGACCGACGACGAGGTCGCGCAGCTAAAGGAGTGGCCCGGCCGCAAGAACGTACCCGTACACACCACGATCGACAGCGCCAAGCAGCGCGCCGCCGAAGCCGCCGTGGCGCAGACGGAGACCAGCGCGCTAGTGGCGGTCGACCGGTCGACCGGCGAGATCCTGGCGGTGGGCACGAAGGGCCTCAACCAGGAGAAGGACGCCTTGGCCGGCAAGTTCCCGGCCGGCAGCGCCTTCTCGATCGTGGCCGCCGACGCGCTGCTCAAAGCCGGGATGAAGACCAAGCAGAAGCTCGCCTGCCCGGCCGAGCGCACGGTGGGCGGCGCGCACTTCGTGACGGCGAGTCAGGTCATCGGCGCCTCACCGACGTTCAAGGACAACTTCGCCAAGGGCTGCGTCACCGCACTGGCCTCGCTGGCCCGGCGCGTCGACGCCACGGCCCTGAAAAAGAGTGCTGAGGCGCTCGGCATCGGCAAGGACTGGCGGCTGCCGCTCAAGTCGTTCAGCGGCTCGCTGCCCGAGCTGACCAGCGACGCCGACAAGGCCAGGGCCATCGCGGGCCAGAACGTCCAGGTCAGCCCGCTCAGCATGGCCCTCGTCGCGGGGGCGATCGCCTCGGGCACCTGGCACCCGCCGGTGCTGGTGACCGACCCCAAGACGCCCGACCCCTCGACGGAGACGGTCGCGGTCAAGCCGCCGCAACCGGTCGCCGTTGACCCCAAGGTGCGCACGGCACTGACCGCCATGATGCAGGCCGGCGCCACCGACTCGCCCGCCCAGGCCGGCCGCGGCCAGGTCTACGGCGTGACGGCCGCGGGCGACCAGGAGAAGCGGATGGGCTGGTTCGTGGGCTGGCAGGGTGACGTGGCGATAGCCGTCATGGCCAAGAACTACGACCCCGCGGCGGTCGCGGGCGACTTCTTCTCCGGCCTGCGCGACGCTAAGTGATTTCTTGTCGCTCTAGGCAACCGTTCGGGCGGTCGGCTGCGTCTTACTCAGTGACTGCCCCGCTCGGGGGGTTGCGGGTGCAGTCGCCGTGATGAGTTCAGGACTTCATCTCGGGGGAAGTCCTGCCGTCCGGACCGGCTCGACCCTGCCGGTCGGCCCCCGGGGACGCCTACGCGTTTCCGGGGGTTTCGGCGTCTAGGGAATCAAGTTGACGCCGCAGGTGTTGGAGCATGTAAGGTCATGTTGCTCGGCTCTTCGGGGCCGTGTTGACAACTGCACATGGGGGTGACTGGCTTCGACTTCGACTTTGCAAGTCAGGTGAAGCGGGCCGAGGACTGCGGACATAACCTCGTTAACACTGTGACCGCAAACAACAAGTGCCAATTCTAAGCGCACTGTGGTCGGCCAGGGTTCCCTGGCCCTCGCTGCCTAAGTAGCGTAACCACTGTCAGCCCGGGAGTGCCTTCGGCCCGGGATCTGGCATCGTTAGAAGGCTCAACCGCTCAACCCGGCCACGGGGGAGAGCGGGAAATCAAACAGTGGCTGAGCCCGTCGGCGACACGCCTGCGTGATTGCCGGGGCTGAGAAAAGCACAGCAGGCTGCGCCCGGAGAAGCCCTGTCTTGGGGTTGAAGGACGCGGGTTCGATTCCCGCCACCTCCACAAGATCAAACCGTCTCTGACCTGCCGAAACTTCGACAGGCAGGGGCGGTTTTTTGTTCGTGGACGCGCCATGGACGCACGGGTCGTCGGACGGGGACGTAAGACCTGGTCGTTGCCTACGTTCACGGAACCGCCCTAGCGGAAGGGACAGATGGTTCCGTGGCACCACGCAAACGAGCCGAAGGCATCGACTACCGGAAGAAGAAGGACGGCGCCCTCTCCTTCAGGGTGCGCTGGCGGGAAGGCGGACGCCGTGACGGCCCGCTCGGGTCGTACACCTTCGACGACCTGGAGTCCGCGAAGATCTTCCGTGGGGCACTCGTGGCCAACGGGTTCCGTGACCGTACAAGAGCCCGGCGTTCGCCGAGATGCTCGGCCTGGCCTCCCAGCCGACCGACGTCCTCACCTTCGCACAAGTCGCCAACGAGTACCTGGCCACGCTCGTGGACGCCGAGCGGCGGACAATCGGTCAGTACCGCAAGACGCTGGAGGACCATTTCCTGCTCGCGATCGTCACGCTTCCCGATGGCACCACCGTCGGGCCTCTCGGCCGATTACCGATTGACGAGCTCACGAAGGACATCATCCAGGCGTGGATCAATCTGATGCGGGCGAAGCAGCACGGGAAGAACGTCCTGCGCCCTTACGCGCCCAAGACGATCATCAACATTCACGGGACGGTGATATCGCGGGTCTTCGACTACGCCATCGACGATGAGTACTGCTCGCGTCAGCCGTGCTGGCAGGTCAAGCTGCCGGAGCGAAAGGGCAGGGCGGTTAAAGCGGTCAATGTGATCACCGGTCTGGAGATCCCGGAATGGATAGCGTGCGCCTACGAGGTCGATGAGGACACGGGCGATATCACGTTGGTGCTTCTCGCCAAGGGACTTCGGTGGGGCGAGCTGACAAGCGCTACGGGTGTGTGATGTGGACTTCGACTCCGGGACGCTGACCGTGGCCCAGGTTGTCCGCGAGGACGAGAATCGGCGGCCCTACATCGATTTCACGGAAGGCAAGAGCGCGAACGCCTTCCGCACTATCACGCTCCCTGCCAAGGCTCTGGAGGTGCTTCGTCGGCGCGCTGAGGGCAGGGCCAAGCTGGGACTCCCACCTCACCCCTGACGCCGACTCCAGGATGGCCACGGCCATCGACTCCACCCTCACCGGAGGAAAGACCCAAGAGATCGTGTCCGAGGCGTCCGCCGCCGCGGCCCCGTCGAACGACGCAGCCACCGATCTGCCGCCCGAGCTGACGGCGTTGCTGACCAAGGCCATCGGGCAAGCCCTTGCGGACGGCGGATCCTCATCCCCTACCTGCGCGGCAATCCCGCCGTTAAAGTGATCAAACTCCGGGGGAGGGATTCTCGAATGGTCAGACTCGACAGGCCTGTACCGCTGGCGGATCCCGGCGAGCAACGCCGGCAGGGCCACTCACGAGACAGTTCTCGACGCCATCGCGGACTACGAAGGTAGAGCAGCCGATTTCGTTAACGACAGGCCGACTTCTCAGGCGGGGCCCAGGTCCCACAGCCGAGTTGCCCTTGGGCCTCCCTCGCGCTCAGAGCGCGAGGTAACAAGGACGACGGTCCTGTCTTCGAGCCGACCAAGTGCCGCTATGCCTTGGAAGACCGGAAGACGGTCTTGCAAGGTCTTGCCGCGCTGCCGGCCGGACCGCAGATCCCACACTCGCATGGCGTTGCCGTCGTCGATGAAGGCGGCGATGGGCCGGCCCTCGAGCTGCCCGATCCCGACCCAATAAACGGGTCGGAGATGGCTTTTCAGCGGCTCTCCGCGCTGCCTGCCGGTATCCAGGTCCCAGACGCGCACCGTACCGTCGTCACTGCCGGAAACGGCGATCGCCTCACCGTCGAGCTGCCCGATCGCGATGGAGTTGATCCGACCGGTGTGGCCCTTGAGGAGATCACCGCGCTGCTGGCCGGATTCCAGATCCCAGACCGCTAGTCCTCCGTCGGAGTCACTGGCGGCAACGATGGCCTGGCCGTCGAGTTGTCCGACCGCCACCGCCGCCACATCTGAGCCGGACAGGCCGGTGAGACGTGCGCCGTATCGCTCGCGAGTCCCCAAGTCCCAGACGTCGATCGAGGGACCGTGGCTTTCACACACGGCGACCGTACGCTCGCCGAACTGCGCGACCTTCACGCCGAAATTGAAGCCGTTATCAGGCTTGATTCCGATGGTTTTGCCCAGCCGTCGGCAGGTTTCCAGGTCCCACACCACGATGTCGTAGAGACCGATGGATACGCAGATGGTCTTGCCGTCGAGCTGCCCGATCGCCGCTGCCTCGATGAAATTGAATGCGCCCGACAGAAACGGCTGATGAGTTCCTTTCATGGTTTCGCCATGCTGTTCGAGCGTCTTCAGATTCCACATGCGGACCGTGTTGTCGGCGCTGCCTGTCACGGCGATGGCCATGTCACCGAGCTGCCCGATCGCCAGCGCAGTGACATGGAGATCGGAGATGAAGGTTGTGGCCCGGGGAGAGCTCGCGGGCGTGGCGGGGGCCGCTGCGGTGGCCATCGTGCTGGGGACGGTCGAGACCTGGCCGGACGGGGCGCCGGAGGGGCTGGTGCCGCGACGCCGCTGGTCAAGCCAGGGCGGAATGAGCAGGCCCGCGACCCCGGCGGCGGCCGCGGTGGTCGCCGCGGCCACGACTGCCCGCCTGTTGAGGAGCCGCGGCGGTGAAGGCCGGCCACGTGTGGTGTGGAGGTCTTGCGGAGGCGAGGTGCGGGCGGAAGCGGCGCCGACGGCGGGAAGGCCGGTGGGTAAGGCGAGGTTGCGCGCGAAAGGGTAGCGGTCCGCGGTGTCGGTGCCGCGCTGGTGAGGCAGGGGCAGGCCGGTCGCGGCGAGGCGGCTGCGCAACTGGGGGAACAGGTCGGCGAAGGTGAGGTACGCCGGACCGTCCGGGATCCCCTCGCGCAGCAGGCCCAGCAGCTGACCCGTGAACGAGGTGAGCGTCCCATGCTGATCGGCCAGAGGCGGGACGTGGGCGGGCTGATTCCGGGTGGTCGCGGTCAGCGTGTAGGCGCCGGCGACGTGGGTGAGATCGGCCAGCCCGCCAATGGAGTCGGCGGCCAGAGCTTCGATGGCCTGACCGGAAAAGCAGCAGTCCAGAATGGTGATCTTCGTCCGGGCGGGGCTCTCGCGCAAGGCCTGAGCCAGCCAGGAGTAGGCGATGCCGGTGTAATCGGGGGCGTCGGCGACGGAGTCGGCCACCGCCAGGCACAACTGGCCGCGGACGGTGAGCTTGCCGTGCCCGACGTAGTACAGCAGCAGCACCCCACGCGCCTCGCGGGCCAGCTCGCGCAGCGTCCGGGCGACCTGGCCGGCGTTACGCGGATCCCCCAGCACCGTGACCTGCTCGGCCGGCCAGCCGCACAATCCCGGGGTGGTCAGCACCCGGCGCATCGCCTCCAGGCTGTTCAACGCGGCAGGCACCGGGGGGAACCCAGGGTCGTCGTAGCCGCCCACGCCGATCAGGACCGCCCGGGAATCCGAGCGGTCGAAGGGATCAGGGGGTCTGGTCGTCACCGAGCACCTCCCGTAGCAAGGGTAAGACGTCCTTGACGTTGCTGGCTTCCAACTCCACGGTCCGCTCCCCGTCGGAGACGGTGACCTTGACGTCGCCGCGCCGGGTACGCAGCCAGGTGTTCAACGCTCGGGACAGGGCAAGACCGGCCCCGCCGGAGCTCAGCACCACGGTGATCAGCTCTACCGCGCCGCCGAGCTCTTCCTGCCCGATCTCTTTCTCCACCGGGCTGACCTCGCCGCGCAGGGTTTCCTCATCCTGCAGCCACTCCCACAACGCGGCCAGTTCCGCTAATGCGTCTCCGCCGGTGATGCGAATCCGTACGTCCACGTCCCCCCCTTTTCGCTGTATGGATTGGATCGCCGGAGCGGCCTTTGAAAACATGAGACCGCTGGTCCACTTATCACTTTGATACATGTGCGAAGGACAGAGGTGATTATTCCTGGAAATAGCTGTTTAGTGGGGCGAACGTGGTGAGGTGTGATCACCGGTGCGGAGATCCCGGAGTGGATCGAATGCGCCAACGAGGTTGATGAGGATACGGGCGACGCTGGTGCTGCTCGCGACCGGGCTGCGCTGGGGCGAACTGACCGCGCTGCGGGTCTGCGATGTGGACTTCGACGCCGGCACGCTCACCGTGGCCCAGGTTGTTCGTGAGGATGAGAACCGGCGGCCCTACATCGAATCCACAGAGGGCAAAAGTGCGAACGCATTCCGCACTATCACCCTGCCCCCGAAGGCATTGAAGGTGCTTCGGAGGCGCGCCCAGGGCAAGGGCAAGCCGGCGCTCCTCTTCCCGACCCCGGGCACCCGCGGCGGCACCCTGTGGCGCAACGCTAACTTTCAACGAACACCGCTGGCAGAAGGTGAAGGAGTTCGCGGTGCAGCGTGGCCTGATCAAGGAGCCGACCCCGCACGGGCCGCGCCACAGCCACGCAAGCGAGCTCATCCCCGTGGTGGGGATCGAGCCCGTTTCTAAGCGGATCGGGCACGCCAACGTGACCGTCACCAGTGCGGTCTACTCTCACCTCACCCCTGATGCAGACTCCAGGATGGCGCCGGTTCTACGGCGCGGCCGACGGCGACATCGAGCCATCGCACGTGCGCGAGCGGCAGATTCGCCCGGCGTTGTTCGCCGGCCCTCCGCTGCGTACGCACTGCTGGCGTGGGAAGGCGATCAGCTCGCCGGGTTCGCCTCCTACAGCTTCTTGTGGCCGAACGCGGGGCTCACGATGAACTTGTTCGTGAGGGAACTGTACGTGATCGAGCAGTGGCGGCGGCGTGGCGTAGGCCGCGCCCTCATGAACGAGCTGTTCGACATCACCATCAAGGCGGAATGCTCGCGTGTGGAGTGGACCGCCGATGGAGATAACGGGGCCGCGTACCGGTTCTACGAACGGCTCGGCGCGCGGGTGCTTGGGTCCAAGGTGTTCTATCGGGCCGACGGCGGCTGCGTTGCGCTTCGGCTGAGCCGTTGAGTCGGGCCGGTGCGGGTTGAGGCTGCCACAGCTGCCGGTGGGCACGGTGCCGCTCCGTTGGACGGGGCCGATCGCCGGACTGGTCGGCCGAAGAGGTGCCGTCCGTTCCGGTGGACCCTGTCGATGCGCGGCGTGCTGACCTGCGGGAGGACGAGTAGGCCGATAGCGGCGGTTGAGGTGGTCCAGACTCGGTGCCTTCGAGGGCCAGCTGCTGCACCTGTCATCGAACGGTGCGGCCGTTTTCGTGTTGCCTCTTGCTGAGGCGGGTGTGTTGGGCCAGGGTCGTGTCGATGATCTGAGTGTTGCTGGGGGGAGGGGTGGTGGTGTTCCACCAGCAGATGGCGCTGATCTCCTGGTTGGGGATGAAGTCGTGGTGGCGGGAGGTGGCATGGGCGGTGTAAACGGCGGCGTATTCGTTGTGTGGTGGAGTGGTGAGCCAGAAGCGTGCGTACCCGGCGAGGGTGAGGGTGGGCAGGTGCAGGCCGCTCTCCTCGTGCAGTTCCCGTACGGCTGCTTGGAGGGGAGTCTCGCCAGGGTCGATCCGGCCGCCTGGTAGTTCCCACTGTTGACGGAAGCGGTCGAAGACCAGGAGCAGGTGCCGGGCGTACCAGACCACGACCAGGGCTGCCGGCATCGGTGCGTCGTCCGGCACGCCGGGGACGTGTGTGGCTGGCAGGAACGCCGTCAGCGCGTTCCCCCTCTTGTCCATGGCCAGGGTTCGATCCATACGTCCCATGGTGAGCACTCCGCGTGCAACACCTCAACCAGACCGTTGACAGGATGCATCCGAACGTGGCGTCCGCGCTGGCAGCGTAACTCGGGAAGTAACAGCCTTCGCCCGGACAGTACAGGAGCGGCGGATCAGGTGCCGGTGCCGAGGCGGTCGTTGTCTCCGAGGTCGCGGGCGAGCCGGCGCAGGAGCGGCCCGTACTCGGGGTGTGCCAGGGCGGAGGCGAACTGGGCGGTGAGGTAGTCCGTGGGTTGCCGGTGTCGTACCAGCGGCTGGAGATGACCTGCCCGTACACGAGGTGGCTGCTGGCCGCCGGTTCGTTCCCACAGCTGAGGCGCAGGCCGTTTTCGCCACAGCCCCGGCTATTGACTGGGACGAGGTGCGGGCTGATCTGGATACGATGATCGATGACGAGCTAGGCGATCCGTTCGGCGGGACCGGCCTGTGATCCGGCATGAGCGGGGCGTTCTCGACACGAACATCGTGGCCGCCTTCAAGCTCTTTGATCCCGCCGAACTGCCCGCGGAGTCGGCGATCACCGCAGTCACGCTTGGCGAGCTGTCGCGTGGCCC
>NZ_JBFANB010000025.1:0-159082 GCF_040659625.1 Nonomuraea sp. NPDC049750
GCCTCGGCGATGAGGTTGAGCAGCACGGCCTTGGGCTGCTCGTACGGCGCGTCGATGCCGACCCGGATGCCCGCCGGGGCCTCGCCTCCGCCTGGTCGCGCGTCCAGCATCGCCGCGTCGATGCTGTACTTCGCCATCAAGCTCTGCGCCGCCGACGTGAACGTCTCCGCCTCCGCCTCGTACGTCGTCGACTCCGCCTTGGCGAGCAGCGCCCGCACCCGCGCGAGCGTCTTCTCGCTGACCGCGTGCGAGCGTGCCTGGACCGTACGGCGAGCGGCCCCGGGCGGCGGGCTCAACGACTCCAGCCGGGGCAGCCCGGTCAGCAACCCCAGCAGTTCCAGCACGCCGGAGACGGTCATCAGACGGCCGGCCCCGCCGCGCGCCTGCCGCGCCGCCAGGTAGCCGCCCTTCCACCACACCGCGGCCTGCAGGCCGGCGAGTTGGTCGCGCCAGCGCTCATCCACCATGGCCGGCGCGTAGGCCCGCATCTCCCAGGCGATGAGGTCAGCCGCCGCCCGCCCGTGCCAGTCGGTCAGCCGCCTGGCCGCGATCCTGACCACGTCGGCGGGCTGCCAGCCGTTGCGCCACAACCCCGAGATCGCACAGGTCACAACCTCCACCAGCACGCGATCGGCGTCGTCCCGGTCGGCCAGGAAGGCGGCGGCGGAGTCGAAGGACGCCTGATCCTCGCGGGCAAGCGCCTCCATCGCCGCGCCGATCAGCTCATTGGCCTTACTCACACATGCCGTCCACCTTGATAAAAGTCCCCCAGGACTCTACCGTGACGGAGCCCCATCCCCTGCGTGGGTGAACCTCAAGGCGTCCCGCACCGGCCCGAGCGGGGCCGGATTCCGTGCCGGTCAACCTGATGGCGCGTCAGTACACGTCCGTCGCATAGCGTCCCGCCGCTCGCATCTCCCGCAGCCATCCGTCGCCGTCCTGGTCGTCCGAGATCGTGGCGCCGATGCGGCCGAGTGCCTCTTCGACGGCCGGGCCCATGCCGGTCGCGTCGCCGCAGACGTACACGTGCGCCCCGGCGTCGATCTGCGCGGCGGCGCCGGGCGCGAGCCTGTTCGCCGTGACTCCGGCTCCTGCTGCCGCAGCCCGGATGGGGAGGGCCCGTCCCAGAGCTGTGCCCGCGTTGGTCACGACGACGGCCTTGCCGTTCAGCGCATCCATCGGTTCTGACTTCCTGCCGGCAGCGGAAGGGCTGTCGGGTGTCACCAGGCGACCGGCAGTTCGTGGACGCCGTAGGCGGACATGTCGTGCCGGAACTTCACTTCCTCCAGCGGCACGGCCAGGCGCAGCCCCGGCAGCCTGCGTAGCAGTGCGGGTAGCGCGACCTGCAGTTCCACGCGCGCCAGGTTCTGCCCGAGGCACTGGTGGATGCCGTAGCCGAAGGCCAGATGGCCGCGGGTGTTGCGGCCGAGGTCCACGGTGTCGGGCTGGTCGAGGAACGCCGTGTCCCGGTTGGCGGCGGGCAGGTTGACGGTCACCGCTTCGCCGGCCCGGACGAGTTGCCCGCCGATGGTGAGGTCCTCGGTGGCCACCCGTACGATCATGTCCTGGGCGATGGACAGATAACGCAGCAGCTCCTCGACGGCGTTGGCCACCACGGCGGGGTCGTCGGTGTCGCGGATCCGAGCGGCCGGTCCGGGTTCTGCAGCAGCGCCAGCGTGCCCAGGCCGATCATGTTGGCCGTGGTCTCGTGTCCGGCGAACAGCAGGATCATGCCGTTCATGGCGGCTTCTTCGCGGCTGAGCTCGCCCGTGGCGACCCGCTCGGTGAGCAGGCGGCTGATGAGGTCGTCGCCCATCGCGGGCCGGATCCCGGCCCACGCCCTGGCCTCACCTCACCGCGCCGACTTCCACATCCTCATCCTGATCACCGCAGGCGAAGGCCGACATGAGATCGACTTCGCTTCCCACCCCTGCTCGCCTGGCACCCTGCTGTGGATACGGCCGGGACAGGCCCACCGCTTCCACCACCCCGGCAGCCTCGACGGCAAGGTGGTCCTGTTCACCGCCGACTTCCCACCCGATCTCGACAGCGCAGGGCCGCGGCTCACCGGCTGGCTCGCCGCTCCCCGCTGGACCCCGGCCGGACCCGACCTCACCGCTATCTCCACCGCGATCGACCAGATCGCCGCTGAACGCGCCGCGTCCGTCCACGCGATGCCCGTCGCCCTGCTCCGCCACCTGCTGGCCGTCCTGCTCCTGCGGATCGATCGGCTGCCGACCGAGGACGACCGCCGCGTCGACTCCGCCGCCGCCGAACTCTTCGGCCGATTCCACGCCGAGCTCGAACGCTCCTACGCCCTCACCCGCTCCGCCGAGCACTACGCCGCCCGCCTGGGCTACACCGTCAAACACCTCACGCGCGCGTGCGTCGCCGCCGCCGGCCACCCCGCCAAACACCTCATCGACGCCCGCGTCGTCCTTGAGGCCAAACGCCTGCTCGCCTACACCGAGGTCCCCGTCGCCGACATCGGCCGCCGCCTCGGCTTCACCGACCCCCCAACTTCGGCAAGTTTTTCGCCCGCCACACCCACACCACCCCCGGCGCCTTCCGCCGAATACAGAAGGCATCGGGCTGAAGCAGCCCCCTCGTCATCGAGGGCAGCGAGGAATTGACCGGCGCCCACCCGCTGCGCGGAGCCCGGCTCGGGGCCTCCTCACCGAGGTCGCGGTGGACCTCTATGCCGTCGAGCGACGCGTGCAGGTCGTGGATGTAGTCGCCGTAGCGGCGCACGTTATCTTCCTGGTGAGGGGACACGATGGCCACGTCGGCGCGATGCTCCTCCGGGTCGTTCTCGGCGTGACGAAAAGCACCTCGCCTCTCTCGGCCGGGTGACGTCCCCATCACAAGACCACGACCCACGGCTTATGAGGCCGTGGTTTTGCGTGGCACGCGGTGTCGGGATGTGTCGCGGGATCAAGGGTTCCGCTGGTCGGAGCGAGGCTTTCGCGGGCGGTCGTGTCGGGGTTTCCGCCCTGAATCGGGGTCGCGTGAGAGTGCAGGTCCCCCCACGGTCTCCCCTGGCGCCCCATCTCGGGGATCACGTGGAGGGGTAGAGCGGTTCTGAATTCCGCGCGGCGGCCCACCTTATCGATAGCGACGAGGCACATGATCGCGTCTACCACTTCTTCTAGGACGCCTCCACCTACGCGACTGGCTGTACAACGCCGACGACCCAGTGGTGGCAGCCAGGCAGCAGGCCTCAAGCACCAGCAGAAGACCTTCATCAAGAGAGCCCGGAACTCCTATGGCTCCGGCAAGCCGCCACTCAGTTGATCAATGGGAACGGCGACGGGCTGCCAAAACCACGGTGACCTTGGCGATGGCTTCGGCGCCACCAGCGAGGCTCGGAGACGACTAGATAACGATATGCAGTTGATCGACTACAAAGAGTGATAGTTCTGAGAAGTCACCACTTCCGAGACCCGAAAAGGGGCACCCTCGTGATCAAGCTTTCGCTGGCCGGTCTGACCCTGGCCGTCACCGCGGCGACGGTTGGGTTGGCTCTCGTCAACCCATCGCTTGCCGCGGCCCAAACGCCGGAGCAGCAGTGGTTCATGGAGTTCGACGGCGTGCCGCATGGAAAGATCTGGACGCGGAGCAGCGGGCACAGCCAGTGTCTGACCGCGAACACCTCCGTTACCGCCCCGTGCGGCAACAACACCCCGGGGCAGTACTGGTTCATGGAGTTCGACGGCGTGCCGCATGGAAAGATCTGGACGCGGAGCAGTGGGCTCAGCCAGTGTCTGACCGCGGTCCCGAACACCTCCGCCGTCACCACCGCCCCGTGTGGCAACAGCACCCCGGGGCAGTACTGGTTCATGGAGTTCGACGGCGTACCGCAAGGAAAGATCTGGACCCGGAGCAATGGGCTCAGCCAGTGTCTGACCGCGGACCCGAACACCTCCGCCGTCACCACCGCCCCCTGCGGATGACCTCTCGACTCTCCGTCGCCTAGGTGGTCAGTACGACCGTTGCATGACTTTGGGCTCACCTTTGGCTGGCCCCAACAAGGGCCCCGGCTGCGCCAGCAGGATCCCGAGCGAGATCATCGGCTTCAACTGCGCCTAGCCGCACCACCGCCCGCTCCGAGCCGGGAGCGGGCGGACCGCCGCGTGATCGCGGTTACACAGCGCTCCTTTTCCTCCCTTCTAGCGGTCGTCGCAACCCCCAGCTTGGGGAGTGCGATGGACTTCGAGATCAGGGCAAGCCGGGAGCGGCAAGGCCCGAAGAAGCTGACCTGTGAGCGGGAGGCATACTTCCGGCCTATGGATCAAGGATTCAGCAGCCGCGAAGCGTGCCGGATCGTGGGGATCAACATCAGGACCGGGAAGCGGTGGCGGAACGGCTCGGCACCGAACAAGGCAAAAGAGAAGGGGGCACCGCCGACCGGACGACCGACGGTGCCCCCTTCGGACGCGTCCCGATACCTGCGGGACGACGAGCGGATCTACATCGCCGACCGAGTGCGGGAGAAGGCGTCGATCCGGGAGATCGCGCGAGCTGGGTCGTGCACCCTCGACCATCAGCCGGGAGATCCGCCGCAACCGGCACCCCACAGGCGGCCAGTACTGGCCGCACGCTGCTGTACCGCTTCAAAAGTCATGGCAGGGCGCTTGACCGGCAAGTCGACCTGATGCGGCGGTACGGGCAAGATCGGTTCTTGTGTCGGTCCGTCTCCTGTATTTGATCATAATTCGGTTGTTCGGCTGGCTGGTGCTGCTGGGCCGAGACGAGGCGACGAAGGATGTCGAGATCATGGTGCTGCGTCATGAAGTGGCGTTACTGCGGAGGCAGTCACCCGGCCGAAGCCGGACGGGGCCGATCGAGCGATCTTGGCCGCGCTGTCCCGGCTCTTACCGCCCGGGTTTGAATCCTGCGGAGCCGGAGGGTTGGCCCGGCTCCACGAGATGCCGACACCTCATGGAGGACCTTCCTGCGCGCCCAAGCGCAAGGGCTGCTGGCCGTCGACTTCTTTCATGTCGACACGATCTTTTTGCCTTCCGTGCCGAAAATCGGAGCGATGGAGCGAGAATGGTTGCGACCTCTGGCACCTACGGGTGCAAGAAGGGCCGCCTCAGACCGTCTGATACTTCTCCTGCTCCGCGAGGCACTGCGCCGCCTTGAGGAAGACCTTGCCCCAGAACGTCCTGACGTCCAGCGCGCCGGTCTCCAGGTAGCGCTGCATGATGTTGTCCTCAAGAGTGGGCGCGAGTGACGCTCCAAGGACCTCTATGACAAGGTCTTCCGGTAGCAGCCCTCGCTCGGCCACGCCTTTCCACGTTCCGATGACTCGGACAGCCGCTTCTCGGGTGTCCTCACGATCCAGTGCCCGCCTGAAGGTGGCAATGAGCCCGAACCGGTCGCGTGGGTCGGAGATGTCGGCTCCGTCTGGGCCGCATAGGGCGATGATGCCCTCGTCGGTGGACGCGAGCCCCAAGACGGCCACGATGCCCGCACGCTCGGTCACCGGCTTGTCGAACCATCCACCGATCACCGTGTCGAAGACGATTTGACGGTGCTTTCCACCCAGTGAGGTGAACGCCTTTGCGAGGATCTCGCTGTCCACTTCCTTGGTCTTGAGAGCGGCCCGCTGGAGACGTACGAGAGCCATTGTGGGCTCCTTCTTGCCGAAGACGCCGCCGCACACTTCGGCGACCAGTTCGACCAGCTGTTGTGGCGGGTTGTAGGCCAGCCAGGTGTACAGGCGTGCGCGAATGTACGGTCCGAACCTCGGGTCGATGGCTGCGTTGGAGAGAGCCTGGGCCAGGAACGACCGATTGTTCGCGAGGAGCACGTGCCGCAGCCGCTTGATGATCTCGCCGTCCCGGAAGTGCAGCGCCAGATCCAGCAGCGCGTCGATGACTCTGGCAGCGTCGTCGGGCGGCAGCTCTGCCGCCTGCTGCACGGCCCACTCGGTCAGCAGTTCCCGGTACAGCTGGAACTCGTCCCACAGATGCCGGCGCGCGGCGGTGGCGAGGCCATGATGGTTGGGTGCCAGGTAGGCCCTGTCCCCGCGCCGGATGATGTGGGCCTCCTCCAGCCGCTTCGAAGCGATGGTGTCGGCCAGTACCGCCGCCGGCCCCCGATTGTCGCCCAGTTTTACGCGCAGGGCCTCGGACATCTGCAGGATCGACAGCGTGCGTCCGCCATCGCAGAGCGCCGCGGACCAGAGGAGGGTACGAGTTCCGAGCGGTCGGGGGAACTTCTTCTCCAGCCAGCTCTCCCAACCGCTGTACTCGTCGGCGATGTCCTCCGCCTTCAGGCTGGTGGACTTCCCGATGATCTCGGCGAGCCGGGCAGCGTCCTCGGCCCGGGGCGACGAGCCGAAGATCTTGGCCAGGGGCTCCTCGTCGAGCAGGTGAGCACGGTCCTTGAGGCCGAAGGCGACAAGCTGCTGTTCCACAAGGTCGTGGGCGTCCGGGGACGGTAGCGGCACGAGCAGGTGTTTGAGGTGCTGGGTCCACGGCCCGGCCCAGACACGGCCGGTCACCAGCACGACGATGAAGGCTGCGCTCTCCCGCGGCCAGGACAGCAACCCCTTGCCGAAGTCCTCTGCGGGCTCCTCCGTCGCGTTGGACAGATCGAGGACGTAGCCATGTCCAGCCTCTGCCGGAGGCAGGAGACGGCGTTGGGGCCGCGACCAGGTGGGTTCGAGCTCGTGGAGTTTCTCGCGCGGAGAACGGTCCAGCAATTGCCGCAAGGCGGCGGTGTGGCGTCCCGTACCGGCGTCGCCGAGCAGGACCACGACGTGGTGCTCACGCAGTAGAGGGCCGAAGCGGTCCCATTCCTCACTGTCGGGAGCGACGAAGCGATCGTCACCGCAGACCGCAAGCTCGCCGTCCGTAATCGCACGGACCTCGACCAGGTCCTCGCCGTAGTTGTTGAAGTGCTGGACCCCGGCCACGAATGCCGTGGCTGTGTCGCTGACAGATACTTCCAGCGTCGTCATCGGTTCTAACCTCGGCAATTCGAATGAACGGCGACGTCACCGACCGATGCGCAGGTCATTGAACACCTGATTTCCGGCGGTGGAGAAGACCGTTCCAGATCCGGAATTGGTGATGTTGATGGTCGTGGTTCTGGTCTCCGGGGAACTTCCGACCGCGTGTGTGAGATCGAGCCCGTACCTTCGCAGTAGTTCGGCGCAGATCATGTGCTGGTCAAGGTCGCCCGCTCGGGGTCCGGCCTCCTGGGCGAGATCGTAGAGGCGTCCGAGGACGGCGTCCGCCGGTAGACCCGCGGCAGAGGCAAGGTTGGGGATCAGGTCGAGTTCCGCGCGCCAGTCGCGGCCGTCGCGACCCACCTGCACGGGCCACACGTGCAGGGCGGAGAGGACCTGGTGGGTCAGGGCCTCGGCCTCAAAGCGGCTACCGGTCGCCGCTGCAGTGGTCACGGCCGTCACGACATGGTCGTGACGGCTTCGCAGGCTGGCGCGGGTGACCCCTTCGCTTAGCAGTCGGCCGAAGGAGACCGTGTCTGGATGGGCGCGGGCCATGGTGGTCAGCTCGGCGAGGGCTTCCAAGTCGCCAACAGGGTCACCGGCCGCCAGGCCCAGGAGCAGGCGGCCGTCCTTCAACTCCTCCGTATGGGAGCGGCACGCCTCGATCGCGGTCGACATGACCTTGACGAACTCCGGGTTGCCGCCGGTAACCGACAGGCGCTTCTTGACCTGTATCTCGATGGTGGGACCCTGGCCTGCCGTGTCCGTTCCCACCACTATGTCATCGAAGGCGTGACCGGCGACCCTCTGCTGCAGGGCGACGCGCTGGATGGGCAGTTGGATGCCGATCGGGACATGCGCCCCCCGCAACATTCGGCTCAGCAGCACGGCCGCGAGCCGGTACTCGAAGATCACACCAGCCCCGCCCGTCGCCTCCGGAGAGACCGCACCACCCGACACCCAGACCACCCGCCCGAACCGTTGGAAGTCACGCGACCATGAGAAGCGTAGACGGGACCACCGACAAAACGTTGGCAGGCGATGATCAATGAGGGAGCCGTTGAATGAGCTGGCCCGCGAGAAGACAGCTCCCATCAGGACAGCGCACCTCCGAAACCTCCGCATCGATCTCACAGCACTTGGCGGGAGAGTGTCACTCTAAGTGTGGAAATAATCACTATGGGTAAATGGGCGTAGGTAGATCATCTTAACGCTTCGGGGGAGCGTCCATCATGTCGAGCACACGGGAACATCGACTCTGACCACCAGTTTCGCCCACAACCACGAGCAGACGGGAAGCCTGGCACGGGCTGCTCATCATGGTGGGGAAAGATCCCCCCATCCCGATGGCGCGGCGCTGCTGCGCGAGCTGCTCGGCGACCAGGTGCTGGACCTGATACTGGAACGCTCGCGAGACGGGGCGGGCGGGCTGCGGCTGACCCCTGAGGGCTCCATGCTGGGCGAGCTGGTCAAGGCGGTGCTGGAGCGGGCCTTGGAGGTCGAGCTGTCAACGCATCTGGGCTATGGCAAGCACGATCCGGCCGGCAACGGGACGGGCAACTCTCGCAACGGCAAGATCGACAAGACCGTGCAGACCGGAGTGGGCCCGATGCGGCTGGCCGTGCCCCGGGACCGGGCCGGCACGTTCGAGCCAGTGCTGGTGCCCACACGGGCCGTCCGAATCTCCGGCGGCCTGGACGACATGATCATCAGCCTGTACGCGCACGGCATGAGCGTGCGCGACATCCGGCACCACCTGCGCCAGGTCTACGACACCGACCTGTCACACTCTGCATAGGTCGTGCCCGGGACGGCGCGAGTGACCAGCGAGACGATCTCGCCAGGAACGAGTGTGCACGGATGAGACTCCCGTTGTCAGCCGGACACGCGAAACCCCCGTCGCCGCGCGGAAGCGCAGGCCAAGCGGGGGGTTTCGACTGGCCATGAGTGGTAGGGCGGGTGGGACTTGAACCCACGACCCACGGATTATGAGTCCGATGCTCTGACCGGCTGAGCTACCGCCCCTTGCAAACATGCAGTCTTCCACACCTGAGCCCTCATGCCAGCATAGATCGTCCTCGTTCACTCAGCGCGTACGCCAGACACCGGGATCCATGGGTAGCGTCGGGCCATGGCGGTCAAGCTGATCTACGAGACGCATTCCCTCACGGTGGACAACGAGAAGGGGATCGCCACCGGCTGGTTGCCGGGGGAGTTGTCCCAGGCTGGGCGGGAGTTGGCCGTGGAGTTGGGGGTGCGGCGGCGGGACGTGGATGTGGTCTACGCCTCTGATCTGCGGCGGGCGGTGCAGACGGCGGAGGTCGCGTTCGGGGATGGGCGGGAGATTCGGCTCGACTCCCGGTTGCGGGAGTGCGACTACGGGATCTACAACGGGCGGCCCGTCAGTGAGGTGGCGAGGTTGCGGCGGCGGTTCATCGAGATGCCGTGGCCCGGGGGGCAGAGCTATCGGCAGGTGGTCGCGGAGACCGCGGCGTTTCTTGAAGAGGTGATGGACAAGTGGCAGAGGCGTACGGTGCTGGTCATCTCGCACTCGGCCAATCGGTGGGCGCTGCAGAATCTGCTTGAGGGCGTGGCGTTGGAGGAGCTCGTGGATGCTCCGTTCGATTGGAAGCCGGGGTGGGAGTACACCCTGGCCTAAGCGCCTAGAGACCCCGAGAGCTCCCTGGCGGGCTCGGGGAGGCGTGGCTCCCCGGCCCTCACTTACGAGATCGCGGCCCGAGTCACCGGCCCAGCGCGGAGGTCGGACATCAGGGCAGGTCAGGGAGCGGTGCCGAAGCCGGTGTTCCGTACCAGCCAGTCCTGGTAGACCGTGCTTCGCCGTACCACCTCCGCGTGGGTCTGTTTGGCCTGTTCCGCGACCCAGGCGGCGTCGGGGGCGGCGGGGTGGTGGCCGAGGAGTTGCCGCCAGCGCAATGGCGCGCCGGCGAGCGGGACCACGGCCAGGCCGGGGGCGGGCTGGTGGGTGGCCTGGCAGAGTGCCACGGCCCGGCCGACCCGGGCGAGGTGGGTGCAGGTGGCCACGTCGGTCTCATAGATCGTTCCCGGGGTGAAGCCGGCGCGGGCGCAGGCGGTGGCGAAGCAGTCGGCGAAGCAGCCGTCGCCGGGCGTGACGGCCCAGCTTTCGAGGGCGAGTTCGGACAGGTCCAGCTCCTTCTCGCCGGTCAGCGGGTGGGTCTCGGCGAGCAGTGTGAAGACCGGGTCATAGCTGATCGTCTCCCATCGCAGCGAGCCCGTGGGGGTGCCGCCGTCGCCGCAGGCGCCGGTCAGCGCGTAGTCGAGCCGGCCGAGCTCGGTCATGGCGGTGAGCTCGTCGGCCGACCATGAGGTGTACGTGCTCACCGTCCGTTCCGCGGCGAGCCGGTCGACGAGGCCGCCGAGTATCGGCCCGTTCGTGGCGCCGATGCGGAAGCCGGGGGAGGGGGCCTGGGCGAACCGTACGGCCTCGTCCTGCAGTTCCTTGGCCGCCGGGAGGAGCACGCGGGCGCGGGCGAGCACCAGCTCGCCCAGCCGGGTGGGCCGGGCGCCGTGCCTGTCGCGCTCGAACAGGGCGCCGCCGAGTACCCGCTCGATACGTTTGAGCTGTGCGGTGAGGGCCGGTTGCGCCAGCCCGAGCAGGGACGCGGCCTTGCTCACACTTCCCGCGTCCGCGACCGCGCGAACGATCCTGAGGTGCCTGAGCTCGAGGTCCATAACGGGAAGGTAAAGCGGTGATCTCCTCCCGACAATGCCCTTATGTCAGGAAATATGACACATATTGTCGGGCGCCTTCTGGGGTAGGGGCTACTTCATGACGATGATGGGAATCGATCCAGCGCAACTCCAGGACGACGACCTGCTGCGTGAGCTGCGGCAACTGCACACCACGCGGACCGACACCTTCCTGCACGGCTCGGACGACGCGCTCGCGCGCCACACCACGAGGACCAACCAACTGGAGAGCGAATACCTGCGCCGCTACCCGGAGCGCGACATCGACCCCGGGCGGCTCAGAGAGGGAGCGAGGCGACGCTGATGGCCCGAGATCACGATGTGCAGGCACTGTCCGACGTCGACATCCACGTGTACGAGGCGGTCGCCTCGCAGGCGGTCGAGTCCGGCGGCGCGGAGCTCGGCGCGCTGATCCGCGCGACCGGGCTGGAGGAGGAAGAGGTACGGCGGAGCGTGGCCACGCTGATCGAGCAGGGGTACGTGGTGCCGCGGGGGAACGGGTTCGGCCTGGGCGCTCACACGTTCGGGCTCGACTACTGACAACCTCGACAGGGGGCGGCGGGCCGATGGGCCGGCCGCCCCCCGGCGTTGGATGCGGGCCGGCCGCCCCCGGCGTCAGATGCGCTTGACGCGGGCCCACATCACGAAGGCGCCGCCGAAGACCGCCATGACCAGCCCGGTCCACAGGTTGACCGCCGCCCCCACCACCCCGGCGATGATCAGGATCACCCCGTAGATCAGGAACAGTCCGCCGATCACCATTCTGATGTCGCTCACAGGATCACCCCGTACATCGCGGCGGCCAGGACGATCGCGCCCGTCCCGAGGATCACGGGCGAGCGGTACCACTTCTTGTCACCGGCCAGCGCGTCGTCCGCCAGGTCGACGGCGCTGAGCCCGTACACCAGCCCGCGCAGCTCCTCCACGGGTTTGGGCGTGGTCACCAGCGTGACCACCACCGAGACGAGCAGGTCGACGACGAAGGCCACGCCCGCGCCCCAGAAGCTGGCGTTCAGCTCGGTGCCGAAGTCCAGCATTCCGGCCTTGTACGCGATGTACGAGGCGAACGCGGACGCGGTCCCGGCCAGCAGGCCCCAGAAGCCGGCCCACGGCGTCATCCGCTTCCAGAACAGCCCGAGGATGAAGGTCGCGAACAGCGGCGCGTTGAAGAACGAGAACAGCGCCTGCAGGTAGTTCATGATGTTGGAGTAGCCGGCCGCGATGAACGCCGTCCCGACACCCAGCGCGACGCCCGCGACGGTGGCGATCCTGCCGACCCGCAGGTAGTAGCCGTCGTCACGGTCCTTGGCCAGGTGCGCCTGCCAGATGTCGTTGGTGAACACGGTGTTGAACCCGCTGATGTTGGCCGCCATCCCGGCCATGAACGAGGCCAGCAGCCCGGTCACCGCCACGCCGAGCACGCCGTTGGGCAGCAGGTCCTGCATGAGCAGCGGGATCGCGTTGTTGTAGGCCTGGCCCTTGCCCAGGTCCTTGAACAGGACGAGGGCGATCAACCCCGGCAGTACGGTCACCAGCGGGATGAACAGCTTCGGGTAGGCCGCGATGATCGGAGTGAGCCGGGCGGCGTTGGTGTTGCGGGCGGATAATGCCCGCTGCACCTCGGCGAAGTTCGTGGTCCAGTAGCCGAAGGACAGCACGAAGCCCAGGCCGAACACGATGCCGAGCCAGTGGGCCTCCATCGGGTTCTTGCCCGCGCTGCCGGCCCACGTGTGCAGGCCGGCCTCGCCGAGCGCGCTCTGCCGTACCTTGTCGAACAGCCCGGAGACGCCGCCCACCTTGGCCAGCCCGAGGATGGTCAGCGGGATCAGCCCGGCCAGGATCACGAAGAACTGCAGGACCTCGTTGTAGATCGCCGACGACAGCCCGCCGAGCGTGATGTACGACAGCACGATCACCGCCGCCACCACCACCGACACCGGCAGGGGCCAGCCCAGCAGGGCCTCCATGACCAGCGCGAGCGCGTAGAGGTTGACCCCGGCGATGAGGATCTGGGCCACGGCGAAGGAGAGCGCGTTCAGCAGCTGGGTGGCGCCGTTGAAGCGGCGGCCCAGGAACTCCGGGACACTGCGTACCTTCGAGCGGTAGTAGAACGGCATCATCACGATGCCGAGGAACACCATCGCGGGCACCGCGCCGATCCAGTAATAGTGCACGGTCATGGCGCCGTACTGGGCGCCGTTGGCCGCCATCCCGAGGATCTCGATCGCGCCGAGGTTGGCCGAGACGAAGGCCAGTCCGGTGATCCACGGGGGTAATCCACGGCCGGCCAGGAAGAAGTCGAGGCTCGAGCTGATCCGCCGCTTGGCGGCGAAGCCGATGCCGAGCACGGTCGCGAAGTAGATCGCGATGAGCGCGTAGTCGAGGAGGTTCACATCAAGGCGCACGGCGTTCCCTACTACCCCGAAAAGTCAGAGTATGTCGGCGATTGCGGGCCCAGTTACCGGGCGTAATCTCGAGGTGTGGATGTCGCAGACCTGACCCCGGCGCAGGCGCGCGAGCGCTTCCGCGCGGGCGAGCGGGTGCCGACCGCGGGCTGGTGCTCCGGCTGGACGCAGGCCAATCTGATCGCCGTGCCCAAGGAACTGGGCTACGAACTGCTGCTGTTCGCGCAACTCAACGCACAGGCGTGCCCGGTGCTGGACGTGGGGGAGCCGGGGGCGTGGTCCACCGCCCTGTTCCCTGGTGACCTGCGTACCGATCTGCCGGGATATCGCGTCTATCGTGACGGGCGGCCGGTCGCCGACCTCGACGACGTGGTCGCCGAGTGGCGTGACGACCTCGTGGCCTTCCTCATCGGCTGCAGCTTCACCTTCGAGCAGGCGCTGCTGCGGGCCGGGGTGCCGATCAGGCATCTGGAGCTGGGGACGAACGTGCCGATGTACCGGACGAGCGTGCCCTGCCGCCCGTCCGGCCCGCTGTCGGGCCCGCTCGTGGTGTCGATGCGGCCGGTCCCGGCGGCGCTCGTGGACGTCGCGATCGAGGTCAGCGGCCACTACCCGCAGGTGCACGGGGCACCCGTGCACGTGGGCGACCCGGCCGCGATCGGGATCGCCGACCTCGGACGGCCCGACTTCGGCGATCCGGTGGAGGTGCGGCCCGGCGAGGTGCCGCTGTTCTGGGCCTGCGGCGTGACGCCGCAGGCGGTGATCATGGCCAGTGGCGTGGACTTCGCGATCGGCCACCTGCCCGGCCACATGGCGATCATCGACGCGCGCGACGACGAGTATCGGGTTCCTTAACCTGATTTGTCCGGGCGCGGTGGGATGCCCGCTCTCGTCAGCTGCTCGCCGACCGACGGCGCGCCAGGGCGGTTGTCGATCTCCAGATGCGGTACGGCCGGCGGCTCGGACACCCGGATCGCCGCCAGGTACGCCTCGAACGCCGCCAGCTTGCCCGCGTCCTTCTCCAACCCCCTGGCCACCAGGCGCTCGCGCAGGGTCGGCCCGTCCGAGCGGACCCAGATGAGCCTGACCGGGTCCCCGCCCAGCTCGCCGACCCAGCGCTCCCACAGCCGCGCCGAGTGCACCTGGGCGGTGAACGGGCCGTCGAGCAGCACCGGGCAGCCGTGCTCGCGGATCTGCCTGGCCGTCCTGGTCATGCCCGCGTACTCGTGCGCCTTGATGTGCTCGTCGTACCACGGGCCCTCGCGTTCGCCGTGGTGCCTGCCGTACCCCTGGAGGATCTCGGCGGCGATGTCGCCGTACAGGGTGTCCTTGTCGAGCAGGGCGGCCGGCGGGTCGAGGCGGGCGAGCAGCGCCGCCGCGACGGTGGACTTGCCCGCGCCCGGCGGGCCGCTGATCACCCAAAGCGTGCTCATGTGGTCAGTGTCGCGTACGCGGATCTGCGTACGCGGGTGACGCGGCTCGGCGGACGACCCGCGGCGGGCGCGCCGACAGACTCGGCTCATGCTGACCGTGCTGTTCAGGGCGTTCCGGGTGCCGGATCTCCGCAAGAAGTTACTGTTCACGCTGGCCGTCATCGGGCTGTTCCGGCTGGGGCAGATCCTGCCGGCGCCGGGGGTGGACGTCGTGGCGGTCCAGCAGTGCCTGGGTACGGCGCGCGGCGGGTTGTTCGACATGGTGCAGATGCTCAGCGGGGGCGCGATGCTGAAGCTGTCGGTCTTCGCGCTGGGCGTCATGCCGTACATCACCGCGAGCATCGTGATGCAGCTGCTGACCGTCGTCGTGCCGCGACTTGAGACGCTCAGGAAGGAAGGGCAGTCGGGGCAGACGAAGATCACCCAGTACACGCGTTACCTGACCATCGGGCTGGCCGTGCTCAACGCCACCACGGTGGTCGCGCTGGCGCGCGGCGGGCAGCTGCTGCCCGGGTGCGCCAAGCCGCTGCTGCGCGACGAGAGCCTGCTGGGCGTCGCGGTGGTGGTGGTCACCCTGGTGGCGGGGACCAGCATGGTGATGTGGCTGGGGGAGCTGGTGACCGACCGGGGGATCGGGAACGGGATGTCGATCCTGATGTTCACCCAGGTCGTGGCCTTCTTTCCGTCGTACATGTCGACCATCTTCGTGCTCAGCCCGTTCGCCTTCGGCATGCTGCTGGTGACCGGGGTGTTCCTGGTGGCGGCCGTGGTGTTCATCGAGCAGGCGCAGCGGCGCATCCCCGTGCAGTACGCCAAGCGGGCGGTGGGGCGGCGGATGTACGGCGGGAGCAGCACCTACATCCCCCTGAAGGTCAATCAGGCGGGGATCGTGCCGGTCATCTTCGCCACGTCGCTGTTGTACCTGCCGACGCTCGCCGCTCCACTGCTCGGTGATGAGGTGGGCGGCTGGGTGTCGCGGAACATCACCGCCGGCACGCACCCGCTCTACATGATCGGATTCTTCCTGCTGATCGTGGGATTCGCGTACTTCTACGTGTCGATCACCTTCAATCCCGTCGAGGTGGCCGACAACATGCGGCGGTACAGCGGGTTCGTGCCGGGCATCCGCCCTGGCGCGCCGACCGCGCGGTATCTGGCGTACGTGCTGTCGCGGCTGACCGCGCCCGGGGCCGTCTACCTGGGGGTGCTGGCGCTGCTGCCGCTGCTCGCGTTCGCGATCCTGCGGGCTCCGAGCACCCAGCAGAACTTCCCGTTCGGGGGGACCAGCATCCTGATCATGGTGGGGGTGGGGCTCGACACGGTGAAACAGATCGAGGCGCAGCTTCAGCAGCGCAACTACGAGGGCTTCCTCAGGAAATAGCTACGTTCGTGTACGACCAGGTCGACCTACGTTGGTCGGGTCGGCTGGTCATGTTGGCACGGCCAGGCCGGCGCGCATGGCGAACACGACCAGTTGGGCGCGGTCGCGGGCGCGCAGCTTGACCATGGCCCGGCTGACGTGCGTGCGGACGGTGTCGGGGCTGATCACCAGCTCCTTGGCGATCTCCTCGTTGGACCGGCCGGTGGCCACCCAGGCGACCAGTTCGCGTTCGCGCGGTGTGAGGGTGTCGAGGCCCTCGACCGGCTCGGTGCCGTGGCGGCCGAACAGGCCGATGACCTTCCTGGTGATCGCGGGCGACAGCAGCGCCTCGCCTGCGGCCACCACCCGGACCGCGCCGACCAGCTCGTCGGGGGCGCTGTCCTTGAGCAGGAACCCGCTGGCTCCGGCCTGGAGCGCGGCGAAGATGTACTCGTCCACGGCGAACGTGGTCACCACCACGATCCTGGTGCCACTCAGCTCGCGGTCACCGGCGATGGCCCGCAGGGTCGCCAGGCCGTCCATGCCGGGCATGCGGATGTCGAGCAGGAGTACATCGGGACGGGTGCGGCGGATGAGCTGGAGCGCCGCCGCGCCGTCGGCCGCCTCGCCCACGCACTCCAGGCCCGGCTCCCGATCCAGCAACGCCCTGAGCCCCATCCGTACGACGGCCTGATCGTCGGCGACGGCCACCCGGATCACCGGCCCCTGCTCGGCTTCCTTGGCGTCCTCGGGTCCCTCGGCTGAGACGGGGGTCACGTGAGGTCTGCTGGGGAGTCGGCGGTGTTGTGGCGAGCTGAGCTGTTCTGGAGTGCGGGCTGCCAGATGTGGTGAGCTGAGTCGTTCTGGGATGCGGGTTGCTGGTTGTGCTGGGCCGGGCCGGTCTGGAGTGCGGGTCGCTGCGGGAATGTGGCGAGGACCTGGAAGCCGCCGCCGTCCCGCGGGCCCGCCGTGAAGTGTCCGCCTGCGGCGAGCACCCTGGCCCGCATTCCGGCCAGCCCTCGGCCCTCGGTCATGCCTGCCCGGCCGCGCTCCTCGGCCGCTTCCAGCTGGGCGGCATCTCGGCTCCGCTCCTCGGCCGCTCCTAGCCGGTCGGCGCCTTGACCAGTGCTTCGGAGGGCGCCTCGGTCGGCGATCTCCAGGACGAGCGGCCCGGCCGGGTCGCCGGACAGCCGGACGAGCGCCTGCGTGGGGCCGGCGTGGCGCAGGACGTTGGTGAGCGACTCGCGTACCACCCCGTAGACGGTCGCGCTGAGGTGGGCGGGCACGACGGGGTCGGCGGGCTCCACGTCCACCGCGAGCCCCGCGGCCCGGACCCCGTCGATGAGGCTCGGCAGGTCGTGGGCGCCGTCCCGCGCGTCATTGGCGCCGGCGTGTGGGTCATGGGTGCTGTCGCGCGGGTCGAGCCGGTCGAGTGCGGCGCGTAGTTGGGTGAGCGCCGTCGTGCTGGTCTCCCTGATCGCCAGCAGCGAGGCGCGCGTCTGCTCGGGGTCGTCGTCGAGCGTGACGAGCGCGAGCCCGGCCTGCAGGGCGATGGCCGCCAGCCCGTGCCCGGCGGCGTCGTGCACCTCCCCGGCGATCCGCGCCCGCTCGGTGGCCAGCACGTTCTCCCGGGGGCCACCACCCGATGCGGCGTCACCCACTGCGCCGTCACAAGGGACGTCGTCACGGAGGGCGCGGACCGTGCGGTGTGCCGGGGCGAGGCTGTGGGCCGCCGGGATGCCCCAAGCCCTGGCGGGCGTCGCGGTCGCCAGCGAGCCGGTACGTGCGGCATCGGCGGTGGTGCCGACCCGTACGGCATCGATGGAAGTGCCGGCTCCTGCCGTGCCCGTGGAGATGACCGGTGGTGGCTCGGCCTCCGCGGCGGCCGCGGCAGCGGCGGCGCGTGCCTGGGCCAGGCCGCTGAAGGACCACGGGACGGCCAGCCAGCCGGCCCAGGCCAGCATGATCACGACCGGGACGTCACCCAGCCGGGCCATGCGGGACAGCGCCTTGAACGGCCCGCGCGGGCCGTCACCGCTGTGCGTGTGCTCGGTCACCGTCCCCCCACCTGGCCAGGCTCGCTCAGCCCATAATCCTAGCCAGTTTCCGGCCCTCCGGTTGGCGACCGGACCGCCCGGACCCCCACGAGACGATCTTGTGGTGGGCGCTCAGCCGCCAACCTGGAGCGCGGCCGGTCACCTGCGGCGCCGTCCAGGTCAGGCGGCTCCGCTGGTGAGCCAGCGCAGCGGGTTGTCCCGGGTGACGAGGCGGATCGTGTCCTCGGTCACCCCGGACTCGCGCAGGCGCGGCAGCAGCGTGTGGAAGAGGTGCGCGTAGCCGGGCCCGCCGTACCGGTTGACCTGGGCGATCCGGCTCACGCCGGTGCTGAGCAGGAGGCGGTCGGCGTGGCCGTCCTCGATGAGGGCGAGTGCGATCCTGGCCGACTGGTCCGTGCCGAGGCTGAGTGAGCCCAGGCTGACGTACGCGCCGGCCTCGGCGATCTTGCGGGCGACGGCCGGGTCGCTGCCCGCGTAGCCCACGCTCACCCGGTCGCCGGACAGGCCCTCGGCGAGGAGGATCTCCAGCATGGCCAGCCCGTTGTGCCCGTACGTGGCCACAGGCAGGCGGGAGGCCAGCGCGGCGCGGGCGGCGGCGATGAGGCCGCGCTCTTCGGCCGGGGTGGGCTCGGTGCCGCAGCAGCCGGCCTGGCCGATCACGCCGGGGAACACGCCGATGTCGTCGAGGCCGTCGGAGATCTCGCTCATCAGCCGGCTCGTGAGCGTCTCGACGTCCGCGTCGCGGGGACCGCTGAACGGTCCGGCGAACAGGCCGGTCGAGGCGATCACCGGAACCCGGCTGCCCATCGCGATCCGGGCCAGGGCGGCGGCGTCGCGGCCCATGCCCAGGCAGGTAAGATCGATGATCAAGCCGAGGCGGTCGGACTGGCGCACCTCGCGGAGTTCGGTGGTGACGGTCTGGTCCTCGTCAAGCCACCGATAGGGGTCGGAGTCGATGCCGGTCGCCCAGCGCATGTCGGTGCGCAGGTGCTCGCGGGGAAGGACGGCGCCGTCGATGGCGGTCGCGGGTACGGGACCGGTGACGGTACGAAGCATGGCCTCGGGCATAGGAGACGGTAACCGATTTTTGCCCGAAGTCGCCTATAAAAGCATGAAATTTTACGTTTTGAGCGGTTTGTCGATTTGGCGGGTTGTCGGGTTGGTAAGGCAGCCTATTTCAGGGCCGCTGGGCCGTATCCTGGGGGGCACATCGACCGTGCGGGGGAGTACGTTGCCGATCCAGGACTCCGAGACCGGAGACGCCGACGCGATCAAGGATGAGTCAGCGGACCGTTCCAGCATGCCCGAGCGCCGGTCGGGCATTCACGGCTGGCTGGACGGCATCCGGTCCACCCGCGCGGGCGCGCTCACGCTGAAGATCGTCATCGGCGCCATCGGCGCGATCATGGTGGTCGGCGGCCTGATCATGGTGCCGTTCCCAGGGCCGGGCTGGCTGGTCGTGTTCGCGGGGCTGGCCGTGCTGGCCACCGAGTTCCACTGGGCGCGCCGGGCGCTGGAGTTCGGCAAGCGGGTGCTGCACGACTGGACCGAATGGTATAAACGGCAAGGCTGGACGGTCCGCGTCATCGTGCTCATCGTGACCGTGGCCGTCGCGGCCGTGATCGTCTACATCGGGCTCAGAACGCTCGGCATCGATCTGATCGCGCTGGCCCAGCGCGTTATCTAGACCGGGTCGTTATCGCTGCCGGAAATCCGGCCATCGGGTGCCTATTCTGCGGGGCGTGATCGCCCACATCGCCGCCGCCCTGTCGCTCGCCCTGCTCGCTCCGGCCTGGCCTGCCGACACTGCCGGTACCACCGACGCAGCGGGTACAGCCGAGCTCCTGACCGCCCAGGCGGACACGCTGCCCCTTCCCGGCATCAGTGTGAAATATCAGGAAAAAGCGGGTGATCCCGTACGGCTCAGCAGCTACGGCCTGGGTACCAAGAGCACCTACCTCAGGGCCAAGACCGGCAACACGTTCGCCAGGCAGCCGGCCCTGTCGGAAGCGGCGGTCTCACCCGACGCCGCCACGGTGGCCGGCGTCCCGAAGTCCTACCGGGCGGGCTACGACTCCCTCCTGCTCACCGACCGCGCCAGCGGCCAGATCAGGCGAGTGCGTACGGTCAAGAAGCCCCTGGCCGCCTCGTACATCTCATGGTCGCGCGACAGCAAGCGCGTGGCGCTCACCGTTGAGCAGAAGTCCGGCGGGCAGTGGCGGACCGTCGGCTTCACCGTCGTCGACGTGGTGGCGGGCACCGCCCGCACGGTCCGCCCGGCCGGGCTCGACGGGAGCGCGGACTTCGGGTGGAGCCCCGGCGGCGATCTTGTCGCCAGGTTCGGCGACGGCCTGCGGACCTACCGGGCCAGTGACGGCGCGACTCTGCGCACGTTCGCGGGCGTCGGGCCGCCGACCGGCCCGGAGGACGCCTACTCGCCGTCAGGCAGCCGCCTGACCACGTGGTGCCCGGCACGCTTCACGCAGCAGCTCTGCGTGGTGAACCCGGCGACCGGCAAGATCGCGAGCCGGGTGGCCGTCAGCCCGCAGATGCTGTTCGGCTGGTGGGACGAGAGCCATGTCATCGCGGTCATGCCCCACCAGAGCGCCTACCGCCTGGCGGTGGTCGACCTGACGAGCAAGGTGACACGGGTGCTGGCCGACATCCCGTCCCAGACGTGGAAGGCGAACCTCTGGCTGACCTTCCACCGGGGCTAGAGGTAGAGGCCGGTGCCGTGGTCGGTCTCCTGCGTGGCGACGGCGTGCAGGTCGCGCTCGCGCATGACGAGGTAGACCTGCGCGTGCAGCTCCACCTCGAACTGGTCCTCCGGGTTGAGCAGCACCTTGTCGCCCACCTTGACCGCGCGCACGTTCGAGCCGACCCCGCAGACCTCGCCCCAGGCCAGCCGGTTGGCCATCTTGACCGTCGCGGGGATGACGATCCCGGAGCCGCTGCGCCGCTCCTCGGTCTCTTGCTCAAGCCGGATCATCACCCGGTCGTTGAGCATCTGGATCTCGAACTTGGGTGCTACCACGCGCTCAGTTTACGGTCATCCGGACTCCCGCGAACCGGCAATGGCTGACGTCAGGGCAGTGTGAGCTCGGCGAAGACGGGCCGATGGTCGGTCTTCGCCAGCGACTCGACCGAGAACGCGCGTACCCCCATCCCGGCGGAGGCCAGCACATGGTCGATCACCACGCCGGGAGCCCGCCCGCCGCTGGGCCAGTACGTCGCGGTGAACCCCCGTCCGGTGACGTCCGCCGCGTCGCGGTAGCCGGCGGCCAGCAGGTCGCGCATCGGTACGTGGTCGAGCGTGGCGTTGAAGTCGCCGGCGAGCACCCGCGCGGCCTCACCGCCGCGAGGCAGCGCGACCAGCCCCTGCTGCCAGCAGGGCGTACGTCCCTCGTACTTGGGCGCGCACGGATGCACCGACACCACCTCGATCTTCGTCCCGCCCGGCTCCGCGAGCACCGCCCTGGCCTGCCCGAACGCCCCGAACTGGATGGCCGGCCCCGCCGTGAGCGGATAACGCGAGTAGACGCCGGAGCCGCCCACGCCGGGCAGCGCCCGGACCACGGCCTGCGGCAACGCCTTGCGCAGACCCGCCCGGTCCAGGGCCGCCGCGGCCTTGGGGGTGAGCTCCTGCAGCGTCAGGACGTCCGGCCGGAGCCTGGCGACCAGATCCATCAGCCCCGCCGTGTCGGCCGAGCCCACCATCAGGTTGGCCGCCAGCACCCGCAGCGTCCTGCCGCTCGTCACCGGCTCGCCGTCGGCGAACCAGCGAGGCAGTACTGCCAGCGCCAGGGCCGCCACGGTGACGAGCGCGACCGCCCCGGCGACCCACCGCCGCAGTGCCCCGGCCAGGGCGAGGGCGAGCACGGAGGCCGCCGCCGCGTACGGTGTGAACGCCACGATCGGCACCCACGGCCACAACCCGTCGTACGGACTCACCCGCAGCGCCGCCCACACCGCGAGCGGAGCCACCACCGACCACACCAGAACGCTCACCAAAGTTCGCACTCGCACCTCCTCCCATGTATTGCCACGAATCATCACAGAGGTTCACGCCATGAGATGGTGGGCTCCATGCGCGACGCGGAAGCCAGGGTCCTCCAGGCCATCGACGACACCGACACCGTGAACCTGCTGGCCGAGACCGTCAGAGTGCCCAGCGTGACGGGCACCGACGCGGAGTCCGAGTTGCAGCACCGCGTCGCCCGCGTGCTCACCGAGGCCGATCTGGACGTGGACGTCTGGAAGCTGGACCTCGACGACCTCGGCCGCCGCGCGGGCTTCCCCGGCACCGAGGCGCCGAGGGCCGAGGGCTATGGCGTGGTGGCCGTGACCGGCGGCGAAGGCACACCGGCACTGGCCCTGCAGGGCCATGTCGACGTCGTGCCCATCGGCGACCCGGCCCAGTGGGCGGGGAACGACCCGTTCGCCGCCAGGATCACCGGCGACACCCTGCACGGCCGCGGCGCCTGCGACATGAAGGCCGGGCTGGTGGCCAACCTCGCCGTCGTCCGCGCGCTCAAGAAGGCCGGGGTACGGCTGGCCCGGCCGCTCGCCGTGCACTGCGTGGTCAGCGAGGAGGATGGCGGACTCGGCGCGTTCGCCACGCTGGCCAGGGGCCACACGGCGGAGGCGGCGGTCATCACCGAGCCGACCAGTGGCGCCGTCATCACGGCCAACGCGGGGGCGCTGACGTTCCGGCTGGAGGTGGTGGGCCGGGCCGCGCACGGGGCCACCCGCTATGAGGGGGTCAACGCGGTCGAGGTGTTCTGGCCGGTGTTCGAGGCGATCCGGCGGCTGGAGGCCGAGCGCAACCGTGACGTGCCCGCCATCTTCGCCGGGAACGCGATGCCGTACCCGATCGAGGTCGGCACCGTGCGGGCGGGCGACTGGGCCAGCAGCGTGCCCGACCTGCTCGTCGCGGAGGGCCGGATGGGCGTCCGGCTCGACGAGGACCCGGCGACGGCGCGGGCCGCGTTCGAGGAGGCGGTGCTGACGGTCGCGCACCCGTGGCTGCGCGACCACCCGCCGGCGATCACCTGGCCGGGCGGCCAGTTCGCCAGCGGGCGGCTGCCCGAGGCGCACCCGCTGCTGGCGGAGGTGACCGGGACGATCGCCGACACGACGGGCGCGCGGCCGATGGAGAAGGCCGCGCCGTACGGGAGCGACCTGCGGCTCTACGCGGCCGGCGGGATCCCGGCGCTGCACTACGGCCCCGGCGACGTACGGTACGCGCACGCCCCCAGGGAGCAGGTCGAGCTGCGGGAGCTGCGCGAGGTCACACGAGCGCTGGCAACGCTCGTGGTGCGCCGTTGCGGAACACTTTGAGCAGCGTCCCCGGGCTCATCAGCGACGAGCGGCGGCGGACAACAGGCCCGCCATGCTCGCGCCGATCACGATGGTGTGATCCATGATGGTTCCCCCCTGAGGAAGTTGTGGCTTCCAGAGGGTCACCCGCGCCCGCCGTCCGCTTCCACGTCCTTTGGCACGCTCCAAGAATCACGTTCTACGAGGACTCCACCGGCAGGCCCGCCGCCACCCAGTCCTCGATCCCCTCGACGTACCTGCGCACGTTCGTGTAGCCGAGGGCGGTCAGGCGGCGGGCGACGGCCTTGCTGTTGTTGCAGGCCGGGTTCGTGCAGTAGGTGACGATCGGCGCGTCCTTGTCGGGCAGCAGCGCGGGCGCCCGCTCGGCGACCTCGCTCTCGACCAGCGCGATGGCACCCGGCAGGTGCTGCTGGGCAAAGTAAGCACCGCCGAGCGTGTCGAGTACGGTGACAGTGTCGAGCGTTGCTCGGAGCTCGTCGCGGGTGATGGTCATTGTGGCCTCCGGTCCAAATGGACTACAGTCCGCTTTGTGGATGGCTCGAAAGCTAACGGACCGCGGTCCGGTTCGTCAAGACAGAGGCTGGAACTGCTTCGCGGGGGCCCGGTCAACGAACGTGCGGACGCGGCGCGCAACAGGGAGAAGGTCCTTGCCGCCGCGGCCAGGCTGTTCGCTGAGAAGGGTGTCGAAGCGGTCTCCATGGATGCGATAGCGGCGGAGGCCGGGGTGGGGAAGGGCACGTTGTTCCGCAGATTCGGGGATAAATCGGGGCTGGCGGTGGCGCTGCTCGACGAGCGCGAGCGGTTGCTGCAGGAACGCATCCTGTCCGGTCCGCCGCCGCTGGGCCCCGGCGCGCCCGCGCGCGACCGGCTCACCGCCTTCGTCGACGCCTATCTGGACTACCTGTTCGCCCACCTCGACCTGGTACGCATGTCCGAGACGGCCAGTCCGGGCGCCCGCTACCGGATCGGCGCCTATCGCTTCTGGCACCGCCACGCGGCCATCCTGCTGGCGGCCTCGCGCCCGGGGTCCGACGCGGACGTCCTGTCCCACGCGCTGCTGGCGGCCACCGCCGCGGAGGTGGCGGGCGTGCTCAGGGAGGAGTACGGCGAGGCCCGCGCCCGCGACGCGATCACCGCCCTGGTCGGGGCCCTGGTGGGCTGAGAGCGGGATGATAGGGGGGAGCCGGTGGATCAGGCCGTCGTTCTCACCTGGCGGCGCGCCTCGGGGATGATGAGCGGGGTGCCCGACTGGGGATCCTCGATGATCTCGCAGCGCAGGTCGAACACCTCGGCGACCAGGTTGGGCGTGACGATTCCGGCCGGGTCGCCCTCGGCCACGATGGCGCCGTCGCGCATGACGATGAGGTGGGTGGCGTAGCGGCACGCCTGGTTGAGGTCGTGCAGGACCGCCACCATCGTGCGGCCGGCCTCGTGCAGGTCGGCGCAGAGGTCCAGTACCTCGATCTGGTGGGAGATGTCGAGGAAGGTCGTCGGCTCGTCGAGCAGCAGGATCGGCGTCTCCTGGGCCAGTGCCATGGCCAGCCACACGCGCTGCCGCTGGCCGCCGGACAGCTCGTCCACGATCCGGTCGGCCAGTTCGGACACGTCGGTGGCGCGCATCGCCTCGGTCACCGCGGCCTCGTCCGCGCGTGACCACTGCCGCATCAGCTTCTGGTGCGGGTAGCGGCCGCGGGCCACCAGGTCCGTCACGGTGATGCCGTCGGGCACGATCGAGCTCTGTGGCAGTAGCCCGAGGCGCCTGGCCACCTCCTTCGACGGCAGCGAGGTGATCACGCTGCCGTCGAGGTGGACCGCGCCCTTCCTGGGCTTGAGCATTCTGGCCAGGGCGCGCAGGAGGGTGGACTTGCCGCAGGCGTTCGGGCCGATGATCACGGTGAACGACTCGTCGGGGATCGTCACGTCCAGCTCGGCCGCCACGACGCGCTGGTCGTAGGCGAGGGTGAGGTCGCTGCCCGACAGCCGGGCGGTCTCGGACTGGGGGAGTGCCATCAGCGGCGGTCCTTTCGCGCGAGCATCAGTGGCGGGCTTTTCGGAGGAGCCATCAGTGGCGGTCCCTTCGGAGGAGCAGGGCGAGGTAGGCGCCGCCGATCGCGGCCGTGAGCACGCCGACGGGCAGCTGTGTGGGGGCGAGTACGCGCTGGGCGGCCAGATCGGCGCCGGTCAGCAGGACGGCGCCCATGAGCGCCGAGGCGCCCATCGTCACGCCGGGCGACCGGGTCAGCCGCCTGGCCAGCTGCGGAGCCGCCAGGGCGACGAAGATGACCGGCCCGGCGGCGGCCGTGGCCACCGCGCACAGCAGCACGCCCACGGTGATGGCCGTAGCCCGTACGGCCTCGACCCTGATGCCCATGGCCCGCGCCGAGTCGTCGCCCATCTCCAGCATCCGCATCGGCCGTGACACGGCGGCGCAGACCGGGAGCAGCGCCGCGAGCGCCACCGCCACCGGGATCGCGTGGTCCCAGCCGCGCCCGCTGAGGCTGCCCGTGAGCCACGCCCCCGCGGTCGCGGCGTCGTTGATGTTGGCCCTGGTCAGCAGGTAGGAGTTGGCGGACAGGAGCAGCGCGTTCGCGCCGATCCCGACGAGGACCAGCCGGTAGCCCTGCACGCCCCCGCGATGGGCCAGCGCGTACACCAGCACGGCGGTCCCGACGCAGCCCGCCAGCGCGCCGCCCGCGATCTGCAGCGCCGTGCCGCCCGCGATCACGCCGAGGATGCCGCCCGTGGAGGCGCCGGCGGTGAAACCGATGAAGTCGGGGCTGCCGAGCGGGTTCCTGGTCAGGCTCTGGAAGATCGCGCCGCTCAGGCCGAACGCCGCGCCCACCAGCAGCCCGGTGACCACCCGGGGCGCGCGCAGCTTGCTCACGATCAGCTCGGCGACGGGCGTGCCCTGGCCGAACAGCGCGGTCAGCACGTCGGGTACGGACACGGTCAACTCGCCGGTCGAGATCGCCGCCACGGTCACGGCGAACGCGACGAGGAGGAGGACCAGGGCGACGACGAGGGCCCGCGGCGCCAGCCGTACGGACCAGGGACCGAGACGGATGCTCATAGCGCGGCCAGCCTCCTGCGCCTGGCCATCAGGATGAAGATCGGCGCGCCGACCACCGCGCACATGATGCCCACCTGCACCTCGCCGGGCCGGGCGATGAGCCGCCCGGCCACGTCCGCCGCCAGCAGCAGCGCCGGCGCGGCCAGCACCGTGTACGGCAGCACCCACCGCTGGTCCTGACCCACCACGGCTCTTACCGCGTGCGGGACGGCCAGCCCGACGAACCACAGCGGCCCGGCCGCGGCCGTGGCGGAGCCGCAGAGCAGTGTGACCGACACGGCCGTGAGGACCCGGGTACGGGTGACGGCCACGCCCAGGGCCTTGCCGGCGTCGTCGCCCAGCGCCAGCATGTTCAGCGGCCTTGCCAGCAGCAGCCCCACCACCAGGCCGACGGCCATGAAGGGCGCGATCCGCAGCAGCACGTCGGAGGTCTGCCCGGCCAGTGAGCCGGTGAGCCAGAACCGCATCCGGTCGAACGTCTGCGGGTCCATGCGCAGGATGGCCGAGGCTACCGCGGTGAACACCATGCCGACGGCGATGCCGGCCAGCGCCAGGCGTACCGGACCGGCGCCCGAGCGGCCGGCCGAGCCCAGCGCGTAGACGACGACGGAGGCCACGGCGGCGCCGCCGAAGGCGAACCACACGTAGACGGCCGGGTTCGTGAGCCCGAACAGCCCGAGCGCGAGGGTGACGCCGAGCGCGGCGCCCTCGTTGATGCCGAGCAGGCCCGGGTCGGCCAGCGGGTTACGGGTCAGGCTCTGCATCAGCGCCCCCGCCAGTCCGAGCGCGGCCCCCACGCCGATGCCCAGGAGGGTCCGTGGGACGCGTAATTCGCGGATGACCGTGTGGTCGCCGGACCCGTTGGGGGCGGTCAGCGCGTCCAGCACCGTGGACAGCGGCACCGACCGCGCGCCCAGCGCCACGCTGGCCATCGCCACCAGCACCAGCACGCCGAACACGACCACCAGCCCACCGGCCAGCGCCGCCGGACGCCCCCGGGACGCCACGGGCTCGACCTCGGCCGGGCGCTCTTTCACCGCGGGCAACCCGCACCCCTTTCGTCACGGTCACATTGAGGCGAGGCTAAGGTAAAGCCCCACAACCAAGGCAAGCCTAACCTTAGGAGATGGACATGTCGGGACCGGTACTGCCTCGCAGGGGCTTTTTCGCGGCCACGGCGGGCGTCGCGGCGGCCCTGACGCTGGCGGCCTGCGGCGGCGAGGGCGCCCCACCCGCAGGCGGCGAGGGCGCCGCCACCCAGGCGGCCCCGACCGGGGCGGCGACCGGCGCGGCGGGCGGGTGGACGTTCACCGATGACCGGGACAAGAAGCTGAGCCTGCCCAAGCGCCCCACCCGGGTGGTCGCCCAGGTCGGCGCCGCGGCGGCACTGTGGGACTTCGGCGTGCGCCCGGTCGGCGTCTTCGGCCCGCACAAGCTCAAGGACGGCGCCAGGGACCCCCAGGTGGGCAACGTCGACATCGCCAAGGTCACGGGGCTGGGCAACGTCTGGGACGAGTTCAACGTGGAGCAGTACATCGCGCTCCAGCCCGACCTGCTGGTCAGCAGCATGTACAT
The DNA here is from genome assembly GCF_040659625.1 of Nonomuraea sp. NPDC049750. Lineage (NCBI taxonomy): Bacteria > Bacillati > Actinomycetota > Actinomycetes > Streptosporangiales > Streptosporangiaceae > Nonomuraea > Nonomuraea sp. NPDC049750. The sequence goes on from NZ_JBFANB010000025.1 coordinate 27,931, forward strand.
CAAGGGCACGCTCTGGTACGTACCGGAGAAGTCGAAGGCCACGATCGAGCAGGTCGCCCCGACGGCCGGCATCATGCTCACCGGGCGCAGCGCCATGGAGGTGATCGGCAAGTACGAGGAGCTGGCCACGTCGCTGGGCGCGGACCTACAAGGGGTGCCGGAGGCCAAGGCCCGGCTGGCGGCGGCCAGTAAGGAGCTGGCGGCGTTCAAGGACCTCAAGATCCTCATGGTCTCGGCGGGCCCCGACGCGATGTGGGTGGTGAACCCGCCGGAGTATCCGGACATCGTGCACCTCACCCAGAACGGCCTGACCGTCGTCACGCCCGCCAAGATCGACGAGGGCGGCTTCTTCCAGACGCTGAGCTGGGAGAACGCCGACACCTACGACGCCGACGTCATCCTCTACGACACGCGCACCCAGTCGCTCAAGCCCGCCGAGATGATGAAGAAGCCCACCTTCGCCAAGCTGCCCGCCGTCAAGGCCGGGCAGCTCTACCCGTGGAGTGCCGAGGCCCCCTACAGCTACCAGGGCTACGCCGACTTCGTGGAGGGCCTCGTGGCCAACCTGAGGAAGGCTAGTAAGCTCCCGTGACCTCGACGATCTCGGCCAGTGGGAACTCCAGGTAGTCGCCGGCCTCCTCGCACCAGGCGTCGAGGGCGCCGCCCTTGAGCTCGCCGTGGCTGATCGTCGCGGTCAGGCCGTCGGTCAGCGTGATGCCGGCCCGCACACCCCGGTCCACGACGAAGCCCAGCAGTGACTGCTGCGCCGTGGGCAGCCTGGTCGCCATCCGGCCGATGACGGCCCAGGTGCGCCCGGCGCGGTCGTTGGCCGCCCGGCTGGCGGTGATCAGGCGGGCGGCGTGCTCGTGCGGGTCGGGGATCGGCTCGGCGATGATGTGCGGGATGGCCTCGGCACCGCCGATCGCCGCCAGCTCCGACAGCTCGGCCACCTGACCGCCGGGCAGCAGGATGAGCTTGCCGTTGTGGGGTTCCTCGACGCGGGTGCGGCGGATCGTGATCTCACCGCCGTCGGTGACCGGGACGGGCGAGTAGCCGTGCTCGCGCAGCGCGGCCAGTGTCCGCTCGGCGCCCGCCGAGCTCACCAGTACGGTGGGCGCGAGCAGCCGCAGGCCGAGCCGGCTCAGCCGGCGGTGAGCGGCGATCTCGGCGAGGAGGGTCGGGTCGGAGGCCTGCACCACGCAGCCCACCGTGGTCACCGTCACCTCGCCGTGCCTGCGGGCCACGTCGCGTACGAGGTATTCGAGCGGCTGCGGGATGGTGCCGACGCCGGACAGCTCCTCCAGCAGCTCGTCGGCCTCGTAGCCGTGGTCCAGCGCGCGGCGCACGCTCTCGGTGGTGAACCGCCACACCGAGGCCGCGCCCCGCGACTCCCGCTCGGCCACCCGGTCGAGCAGCGCGGCCAGCTCGGCGGACGGCGGTCCCGTCACCACCGCGGTCAGGTCGGGGCCGAACAGCGCGCTCCTGCGTACGCTGGCCAGCGCCCTGGTCGCCGCCTCCGCGAGTATCGGGTCGTGCTCGACCAGTGGCACCGCGTCGTCGCTCTCCTCGCCCGCCTTGGCGGCCAGCCCGGCCAGCGCCCTGCCCAGGTCGGTCAGCGAGTCGTTGGCCAGCAGGCCGAGCAGCCGCGCCTCGACGAGCACGGCGGACGCGCACTCGGCCAGCAGGTCCTGGTCGAGCATCGGGGAGTGCCAGTGGACGTTGCGGACCAGGCCGGCGCGATCGGCGAAGGCGGTGCCGGCCGGCAGGTGGGACAGGACCGACAGCACCGCCCGGCGCACGCGGGCCACGGCGGCGCCCGACTGGTCGTCGCCCAGCACGGTGCCGTACTTGCCGTCGATCTTGCGCAGCGACGAGCGCTCCATGCGCCACCAGGCCGACAGCAGCACCCGCAGCCTGGCCGAGCCCTCGTCGAGCCGCCAGCGGTCGAACCGCTCGGTGGGGATCATGCCGCCGGACGGCTCGTCCCAGGCCAGCAGCCTGGCCACGGTGCAGATCTCCAGCAGCAGCCGGGTCTCGTCCTCGTCGCAGCCGGTCTCCTTGGCCATCCTGCGTACCTCGCGTACGCCCACGCCACCGGTCTTGAGCAGCGGCAGCGGCGTCTTGGAGGCGTTGTCGAGCAGCGCCGCGCACCGTTCCACCACATGTGGAGCGGCCAGCGTCATCAGGTGGTCGACCTCTTCCGGGTCGATCGGGATGGTGGCCACCTCGGGTGGTTCGGGGGTGAAGGGCGGGTGGTAGTCGCCGCCGCGCAGGCCGAGCGCCACCTCGCGCGGCATCTCGGCCACGTGCCAGCTCGGCCGGTAGAGGAGCCCGTGGTCGGCGGACCACTTCTCCGGCGTGCCGGGCATGACGAACCGGCCGCCGTCGACATCGCGTACGGGACCCTCCCAGGCGAAGCTGTCCAGCAGCCGGACCGTGCCCTCGGGGGCGGTGCGCAGCAGCGCGTCGAGCCGCGTCCGGTCGCCGAGCACCTCGCTGGCCCGGCTGACCGTGCGGCGCTTGTTGCCGTCGGGCGGGAGCCCCAGGTTTCTGGCGAGCGAGCGCAGCGTGTCGTTGCTGATCGTCCAGGAGTTGAGGTAGTGGTCGAGCGGCTCGCCCAGGCCGAGGGGCGCGGTCCACCACCGCGACACGGGCTCGGCCAGGCGGATGACGCCCTCGCCGTCGGGCCAGGCCAGCGCGTGGTCATGCAGGAGGTCGAGCCAGGGGGTCAGCTCCTCGGCCGGCACGCCGAGGAAGGCCGCCAGCCGCTCGGGAGTGGCGTGCCGCACGACCAGGCACGCCTGAGCCAGCTCAAGGCAGGGAAGAGGCAGGCCGCGCAGGGCCTCCATCACGGCGAATCCGTTGCCGAGCCGTTGGGCAAGGGTGTCGAGCCGCCGCGGCCAGGGGGCCGCGATGGCGTCGGGCCGGGTCGCCAGGATGCGGCCCAGCCTGTCTTCGTCAAGTGTTCGTAGCCAGCCGAGCAGGTGATCATCCATCTGTCAGCACTCTCATGGGGTCGCACGCAGGGACTCACCGTGAGCCATGAGCATCCACGGTAATGCAGATCACCCCCGGTCAGGAGAGGACTGCCCAGACGATCTTCCCGTGGGGCGCGAGTGCGGACCAGCCCCATCGGTGGCTGAGCGATTCGACGATGTGGAGTCCGAGGCCGCCGGTGTCGAGAGGGCCAGGGTATCTCAGCACGGGCACCGATGAGCCTGGATCGGTGAAGGCGCTGGTAACCAGCGCGCCGCGGCGTACCAAGGACATGTGGACCGGGCGGTGGCAATGCGGCTCGGCCAGGCGTAATCCGTGTCGCAGGGCGTTGGTGGCCAGTTCGGAGACCACCAGCTCCATGTTCTCGATCAGCTCGCCGAGGCCCCATCCCGTCAGGGTGCCGTTGGTGAAGCTGCGGACGGAGTGGATCGAGGACGCCGTGGGCGGGAGGACGAACGTGGCGCTCGAGGCCGGGCCTGGGACCAGCAGGTCACGCGCGGCCTCCGGCCACCACCCGACCGGGGGCCACCAGTCGAACGTGGTCCACGAGCCCTGCGTCGCCGTGGTGGATTGCACGTTGATCATTCTGGAGCAAACTCTCGTGCAGGTGCAAGAGCGAATGCACGTGCAGACACCGTGTGCAAGCGCTACCGTTGCCCCAAAAGGTCAATCAGTGGGAAAGGGGATCTTGTCCACGGCATATGATCTTTCGGCCGTGGAGTGACAGACTGTGTGCTAAGGAAACGACCAAGGAGCAGCACGTGTCCCTCGATCCGCCCGGTTCAGGTTCGACCGTTCGGCGCATCATGCTTGGCGCCAGTTTGCGGCGGCTGCGTGAAGCCAGCGAGCTCACCCGCGACCAGGCCGGATTCCACATCCGGGCGTCCGAGTCGAAGATCAGCCGTATGGAACTCGGTCGCGTCGGATTCAAGACACGCGATGTGGAGGACCTGCTCACCCTGTACGGCGTCGTCGACGACGCCGAGCGCCGTGCCCTGCTGGAGATGGTCCGCGAAGCCAACACCCCCGGGTGGTGGCACAAGTATTCAGCCGTTCTGCCCGCGTGGTTCACCACGTACGTGGGGCTAGAGGAAGCAGCCAGCGTGATCCGTACCTATGAGGTGCAGTTCGTGCCCGGTCTGTTGCAGACGGCCGCATACGCACGCGCGGTATACCAACTCGGCAACCCCGATGAGACCCCTGGGCAGATCGAGCGCCGCGTGCATCTGCGCATGCAGCGACAAGAGCGCTTCACGCAGAAGGACGGCCCGCGACTGTGGGCGGTCATCGACGAAGCGACCCTCAAGAGGACCATCGGCGGGCGGGAGGTCATGTCCGAGCAGCTTCAGCACTTGCTGGAAGTCGCTGCCCTTCCCAATATCACCATTCAGGTGATGCCCTTCAGATATGGCATGCACGCCGCTGAAGGTGGCGCGTTCAGCATCTTGCGATTTCCCGAGTCCGACTTGTCGGACGTTGTCTATGTCGAGCAGCTCTGGGGTGCCCTGTACCTGGACAAGCGTGAGGACATCGATCCATATCTCACGGCTATGGAGCAGTTATGCGTGGAGAGCACCACGCCAGGGGGCACCGTCGAGCTCATCGGCGGTCTTCTCAGAAAGATGTAGATGAAGCAGACCTACAACGGCATGCCCGCGACCGACCTGCAGCAGGTCGCCTGGCGCAAGAGCCACTACAGCAACTCACAGGGGAACTGCGTCGAACTCGCGAAGCTCCCCGACGGCGGGGTGGCGGTGCGCAACTCGCGCTTCCCCGATGGCCCGGCCCTGATCTACACCCGCGACGAGATCCGAGCCCTCGTGCTCGGAGTGAAGGATGGGGAGTTCGACGGTCTCCTGGTGTAACAGGCTGTTAACCTCCGGCGGGCCCCCTTAACGGGGGCGCGCCGGAGGTGTAACCGCCCCGCCTCCGGCAGACCTCATGATCAGCACATGCTCGACCAGATGACCCTTTATCCGATCGCCGACGACGTGCTCTTCGCACCCGGCGGCAAGGTCGTGATCCGCACCTACGGCGTCGCGCCCTCCGGCGCTGCCGTCTCCTATCGCACGTGGGTCACGGGTCTCCGTGACCAGCCGCGCTACTGGCACTGGGGACACTTCGAGGACGCCACCTCCGGGCACCGCAGGGTGCTGGAGTGGCTGACGGGGAGAGGGCCGCAGCCTACCCAAGCGGGCGCTTGATCAGCTAAGGTTGAGGCCGAGCAATCGCTTGGTCAAAGGAGCCCGGGATGCGGCGTGGGATCTACCTTCTCGAAGAGGTCGACTTCCGGCCGATGAACTCCCGGCGCCCGATGGAGTACCTCACCTGGCTGACCCGCTACAAGCGCGAGGACGAGGCCCGCCAGGCGCCCACGCTGACCTCCGGCATGTCCATCAGGTCCCGCGAGATCGACCTGGCCGGCGCCTTCTACGCCGTGGGCATCACCGGGCACCCGCAGTTCAAGGCGGTCACGCTGTGGGACTGCCACGGCGGCTGGGACGGCGGCTGGCGCCAGATGATGGAGATCTACCGAGGGGTGGACGACCGTCTGTTCCTGTCCGACATCGACGACCTGCGCTTCTCCGCCTTCTCCCGCCCGCTCGGCGCCGTGCCGGGCTGTCCGGACCTGAGCGAGGTGGCCACCGCCGAGTTCTACGTGTTCGAGAGCGCCCGCGTACGACCCGGCGCCGCCCTCGACTACCTGGAGGCGGTCCGCACCGAACGCGCCCCGCTGCTGGCCGAGCACGGGCATCACCTGGTCGGCCTGTACGAGGTGCTGTTCTGCGACACCGAGGCCGTCACGGTATGGGGCGTGTCGCTCGACGACCACCTGCGCACGCAGCGGGCCCGCGACGCCGCCCTCGGGCTGGACGACGAGGTGCCGCCGGACCCGCGCCTGCTCGACTGGGCCAAGCGGGCCCGCGACTTCCTCGACGGGCCCTGGCGCGAGACCCTCCTGTCGCCCTTCCCCGGCAGCCGTCTGGCGCCCGGAGGCACATCGGGTTAGCGTCGGGCTGCGGAGGTAGCCATGACGGACTCGTACCTCTATAACGGGCAGGGCTCCCAGGACCACGTCGCCTCGTGCCCGGACTGCAGCGCGGCCATCGCACTCCTGGACGCCCCAGGGGAGGCTGTCTCTCCGCCGCCCGGGCTGCGGGAGGAGATGCTGGCCAGGGCGCGGCTGCGGCGCAGCCCCGCCGAGACGGCGGTCGCGGCCGTGGCCGTTCCCTATGCCCAGCAGGTCGCGCTCATGGACGAACTGCTGGGCGAGCTCAGCGTGGCGCAATGGGAGGCGCCCCTGGCCAAGCACGGCACCGTGCGCGGCATGGTCGAGCACCTGGCCGCCAACGACGCCAGGGTCGCGGGCTTCATGGGCGTACCGGCGACCGCCGGCCTGCCGGTTCACCGGCGCTGGCGCGAGCAGGCCGGATCCCTGCTCGAACGCGTCTCCGGCAGCACCGGGGTGCTGCTCGGCGTCGAAGTGGAGCTGGCCGGGACCAGCCCGGCGCGCGGGCCGCTGCGGCACGCGATGGTCCAGCGGACGTTCGAGACCTGGACGCACGCCGACGACATCAGGACCGCCACCGCCAGATCCACGGCACCGCCGGCCGACGAGCACGTGCGGATGATCGCCGAATTCGGGCTGACCATGCTGCCCCGGGCCGTCAAGGGGCCACGCCGCGATGTGGCCGCCACCGTCGTGCTGACCGGGCCCGGCGGCGGCACGTGGACGGTGCCGCTCTCGCCGACTCCCGACCGTGTCGCCGTGCTGGTGTCGGCGGACGCCGTCCACTTCTGCAAGCTGCTGGCCGGCCGGTGGCCGCCCGGCTCCTTCCCGTACGCGGCCGAGGGCGATCCCGCGCTCGCCCGCGAGCTGATACGGGCCGCCTCCACACTGGGATGTGACTGATGGGCCCCGACGCGGACCTGCACGCCCGGTTGGTCGCGGGCGACCTCGACGCGCTGGCCGCCGCCTATGACGAGCACAGTCCCTTCGTGTACGGGGTGGCGATCAAGATCACGGGGAACCGGGTGTCCGCCGAGGAGATCACCCAGGACGTGTTCGTCGGGCTGTGGGAACGGCCGCTGTCGTACGAGCCCAGAAGCGGCTCACTGCGCGGCTGGCTGGTGAGCAAGGCGCTGCACGCGTCGGCGGTACGGGCTGAGGTCGGCTGACCCGCGCGCGTCGGGGTCAGGTGACCGGTGCGTTCCAGGCCGTCACCACGGGCTCGGCGTGTTCGTAGCCCAGTCGTGAGTACGTGCCGGTGTCGAGCTTGAACAGGCGGCCGTCGGTGGGCGGCAGGCCCAGCCAGCGGGCCGTCAGCACGCGCAGGAAGTGTCCGTGCGCCACCAGCGCCACCCGCCCCTCGGCCGCCTTGGCCCTGGCGATCACCCGGTCGGCGCGCGCGCCCACGTCGGTCGCGCTCTCCCCGGGATGCTCGGCGTCGCCGGGGGTCACGCCGTCACGCCACAGGTACCAGCCCGGCCGGGTCTCCCGGATCTCGGGCGTGGTGATCCCCTCGTAACCGCCGTAGTCCCACTCCCACAGATCCGCGTCCACCACGTACGCCTCCAGCCCGGCCAACTCCGCCGTCCGGCGGGCCCGCTGGGCGGGGGACACCAGCACCAGGTCGAACGTCATCTCCTTGACCAGCGGCGCCAGCGCCCGCGCCTGCTCCTCGCCCGCCGGCAGCAACGGCACATCGGTGCGGCCCGTGTGCTTGCCCGCCGTGCTCCACTCTGTCGCGCCGTGCCTGAGCAACACCATCTCGTCCATGACTTCCATCATCCGGCACGGTTGACCTCAACCGTGGTTCAGGTAGCAGGCTGGGCGACATGCACGCGATAAAGCTCTATTCCTACGGTCCTGCCGAGAACCTCCGCTATGAGTCCGTCCCCGATCCCCTGCCGGGCCCCGGCGAGGTCCGCATCGCCGTACACGCCGCCGGTGTGCACTTCATCGAGACCCTGTTCAGGCGGGGCATCCCCATCGGCCCGCACCCCGCCCCCGACCTGCCCACGACGTTCGGCCATGAGGTGGCGGGGGTGGTGGAGTCGGTCGGTGAGGGCGTCGGCTCCGACCTGCTGGGCAGCCGCGTGGTGACCGGCGAGGTGACGTCGGGCGGCTACGCCTCGCTCGCCGTCGCGCCCGCCGCCGGTCTGACGGTGCTTCCCGACGGGCTGGAGTACGGCGCTGCGGTCGCCATGCTCTCGACCGGCGCCACCACGCTGGGAGTGCTGGAGGTCGCACCCGTGACGGCCTCGGACGTGGTGCTGGTCATGGCCGCCGCCGGAGGGATCGGCACGCTGCTCGTCCAGCACGCCCACCGGGTGGGCGCGACGGTCGTCGGAGCGGCGGGCGGCCCCGCGAAGGCGGCCCGGGTCCGCTCGCTGGGCGCCGACCTGGCGGTCGACTACAGCACGCCCGGCTGGACGGACGTCGTGCGGAAGTCGGTCGGCGACGTCACGATCGTCTTCGACGGGGTCGGCGGCGAACTCGGCAGAGCCGCCTTCGAACTCCTCGGTGGGGACGTCGCGGGGCGCGGCGAGGGCGGTTTCGGGCCGGGCGTCGAAGGTGGGCGGCAGGTGGTGTTCGGGCAGGCGTCGGGGGAGTGGTTCCATCCCGAGGAGGCCGAGTTGAAGGCCCGCGGCGTGACCTCGTACGACGGCATCGCCTACCTGCTCGGCCGCCAGGGCGGCATGGACGACCTGCGGGACCGGGCGCTGGAGGCGGCGGCGAGCGGCGAGCTCACGCCCGCCGTCCAGTCCTTCCCGCTGGAGCGGGCCGCGGCCGCCCATGCGGCGCTGGAGAGCAGGAACACCATGGGCAAGGTGATCCTCATTCCGTAGCGAGTTCCTCGACGATCGGGGTGAAGGCGTCGAGGTCGCGCTCGTGGTGCACCACGAAATACGAAATATCGTGCTCATCCCGCCAGTAGCGGAGCTTGTCGACTATGTCGTGGTGGGTGCCGAGGAGTACCTGTGGCGTCTCGTCCAGTTGTGAGGTGTCGGCGGCGCTCCAGGTCTCCTCCGGCTTGCGCACGCCCACCTGCACCACGCTCGTGCCCAGCTCCAGCCGGTCGTAGCGGTCGCCGGCGGCCGCGCGTACCGTCCGCAGCTTGTCCATGAACGCCTGCCGCCCGCCGTCGTTCCCGTCGGGCCCGGTGCCGTCGGCGCGTACCCGCATCCCCAGGTTCACCACGTCGGCCTCCCGGGCGGCCAGCCGCAGCATCCGCGGCCCGCCGCCGCCCAGGAGCAGCCGCGGGTGCGGCCGCCGCACGGGCTTGGGCTGCTGATCGAGCGCCCGGATCTGGTAGTGCGTCCCGTCGAAGGTGTACGGCCCGTCGCCCCACAGCCCCTTGAGCACGGCCACGGCCTCGGCCAGCCGGTCCACCCGCACACCGGGCGGCTCGAACGGCAGGCCGGCCCGCTGGTAGTCCTCGGCCATCCAGCCGGTCCCGAGCCCCACGTCGAGCCGCCCGTCGGACAGCACGTCGAGGGTCGCCGTCTCCTTGGCCAGCACGGCCGGATGCCGGAAGTCGTTGGCGAACACGAGAGTCCCCACCCGAAGCCGCGTCGTCACGCTCGCGGCGGCGGCCAGCGCCGCCACGGGAGCGAATCGCGGGCCGACCAGGTGGTCGGGCACGAGCAGCACGTCGAACCCGGCACTCTCCAGCCGCCTGGCCTTGTCCGCCCAGGCCTTGCCCGACTCCGCCTGCCGCACCACCGCCCCGAACCTGAACCGCCGCACGTGCCTCTCCTCGCTTGAACAAGCGCTTGTGTACATGCGCTTGCCAGCTTAGAGGCGATCGCGCCGCCATGGCACCCACCGCGCCCGTGCCAGCGCGCTTCCGACTGGCCTAAGCCCGACGAAAACCACGGAGATGGTCAACTTCGCGCACGTAACGGCGCCCGGCCATGTGCGGGTTCAGCGGCCGTTTTCCTGGAGGTCCCCAGCCATGTGCGGCGGGTGGCGGGTGGAGCGGCTGTGCCGTAAAGGAAACAGCGGCCCTGACCGGAAGGCGCGCGCGGTGAGCACAGCCGCGGAGGTGTCGCGTCGGCGCTCAGGCCATGCGGAGGCCGGTGCGGGCGGGGAGGGACGTGATCAGCGCCTGGATGATCCGCGCGATCAGCATTTCCAGGAGCATCATGCCCGCCTTCGCGAGCACAGAGGCCAGAAATTCAGACACTGAGTACCTCACATCAGTAAACCTACCGTTATGAGGATAATCAGCCACAAAAGTTGCGATAAGGCAACAAATCAGGTGTCTATATGGTGAACCGCTGATGACTACCCCGCGCTCGCCCGCTCCAACAGTCCGCCGCCCGCTCCATCAGCCCGCCGCCCGCTCCAACGGCCCGCCGCCCCGCTCCATCAGCCCCGCCACCAGCGCCGCCGCCCCGGCGCAGCCCAGCCCGATGGCCCAGCCGAACGGGCCGACCGGACGGCAGCCGAAGACCTGGCTGAGCCCCGGGACGGAGATGATCACCATGAGGGCCGCCAGCGACGACACCGACGCGAGGAACACCAGCCGATCCCCGTCCCCCACCGACAGCGTCTGCAGCAGCTGCGCTCCCACCAGGCCGATGAGCCCCACGGTGGACGCGCGGCCCGGCGTGCCCGTCATCCGGCCGAGCAGCCACGCCGCGGTCGCCGCCGCGGCGGTGGTGACCGCGCGTACGTAGATGTCCCGGGTCAGGGCGGTGCCGAGCGAGACCTCCGGCCCCTCGGCGAGCAGCTTCTCCGGGGTCTCGGCGTTCGGCGGGCGAACGGCCACGGCCATGGCGGGCAGCATGTCGGTGAGCAGGTTGACCAGGAGCAGTTGGCGGGCGTTCAGCGCGCTGCGCCTGGACAGCAGGCTAGATCCGACCGTGAAGGCGATCTCTCCGACGTTCCCGCCGAGCAGGATGCCGAGCGAGTCGCGGACGGAGCCCCACATCGCCCGGCCCTCGGAGATCGCGTCGATGATCGTCTCAATGCGGTCGTCGATCACCACGATGTCGGCGGCGGCCCTGGCGGCCGGGACGGCACGCGGTCCGAGGGCGATGCCGATGTCGGCGAGCCGGATCGCGGGGACGTCATTGGCGCCGTCACCGGTCACGGCCACCACCTTGCCGGCCCGCCGCAGGCAGGAGACGATGCGGGCCTTGTGCTCGGGCGTGGTGCGCGCGAACACCGCCACCTCGGGCAGCACCTTGGTCAGGGCGTCGTCGTCCAGCCCTTCGAGTTCGGGTCCGGTCATCACCCGCTGGCCGTTCAGAACGTGGATCTCGGCGGCGATGGCCTCGGCCGTGCTCGGATGGTCACCAGTGATCATGATGACCCGCACGCCGGCGCGCATCAGCCCCTCGACGCTCCGCTTCGCCGTGGGCCGTACGGGATCGGCCAGGCAGAGGAAGCCCAGGAAGCACAGGCGCTGGATGCGGGCCTCGTCGAGATCGGCGCGGCTGGACGCCTCGCGTTCGGCGACGGCGAGCACGCGGAAGCCCTGCAACGCCTGCCTTTCCACCTCCTTCTCCAGCTCACGCCTGGTCCTCGGGCCCATGGGCACCCGCTCGCCACCGCGGATCAGGTGGGTGCAGCGGTCCAGGACGACCTCGGGTGCTCCCTTGACGCTCAGCAGGTGACCCGACTCGGACAGGCCGAGCACCGCGTGGTAACCGCGCGCGGGCTCGAACGGCAGCTCGTCGACCCGGTGCCACTCCCGAAGGCCGTCCTTGGGCGCTACGTGGAGCTTGGCGGCGCCGTCCACGACGGCGCGGTCCGTCGGATGGGGGATGGCCCGCCCGCCCTCGAAGCGGGGGCCCGCCCGGAGCGCCGCGCCGACGATCACCTTCAGCTCCGGCGTCAACGTCTCGACCGGCCGGGCGTGGCTTCCGTCCGAGACCTGGCGCAGGCTGATGTGGCCTTCGGTCAGCGTCCCGGTCTTGTCGAAGCAGAGCACGTCGACCCGCCCCAGGGCCTCGATCGTCGACGGGTTGCGGACCAGCGTGTTGCGCTGGGAGAGCCGTTTGCTGGAGGCGAGCTCGGCCACGGTGGCGATGAAGGGCAGCCCTTCGGGGACCGCGGCGACGGCCAGGCTCACCGCGGGGGCGAGGGCCGCGGACAGGGGCGAGCCGCGCAGCAGGTTGGTCACCATCAGGACCAGGCCCGACCCGATCGCGGCGGGCAGGATGCGGCGGCTCAGTCTGCGCAGCCGCAGCTCCACACCGCTCACCGGCGGCCCCTCGGCGGCCAGTCCGGCGGTCCGGCCCGCCTCGGTCTCCTCCCCGGTCGCCACGACCACGGCCAGTCCGTGTCCGGCCGCCACCGTAGTGCCCTCGTACACCATGGATCGGCGATCCGCGACGGCGGCGGCCACGGTGGGCGCCGCGGTCTTGGACACGAGCTGCGATTCGCCGGTCAGCGTGGACTCGTCGATCTCCAGGCCGACCGCCTGGATCAGCCTGCCGTCGGCCGGTACGGCGTCACCGGCGCGCAGCTCGATCACGTCCCCCTTCACCAGGTCGTCGGCGACGCCGGAGACACCGCCGCCGGGCCTGCGCAGCCGGACCCGGACGGCGGTGATCTCGGTGAGCCGGTGCACCTCCCGGTCGGCGCCGCGCCGCTGCGCCCCGCCGATGACGGCGTCGACCACCATCACGCCGCCGATCAGTACGGCGTCCAGGACCGAACCGACCGACGCCGACAGCCCCGCGCCCGCCGCCAGGACCGGCGTCAACGGGTTGGCGAGCTCCTCCAGGGACGCCATGACCAGAGAGGTGGGCCCGGCGGAATCCGGCCGCGCCGGCTTCGTCCTGCGGCGCTCGGCCTCCCTCTCGTTCAGCCCGTGCGGCGAGGTGCGCAGCAGGGCGAGGACGTCGGGCACCGCCATCGCGTGCCATGGCGTGCGATCGGCGGGCACCGGCGGTGCCGTCCGCCTGACGTTCCGTCCCACCCACTCCCCGGTGACCAGGGCGGCCACCGAGGTGCAGTCGCGTACCAGGTGCGCCCGCGCCACCGACGTCCTGGCCGGGCCGAGCACGGCCAGGCCCGCGCCGACGACCCCCGCCGTGGCGGCCACCCGCACGCTGCGCCTGCTGGCCTTCTTCGCGTACGGGACGCAGCGCAGCAGCAGGTGGATCCCGTCGAGGTCGCTGATCACGTCGGCGTCCCACGGCACGCGCCGCGCCCCTCGGAGCACGCCGATGCCCAGGTCGGCCTGGCGCAGGCCGCGCCTCGACGTACGGGACACCACGGCCACGACGTGTCCTTCGGACTGCAGCGACCGGAGCGCGGCGACCAGCCGGGAGCCGCCCTCGACGACCCGGTCCACACCGAGTCGCGGGCCGAGGTACGCCTCCCCACCGGCCAGGACCACGTCACCCGCGCATTTCGCGGCGGCGACCACGGCTTCGGCCAGCGGGTGGAGTTCCGGCGCCACCCCGACCAGGGCGACCGGGACCCCCTGCCGAGAGACGCTGACCGGCCGGATCCCCTGACGGCGCCACTTCCGCACCTCCGCGGGCTCGCGCGTCGCCGAGTACGGCCCCGCCGACCAGCCGTCCCGCTCGCGCCGGGCCGCTGGATCGGTGAGGTCGAGCAGCGTGTAGATCCGCGCGTGCAGCTCATCCAGGCTTTTGTCCACGCCGTGGTCTGTGCCGATGTTCGCGCGGTGGTTCGTGCCGATGTCCGTGCGGTGGTCTGTGCCGAGGTTCGTGCCGTGGTTCACGCGGTGGTCCGTGCCAAGGTTCTCGCCGAGCGGGACGATGCCGTCGATCGTCCACCCGCCCGTGGTCAGCGCGGCGGCGTCGAGGAGGACCGTGTCGACGCGATCCAGGCGGCCCAGCGCGCGGCGGTGAAGCACCATTCCACCGCGGTTGGCCAGGGCGCGCGCGAGAACGCTGGTGAAGGCGTCCCTGCCGAAGTGCGCGGCCTTCGGGATCCCCGTGATGAGCACGGAGAGCCCCCGCTCGTGGCCGCCGCCCACCACGGTGGTGACCGCCTGCGTCACCACCGTGGCGGTGCTCGCGGCATTGGCGTACAGCTCGACGGGCCCGTGCGGCAGCGGAACAGGTCTAGGCCGCTCCGCGACCTTGATGTGCCGGTACGCCCCGTCGGCGTCGGCGAACTCCTCCTCGCGCAGCTCCCAGGCCCGCCGCCCGGCGCACGAGTCGACGAAGCGGATGGCCGCCGCGACGGAGTCGACGAGCATCGACACGGGCCGTACCGCCAACGTCTGGGAGACCAGGCGAGTGGACGCGACCACCGCCTCCGCGGTGGGAATGCTCATGTACCGCTCCAGCTCGCGCCGGATCCGCGGGGTGTGCTCGGCCAGCGACAGGACGGCGGGTACGGCCGGCGACAGGCTCGGCAGGCGGGCGACCCGGCCGGCCAGCGCGAGCCCGGTGCCCAGGACGTGCAGGCCGAGGCTCATCGCGGCGCGGGCCTGCTGCTGCACACCGTCGAGCGCCACCGAGCCGCTGGTGCCCTCCACGTCGAGTTCGTCGACGATGGTCGCGAGCTTGTCCAGATCGGCCGTGGCCGCGTCGCAGCTCACGAACACGCAGCCGAGCGCGCCGTTCACCTCGGCCCGGTCTACCCCGGCCGCGCGCAGCCGGTCTTCGAGGACGCGGGCGGTCGGCTCCGTGCCGGGGCCGCCGACATGCCGCAGTTCGATGCGTACGCCGCCCGCGCACTTCTGTATCCGGCGAGGGCGGGGGAGCATGCTCCTTACCGGCTCGGGGAGCACGCTCAGGACCGTGTCAGCGGAGAACGGCCACATGTCGTCCCCTCGGCGGAACTGTGCGGGCGGCGCGCAGGCCGCTCGGCGGAACCGTCCAGGCGCGCAGACTGTCCGGAACGTGCGGAACCGTGAAGGCGCGCAGGCTGCTCAGAACACGTGGCAACCCGGTCTCACCGGCCCGACCGCGCACGCCCGGTGGTGCTCGCCCGAGCACCTCGTGACGTGGTGGAGGAGGCCGTTTTGCGCTGGGAGGAGGCCCTCTTCGAGGAGCCGGTGGTCGCGGCGGCGCTCGTCGAGGAGGTGCCGCGCCTGCCCGAAGCGGTACGCCGACCCGAGGTGGCGGTCCCTTCCGAGGCGGTGCTCTTTGGTGCGGCGGTGGTCCTGGACGAGGTGGTGCTCTTGGGTGCGGCCGAACTCCGGGAGGCGGTGGTGGTCTTCGGTGTGGTGGTGGCTCTGGAGGTGGTGGTGCTCTTCGGTGCGGCCGAACTCCGGGACGTGGTGGCGCTCTTCTGTTCGGTGTCGCTCTTCGGCGTGGCGGTCGCGGCGGTCGCGGTGCGGCTGCGCGCGGCGGAGGTCGTGGCACGGCTACGGGTCGTGCCGGACGCAGCGCGGCTGCGGGTGCCGGAGGTCGTGGCGCGACCAGGGGCGGTGGAGGTCGTGGCACGGCTACGGGTCGTGCCGGACGCAGCGCGGCTGCGGGTGCCGGACGTGGTGGCGCGACCACGGGTGCCGGAGGACGTGGCGCGACCACGGGTGCCGGAGGACGTGGCGCGACCGCGGGCGGTGGAGGTCGTGGCGCGGGCGGTGGCGGGCGGGGACGCCTGCGTACCGCGGGCGGGTGTCCCGCTCTCCCCTTGCTGTCCGCGCCGCCCCTCCTGGCCGCGCCGCGCGATCAGCGCACCGGCGCCGATGGCGGCGGCCACCGGCCAGTCGAGCACGCCGAACGCCGCGAGCGCGCCGAGCGCGCCGTAGTACGCGAGGCGCTCGGGCGGCGGAAGGAACGTCCGCGCAACGTCCACGGCGTGACCGAGCTCCCGCCGGGAAAGGCGCGGCAGCCCAAGACGCGGCAACCCTAGACGCGGCATCTCAACGTGCGGCATCCGCAGATCCGGGGGATGGACCTGAACGCTCATCATCGGCAGATCAATCGCTAGTTCTTTGGACGAACGCGCTCGAGACTGGGCAACGGCCATGATTCCTCCCCCATATCGCGGACGTCGAACGCCTCCCCCGCGCGCGACGAACAAGAGTTCCCTGCCCACTTTTATGGCCGTGTATCCGTTTTATGGTTCCCCTTCCGTATTTGAGGGCTCGAGTTGACCGAAGGGGCAAGGGCACTTACCAAGCGCTTGCTCAGGTGCAAGACTGTGGGGCATGGAGATCCCCGTGCGCGCCGCGTCGGACGACGAGGCGGGCTTCTTTCACGAGCACGGATGGGTGCGGCTGCCCGCCCTCGTGCCCCCCGACGCCGTGGCCGAGCTCAGGCAGCGGGCGACCGGCTACCTCGCGGCCCGCGCGAAGGAGCGGCGGACGCTGGTCGACCAGGCGTTCGGGCAGTCGCGCGACATCGCCGAGAGCGACGAGGCGTTCCGGACGCTGGCCCTGAGCCCGGCCATGGGCGTGAACGCGACCCGGCTGCTGCACGGTGTGGAGGCCGTACGCGTGCAGGTCACGAACCTGCTCGTCAAGGAGCCCGGGGAGCACGCGGCGACCGAGTTCCATCAGGACTTCCCGTGGATGCCGATGGACCGCTCGGCGATGCTGACGGTTTGGTTGGCGCTGGTGGACGTACCGGCGGACATGGGGTCGCTGCGCTTCTTCAGCGGTTCGCACCGGTACGGACTGCTCGGGCGGAGCTTCACCCGGACGGGGGACGACCAGCTCAGCCAGCACCCATGGCTCAAGCAACTGGAGCTGTCGCCGCCCCTCGACCTCGCGGCGGGCGACGCGACCGTGCATCATGCGCTGACCGTGCACGGAGCACCCGCCAACCACCGCGACCAGCCGCGCCTGTCGTTCACCGTCACGTACTTCGACGCGAACGCCCTCTACACCGGCACGCCGTACCAGCAGACGGACGGGCTCGACCTTGAGGTGAACCGGCCGTTCGACCACCCGAGGTTCCCGTGCGTGTGAGCGCCCCAGACGCACAGGCGGGAGACGCGCAGGTGAGAGACGTGCAGGTGAGAGACGTGCAGGTGAGAGACACCGCACTGAGCGAGGCGCGGCTGGGAGACGCGTATGCCTGAGACCGTGAGAGGGCCGGTGGGCGAGCTGGGCGCCACGCTCATGCATGAGCACGTGTTCGGGCTCAGTCCGGAGATTCTCTGGAACTGGCCGGACATCCCGGAAGGGTGGGACCTCGAACGGCGGGCGAGGGAGGCGGCGGCCAAACTGGACGACCTCCGGGCCGAGGGCATCGACACGATCGTGGACCTGACCGTCATCGGGCTCGGCAGGTATGTCCCCGCCGTCCAGCGGGTGGCCGAGCTGACCAGCGTGAACATCGTCGCCGCCACCGGCCTCTACACCTACGACGCCCTGCCCCCGTACTTCGGCAACCGGGGTCCCGGCTCGCTGTTCGGCGGGCCTGATCGGCTGGCGGAGTTCTTCGTACGGGACATCGTTCAGGGAATCGGCCGGACCGGGGTCAAGGCGGGCATGCTCAAATGCGCCACCGACCATCTCGGCATGACCAAGGGGACCGAACGGGTCTTCCGTGCGGTCGCGGAGGCGCATCTGGAGACGGGCGTGCCCATCACCACCCACTCCCACAGCGCCTCCAGGGGCGGCCTGGAGCAGCAGCGGCTGCTCGGCGAACTCGGCGTCGACCTCACCAGGGTCGTCATCGGCCACGCGGGCGACTCGACCGACGTCGCCTACCTGGAGGAGCTGGCCGCGAACGGCTCCTACCTCGGCATGGACCGCTTCGGCATCGAGACGCTCTCGCCGTTCGAAGACCGGGTGTCGATCGTGGCGACGATGTGCGCGCGCGGCCACGCCGACCAAATGGTGCTAAGTCACGACTCGTACTGCTTCAACGATCGGTTCGACGCCGAGGTCGTACGGCAGCGCCACCCGAACTACCACCTCCTGCACATCTCCCGCGATGTCCTGCCCGAGCTGCGCAAGAGGGGCGTCACCGAGGAGCAGATCCACCAGATGCTCGTCGACAATCCCCGGAGGATCTTCGCATGATCGAGGGCACGACCGACGGGACGCTCAAGGACGCGACCGACAGCATGACCGATGGCACGGCTGGCGGGACGGCCAGCGGCACGAGCCACGGCACGATCGAGGACGCGACCGACGACGCGATCGAGGACTTCGACGTCGGCTCGGACTGGCACGTCGCCTCGCCGTACGAGTTCCTCGGCAGGCTGCGCCGGGAGCGGCCGGTGTTCCGCAGCGAGCATCTCGGCGCTTATGTGCTGACCCGGCACGCCGACGTGCGCGCGGCGTACGGCGACCCGAGGCGGTTCTCCTCGGAGGGCTCGCTGACCATCTCCCGCAGCCTCACCCGTGAGACGCGCGACAGGCTGGGCGAGCATGGGTCGTTTCTGTCCAGCTTCGTGGCGAACGTCGATCCGCCCGACCACACCAGGCTGCGGCGTTCGGTGTCGAAGGCGTTCACGCCACGGGCGGTCTCGGCCATGGAGCAGCACTTCCGGCGGCTCAACGAGGACCTGCTCGACCGCGTGGCGCCCAGGGGCGAGGCCGACTTCGTGTCCGAGATCGGGCACGAGCCGTCGATCAAGCTGACCGCCCGGTTCATCGGGGTTCCCGAGTCGGACGAGGGTTTCGTACAGGCGCATGTGAAGGACTGGTTCCAGCTCTTCCTGTCGCCGCAGCCGCCAGACCGCCAGCTCGAACTGGCCGACAGTTTCCTGACCTATCTGGATTACGTGGATCGGCTGGTCGCGGCCCGCGCCAAGGAGCCGCGCGACGACTTCACCTCGCTCATGACCTCGCTGATCGGCTCCGAGCTCAGCCATCGCGAGGTGGTGGAGCTGATCTCCACGATCCTGCTCGGTGGCAACGACACCGTGCCGAACCAGCTCGCCAACAGCGTCCTGCGGCTGCTGCGCGAGGACGCCTGGCCGGTCGCGCCGCCGCTGATCCAGAACGCGGTCGAGGAGTGCATGCGCATCGACGGCGCCTCCCTCGGGTCGTTCCGGTACGCCACCACCGATATTTCACTCCACGACGTGATAATTCCGGAGAAGTCGTTGGTGCTCCTCTCCACCGACTCCGCCGCCCACGACGAGACCGTCTTCCCCGACCCGGACCGGTTCGTCATCGACCGGGCCAACGCCGACGCCCACATGGTGTTCGGTTACGGCATCCACTTCTGCGTGGGCGCCGCGCTCGGCCGGCTGCAGCTTCGGACCGCACTCGACGTGCTCGGCCGCCGCCTGCCCTCGCTCAGGCTCGCCGACGAGCCCATCGTCTACCGCAAGTCCATCGTGGGCCGGGGACTGACGGCCCTGCGGGTGACGTGGTGAGTGCCGCGCCGGGCCGGTTCGATGGGCGGGTGGCCCTGGTGACGGGCGCGGGGTCGGGCATCGGTGCGGCGTGCGCGTCGCGCCTGGCTGCCGAAGGTGCCTGCGTGGGCGTCCTGGACGTGCGCGCGTCGGGCGCCAAGTCGATCGCCACCGCCATCCGCGCCAGAGGCGGCACGGCCACGGCGCTCGTCTGTGACGTGTCGGACGAGAAGCAGGTGGCCGAGGCGATCGGCGACCTGGTCACCTCGTTCGGCCGCCTGGACGTCGTCCACTCCAACGCGGCCGCGCTCGACCCCGGCACCTACGGCCGTGACCGCGACCTTGAGGACCTCGACGTCGCCGTCTGGGACCGCACGATGGCGGTGAACCTGCGTGGCTGCCTGCTCATGGTCAAGCACGCGGCCCCCGTGATGGCCGAGGGCGGCGCGTTCGTCGTCACTTCGTCGGTCTCCGGCCTGCTGGGCGACGTCGCGCACGTCGCGTACGGCACCTCGAAGGCGGCGCTGACCGGTTTCGTGCGCTACGTGGCCACCAAGTACGGCTCGCGCGGCATCCGCTGCAACGCCGTCGCGCCCGCGCTGGTCCTGACCGACGCGGCCGCGCAGGCCCTCGGCCGGGAGCGGCTGGCCGACAAGGCGGCCGAACGGCTGCTGCCCTGGGCCTGCACCCCGGACGACGTGGCCGACCTCGTCGCCTTCCTCGCCTCGGGTGAGTCGCGGTGCATCACGGGACAGACCATCGTCATCGACTCCGGCACGATGGCCCACCGCCCTGAACACGCCCTGCGCCAATGGCGCGACGCGGCGGGGTGATGCTGGTGCGGTGACCACCGGGATTCCCCTGGGGTGGTTCGTCACACGACCGTCTCGATCCCAGTGACGGTCTGTCGTGCTTGGGGTCCTTGTGGGGGAGGCCCTTGCGGGGTGCGGAGGAAGTCGGTCCGTGGTGGTTGGGGTCCTTTCAGGGATGCCCCTGCGGGGGAGCGGAGGAAGGCGGTCCGTGTGGCAGGGAGCCCGTGGAGGGACACTCCTGCGGGGGAGTGGAAGACCGGATGCCCGCAGAACATTCCTAGGAACCGCATTAAGGTTGTGGCGGATCAAGGGGGATGAATGGAGCCGGTGTCGGTCGGGTTGGTCGGGGCGGGGCCGTGGGCGGAGCGCGCGCATGCGCCCATGCTGGTCAACAGTCCGCATCTCCGGTTCGCCGGCGTGTGGGCCCGGCGCCCGGAGGCTGCCGCCCGGCTGGGGGCGCCGGTGTTCGAGCGGGTCGAGGAGTTGTTCGAGGCGTGCGAGGCCGTGGCGTTCTGCGTGCCGCCGGGCGTACAGGCCGAATTGGGGGTGCGCGCGGCGAAGGCCGGGAAGGCGCTGTTGCTGGAGAAGCCGCTCGCCGACTCGCTGGAGAACGCGCGGCGGCTCGCCGACGCCGTGCGTGAGGCCGGTGTGGCCTCCCAGATGGTGCTCAGCATGCGTTATATGAAGCAGGTCAGGGAGTTTCTGGCGCGCTGCGCGGAAATCGAGGCGTTCGGCGGTCACGCCGCGAACATCTCCAATGTCCTGCTGGGCGGCCACCTCTTCGGCACCCCGTGGCGGCTCGAGCGCGGGGCGCTCCTGGACGTCGGGCCGCACGTGATCGACCTGCTCGACGCCGCGCTCGGCCGGGTGACCGGCGTGCGCGCGCACGGCAACCCGCTCGGCTGGACCGGACTGCTGCTCGATCACGAGGGCGGCGCGGCCAGCGAGGCGTCGCTGTGCATGGCCGCCGCCGGTGACCTGCCGCCGGCCAGCGTCGCGGTGTTCGGCAGGACGGGCAGCGTGACGCTGATGCCCAGTGATGACGACGATCCGTTCGAGACCATCGCCGAGGAGTTCGCGCGGACCGTACGCCAGGGCGGCGGGCACCCGCTGGACGCGGCCCACGGGCTCAGGTTGCAAGAGATCATCGCCGAGGCGGAAGCCCAATTGGGCACCCCTTGACTTAACGCCCATCTGGCGCATTGATAGCGTCTGTCCGACGCGCAGAGTTGCAGCGAAGTCCGGTGCGAGTCCGGCGCTGTCCCGCAACTGTCATAGCCAGGTCGCCTGCCTCCGCGCTGACGTCATCAACCCTCGTGGAAAAGGGTGATCCGTCGCTCTCCAGCGGGTCTCTCGGTTCCGACAGTGTGAAAGGACTTCTCGTGAGGCCCGTACGCACGGCCTTCGCGGGCGCGCTGCTGGGAACGCTCGTTCTGGCCGGATGTGGTCAGACCAGCACTACCACCACCCCGTCCCCCGCGAGCCCCACCGGTACGACCGGCTCGACCAGCTCCGCCGCCTTCCCCGTGACGGTCGAGGCGGGCAACGGCAAGGTCGGCATCGCCAAAAAGCCGGAGCGGATCGTCTCGCTCTCCGCCAGCCACACCGAGACGCTCTTCGCCATCGGCGCGGGCCCCCAGGTCATCGCGGTGGACGACCAGTCCAACTACCCGGCCGGCGTCCCCAAGACCGACCTGTCCGGCTTCAAGCCGAACGTCGAGGCCATCGTCGCCCAGAAGCCCGACCTGGTGATCGTCTCCAACGACATCGACGGCATCGTCGCCAAGCTGGGCAAGGTGAACGTGCCCGTCCTCCTGGAGCCCGCCGCCACCAAGCTCGACGAGGCGTACGACGAGATCACCGACCTCGGCGCCGCCACCGGCAACACCGAAAAGGCCGGACAAGTCGTGACAGGCATGAAGACATCCCTCGACAAGCTCTCGGCGAACGCCCCCAAGAACAAGAAGCTCACCTACTACCACGAACTCGACCAGACCCCCTACGCGGCGACGTCCAGCACGTTCATCGGGCAGATCTACGCCATGTTCGGCCTCACCAACATCGCCGACAAGGCGCCGGACCCGGCGGGCGGCTACCCCAAGCTGTCGGCGGAGTTCGTCGCCCAGGCCGACCCCGACCTGATCTTCCTGGCGGACGTGAAGTGCTGCCAGCAGAGCAAGGACACGCTGGCCAAGCGCCCCGGCTGGAAAGGACTGTCGGCGGTCAAGGGTGACCAGGTGATCCAGCTCGACGACGACATCGCCTCGCGCTGGGGCCCGCGGGTCGTGGACCTGGCGCAGACCATCAGCGACGCCGTCGGCAAGGCGGCCACCCGCCAGTGAGGTCCAGACCGATGTGGACGGCGGGCGCGCTGGCCGTGCTCGCCGTCTCCATGGTCGCCGGGCTGCTCGGCGGGGCCGCCGACATCTCACCGTGGCAGGTGGTGCTCCAGGTGCTCGACTGGCTGCCGTACGTACACGTGGACTCGGGGCTGGCCCCCGTGGAGCAAGGGCTGCTGTTCGAGCTGCGGCTGCCCAGGGTGCTGGTGGCGGCCGTGGTCGGCGGGCTGCTGGCCATCGCGGGGGCCGGCTACCAGGGGGTGTTCCGCAACCCGCTGGCCGACCCCTACCTGCTGGGCGCCGCAGCCGGAGCCGGGCTGACCACCACCGTGGTCATCGTGCTCGTGCCGACCCCTGCCGTCGGCATCCCGGTGGCCGCCTTCGCGGGGGCGGTCGGCGGGGTGTTCCTCGCGTACGTGCTCGGCAACACCGCCGGGCGCTCGGGCGGCACCGCCACGCTGGTGCTCGCCGGGGTGGCCGTCACCTCGTTCCTGACCGCGATCCAGACGTTCATCCAGCAGTTCAAGGTCGAGCAGTTGCAGCGCATCTACTCTTGGATCCTGGGCGACGTGGGCGGCGGATGGGACCAGTTCTGGCTGGTCCTGCCGTACGCCGCCGTCTCGGCCGTACTGCTGCTCGCGCACGGGCGGATGCTGGACGTGCTCTCGGTGGGGGACGAGGAGGCCACCAGCCTCGGCGTCCGCGCCGGGCGGGTACGGCTGGCGGTACTGCTCGCCGCCTCCCTGGCCACCGCGGCGGCAGTGGCGGTGAGCGGGCTCATCGGGTTCGTCGGCATCGTCATTCCGCACGTGGTCAGGCGGCTGGCGGGCGGCTCCTACCGGATCGTGCTACCGCTGTCGCTGATCGGCGGCGCCGCCTTCCTCGTGCTCGCCGACCTGGTCGCGCGCACCGTCATCGCCCCCGCCGAACTGCCCATCGGAGTGGTCACCATGTTCGTCGGCGCGCCGTTCTTCGTGGCGGTCCTGCGCATGACCCGGCAGACCGCCACATGACCGCCGCCACGTCCTGGCAGGCCGCCGCGTGACCGCCGACACGGCCCGGCCGGCCTGGATGATCGAGACGAGCGCCCTGTCCGTACGACTCGACGAGCGTGAGGTGCTCACCGAGGTCGACCTCTCGGTACGGCGCGGCGAATGGCTGGCGATCATCGGCCCGAACGGCGCCGGAAAGTCCACCCTGCTCAAAGCCGTCATGGGCGTCGTCGCCCACCGGGGCGACGTCACCGTCGGCGGCCGGGCCGCGAACACGCTCAGGCCCAGGGACCGGGCCAGGCTGGTCGCCTACGCCCCCCAGACGCCCTCGCTGCCTCCCGACATCACCGTGTACGACTACGCCCTGCTCGGCCGCACCCCGTACATCCCTTACCTCGGCAGCGAGAGCCGCCACGACA
Organism: Nonomuraea sp. NPDC049750; assembly: GCF_040659625.1. NCBI lineage: Bacteria > Bacillati > Actinomycetota > Actinomycetes > Streptosporangiales > Streptosporangiaceae > Nonomuraea > Nonomuraea sp. NPDC049750. Next base: position 51,703 of record NZ_JBFANB010000025.1, read on the forward strand.
AAGAGGTCACCAGGTCCGTGCTCGAACGTCTCGACCTCACCGAGTTCGCCACGCGCCGGCTGGGGGAGCTGTCCGGCGGCGAACGCCAGCGGGTGGTCCTGGCCAGGGCACTGGCCCAGGAGGCGCCCGCGCTCCTGCTCGACGAGCCCACGACCGCGCTCGACCTCGGACACCAGCAGCAGGTACTGGAGCTGGTCGACCGGCTCAGGCTCGCCGACGAGCTGACCGTGGTGACGACGCTGCACGACCTGACCCTCGCCGGACAGTACGCCGACCGGCTCCTCCTGCTCGCCGGCGGCCGGGCCGTCGCCGCCGGGCAGCCGGGCCAGGTGCTCACGGAGGCACTGGTCGGCACCCACTTCGACGCCCGGGTCGAGATCGCGCCGGGTCCCGGAGGCCGGCCCGTCGTGCACCTGGTCAGGGGTGTCTCGTGAAAGTGGCGCCGGCCTATCGGGTCGAGGGCGTTGTCCTGAAGGGGGTCTCGTGGAGCTGACGTATCGGGTTGAGGACGGAGCGCGGCTCGGGTCGCTGCTGTGGGAGTTCGGGCCGGGGTGGCGGATGATCTCGTCGGCGCTTCTGGGCGGGGGGATCGGGGAGCGTACGTGGGTGCTGAACGCGCAGGTCGTGGCGGGCTACTCGCGGATGGACCCGGTCGAGCACCTGCTCGACCTCGGGCCTGACGGCAGCGGGGTGGGGATGATGACCGCCGCCTCGGTGGAGCGCTACGCGCGGGCGGTGGACGGCGGCGCGGAGGTCGTGGCGACGGTCGGGTTACGCGTCCCCACCTGGGCCGCCGCCCCCGAGGGCGCCACCGACCCCGAACTGGCCCCGATGCTCAGCACCCTCGCGCCGCCCGTGGGGACGATCAACCTGATGGCCGTGCTGCCGGTCGCGATGACCGACGCCGCCCTGGTCAACGCCGTGATGACGATGACGGAGGCCAAGTCCCAGGCGCTGATCGAAGCGGGCTTCCCGTGCACCGGCACCGCCTCGGACGCCCTGTGCCTGGCCGTACGCGCTGAGGGGCCGCAGGAGCTCTTCGGCGGCCCCCGCTCGACCTGGGGTGCCCGCCTGGCCCGCGCCGTCCACTCCGCCGTCCACCAGGGCGCGGCCTCCTGGCGGCCCCGGAGCTAGGACGATGGTCCCCTGGGGTGGTTCGTCTCACGACTGTCCCGATCCCCTGTGACGGTCTGCGGCGGCTGAGATCTTGTGGAGGAATACCCCCTTCGGGGGAGGGGGTGGGGGCGGTCTGTGGTGGTTGGAACCCCACGAGGGAATGTCCCCTCTGGGGAGCGGACTGTGGTAGTTGGCGTCCTTGCGGAGCGATACCCCCATCGGGGGATCCGGGGGCGGGGAAGAGCGGACGTCCGCGGTCGCCGGATCAGCGGGTGAGGCCGTAGTCCTCCTGGGCGCCGCGTTCCGTGACGCGGCCCGCGTCGAGGTCGGCGAGTACCGCTTCGCGGTCCCGCTCGTGCGGGGAGCCCATTCCGCCCCCGCCCGTCGTCTCCACCACGAACGCCTCACCCGCGGCGAACCGCACGTTGTTCACCTTCGACGCCAGTCGCTCGACCGTCCCGTCCAGGTGGCGCTTGAAGAAGCCGCCGACCCGTCCCGGCAGTCCGCCATCGCGACCCGGCGGGGCCAGGCGCAGCCGGTCGCCGCGCGTCGTGACGTGGCAATCCGCCAGGAACCGGTACACGGTCCGCGAGCCAAGCCCGCCGCGATGCCGTCCGGGGCCGCCGGAGTCGGGGATGGTCTCGATCGACTCCACGATCAGCGGGCAGCGGCTCTCCACCGGCTCGGCCTGCGGCACCGAGTTGCGGCCGATGCCGAAGTGCACGCCTGTCGCGTCCGGCCCGTCGAGCCCCCGCCGCGCGCCGACGCCGCCGAAGTCGTACGACAGATGGATCCAGTACGGCGCTCCGACGGCCGCGATCGAGAACGGCTGGAGGATGCCGCTGGGCGCGATGGCCCGCTCCGGTACGGCGTCCGACAGCGCTTGGAAGATGGCCTCCATGGCCGCGTAGATCGGCACGTACCGTCCGCCGCACGGGTAGGGAGAGCGGGCGTTGAGCAGCGAGCCCTCCGGCAGTCGTACCTCGATCGCGCGCAGGCAGCCGTCGTTCATGGGGATCGTCGGATCGAGGAAGCAGCGCACCGCGAACACGGCGGCGGCCAGCGACTGCGACGCGGACGCGTTGATCGCCGCCGGCACCTGGGCCCCGGTCCCGGCGAAGTCGACCACGGCTCGCATCTCCGGTGGTCCCACATCCACCACGGCGCGTGTCTCCTGCGATTCGACACCCACCGTGGCCGGCACCTGAGGCGCGCCGTCCGTCCGAATCTCGGGCGCCTGAGTCTCGCCCTCCGCCCCTGTCGCGGACGCCTCAGGCTCGACGCGCCCGCCACCGGAGGAGTGGCGTTCCAGGGTGATGGCCACCCGGACATCATGTGATTTTTCGGGGCTTATCCCGTCGTCGTCGATCGGGTACGACGCCTCGAAGCGGCCCTCCGGGAGATCGGCCAGCGCGGCCCGTGTCCTGGCCTCCGTGTAGTCGAGGTAGTCGTCGATCCCGCTCGCCAGCCCCGCCGCCCCGTACTCCGCCACCAGCGCCCCGACCCGGGCGGCCGCCACGGCGGTGCCCGCCACGAGCGCCCGTACGTCGCCCATGACCTTGTCCGGCGTACGGCTGTTGGCCCGCAGGATGGCCTCCACAGCAGGTTCCAGACCGGCGGAGGTGGCCAGCCGTACGGGAGGCAGCTGGAGCCCTTCGAGGAAGATGTCGGTGGCCAGCGGTGCCATGCCACCGGCGGACAGCCCGCCCAGGTCCGACACGTGGATCATGGTCGCGGCGAAGTACGCGGGCCGGTCCCCGACGAAGACGGGCCGATAGACGAGCAGGTCGTTGGTGTGCACGCCGCCCCGGTAGGCGTCGTTGAGCACGTACACGTCACCGGGCCGCATGACCTCCAGCGGCACGTCCCGGACGAGCTCCGGCAGGGCGACCTTGAGTGCCATGCTGTTCATGAGCGTGGTGGCCATGGAGTGCGCGATCAGCCGCCCGCGCGCGTCCAGGACGGCGGCGGAGGCGTCGGACCCCTCGACGATGAACGTCGAGTACGCCGACCGCACGACGACGATGCTGGCCTCCTCGGCGGCGACCACCAGCGCGTTCCGCAGCACCTCGGCGGTCAGCACGTCATTCATGCGGCTCCCTGGTCAGATGTATGGCCCGCGCCGGGCCCAGCGTGGCGGTCCATCCGGGCGGCACCACGATCGTGGACTCGGCGTCCTCGATGATCCCCGGACCGGGCAGCACCGCCAGCGTGTCGCGGGTGTGCACCGGCACCTCGACATACCCGCCCACCTCTGCGAAGTAGGCGGGCCGCACTCCAAAAAGCCCCGAAGAAGCCCCGGGGACGTCGGTGACAGCCGGGATCGGGGCGGCGGGCAGGGTGACGCGGACCCGGTAGCTGACGATCTCCACCTCGCCCCGCTGCGAGATCCCATAAACCCGCTCGTACCGGTCGAAGAACCGCCCCTCCAACTCCGTACGCGACGAGCTCCACGGCACGGTCAGATCATGCGACTGCCCCCGGAACCGTACGTCCACCGACCGCGAGACCCGCACCTCCGGATCGGTCGGCGACACCCCGAGATCCTCCGCCGCCGAAGAGGCCAGCGAGTCGAACACCTCCGTGGGATCCCCGGCGTCCAGCCGCGACAGCACCCGGTCCGTCGACAGGTCGCCCACCAGCAGCCCGGCCGCCGACGCGACCCCGCAGTGGGCGGGCACCACCACGGTCCCGATCCCGAAGCGCTCCGCCACCCGCGCCGCGTGCATCGGCCCGGCCCCGCCGAAGGCCACCAGCGCGTACCCGCGCGGATCGATCCCCCGCTGCACGGTCACCACGTGCACGGCCGCGGCCATCGAGGCGCTGACGATCTCGTGGACGGCATGCGCCGCCGCCGCCCTGGACACCCCGAGCGGCCCGGCCAGCCGCTCCAGCGCCTTGTCGGCGAGCGGCGCGGACAGCGGGATCGACGCCGACGTCAGGTAGCCGAGCACCAGGTTCGCGTCCGTGACCGTCGGCTCGGAGCCGCCCAGTCCGTAGCAGGCGGGCCCCGGGTCGGAGCCCGCCGAGTGCGGGCCGACGCGCAGCGCTCCGGCGGCGTCGAGCCAGGCGATGCTGCCGCCGCCCGCGCCCACCTCCGCCAGGTCGATGGCCGGAGTCTTGATCGGCACCCCGGTCCCGGCCCGCCGCCCGCCGAAGCTGCCCTTGCCGCCGACGTGGAACTCGTGCGTGATCTCCGGCCGCCCGTCACGCACCACACAGGTCTTGGCCGTCGTTCCGCCCATGTCGAAGGAGATGACGTTCGCGAACCCGCTGCCCGCCGCCGCGAGCACCCCGGCCGCCGGGCCGGACTCGATCATGGCGACCGCCCGCCTGGCGGCCAGCTCGGCGGAGATCACGCCGCCGCTCGACTCCATCACGTGGATGGGCGCCTCCACGCCCAGCGAGGCGAGCTGGTCGCGCAGCCTGGAGAGGTACGAGGCCATGATCGGTCCGATATAGGCGGACATGATGGTTGTTGTGGCTCGCTCGTACTCGCGGATCTCCGGCCACACCTCGGACGAGACGACCACGTTCTCGACCGATTCGCGAAGGATCGCGGCCACCTGCCGCTCATGGTCGGGGTTGGCGTAGGAGTGCATCAGGCACACCGCAGCCGACGTGATGCCCCGCCGCGCGATCTCCGCCGCCACCCGCCGTACGGACTCCAGATCGAGGGGCGTCAGTACGGCCCCGCGCGCCGACACCCGCTCCACCACCTCGAAGCAGTCGCCCGCGGCCACCGGCGGGGGCGGCGGGGTGAAGCGCAGGTCGTAGCGGTCCTCCTCGACCCGGGCGTACCGGCCCAGGGGGACGACCGAGCGGAAGCCCTGGGTGGTGACGTAGGCCACCCGCACGCCCTTGCGTTCGAGCACGGCGTTGGTGGCCAGCGTGGTGGCGTGCACCACCCGGGTGACCGACGCGGGGTCCACGCCGGCGAGCACGTGTGTAACACCGTCCGTAATTCCGGCGATGGGGTCGTAGGGGGTGCTCAAACACTTGGCTACCGTTACCTCGCCCGCATGACCGCGCAGGACCACGTCGGTGAAGGTACCGCCTACGTCGATGCCGATCGCGTAGCCCATTCCGGTACCGTAGACGTCCAAGCAAGCGCTTGTCTATGAACGCGTCTATTGACTTCCGGCAGGTGATTGAGACCCTTATTTCGATAACTGCGAAATTGGAGCGGAGATGGCACGTCTCACAGCTCTTGCCGGGGGTGTCGCGGCGACACTCGTTCTGCTTGCCCTGCCCGCGGCGGCGCACGAGCACCCTAGCGGTATCACCGACCTCGTAACCCCGGCCGTGGTTCGCGTGGAAGCCTCCTCGCACGTCGAGATCACTCTGCTCGATCACATAGGCGAGCTGATGCATGTGGAACGGTCCTACGACATCCCCTTAGGCGTGGGAACGGGCATCGTGGTCAACCCCGAGGGCGCCGTCGTCACCCTCACCCGCGTGGTCAAGACCGACAAGGACGTGGCGATCTACGCGGCCAACAAGATCTTCGCCGAGCACCACAAAGTGAAGATCCCGATCGACTTCGAGCGGCACAAGGTCAAGGACGACCTGCTTGAGCACCACTTGAAAGAGTGCTACCCGCCCAAGACCAACGTGTCGACCTGCATCATCAACGTCACCACCAACGTCACGATATTTCCGAACGTCTCCCCGGCCGACCCCAAGGGCATCAAGGCCGACATCGTCAAGACCGGCCCGCAGCCCGACAGCCCCGCCGTCCTGGTCCCCACGGGCCGGACCGTCGGCAGCGTCGGCATGCCCACCGCGCCCCTCGCCGACAAGGTGCCCGACCAGCAGGGCTCGCCCACCAACGTGGCCGGGTTCACCGACCGGCCCGGCGCGAACGTCAAGGAGACGGTCGAGATCGCGCACCTGGGCAAAGGCGGCGGCGGACAGGACGCCGGCCGGAGCTTCGCCGACCCGGAGAAGAAGATCGACGAGCCCGTGAAGCTCGGCGCCCTGGTCGATCGCGGTCTGCTCGGCGCGCCGGTCATCGGCGACAAGGACGGCCACGTCATCGGCATGCTGATCGGCGGCGGCAAGGAAGCCAGGATGATCGGCGTCAGGGAGATCCTCGCCGCCCTGGCCAAGGCCGGGGTCGCGCCGCGACGTGGCGCCATCGACGCCGCCTTCGAGGCGGCGCTGACCCGCTACCACACCAAGTACTACACCGAGGCCGCACCGGGCTTCCAGCGCGTACTGGAGCTCTACCCGGGCAACGTGGTGGCGGCCAAGCTGCTGCAGACCTCCCTGCAGAAGCGGGGCGGCCCGGAGGACGCGGGCAGCAAGCAGACCGTGGCACCGGCGCCCAGGAGCATGCCGCTCTGGCCGTTCATCGTCGCAGCCGGGGTGCTGTTCGTGGCCGCGGGCGCCGGGGCGTTCCTGCTGTGGCGGCGACGCCGTACTCCTAACGACAAAACTCCTGACGACCAACCGAACCAGCCACCACCGCTGGTCGCGGCGGCAGCGGCGGCGGCCGCGGCCTCGTCGGTGTCGTCCGCGCCGACCTCACCGCCGGTGCCGCTCGACGAGGGCGCGAACCAGACCGTCGTGGTCCGCAGGTCGCAACCCTTCCAGGTGATCCCGCAGCAGAAGCAGGTGCTCACCGAGCAGGACCAGCCGTCGGTCAAATACTGCACCGCGTGCGGAATGCGGCTGGGGGCCGCGCACCGCTTCTGCGGCTACTGCGGCCACCCCATCGAGACGTGATGCCCGTGAACGACAGATCGCTCGTGGGCCAGGAGGTGGCCGGCTATTACATCGAGGACATCGTGGGCAAGGGCGGCATGGCCGTCGTCTACCTGGCGCTCGATCCGAGGCTGAGCCGGCGGGTGGCGTTGAAGATCCTGAACCCGGTGCTCAGCGTCGACGACCGGTTCAGGCAGCGCTTCATTCTGGAGTCCCGGACGGTCGCCAGCATCGAGCACCCCAACATCATCCCGATCTACGAGGCGAACGCCGACGCCGACGGCGTGCTCTACATCGCCATGCGCTACGTCGACGGGCTCGACCTGCGACGCCTCATCTACGACCGGGGGGCGCTGCCGATCGCGCAGGCGAACCAGATCATCTCCCAGGTGGCCGCCGCGCTCGACGCCGCGCACGCGCACGACCTGATCCACCGCGACGTGAAACCGGCCAACATCCTGCTGGCCGGGGACCACGTCTACCTGACCGACTTCGGCATCACCAAGCACCGTACGTCGATCTCCGGGCTGACCCAGACCGACCAGTTCATCGGCACGCCGCGCTACATGGCGCCCGAGCAGATCAACAAGGAGCACATCGACGGGCGCTGCGACCAGTACGCGCTGGCCTGCGTCGCCTATGAGGCGCTGTCGGGGCGGCTGCCGTTCCCGCGCGACAACGACATCGCGCTGCTCTGGGCGCACCTGGCCGAGCAGCCCACGCCGCTGTCACAGGTCAGGCCGGAGTTGCCGGTCGAGGTCGACGGCGTGATGATGCGGGCGCTGGCCAAGTCACCCGAGCAGCGCTATCCGTCGTGCACGGCGTTCGTCACCGCGCTGCGCGACGCGATCAGCGGCCAGCCCGCCACGCCGTCGCCCACCCCGTCGTCGGCGGTACGCCAGCGCCAGAAGGCGGCCTCGGCCACCTCCGGCCCGAGCAAGCTGCCGCTCGTGGTGGCCACGGTGATCGCGGCCATCGCGGCGCTGTCGCTGGTCGTGCTGCTCGTCATGACCCAGAAGGGCGACTCCTGGGCCCGCTACCAGAGCACCACCGCCGCCCCGCTCACCTTCGAGTACCCGGCCGACTGGACCGTCAGGACGCATGGCGACCTGTTCGTGGTGGCCTCGCCGCACGCCGCCGAGTTCGAGTCGATGTTCGTCTCCGGCGCGGCCGCGGACTGGACCTCGGTGAACGAGGTCATCACCGGCGACGCCGACAACGCCGTGGGCGTGTACGTGCAGGTCTCCGACGCGCTCAGCGCGAGCGCGACCGCCGCCCAGATGAAGGCCATGCTGGAAGGGTTGCTGCCCGGCGAGATCGTGGTGGACCAGCCCGTGCCCGACCGCGCCGGCGACAGCGACGCCACCCGGTACGACGGCTCCCTGCGCGACCGCAACAGCGGCAACCGGCTCGGCTTCGTCAGCTACGTCATCGACCGCCGGCCCAAACCGCTGCTGGTGCTGTATTTCTGCGCCAAGAACCGCTGCGACGACGCCACCGAGGGCCGCGTCAGGCAGAGCGTCCACCTCTCCTGACATCTCACCATGCGGACATGTTTGGCGGTTTTGGGCGTCCTTATATGTATATTTTCCCGTAGAAGATGCTTATGGCGGGAGATATTTCATGCAGGCGTTCCCCAGGGTGCTGTTCGACGAGGCCCACAGCGAGTCGTGGACCATCCGGCGTGAGGTCGCCGAGGCCATCAACCCGGCCCACCCCGACGACAACAGCTACGCCCGCGCGGCCGAGCTGCTGCGGCGCCTGGGGCACACGGTGACGGCCCGTCTGACCGGACCGCTGGACGCGGGAACGCTCCAGGAGCAGGACATGCTGGTCATCGCGCATCCGTCGGGGGAGCGGTGGGAGCGCACCACGGGGCAGGGGAGCCCGATGTTCTCCGCCGCCGAGCTGGACGCGGTGGAGGCGTTCGTCGCCGGTGGCGGCGGGCTGGTGGTGCTGGCGGAGGAGGAGCAGGACAAGTACGGCAACAACCTGGCCGAGCTGCTGGGCCGGTTCGGGGTGGGCGTGACGCACGCCACGGTGCGGGATCCCGGGCACGCTCACCGAGGGGTGGCGACCTGGGTGCTCGGCGAGCGGGCCACGAGTGACGGGGTGCTGGCCGGGGTCAAGACCGCCTGCTTCTACCGCTCCGGTGCGCTGGCTCTTGAGGATTCGTCCGTGGACGCGACCGTGCTGTTCGCCAGTTCGGCGAGTGCGGATCCGGCGGGGGCGCCGCTGGCCCTGGCTGTGCGGCACGGGCGCGGCCGGGTCGTGGTGTTCGCCGACTCGGACCTGTTCGGCGACGACTCGATCGAGGACTACGACCACCGCACCCTGTGGGGGAACGTGGTCACCTGGGCGGCCCGCGTGCCGGACGACGGCGCCACCGGCTCCCGGGACGAGCGGAAGGCGGCCCTGTTCGCCGCTCTCAAGGCGACGGTCGAAGAGCTCCGCCCGCTCCAGATCAAGGACGGCTCGGTGCCCGACGACAAGCCCCGGGCGAAGGCGCTGGTGGCTGCAATCGACAGCCAGCTAGCCGAAATATCGCCATATTTCCCGCAGGACGCCGCCTACCTGGCCGCCGTCCGCGCCGACCTGGCCAAGTGGAGCGCCCAAGATCTGGGCGTACCGGACTTCCTCGACTCCCTGGAGCTGTTCCACCCCGACACCCAGCGGGTGGACGACCTGGAGCACCTCGTCGTGTTCCCCATGTACACCCAGAACGGCAATCCGAACCGCACCCTGGAGGCCGTCTGGCTCCGGACGATCTGGCCTGACTGGCTGGCCGAGCTGGAGTCGTCCGGCTACGACAACCCGATGTTCGTGCCGATCGCCTTCGAGGACTTCACCTCCGGCTACGACACCCACTCGGCCGTGCTCTTCCCGGAGACCGTCGCCGTACGTCAGGCGCCCGAGCGGTTCACCTGGGGCGGCATCTTCGCCGACCGTGAGGCCGCCAGGTTCCGGCGGGTCGCCACGGCCGCCACGGCGACGCTCAAGCTCGACCTGCCGCCGGACGCGGCCAGGCTGCTGGAGTCGCAGCGGCTGGCCCAGGACACCTTCGTCATGTGGGACCTGATCCACGACCGTACCCACAGCCACGGTGACCTGCCGTTCGACCCGTTCATGATCAAGCAGCGCATGCCGTACTGGCTCTACTCGCTCGAAGAGCTGCGCTGCGACCTGACGGCGTTCGGCGAGGCCGTACGGCTGGAGGAGAAGGGGGTGCCGCACGCGCGGTACGTCCAGCACGCCATCCTGTTCGACCGGCTGTTCCGCTTCCCGATCACCGGTGACCGGGTGCGCAACTACGACGGGCTCGGGGGGCAGCTGCTCTTCGCCTACCTGCACCGCAACGACGTGGTGCGGTGGACCGACAACCGGCTCACGGTCGACTGGGAGCGCGTGGCGGGCGGCGTGGCCGATCTGCGGGGCGAGGTCGAGAAGCTGTACCGGGACAGCATCGACCGGTCCAAGCTGGCGCACTGGCTGGCCGCGTACGAGCTGGTGAGCGGGTATGTCGAGCCGAGCCCCGGATCGACGTGGGCCAAGGGGATCCAGGCGCTGCCGGAGGAGCAGAAGGCCAAGGTGGACGCGGTGCTGCCGGACGAGTTCCCGCTGAGCATGTTCTATGAGGCGCTGCGCCGTAAGCTGGCCGAAGTGGTCGAATCGACTAGGGGGATCCGGGCATGATCATTCTGGTTACGGGTGCCGGCGGCCCCACGGGTCAGGCCGTCTCCGGATTTTTCCGGAAAAATGGGCACACTGTGATCGGGGTCGGCAGGGACGACGTCGACCTTCTCGACCGCGCGGCCGTACAAGCGCTCGCGGACCGGATCTCCACCGAGCACGGCCACGTCGACGGGGTGGTGCACCTGGTCGGCGGCTGGCGCGGCGCGAAGTCGTTCGCCGAGACCGACCTCGACGACTGGGACGCCCTGCACGACCTGCTGATCCGCACGCTCCAGCACGTCTCGCTGGCCTTCGAGCCGCTGCTGCGCAAGAGCCAGAACGGCCGCTTCGTGATCGTCTCCGCCAAGGCGGCCCAGCACCCCACGGCGGGCGGCGCTCCCTACGCCGCCGCCAAGGCGGCCGCGGAGGCGTGGACCCTGGCCCTGGCCGACGCCCTGAAGGACACCGGCAGCGCGGCGGTCATCCTGGTCGTCAAGGCCCTGGTGAACGACGCCATGCGCGCCGCCAAGCCGGACGCCCGTTTCACCGGCTACACCGACGTCAATACGCTGGCGGAGGCGATCGGCGACCTCTACGACCGGCCCGCCGCGCAGCTCAACGGCACCAGATTGGACCTCACTCAGTGATTGCCCGGCACGACCCGCAGCTCAAGAGCTTCGCCAGCGACAACTACGCGGGGGTACACCCGGAGATCCTGCGCGCCATCGCCGACGCCAACGGCGGCCACCAGATCGCCTACGGCGACGACGTCTACACCGAGGCCCTGCTGAGCGTCTTCCAGCGGCACTTCGGCGAACGGGCCCGGGTCTGGCCGGTGTTCAACGGCACCGCCGCGAACGTCGTCTCCCTGCGCGCCATGACCGCCCAGTGGGAGGCGGTCATCTGCGCCGAGACCGCCCACATCCACACCGACGAGGGCGGCGCGCCGGAGGTCGTGGGCGGCATCAAGCTGCTGACCGTACCCACGCCTGACGGCAAGCTCACCCCGGAGCTGATCGACCGCCAGGCCTGGGGCTTCGGCGACGTCCACCGCGCCCAGCCCCGCGTCGTGTCCATCTCCAACACCACCGAACTCGGCACCCTCTACACCCCCGAGGAGATCGCGGCCGTCTGCGCCCACGCGCACGAGCGTGGCCTCCTCGTCCACCTCGACGGCTCCCGCCTCACGAACGCCGCCGCCGCCCTCGACGTCCCGCTGCGGGCGCTGACCACCGACGCGGGCGTCGACGCCCTCTCCTTCGGCGGCACCAAGATCGGCCTGCTGTACGGCGAGGCGGTCGTGGTGCTCAACCCCGAGGCGGCCGGCGGCATCGACTACATCCGCAAGACGTTCATGCAGCTGTCGTCGAAGATGCGTTTCGTGTCCGCGCAGTTCGAGGCGCTGCTCTCCGGCGACCTGTGGCTGCGCAACGCCCGCCAGGCCAACGCCATGGGACAGCGACTGGCGGCGGCGGTCCGCGACATCCCCGGCGTCGAGGTGCCGCGCCCGGTGGAGGCGAACGCGGTGTTCGCGGTGCTGCCGCGTGAGGTGACGGAGCGGCTGCAGAAGCGGTTCCGGTTCTACACCTGGAACGAGGCGACGGGGGAGGTGCGGTGGATGTGCGCCTTCGACACCACGGAAGCGGACGTGGACGCGTTCGCGGCCGCGATCCGGGAGGAGATGGGCTGACTCTTTGGGCCCTCAGGACTCTTAGGGCTTGCGGGTTCTTAGGGCTTGCGGGTTCTTAGGGCTTCGAGCTCTCAGTCGGTGAGCGCGAGGCGGGCGGCCTGCCAGCCGCCCATACCGTGCACGGCCGCCCCGGGCGGTGTGGCCGCCGAGCAGAGGAACACCCCCGGCAGCGGCGTCCGCCAGGGCGCCGCCGACCACACCGGCCGCCTGACGAACTGCCCCAGGCTCGCCAGCCCGCCCCCGATGTCGCCGCCCACCAGGTTGGGGTTGGCCGCCTCCAGCTCGGCGGGCCCCATCGCGTGCCTGGCCAGCACCCGGTCGCGGAACCCCGGCGCGAACCGTTCGATCTGCCCCTCGATGGCGTCCGTCATGTCGACCCTGGACCCGTTCGGCACATGACAGTAGGCCCACAACGTGTGCCCGCCCCGGCTGTCATCGGCCGCGTACGGCTGCACGAGCAGGACGTACGGCCGCGGTGAGTGCCGCCCGTGGGCCATCTCGGCCTCGCTGAGCGCGATCTCCTCCAGCGTGCCCCCGAGATGCACCGTCCCGGCCGCCGCCACCGCCGGATCCCGCCACGGCACGGGCCCGTCGAGCGCCCAGTCCAGCTTGAACACCCCTGGGCCGTACCGGTAGCGCTCCAACCCCCTGCGATACCCGGCCGGCAGCTCGGCCATCGTCAGGAACTGCCGGGGGGTCACGTCGAGCACCACCGTCTCGGCATCCAGCTCCCGCAGGTGACGTACCCGATGCCCGGTGACCGCCTCCCCGCCCAGCGCCCTGAGCCTGGCCACCAGGGCGTCGGCCAGGACCTGCGACCCGCCCTTCACCACCGGCCACCCCACCAGGTGCGCCAGGGCCGCCAGGAGCAGGCCGTACCCGCTCGTCATGGGCGAGCGCAGGTCGAGCATGGAGTGGGCGGCCATGCCCGCGAGCACCGCCCGCCCCTCGACGGTCCGGAACGCCCGCCGCCCGAGCGTGGTGACCGGGAGCCCCGCCGCCACTCCGAACCTGGCCGCCTGCGCGAACACCCGCGGCCGCGGCTCCCAGGGCCCGAGCGGCTTGAGCAGCAGATCGACCAGCGGCAACCCGGCCCGCGCCGCCGCCCCCACCGTCCGCTCCCATACCGCCGCATCCCTCCCCAAACCGGTCGCGGTACGGCGGGCATCACGGTGCACGAGCACGGCGGGCCGATCGTCGAGCGGATGAGCGGCGACCACAGCGGGATGCACGAACTCCACCGAACCGAACTCTCCCACATGGAGACCGGGCTCTTTGGCGCCGGATCCACTGATGCCGAGCTCCCTGAAAGCAGGAGAGGCCAGCGCCATCGCCATCACGGTCGCACCCAGATCATGCACCCGCCCGGGCAGCGTCACCTCAGCCGACCGCAGCCCCCCGCCGAACTGATCGGCCGCCTCCAGCAGCAGCACCTCACGCCCGGCCTGAGCCAGCAGCACGGCGGCGACAAGCCCGTTCGGCCCGGACCCCACCACAACGGCGTCGGCACTCACCTCAGGGCCGCCTCAATCCGTGACGCCGCGCGCTCACTTCATCCCCGCCTCAGTCCCTGGCGCCGCGAGCCCACTTGAGGCCCGCCTCAATCCAGCCCATTGCCCTGAGACGCCTTGCGCTCACTTCAGGATGGTCGGGTACGGCTGCGCGCCGCGCTGCTTGAGCATCTCGGTCATGAGCTTGATCTCGCCGGTCTGCCCATTGACGATCTTCTGCGCCATGCTGACCACCTCGTCCCGCGTGGACAGCTTCAGCAGACCCTCGGCCATCTGCACCCCGCCCTCATGATGGCGGATCATCAACTGCAGGAAGAGCACCTCGGCAGCCGTACCTTGCAACTCCTTGAGCTTGGTCAGCTGGTCCGGCGAGGCCATGCCCGGCATCAACCCGCCCACGGGGACGGCCGCGGGGGCGGCCGACGTCCCCGACCCGCTGTGCCCGTGCCCGGCCATCCAGGCCATCGGCCGGCGGTCGGTGGCCTGGTCGAGCTCCCACTGTTGCAACCACCCCTGGAACATGCCCCGCTGGTTGGACTGGGTGGTGATGATGTCGTAGGCCAGGTTCCGGATGTCCTTGGACTGCGTCTTGTCCCTGATCGTGAACGACATGTCGACGGCCTGCGCGTGATGCGTGGCCATGTCGCGAGCGAATCCGGCCTCCGCCGAGGCGTCGCCGGGAGTGCCGCTCCGACCCCATACGAGGAAGATCACCGCTCCGGCGAGTATGAGCACGGCGCAGGCGATGAGCAGTGAGTTCTTGGCGGGCTTTTCCATGGCTCGTCCAGCGTACCCATCTCATCGCCGAGACGAGTCCGGACACTTAAGACGCTCTTATTCTCCGCATACTGCACTAGGGCATAGGGTGACCCGGAGTTGGCATGCCGATGGAGGAACGATGACGAAGGAGAAGGCGCAGGCGCGGCGCGAGCATCTGCAGAAGATGCGAGCGCAGCAGAAGAGCAAGGAGCGCCGCGCCGCGCTGTTGATGTGGGGGGCAGGCGGACTCGTCATCGTGCTGCTCGTCGGAGTGGTCGGTTTCTACTTGGTCAAGCAGGCCAAAGAGACGTCATTGGGGGATGTGGCCAACTACAAGTACGAGGCGGGCCAGCACGTCTGGAACACGGTCACGTACAAGGAGACCCCGCCGGTCGGTGGCCAGCACAACAACTACTGGCAGCAGTGCGCGGTCTACGACAAGCCGATCCACAACGAGCACGCCGTCCACTCGCTGGAGCACGGCGCCCTGTGGATCACCTACCGCCCCGACCTGCCGAAGGCGCAGGTCGACGCGCTGAAGAAGACGGCCACCTCGACGGGGCAGCAGGACTACATGCTGGTCAGCCCGTACCCGAACCTGCCCGCTCCGGTCGTGGCATCCTCCTGGGGCCACCAGCTGAAGCTCGACAAGGCCGACGACCCGAAGCTCGCGGCGTTCATCAAGAAGTACCAGAACGGCCCGGACACCCCTGAAGCCGGCGCCATCTGCGGCGGCCCCGACGCCATCACCACGACCGCAGACCAGGCCCCCCTCCCCCCGGAGCCCAAGGGCCAGGCCAGCCAGCCCCCCACGGAAATGATCAGCCCCAGCCCCACCAACAAGTAACCCCAAGCTCGGGCCTCCCTGGCGGTCGGGCGGCGCCTCCCAGGGGGGCTCCGCCCCCTTCGACCCCCGAAAAGCATGGTCTTCGCTCTTCGCTCAGGCTGCCTTTTTGGGGCTCCGCCTTTCGGCGGGGGCCTGCCAGCCCCCGCTACCCCCGGACGCGATCCCGTCGCGGCTGTCAGACGCGGGGGCACAGGCTGCTGGACTGTCGGCCCAGTGGGGGGTGATGAGGTCTACGGCCAGGACCCGCGCCTATGCGGCCTGCTGGAGCAGCGCGGGGTCGACTACGTGCTGGCGATCGCGGGCAACCGGCGGGTGAACCCGGATGGAACCGACAGCAGCGCCGCCGATATCGCCGTCGGGGTGGCCGATCGGCACTGGCACCGCTACCGCGCCGGCCATGGCGCCATAGGATCGCGCTGGTATGCCTGGGTCTGGGTGCATCGACGAAACCACCGCCGAGGGATACCGGGGGCTGCTGATCCGCCGCCGCAACCTGACCACCGGTGAACTGGCCTTCTAGCACTGCTCCGCACCCACGGAGAGGCCGCTGATGGCTCTGATGAAGACCGCGGGTATCCGTGGGCGGTGTCACTGGAGTACTACGGGAACGCGCTGTGGCGCCTTGACGTCCGGGCAGGGCCGGAGGTAGGCGAATGATCGTCACTTTGCGTGCTCTTGATGTAACAATGAGTGTCATGCCATCCCCTCCACATGACACCCTCGTCAAGCTGTTCGCCCACCGCCCTCAACTGGCGGTGGAGATCCTGCGTGACTTCCTGGGGGTGGACCTGCCCGCCACTCCGCTGATCCGGCGGGAGACGAGCACCTTCAACACCCGCCCTTCCGATGACATCGAGGCCGACCTGGTTCTGGTGCTGGGGCCACCACAATCGCCCGTCCACGCCATCATCGTGGAGATCCAGCAGGACAAGACCAAGAACCCCCGGCAGTGGCCGGTCTACAGCCCCTTCGCCCGCGAGCACTACGGCCGCGGCAAAGCAGACGGTAAGGCAGAAGGTAAGGCCGAAGGTAAGGCAGAAGGTAAGGCGGAGGGCAGGACAGAGGGCAAGGCGGAAGAGGCCGGCAGGTCGGTGCTGCTCGTGTTGGCTGCCCGTGGCTTCAACGTTCCCGACGAGGTGAGCACCCGGATCGTCACTTGCACGGACCTTGCCCAACTCGAGACCTGGCTCGCCCGAGCGGCCACCGCCCAGACCCTCCAAGGGCTGTTCGACGAAGCGGGCTGAGTGCCGGGCCGCCTGGTCGGCGCCGGCCTGCCACGGCTATTCCGACCGGTCGCCGGAGACCCGCGAGTGACCGGAGCGTCGCCAGTTGCCGAACCGGCAGGCCACGCATGTGCAATGGAGTCGTCCCGTGGGAGTGAATGCCATGGGGACAGAGCCGTACAAGCGGAGAGGTACAAGCGATGCCGGAGTGCATCCACAGAGAACCGCCACGGCCTGGCCAAGGTCTTTGAGCGAGGCGGAGCGAGCAAACGTCAGATTCGTTCGACTTCGAGCACGAGCTTGCCGGTCGTACGGCCGGACTCGATGCGGCGGTGCGCCTCTGCGGCCTGCTCCAGCCGTAGCGACTCCACCTGCACCCGAAGCTCCCCGCTGGCGGCCGCCGCGACAGCCCGATTCAGCGCCCGACCCGCCTCTGCCGGGAAAGCGGCGGAGAACGCGGCCAGGTTGAACCCGGAGACCGTCTTGTTGGTGAACCACAGTTCGTCGGCCGAGATCCCGACGTCCTCGGCGCCGGAGGCGTTGCCCATCACCACCATCCGGCCCATCGGCGCGAGCAGGTCCAGGCTGGTGCGTCGTGCCGTACCGCCGACCATGTCCACCACGACGTCGAACCGACCGGCCTCGGCCACCTGCTCGCGCAGCACGACCTCGTCGTAGCCGAACGCCTTGGCGGTCTCGATCTTGGCGGGGCTGCCCACGGTGCCCACCACGCGGCCCGCGCCCAGCAGCCGGGCGGCCTGGCCGAGCTGGCTGCCCACGCCTCCTGCGGCGGCGTGCACGAGCACGGTTTCGCCTGGTTCGATGCGGGCTACCCGGTCGAGTACGAGGAACGCGGTGGTGCTGTTGGAGGGCAGCGCCGCCGCTACGCCCAGCCCCAGGTCGTAGCCGTCCAACGGGGCCACCAGGTCGGCGGAGGTAGTCACCACCTCCGCGTAGCCGCCGCTGTCGACGATCGTCAGCGCGGCGACCGACTGGCCCACACGCAGCCCCTCGACGCCGGGGCCGAGCGCCCGGATGCGGCCGGACACCTCGATGCCGGGCACGAAGGGCAGCGGTACGTCCACCACGCCCTGCCGGTAGAGGATCTCGGCGAAGTTGGCGCCCGCGTAGGCCACGTCGATGGAGACCTGCCCTGGCCCGGGCTCGGGGAGCTCGACCTCATCGAGGCGGAGGACATCAGCACTGCCGAATTCGGGAATCGTGATTGCCTTCATGTCTTCCATCGTGGTGGGAAGACTTTCGGGAAGGCAGTGTCAGCTCATCCTGGGTGTGCCACCACCAGGCTTTCCACCTTCTCCTTGGTGTCGGTGTCGGGATGCGGTGTGTGCAGCACCACGTTGAGGTCCGTACGATCCGGCAGCCGGAACAGCGAGTACTCGAAGGTGAGGTTCCCGGCCTCGGGGTGGGTGATCGCCTTGATCCCCTGGGAGCGGGAGCGTACGTCCGGCCGGGCCCACAGCTCGGCGAACTCCGCACTGGCGCCGCACAGCTCGTCGGCGATCTGGCCGAACACCGGATCGTCGTGATAGCGGGCCGCGCTGGCACGGAAGTCGGCCACCATGTCCGGGGCGAACTCGTGCCATTCGGTGAACCTGCCGCGGTAGATCGGGTGGGTGAAGAACGCCACCATGCAGTTCCGGACATCGTCGTCGAATCCGAACACCCACCTGGCGGCGTCGTTCATGGCCACCAGGTTGTAGTGCCGATCCAGTACGTGCGCCGGATTGGGCATCCATGCGTCCAGTACCGCGCGCAACTGCTCGCTCACCGGCGCGCCCGGCCGGCCTGCGGGGTCCGGTGGATTCAGCCCGGCGAGTACGTACAGGTGCGCCCGCTCGGCTTCGTCAAGCTTCAGCACGCGGGCGACCGCGTCCAGCACGGCATCGGAGACCTTGATGTCGCGTCCCTGCTCCAGCCAGGTGTACCAGGACACTCCCACCCCGGCGAGCACTGCCACCTCTTCCCGGCGCAGTCCCGGAGTACGGCGGCGCCCTCCGGCGGGCATACCGACGTCGGCGGGGGAGAGAGCTTCCCGCTTGGCACGCAGAAACTCTTTGAGCTGGTCACGGCGGTCTGGACTGGCAGTCACGAACACACCATAGGCGACTACAGAACCGGCTTCCGACTGCCGCTGGCGGGCGCAAGTGAGGACGGCTTCACTCTGCTGGCCGGCCTGTGGATAGCGGCTGTTGTCCTACGACAGTGTCCAGCGCCGGCGCGATCACGGCGAAAGCCTGGTCGATCAGGGCGGTGGGGTCCTCGGAACCGTCGCTGTCGCTCCACCGCCGCAGCACGGCGTCGAAAGCGGTCAGCGCCATCCCGGCCGCCATGTGCGGGTACAGGTCGGCCGCGGGGTCGAGTCCCAGCCGGTGGGCCAGCTCCGCCGTCAACTCCGCACGCCACTGCGCCTGGCGCTCCAGGAAGCGGGCGAGCAGGGCCGGTGTGTCCAGAATCAGCTGCACCACGCGCAGCGCCCGGTCGGCATGGCTGGCGCAGGCATTGACGGAGGCCCAGACGGTGTGCCGCAGTGCGGCCGATGGCGGCTCCTCGGCGGGGCGGGCCGCCAACTCCGCACGCATGCCGGCGCCCATCTCGGCCAAGAACTGGACCACCACGTCCTCCTTTGAAGCGAAATATCGGAAGAACGTGCGTCGGGAAACGCCTGCGGCGGTCACGATCTCGTCGACCGTGACCGCGTCGAACCCTTTCCGGGTCAGCAGATTCAGCGCCGCCTGTGTCAGCTCGTCAGAGACGAGCTGACGTTTGCGCTGGGCCAGGCTCACTTCGGGGCGAATGGTCACCAGCCCACCTTACATCCCATGCCGCTGGTAGCACGGAAGCGCAACTTGACACTCAGTGCCTCTAAGGGCAGCGTGTGTCGTGTGATTGAATCCTGGACCTCCGCGCATATTCCGGACCAGACCAACCGGACGTTCGTCGTCACCGGAGCCACCAGCGGCCTCGGCCTGGCGACCACCCAAGCGCTCGCCCGCAAGGGCGGGCACGTCATCCTCGCCGTACGCGACGAGCTCAAGGCCCGCCAGGCGGTCGCGAAGATCGTCGCTGAGCAGCCGGGCGCCCGTCTGGAGGTACGCCGCCTCGATCTGGCCGATCTGGACTCCGTCCGCGCCTTCGCCGACGGGTTGCGCTCCGACCACGCGCGGCTGGACGTGCTCATCAACAACGCCGGCGTCATGGCGCCACCCCGTACCCTCAGCGCGCAGGGCCACGAGCTGCAGTTCGCCGTCAACCATCTTGCCCACTTCGCCCTCACGGGCCTGCTGCTCGACCTCCTGGCCGACGGCGACGACCCCCGCGTGGTCACCGTCAGCTCGGCCAACCACCGGCAGGGCCGCTTGTTCTTCGAGGACCTGTCCGGTGAGCGCGCGTACGCGCCGATGAGGTTCTACAACCAGTCGAAATTCGCCAACGCGGTCTTCGGCTGGGAACTCCACCGCCGCCTGACCGCCGCCGGCAGCCCGGTGGCCAGCATGCTCGCCCACCCCGGCTACACCGCCACCAACCTGCAGACGAGCGCACCGGTCGGCATGGTGAAAATGCTGTACGGCCGTATCCTCACCCCGCTCGCCCAGCCCCCGGACCGGGGCGCACTGCCCCAGCTGTACGCGGCCACCGCCCCGAACGCGTCCGGCGGGCAGTTCTTCGGGCCGGACGGCATGGGCGAACTGCGTGGCGCGCCAACACGGGTGCGACTGGCCCCGGCCGCCGCCGACGCCGAGACCGGACGCCGGCTGTGGGAGTTGTCGGAACGGCTGACCGCCGTGCGGTACGCGCTTCCGGTCACTGGCTGAGTCTGAGCGTGCCCCTGCCTCTACAGTTCGTGATCGTCGAACTCCGTGCGCTGCCCCCAGCGGCGGCGGGGTGAATCGCATTGCTCACTCCAGACAATGCGCGCGGCAAAAGCGCTATCGTCCACCCCACCTGGGCGTGGAGGCTCCTGACATGAACCACTTCATGCTCGACTGGGACGGCTTGAAGTCCCGCTACAGCCGCTGGACTGAGCACTCGACGAAGCCGAGTTCCGCACGATTGACCGGCGTCTGCGCCTCAGCATGAGCGTGACGGCGACCGTCACCACCGCGATGGCCGTGAGCACGGCGCTCCAGGTGCTGTGCAGCAGCGCGGGCGGCGTCTGTTGGACGAGGACGAAGGCGCCCATCGCCAGCACGAACCAGCCGAACGCCGTGCGCAGGCGGTCGGCGTTGATCCGGCCGGCGAGCCAGCCGCCGAGGAGCCCACCGGCCACGGCCGCCGCGGTCACCGGTAGCGCAATCGACCAGTCGACGAGCGTGCTGTGCAGGTAGCCGGCCAGGCCGGCCAGGGACTTCATGGCGATGACGAGCAGCGAGGTGCCCACCGCCACCCCCATGGGCAGACCGCCGAGCAGCACCAGCGCGGGCACCACGAGGAACCCGCCGCCCGCGCCGACAAGCCCGGTCACCAGGCCGACGACCACGCCTTCAGTGATCACATGCGGGACGGGCAGTTCGCGGCGCTGAGGCTTGGCGGCGGGGATGCGGCGGTTGCGGATCATGGCCACGGCCGTGGCGAGCATCATGGCCGCGAAGGCCGCCATGAGCAGCGTCTCGGGCAGGTACGGGCCGATCAGCCCGCCGCCGTACGCGCCCGCCATGCCGGCCGCGCCGAAGATCAGCCCGGTACGCCAGCGGATGCGCCCGTCCCGGGCGTGGCCGACGGCGCTGACCGCGCTGGTGATCGCCACGACGAACAGCGACATGGCGATGGCCTGCTTGGCTGGCACGCCGACGAGGTAGACCAGCACCGGCACGGTGAGGATGGACCCGCCGCCGCCGAACAGGCCGAGCGTCACGCCGATCACGGCAGCGGCAGCAAGGGTCAAGACGATCACCAATACTCCCGGGGGTATAAGGGTTTGATGGATTGGCCCGGCGGGTCGGAGGTCAGGGGTCCGTCTCTGCTCAGATTCGGCGCAGGCGCGCGATGGCGGCCTCGACGTCCGCGCCGTCCGTCCGGTTGTAGGGCAGCCGGGCCAGCAGCATGCCCATGGCGCAGGTGTCGGTGACGGCTGCGAACGCCAGGCCCGCCCCGATGAACGCGGCGATGAGCACCGTGGCCGGGATCCAGAGGCTCGCCACGACCGAGGCGAGCACGATGCTCCCGGAGATGAGCCGGACCTGCCGCTCCAGCGGCCAGCGCGCCCGGCCGCGGTTGACCGGCGCTCCGGAGGCGATCCAGGCGTTCATGCCGCCGTCAAGGACCGCGACGTCGTCCAGACCGGCGCCGCTCAGCGCCGACCTCGCACGTTCGGCGCGGTTGCCGGACTGGCAGATGAGCAGCATGCGCCCGCCCGCGTGGGCGACGATGCGCCGCAGGTGGGCGTCGACCTGGTCGAGCGGCAGGTTGATGGCGCCGTCGATGTGCGCGGACTCGAACTCGGCCGGGGTGCGTACATCCACGACGAGCACGTCGGGGTTGGCCGCGATCAGCGAGCGGACGGTGGCGGCGTCGATGTGGGACACGGGGTTTCTCCTGGCTTGGTCTTGGTGGTCAGGCGGCGTTTCGCTCGCGGAGCGAAGCGACGACCTCGGGAACTCCCGCGCCGGTGAGCGCGATCGGCCGGTATCCCTCGCGGGCGAGGAGTCCGGCGGCAATGGCGGCGCGCCGGCCGGAGGCGCAGGCGATGAGGACCGGACGGGCAGGGTCGAGCTTGCCGGGGATCCCCTGGGTCAACAGGTCGGGCAGGAAGCGCTCCACCGCGCCCGCCAGCCGGGTCTGCTCCCGTTCGGTGGGCATCCGTACGTCCAGCAGTTGGGCGGTCGGCTGGATCAGCATTTTGACGAAGGCGTCGAGCGCGGCCAGCTGGTAGGTCTGCGTGGCGGCCTCGCCCAGGTTGCGCACGACGCCCTGGACGGTGTCGATGCCGATCTGGGCGAGCTGGGTGACGGCCTCGGCGACGTCCTGGCCGGGCTCGGCGACCAGCGTGATCGGCTTGGCGTACGGCAGCAGCCATCCCGTCCAACTGCCGAAGTCGTCGTCCAGTTCGATGCCGAGGGAGCCGGGCAGCATGCCGCGCGCCTGGACCTGGCGGGGCCGGATGTCGACGACGTGGCTGCCCTGCGCGGGCTGGTCGAGCTCAGCCACTCGGGCGGGGGGCATGGGCGGCACACCGAGGGTGTTGGCCGGACCCATGAACTTGTAGAAAGCCGGGATGGGCATGGGCGCGGCCAGCAGCGTATCGGCCAGCTCGTCGGGCCCCTCGATGGCCAGCATCGGGTTGTCCTTCAGCTCCGCGCCGATGGTGGAGGTCAGCCTGCCCGCACCGGTGACGGTGCAGAACGAGCCCTCGCCGTGGGTCGGATACAGGGCGATGCCGGGCGGCAGTGCTGCCAGGCGGTGCAGCGAGCCGTGCTGAAGGCGGGCCAGAGAGCGGGCGCGCTCGGGGCCGAGTAGGTCGGGACGGCCGGCCGAGGCGACGAGCAGGCTGCCGCCGGAGAACAGCGCGACCGGCTCGCCGTCGATGAGCACCAGGTAGCTGGTGTGCTCGGGGGTGTGGCCGGGCGTGTGTATGGGCCGGATCGTCAGGCCACCGCCGTTGATCTCCTCCAGGTGGAAGGCGGGTGTGTGCCGATAGGAGGGGGCCGCGGCGGCAGGCAGCACCAGCTCGGCGCCGGTGCGCAGCGCGGCCTGCTCGCCGCCGGAGACGTAGTCGTTGTGCAGGTGGGTCTCCAGCACGAACCGCAGGTCCACGTCCCGTTCGGCGGCGGCCCGCAGGAAGCGGTCGATGTCGCGCTGGGGATCCACGAGGACGCCCTTGCCCTCGTGTGTCAGCAGGTAGGTCTGGTCGCCCAGGCCAAGCGTCCGGAACAACATGACATCCATGGTCCATTCACTCCTTCTATACCCGGGGGGGTATCGATGGGTCAAAAAAGTGCGGCCTCGGCGTCTGCCGTGGCCGCGGGTGTCAGGCGAGCGCCAGGAAGAGCTTCTCCAGCTCGGCGACGCTCATAGCCGGCTGATCGCCGCGGTTCTGGGCGTCCTGGCAGTGCCTTAGCCCGGTCGCCACGATTTTGAAGCCGGCACGGTCGAGAGCCTTGGAGACGGCCGCCAGTTGGGTCAGCACCTTCGTGCAGTCCTCGCCGGCCTCGATCATCGCGATGACCCCGGCCAACTGGCCGTGTGCCCGCTTCAGCCGGGTCAGCGCGTCACCCACCATGCCCTCGTTCAGCTCCATGTCTCAAATATACCCCCAGGGGTACCCATCAGTGCAAATCTGGTCTCGCCGGGGCGGCGAGCTTCCTTTCGAAGGCGATCTCCTTCGGAGCGACCGTACCCAGCCGCTTGCGGCCGAAGGCGGTCAGCTCCCTGCGCAGCTGGACGGGACGATCAACCACGCCGACGGCTGGCGCGACCGGACACTGCCGACCCTGCCCGTCCTGGAACAGGTCTTCACCAAATTCACCACCTGGTGTGCGGACACCCCGGCCTGCGCGTTGCACAGAGAGGACGCCGGGGCGGTCCTGGGAGTCGGGCGCGCGTCCAGCCCCAGCCGGGCCCCGACGGCACAGGCTGAATCTCCGGCGTTCGCACCGGAGAGCGCGTCAAGGGTCGACGGTCTCCTCGGAGGTGCGGTGGTCGATCCGTAGATCGGGTGTTGATTCCGCGTACTCCTCGCGGGCGTCGGAGTCGGCGAGGATGCTTGCCGCCTGCATCTCAGTGTCGTCGCTCCCTGCTGCCTGTTCCTCGGGCAGCAGGTGCTCGGCGCGTCGTCGTATCCGCTCTGCCATGGGCTCGTGCATCACCCCGGCGTACCCGTCGGGGTGTCAGGAAAACAGATGTCAGGGACGCAAACAGCCTCGGATCAATGGGCCGCCGGCACCCAGCTGCCATAGAAGCGGCCTCGGATCACTTGGTCGTCGCCACCCACTCGGCCACGGTGGTGACGTCCGCCTGGCCGGGGAACACCTTTTCCACGAGCACCCGGTGCACCTCGGGATCGGAGTCGAGGCAGGCGTCGGACAGGACGGTGAGCTGGAAGTCCAGGTCGGCCGCTTGGCGCAGGGTGGACAGCACGACGCCGCTCGTGGCGATGCCGGTGAGGACCAGGTGATCGATCTCGCCTGCCCGCAGGACCATGTCGAGGTCGCTGCCGGCGAAGGCGCTGACCCGCTTCTTCGTGACGACGACGTCGCCAGGCTCCGGCACCACGTCCGGATGGATCTCCATGGCTTGCTCGTTTCCGGCGATTCCCCCCATGCGGGCGATCGCGCCGAACATCTTGTTGCGGGGACTGATCTCCGCATATCCGGGACGGAACCCGACGGCCGCGTAGATCACCGGGAGGCCGGCGGCCCGGGCGGCGTCGATCGCCTCGCGCAGGCGCGGCAGGTAGGCGGGGTCCGGGTAGCGGTCCACGATGACCCGTTGGACATCCATCACCAGGAGAGCGGTCTTGGCCACTGTCGTCCTTCCGTGAGTTACGGCGAATGACCATGAGTCTAGGGATCGTTAATCAGTTGTCGGCCGCCAGGCGCTTCGCCCAAGATGGCGGCCATGGCAACCACACGACGAGCCGACATGTTCACCGCGGACGGCAAGCCATCCGACGACGACCCACGTGAGAACGGGCCAACGCTGGGCGACGAGCGCACCACGCTGATCGAAAACCTGCGCTGCGCACGCCTCACCTTGGAGATGAAATGCGCGGATCTCGACGCGGAGGCCATGGCGCGGCGGTCCGTTGAGCCGTCGACGATGTCGCTCCTGGGCCTGGTGCGGCACCTGGCCGAGGTGGAGCGTGGGACGTTCCGGGTGCTGATGGCCGGACAGGACGTCCCCAAGCTGTTCACCTCCGAGACCGACCGCGACGGTGACTTCGACGGTGCTGTCGCCGACCCCAAGGTCGTGGCGGAGGCGTGGGAGGCATGGCGTGCGGAGGTGGACTTCGCCGAGCGGTTCATGGCCGAGGCGCCCAGTCTCGACATCACCGCCGACGATGCCGCGAATCTGCATGGCAGCGGTGGAGGGCTGATGTCGCTGCGCGAGGCGGCGCTCGGAATGATCTGGGAGTACGCCCGACACATGGGTCATGCCGACCTGCTGCGCGAGCGCATCGACGGCCGCATAGGTCAGTAATCAGGTGCTCAGCGGTCGCCTGGTCATGCTCGGGTCAGTACGTCTTCCAACGGCGTCCATGCCAACCCGTGGGCCTCCGCCACCGGCCGGCTGGTCAGGCGGCCCTCGTGCGTGCTCAGCCCCAGCGCGAGCGCCCGGTCCTGGCGCATGGCCGGTGCCCAGCCCCGGTCGGCGATGGCCAGGGCGTACGGGAGCGTGACGTTCGTCAGGGCGAACGTCGAGGTGTACGGGACCGCGCCCGGCATGTTGGCCACGCAGTAGAAGACCGACTCGTGCACCTGGTACGTCGGCTCCGCGTGCGTGGTGGGCCGGGAGTCCTCGAAGCAGCCGCCCTGGTCGATCGAGATGTCGACCAGCACGGAGCCGGGCTTCATCCGGCTGACGAGCTCGTTGGTCACCAGCTTGGGCGCCTTCGCGCCGGGCACCAGGACCGCGCCGATGACCAGATCGGCCTCGCGTACGGCGCTCTCGATCTCCAGGGTGTTGGAGGCGACCGTCTGGCAGTGGCCCTGGTAGATCATGTCGGCCTGGCGGAGTTTGTCGATGTTCTTGTCGAGGAGGAGCACCTCGGCCTGCATGCCGAGCGCGATGGCGGCGGCGTTCATGCCCGACACGCCCGCGCCGATCACCACGACGTGGGCCGCGCGCACGCCTGACACGCCGCCCATCAGCACGCCTCTGCCGCCCTGCGAGCGCATCAGATGGTACGCGCCGACCTGAGGCGCGAGCCGTCCCGCGACCTCCGACATGGGGGCGAGCAGGGGGAGGGCGCCGTTCGGCGTCTGTACGGTCTCATAGGCGACCCCGGTGACGCCCGAGTCGAGCATCGCCTTGGTGCAGGCCCGGGAGGCGGCCAGATGGAGGTAGGTGAACAGGATCTGGCCCTTGCGCATCCGGTGGTATTCCTCGGCGATCGGCTCCTTCACCTTCAGCACCAGGTCGCTCTCGGCCCAGACGTCGTCGACCTGGTCGAGTATGACGGCACCGGCCGCCGCGAAGTCGGCGTCGGGGATCGACGAGCCGAGGCCCGCGTCGTGCTCGACGTGGACCTGGTGGCCGTGCCGTACCAGTTCGTGGACGCCCGCGGGGGTGAGCGCGACGCGGTATTCGTTGTCCTTGACCTCGCGGGGAACGCCGACCTTCATCGAGACTCCTTGAGCGTGGAAACCCCTGCCTTCAGGCGGCGTCACTTTCTTCTCGACCGCCGTAAGGATCCATCGACAATCTGCAGCCCTTTTCCCCATCTTCCCCATTTCTTGCTGGACGATGAGGATTGTTCGCCTGATTACCCCGCTACAGCCGGTCCTCGATAGGCTCACCCGCAGCCCGAACGTCAGGATGGGGTCGCCAACGATGGAGAAGCCGGAAGAGCCGCCACCCGCGGAGCCCGGAGAGCCCGGAGAACCCAAGGCCAGCAGATTCACCACCATCGTGTTGATCGTCTCGCTGGTGATCGTTGTGCTCATCTCCGGCGTGCTGGGGACGGTCGCCGTCCTGATGACCAGAAGCCCCGACGCGCCGCTCCTGGGGGGCGTCCCGCCGCTGCGGCTGGCGACGCCGATCCACTTCGCGCCGGTCAGAGACACCAAGCCGGCGCCGTGCCCGGGTGTCACGGCCGTGCTCGACAAGGAGCAGACCACCTGTTACCTGCTGGAGGACGGGGTCACGGTCAACGCCGTACAGCGGATCGAGGCCGTACGCGAGAAGGACGGCACCTATTCGGTGCGCATCGCGATCGCGCCCGCGTTCAAGCAGAAGGTGTCGGACCTCATTGACGAGCTGGTGACCGACCAGCGGCAGGTGGCGGTCGTCCAGGTGCCCAAGACCGTTGTGGCAGCACCGATCGTCACGCAGCCCATGGACGGCGACAGCCTGAGCATCGTGGGCTTCGACAAGGCGGCGGCCGAGGCCCTGGCCGCGAGCCTGCTCGGCTCCACGCCGTCGCCCGGAGCGCCGACCGGCGGAGCGCCGACCAACGGAGGGCCGACCGACGCCGCCCCGACCGCAGGGGTACCGACGGGTGGAGCGCCAACGGGTGGAGCGCCAACGGGTGGAGCCCCAACGGGTGGAGCGCCGACCGGTGGAGCGCCGACCACCACGGGCCAGGCCCCCCCGGGCACGACGGGCACGACGGGCACGACGGGTACGACGGGCGTGCCCAACGCGGGAGCGCCGACATCAGGCGCCTCGGCCCCGGCCAGCCGTGCCACCTCTCCCGTCCGGGGCAGCCTGGACCCCCACTACGCGAGCTGCAAGGCGGCCGTCGCCGCCGGCGACGGCCCGTACACCAAGGGCGTCCACCCCGAGTACGCCTGGTACCCCGACCTCGACAAGAACAACGTGGCCTGCAACACCGCCGACATCCGCTGACAGCCGACCAAGCAGCTACCCGAACAGCTCCTCCAGCGCGGTGATCCCGAAATAGGCCAGGAAGATCAGCGAGACCACCCACAGCAGCCACGGAATCTCCCCGAACTTCCCCCGAGCCGCCTTGATCAGCGTGTACGAGATCACCCCGGCCCCCACCCCGTTCGTGATCGAGTACGTGAACGGCATCAGCGCGATCGTCAGGAACGCGGGCACCGCCAGCTCCAGATCCTCCCAGGGCACGTTCCTGCTCTGCGTCATCATCAGCGCCCCGACCAGCACCAGCGCGGGTGCCGCCGCGGCCGCGGGCACCATCCCGGCCAGTGGCGTGAACAGCAGGGCCAGGCCCAGCAGCGCCCCGGTCACCACACTGGCCAGCCCGGTCCTGGCCCCCTCGCCCACGCCGGCGGCCGACTCGACGAAGACGGTGTTGGCCGACGAACTGCTCGCCCCGCCGATCATGCCCGCGACGCCGTCCACGGTCAGGATCGCGCCCAGCCGCGGCACCCGCCCCTGCTCGTCCACCAGCCCGGCCTCGTCGCTGACGCCGATGATCGTGCCCATCGCGTCGAAGAACCCGGACAGAATCAGCGTGAACAGCACCACGGCCGCCGTCAGCGCCCCCGCGCTCACGAACCCGCCGAACAGATCGAACCGTCCCACCAGCCCGAAGTCGGGCGCCGCGACCAGCGACTTCGGCACCCGGGGTGTCACCACGCCCCAGGTCTTGGGGTCGATGGAGGCCAGTGAATTCACGACCACGGCCAGGACAGTAGTCACCGCGATGCTGATGAGGATGGCCGCCGGAGTCCGGCGTACGTACAGGACGATCATCAGGAGCAGCCCGAAGCAGAACACCGTGACCGGCCAGCCCGCCAGGTGCCCGGTCGCGCCGAGCTGCACGGGCGTGCCGGATCCCGCCGCCACGAAGCCCGCGTCGACCAGGCCGATCAGCGCGATGAACAGCCCGATCCCCACGCTGATCGCGTGCTTGAGCGCCAGCGGGATCGCGTTCATGATCAGGGTACGCAGGCCCGTCACGGCCAGGATGACGATCGCGAGTCCTTCGAGGACGACCAGGCCCATCGCCTGGGCCCAGGTCATGTGGGGCGCGGCCTGGTAGGCCACGACCGCGTTCAGGCCGAGCCCGGCCGCCAGCCCGAACGGCGCGTTGCCGATGAAGGCCATGAGCAGCGTCGAGACGGCCGCCGCCAAGGCGGTCGAGGTGGTGAGCTGGACGATCGAGAGCCTGGCGCCGGTGACGTCACGGGCCCCGGCCAGGATGATCGGGTTGAGCAGGATGATGTAGGCCATCGCCATGAATGTGGTGATGCCGCCGCGCACCTCGCGCCCGGCCGTCGTCGACCGGCCGGAGAGCTCGAAGAACCTGTCGAGCACGGCCATTCCCCCTCGCGATCAAGGGGGAGTGCCGGGTGCCTTACCCGGCCGGGTGCGTGATCATCCCTCCGGCCGGTCCCACAAGGCGCCGATCACGCCTCGCAAGGCGCCGATCATGCCTCGTGCTTGCCACCGCCCACCAGGCCGATGAACTCCTCCAGGCCGATCCGGCCGTCGCCGTCCTTGTCGATGGCGTCGATGAACGCGCTGATCTCCGCGTCGGTGACGCCGTGCCCGCCGAGGGCCGCGTTGACCTGCCTGATCTCGCTGGTCGACAGCAGGCCGTCACCGTCGGTGTCGTACCGCTCGAACTCCGCCTTGGCCGCGTCACGTGCGCTGGTCATCGGATTCCTCCCCGTAGTCGATCCGCCCATTAACCAAGGCGATATCTTCCGGTCTGATGGGAACGCGCGTCAACCGCAGTCCGGTCGCCGCCCGCACCGCCGCCGCGATGGCGGGCGTGGACGAGAGCGTGGGCGGCTCACCCGCGCCCCGCAGCCCGTACGGGGCGTTGGGGTCGGGATTTTCCAGGATCTTCAGCGCCATCGGCGGCATGTCGAGAATGGTGGGAATCAGGTAGTCGGTGAACGACGGATTCAGCAGCCGCCCGTCACGCATCTGGATCTCCTCCATCAGCGCCAGCCCGAGTCCCTGCGCCGAGCCGCCGTGGATCTGGCCCTCCAGCGCCTGCGGGTTCATGATCCGTCCCACATCCTGTACGGCCGCCAGCTCGACCACCTTGACCAGGCCCAGCTCGACGTCCACGTCCACCACGGCCCGGTGTACGCACAGGGCGAGCTGGGTGTGCGAGTCACCCTGCCCGGTCTCGGGGTCCATCGGGAACGTGGGCCGGTGCCGATACTCCCGCGTCTCCTCGATCGTCCCGTACTTCTCCAGCGCCTCCCTGGCCGGCAGCCCCTCGAATCGCGCCCGAACGGCCTCGCAGGCCGCCTTCACCGCCCCGCCGGTGACGTACGACTGCCGCGAGGCCGACGATGAGCCCGCCGAGCCCACCGTGGTGTCGGCCGTCGCCACGGTCACGTTCTCGACGCCGAGCTCGGTCCTGGCGATCTGGGCCTGGATCGTCACCAGGCCCTGGCCGACCTCGGCCGCCGCGGTGTGCACGGTGACGTGCGGCTCGCCGCCGATCAGCTCGGCGCGGACCCGGGCCGTGGAGTAGTCGTCGAAGCCTTCGGAGAAGCAGATGTTCTTGATGCCCACGCCGTACCCGACGCCTCGCCGTACGGACTCGCCGTGGGTGGTCTGCGAGACGCCGCCCGGCAGCGTGCGCAGATCGGACTCCCGGGAGGGCGGCAGGGGCATCGCGGCCAGGTCGCGGAGCATGCCGGCCAGCGGCGCGGGGGAGTCGATGATCTGGCCGGTGACCAGGGACGAACCCTGCGACACCGCGTTGCGCACCCGGATCTCGACCGGCGACAGCCCGCACGCCTCGGCCAGGCGGTCCATCTGCGACTCGTACGCGTAGCACGCCTGCACCGCGCCGAACCCGCGCATCGCCCCGCACGGCGGGTTGTTGGTGTAGACGCCGGTGGCGTCGATGCGGACGTTCGGCACCTCGTACGGGCCGGCGCCGAGCGAGGCGGCGTTGCCGACGACGGCGGGGGAGGAGGAGCAGTACGCGCCGCCGTCGAGCAGGATGTCGGCCTTGACGTAGACGAGCTTGCCGTCACGAGTGGCGCCGTGCTCGTAGCGCATCCACGCGGGGTGACGGTGTACGTGGCCGTAGAACGACTCCTCGCGGTTGTAGACGATCTTCACGGGACGGTTCAGCCGGAGCGCCAGCATGCAGGCGTGCGCCTGCATCGACAGGTCCTCGCGGGCGCCGAACGCGCCGCCGACGCCCGACAGGGTCAGCCGTACCTTCTCCGGCGGCAGCCCGAGGCAGGGGGCGAGCTGGTCGCGGTCCACGTGCAGCCACTGGGTGGCGATGTACAGGTCCACGCCGCCGTCCTCGGCGGGGACGGCCAGGCCGGACTCGGGGCCGAGGAACGCCTGGTCCTGCATGCCGACCTCGTACTCGGCCGACACCACGACGTCCGCCTCGAAGGTGTCGCCCACCCGCACCGGCTGATGTCGTACGAAATTTCGGGACTCACGGGGGTCTGTCACGGCGGGACGGGGCTCGTACTCGACCACGATCGCCGCCGCGGCCCTGCGCGCGGTCTCCGGATGGTCGGCGGCCACCAGCGCGACCGGCTCGCCCTGATAGCGGACCTGGTCGATGGCCAGCACGGGCTGGTCCTTCAGCTCCAGGCCGTAGAACTTCTCGCCGGGCACGTCCTCGTGCGTCAGCACCGTGAACACCCCCGGCATCGCCAGCGCGGGCCCCACGTCGATCGAGCGGATCCACGCCGAGACGTGCGGGCTGCGCAGCGTCACGCCCCACGCCATGCCGTCGAGCCACAGGTCGGAGGCGTAGGCGAACTCGCCTGTCACCTTCAGTGTGGCGTCCGGCCGCCGGGCGCTCTCGCCCACGCCCATGGACTCGAGCGGCCGCGTCTCGCTCGACGTTTCGGTCATCTTCCGAGTAGAGCACCAGCGTGTCGGCGGTCCTATGCGTGTGACGTTAAATCCAGGTCAGAGCTTGGCGGGCCGACTTGTATATTCCTCCAAGTGCGCATCAGTGACCTGCTGGCCATCGGCGAGCTGCGCCTCAGGCTCCTGACCGGCGACCCGGCCACGGAGTTCACCGGCGTGCACATCACCGACCTGCCCGAGCCGGGGCGCTACCTGTCGGGCGGCGAGCTGGTGCTCACGGGGATGATGTGGCGCACCTCGCCGGACGACGCGGCCCCTTTCGTCGCCGCGCTGGCCGAGGCCGGGGTGGCCGCGCTCGGCGCGGGCCAGGCGTGGCTCGGCCACGTTCCGGAAGACCTCGTGGCGGCGTGCGCGGCGGCCGGGCTGACGCTCGTCGAGGTGCCCACCGAGACCTCGTTCCGTACGCTCGCGGAGCTCGTCGTGCCCCGCCTGTCCGGCGACGCGCGCGACGCGCTCGGCCGCCACCGCAGGCTGCTCACCGCGGTGGCCGAGGGCGCCGCGCTGCCCGAGCTGTTCGCGCTGACGGCCGCGGAGCTGGGCGTCACGGGCGCCGTCGTCTCCGCCTCCGGCCGGGTGATCGTGGGTTCCGCCGAGGATCCGGCACGGCTGGCCCGCGCGTACCTGACGGCGTCCCGGCTGCCCTGCCGCGTCGGCGAGCACACGATCTTCGGCGTCGGGCGCGGCCACCGGGCCGCGGGCTGGGTACTGGCCTGCGACGGCGACCTGCTGGACCGGCCCGACCTCGGCTACGAGCTGGCGGCCTGTGTCGCGGTCGAGCACAGCCGGATGGAGGAGGGGCGCCGGGTCGAACGGCGGCTGGCCGAGCAGCTCGTCACGGCCGCGCTGGCGGGGGCGGGCCCGGCCGAGCTGGACGCCAGGCTCCGCACCTGCGGGCTCGACGCCGCCGAGCCGTACGCGATCGTGAACGCCACCGTCCTCACGACGGGCCGGCCGGGCGATCCGGACGCGGCGACGTTGGGCGGGCAGGCCGTGGAGGAACTGCTGGACCGCGAGATCGTCGCCGCGGTACCGACGGAAGGCGCGGCACGGGCGAAAGGCGCGGTACAGACGGAAAGCGCGGCACGGGCGGAGGGTGCGGTACGGACCGACGGCGCGGTGGGGTTGGTGCCGCTGCGGGGCTCGACCGTGAGCGGGGTGGCCGAGCGGCTGAGCGCCGGGGCGGAGGTGCTGTCCGCGCTGCCCGGCACGCGCGTCTGCGTCGGACTGAGCGGCGCGCTCACCGGCGCGGCGGCCGTGAAGGGCGGGGTCGAGGAGGCCGGGCACGCCCGGCGGCTGGCGGAGGTGCGCGGCGGCGGAGTGGTGACCAGCGATGAGATCTACACGCACGCCCTGTTGCTGGCCACCGCCCCCGGCGATGTGCGCCGCTCCTTCGCCGATCGGCTGCTGACGCCGCTACTCGACTATGACGGGCGGCACCAGTCAGAGCTGGTGCGGACGCTTGGCACGTTCCTCGACTGTGCCGGCTCGTGGAACGCGTGCGCGGAGCGGATGCACGTGCACGTCAACACGGTTCGATACCGGATCAGGAGGGTGGAGGAGCTGACCGGCCGCGACCTGTCGACGATGACGGATCGGGTCGATTTTTTTCTGGCGCTCCGGGCACGCTGAGGGATCCGCGGCCTGGAGAGCGGTTCGGGCGGCCTAACTAGAGGTGGCTAGCAGCACGCAATGACATCAAATGCGATGCTGGGCGCCACTTCGGCCTCCGCAGTCGTAACATTGGTGGCTGCGACCAAAACAGTCGCAATCAGTGCTGACAGGATAAGACGCTTGCGCATCTAGGGCTCCCTCGCCTATATGGGTTGTGCGTTTGTCATCATCTCAAGGAGCGGCGACTGTGACCACATCTGACCTGGTCGGACTCCGTATTAAGACCGTTCGGCGACAGCGTGGCCTGTCTCAGGCCCAACTCGCGCATCCCGAACTCTCGGACAGCTACGTCTCCTTGATCGAGAGTGGCAAGCGTACCCCGACTCCTGCCGTCCTGGAACTGCTGGCCCAGAAGCTGGACTGCTCGTTGTCCTACTTGGTCAACGGCGTAACCGCAGAGCAGATGGAGGATATCGAGCTCGCACTCGGCTACGCGCGGCTGGCCCTGGAGAACGGTGAGGTCACCGAGGCCCGCACCCGCTTCGCCGAGCTGATGGCGAACAATAACCTGACAGGTCTGACGTCTCTCCGTCAAGACACCGAATTCGGACTT
The DNA here is from genome assembly GCF_040659625.1 of Nonomuraea sp. NPDC049750. Lineage (NCBI taxonomy): Bacteria > Bacillati > Actinomycetota > Actinomycetes > Streptosporangiales > Streptosporangiaceae > Nonomuraea > Nonomuraea sp. NPDC049750. The sequence continues at coordinate 85,934 of NZ_JBFANB010000025.1, forward strand.
GCCCTGGCCACCGAGGCCTGCGGCGACCACAGCGGCGCCATCGCTCTCCTCGATCGGCTGAGCGAGGAGGACATCTCACCCGACCGCCGCATCGAGGTCTCCATCGCGCTGTGCCGCCTCTATATGAGGAGCGACAGGCTCACCGAGGCCGTCGGCATCGGCGAGCGGGTCCTGGGCGGGGCGAGCCGGCCGGCGTGGTCCGACCTGATCATCGAGCTCGGCGCGACCCTGCTGAACGTCTACCTGAAGCGCGGCGACCTCCTGCGCGCCCGCCAGTTCGCCGCCGAGCTGCTGAACGCCGCCGACCTGCTCGGCACGCCGCGATCCATGGTCGCCGCCTGCTGGAACGCCGCCATCGTGGCCGAGAGCACCGGGCATGGTGAGGAGGCCCTCGGCTTCGCCGAGCGCGCTCTGGCCGTCCAGTCCGAGACCGGCCAGCCGCGCAACCTCGCCAGGATGCGCCAGGCGTACGCGGCGCTGATGCTCAGGGCCAGGCCGTCGGCGGCCAAGGAGGCCCGTCAGCTGCTCCTCAAGGCCGACCACGAGCTGGCCCAGTCCTCCGCCAGCACCGCCGACCGGGCCAGCTGCCTGGTGGAGCTGGCCCGCGCCGAGATCCTGGACGGCAACTACGAGCAGGCCATCAGATACGCGCGATCCGGTACGGAGCTGCTGCCCGAGTCCGCCAGGACGCTCGACGCCGAGCTGCGTCTCGTGCTCAGCCGCACCTACGGCGGCCTGGGCAGGTTCGGTGAGGCCACCAACGAGCTCGAGGCCGTGCGCCAGTGGATCGACCCGCTGCCGGACTCCCGTAGCGTGGCCGCCACCTGGTACGCCGCCGCCGAGACCATGGAGCAGCTGGGCGAGGCCGACAACGCCGTGAAGGCCTACCAGCGCGCGCTGGCCTGCGCGGGCCTGTAGCGGGGTCAGGACCGGGCGGCGGCGTCGGTAGCCTTGGGGATGTCATGAAGAGATCCCCGTTCGCGGCTCTCACCGCGTTCCTCGCCGCCCTGGTCCTGCTGGGCACCGCCGGACCGGCCCTGGCTCACGACGCTCTCAAGAGCAGTGACCCGGCCAAGGGCGCCACGGTCGAGTCCGTCGACGAAGTCAAGCTCGAGTTCACCTCGGGCGTGCGCATCCCGGTCGTGGTCGTCCGCGGCGCGGAAGGCACCGCTCACCAGAGCGGCGACCCCCGGGCCGACGGCAAGGTGGTGACGCAGGAGCTCAAGGGCGCGTTGCCCGATGGGAAATACACGATCGCCTACCGCGTCGTCTCCTCCGACGGGCACCCGATCGAGGGCGAGATCCCGTTCACGGTCAAGGGGGCGCCTTCGCCGTCGCCCTCGCCGAGCGCGCCGCCACCGAGCGCGCAGTCGCAGGCGCCCGTCACCGAGGCTCCGGTAGCCCAAACCCAGGCCCAGGCTCCGGCTTCTGCCGTGCCGGCCGATCAGGCGGGGGCCGCCTCGACGTCGTTCCCCGTGTGGCTGATCGTCGTGGTCGGCGCGCTCGTCGGCATCGGCATCGGCTTCCTGCTCAGCGCGCGGCAGAAGCGGCCGAGCGGGCCGCCCACACAACCGCCCACAGACGAGAAGAAGCCGTGACCAGGGCCGCGCGTCTCGCGCTCGCGGCGGTGGGGGCGGCGCTCGTCGCCCTGGTGATCGCCATGGTCGCCGGCGGCGCGGCGTTCCCCCGGATCATCGCCGGCCTGCCCGACGCCGGGCCGATCACCCGATGGGGGCTGCCGGTCTCCAAGCTGTGGATGGACGCGGCCGGCGTGGTCACCATCGGCCTGCTGCTGACCGCCGCCCTCCTGCTGCCCAACGACAAGGGCCTGCTGGGCAAGACCGCGCTCGGCTACGTCAAGGCCGCCTCCTGGAGCGCGCTGTCCTGGGCCGCCGCCGCGTTCGCCGCGATCATGTTCGGGGCGGCCGACTTCTTCGCCCGCCCGGTCACCGAGATCTTCGAATCCAACTACCTGACCGGCTTCGCCACCCAGTTCGGCCAGGGCATCGCGCTGACGCTCGTAGTGCTGTTCGGGGTGGCCATCGCGCTGTTCTCGCGCGGTGCCATCACCGCCGGGGCCGCGGCCGGCCTGCTGGTGCTCGCGCTGGCCACGCTGCTGCCGCCCGCGCTCACCGGTCACTCCTCCTCCTCGCCCAACCACGACCTGGCCACCTCGGGGCTGGCGCTGCACCTGCTCACGCTGTCGCTGTGGGTGGGCGGCCTCGCCGTGGTGGCCCTGCACGCCGTACGGAAGCTGCCGCAGCTGGAGATCGCCGCGGCCAGGTTCTCCAGGCTCGCCCTGTGGTGCTACATCGGGGTCGGCGCGTCCGGGGTGTTCAGCGTGCTCGCCCGGCTGACCTCGGTCTCCGATCTCTGGACGTCGGCGTACGGCGTGCTGATCGTGGCGAAGATCATCGCGTTCGTCCTGCTCGGCTACGTGGGCTGGTGGCACCGGCAGCGCACCCTGGCCGGGATGGGCGCCGGCCGCCATGGCGCGTTCACCCGGCTGGCCTGCGGTGAGCTGTTGCTCATGGCCGCCACCATGGGCCTGGCCGTCGTGCTCTCCCGCACCGCGCCGCCGCCGGTCAGCGTGCCCGCCGACCGGGCCTTCGACCTGCTCGGGTTCCCGATGCCGCCGCCGATCACGATCGGCAACCTGGCCTCGCTGTGGTGGCTCGACCTGTTCTTCGCGGTGGTCGCCGCCGCCCTGGGCGGCCTCTACGCCGCCGGGGTCATCAGGCTGATGCGGCGCGGCGACAGCTGGTCGTGGGGCCGCACCGCCGCCTGGTTCGGCGGGGTGGCGCTGCTGGTCGTGGCCACCCAGAGCGGTATGGCCCGCTACGCCAAGGTCATGTTCGACGTGCACATGGTCGAGCACATGACGCTCGCCATGGTCGTGCCCATCCTCCTGGTCCTCGGCGGTCCCGTCACGCTGGCGCTGCGCGCGCTCAGGCCGGCCGCCAAGCGCGGTGACCGGGGGCCGCGCGAGTGGCTGACGACGATCCTGCACAGCGGGTTCGTCAAGGTCGTCGGCCATCCGGGCATCGCGACGGCGATCTTCATCGCCTCGACGTACGCGCTGTACTTCACGCCGCTGTTCGAGTCGGCCATGGAGGAACACCTCGGGCACATCTTCATGACCCTGCACTTCCTGCTCAGCGGGTCGCTGTTCTTCTGGGCGATCATCGGGGTCGACCCGGCTCCGCACCGCCTGCCGTACGTGGGCAAGCTGCTGGTCCTGTTCGTCACGATGCCCTTCCACGCGTTCTTCGGCGTCGCGCTGATGATGACCGGCACCGTGCTGGCCTCCGGCTGGTACGACCAGCTCGGTCGTACGTGGGGCGGCCCGCTGCTGGAGGAGCAGCAGAACGGCGGCGCGATCGCCTGGGGGTTCGGCGAGATCCCGACCTTGATGGTGCTGCTGGCGATCGCCATGCAGTGGTACCAGGACGACGAGCGGCAGGCACGGCGGGCGGACCGCAAGGCCGACCGCGGCGGCGCGGGCGACCCCGAACTCGCCTCCTACAACGCCTACCTCGCCAAGCTCAACAGAAGTGACAGGGCCGAGTAGCCGTTCGGCCACGGCCTTCTATCCTCCCCCGCGCGTAACCGAACCGCCGGGTAGCCTTGCTCGCAGGGGAGACGGGCATAACCTCATGAGCTGTGTGCGTAAGGCCCGAGGGGGGAACTTCGCGCACGCGCATGGGACATCGGTATGGGGGCCGATGGGTGCCCCATGTGCTCAGAGAGGCGATCAGAGTTGTCGAAAGAGACGCGCATGCGCGGGGGGCAAAGCCTGGCGGAGACGCTGGAGACCTACTTGGCGGAGTGGTCGGAGCGCACGGGCATCGCCGTCGAGACGTGGGCGCTGCCCTCGACCGACGTGCCGTCCCGCATTGGGGCGGGCGTGCTGGCCGCCATGCGCGAGGCCCTCGGCAATGTCGAGGCGCACAGCGGCGCGAGCCTTGTCTCCGTCGCGGTGACCTCGGGCCGGGACGGCCTCCGGATGACGATCCGCGATCACGGCCGGGGCTTCACCACGCTCAGAGCGGGCCGCGGCATCGCGCGGATGCGGGCCACGTTCACCGAACTAGGCGGGAGCTTGTCGGTCACCGGGACGCAGGGCGAGGGCACCACCGTCAGCGGCGTGGTGCCTAGGCGAGGGTGAGGATCTCACTGCCCGTGTCGGTCACCACGATCGTGTGCTCGAACTGAGCCGTGCGCTTGCGGTCCTTGGTCACGGCGGTCCATTTGTCGGGCCAGATGTCGTAGTCGATCGTGCCCAGCGTCAGCATCGGCTCGATCGTGAACGTCATCCCCGGCACCAGTTCGACCCGCAGCGACGGGTCCTCGTAGTGCGGCACCATCAGGCCCGAGTGGAAGGTGGTGCCGATGCCGTGCCCGGTGAAGTCGCGCACCACCCCATAGCCGAACCGCTTGGCGTAGGCCTCGATGACCCGGCCCACCACGTTGAGCTGCCGGCCCGGCGCGACCGCCTTGATCGCCCGCATCATCGCCTCGCGGGTGCGCTCCACCAGCAGCCGTGACTCCTCGTCGACCTCGCCCACCAGGTAGGTGGCGTCGGTGTCGCCGTGGACGCCGCCGATGAAGGCGGTGATGTCGACGTTGACGATGTCGCCGTCGCGCAGCACGGTGTCGTCGGGGATGCCGTGGCAGATCACCTCGTTGATCGAGGTGCACAGCGACTTGGGGTAGCCCTTGTAGCCGAGCGTGCTCGGGTAGGCGCCGTGGTCGACAAGGAACTCGTGGCCGATCCGGTCCAGCTCGTCGGTCGTGACACCGGGCTGGATGTGCTTGGCGACCTCGGCCATCGCCTGCGCCGCGATCCGGCCGGCCACCCGCATCCGCTCGATCGTCTCCGGGGTCTTGACGTCGGATTCACCGGTCTTGGGACGCTTCTTGCCGACGTACTCCGGCCGCTGGATGTGCGCGGGGACCTTTCGAATGGGCGAAACTCGCCCTGGCTGGAGCAATGTCGTCATGAAAGGCAAGTCTACGGGGCAGGATTGATCCCGTGAGCGATGGCCAGTGGTGGTTCTGCCTCAAGCACATGCGCGTCGAGCCCGAACAGGGCTGCCCCAACAAGGACCGGATGGGCCCCTACGAGAGCGAGCAAGAGGCGGCCGGCGCCCTGCAGCGCGCCGCCGACCGCAACAAGGCGTGGGACGAGGCCGACGAGGACGAGGACTAGGCCGCAGATCCTACGTCCGGGCTCGCGGATCTACAGCGACGCGAGCGCCTTCGCCACGCCCGGGTCACGGCCGGTGGCCAGGTCAAGGGCGGTCATCGGGGCGTGGTGGTCGACCGGTACACCGATCGTGTCGATGATCTCGCGGGCGGGCCCGAGGTGCCGGACCTTGGGCAGCAGCAGGAGGCTGCCGTCGTCGAGGAGGTAGCCTTCGGCGGGGCCGGAGATGGCTCCCGCGGTGCGGGTCCCGATGAGGGTGCCCAGTCCGTTGTCCTTGACGGCCGCGCTGAAGTCCTCGCAGGCCGAGGCGCAGGCCCGGTCGGTCAGGACGACGAGGCGCAGGCCGAGCAGCGGGACGCTGTCGTCGGTCCGGTTGGGCACGCAGTCTCCCTGGAGCGGGCAGAAGTAGCTGGTCACCTTGCCGTGGGCGAAGGCGCCGAGCAGCCGCGTCACCTCACGGGGCGACCCGCCGCCGTTGCCGCGCAGGTCGAGGACCACCGCCTTCGGTTTGTCCTGGAGCTTGGCGATGACCTGGTCGGCGGCGCCTTCGAAGAACCCGGGGAGCTGGATGTACGCGACGCCGCCGGGAAGCGTCTTCGACGTCACCCCCGGAGGCTGCACCGTGACGGGGCCCTCCTTGAGATCGATGGTGCGGGTCCGTCCCGTCGTAGGGCGCTTGAGCGTGAGCGTTACCGTGTCGGCGGCGAAGGCGTTGACGATGCTCTGGTTCGCGGTGTCCCCGATGAACGCCGGCATGCCGTTGACCTTGACGATGATGTCGCCGGGCCTGATGTCGGCCTTGGCGGCGGGGCTGCCGGGCAGGACGCGGGTGATGAACAACGGCGGCTTGGCCGCCGGGTCGAGCTGCGGGCCCTGCGCGGCTGACACGCCCACGATGCCCGTTCCGGTCGGCCCCCCTTCCGGCGGGGGAGTCGGCCGGACCGCGCGGGCATGGTTGTCGTGCAGTCCGGTGATCATCCCGGTGATCGCGGCGCGCAGCGCGGACACGTCACCGGTCCCGAGGACTTGCGCGAAGGCGGCCCAGTCGGTGTCGCGGTCGCCGGTCAGTTCGGGCAGCCGGAGGTCGGCCCGGTCGGCGTCGCGCCGCATCAGGTCCTGGGTGTAGGCGGCGAAAGCGCTCTTCAGCAGGGCCTTCGGATCCATGGCCGGACCGCTGTAGTAATGGTCCAGCACACAGAAGTACGCCTGACGGAGAGTGTTCACCGAGGTGGGTGGCGCCGATTGCGGCGGTGGCGACGTGGCGGCGGCGCAGCGGTCGTCTGAGGCGGCGGCCGGCGAGGACGCGGGCGCGGCCAGGGCGCAGGCCGCCGTCAGCACGGCGGTGCAGAGGAGTCTGATCATGGCCGCCAGCGTGACGGGAAGCGGATTGCACGGCCGTGAACGGATCCGTTAACGCCGCTGTTACCCCGATTCGGGTACGAACGTCGACATGCGGGTGCTGGTGGCCGAAGACGAACGCGATCTGGCCGATCTCGTGGCGGTGGGGTTGCGCCGCCACGCCATGGCCGTCGACGTGGTGTACGACGGGGCCGCCGCGGCGGAGCGGCTGGCGGTGAGCGACTACGACGTCCTCGTACTGGACCGGGACCTGCCCGGGATGCACGGTGACCTCGTGTGCCGTGAGCTGGTGGCGCGCGGCAGCCGTACGCGGATCCTGATGATGACGGCGGCCGCGGCGGTGCCGGAGCGGGTGGCCGGTCTCGGGATGGGGGCCGACGACTACCTGCCCAAGCCGTTCGACTACGCCGAGCTGGTCGCCCGGGTGCGGGCGCTGGGGCGGCGCAGCCAGGCGCAGGTGCCGCCGGTGCTGACGCGGCACGGGATCGTGCTCGACGCCCACCGGCTGCAGGCCTCGCGGGACGGGCGGCATCTGCACCTGTCGCTCAAGGAGTTCGCCGTCCTTGAGGTGCTGATGAGGGCGGACGGCGCGGTCGTGAGCTCTGAACGGCTGCTCGAAGAGGCGTGGGACGAGAACGTGGACCCGTTCACGACGGTGGTGCGGGTGGTGATCAGCCGCTTACGCGCGAAGCTGGGCGAACCGGCCTGCATCCAGACGGTTCCCGGCGCGGGATACGTGTTGTGACGACGGTCCGGGTACGGCTCACGCTGATCTACTCCGGATTGTTCCTGCTGACCTCGACCGTGCTGCTGATCACGGTCAACCTGCTGCTGAGCCAGGCGCTGCACAGGGGGATCTCGCGGATCCAGGGGGCGCCGGTGGCGCCACTGGCGCCGCTGCGGAAAGTGCCGGCCGATCCGCCGCCGGTGCTGCCCGATCTGGTGGACGACGTGATCCAGTACCAGTGGGGGGTGACCGAGCTGACGGTCGGGCTCCTGACGGTGGTGTCAGTGGTCGTCGGCTGGCTGGTCGCCGGGCGGATCCTGCGGCCCGTCCACCGGATCACCGCGACCGCGCAGCGGCTGTCCATGTCGACCCTGCACGAACGCATCGCGCTCGTCGGGCCGAAGGACGAGCTGAAGGAACTGGCCGACACCTTCGACGCGATGCTCGACCGCCTCGAGCACTCCGTCGAGGCGCAGCGGCGCTTCATCGCGAACGCCTCCCACGAGCTGCGGACCCCGCTGGCCGTCCAGCGAGCGGCGATCGAGATCGGCCTGCCCGAGAACGTCGGCGAGATCCGCGACAAGCTCCTGTTCCACAACCGACGTACCGAGAGCCTCATCGGCGCCCTGCTGGTCCTCGCCCAAGCGGAACACGGCCTGGAGCAGCGGCTCCCGGTGGCCCTGGACGAGGTGGTGAGAGTGGTCCTGGCCGAAGGGAACGCGGACGGCCTCACCGTGACCACCCGGATCGAACCGCTCACCGTCGATGGGGATCCGATCCTGCTGAACCGGCTCGTCACCAACCTCCTCGACAACGCGGTCCGCTACAACCATCCCGGCGGCAGTGTCGAGTTGACGCTCTTCGACAGAGCTCTGACTGTCCGGAACACCGGCCCGGACGTGCCGGGCGAGCGTGTGGACGACCTCTTCGAGCCCTTCCGGCGGCTCCACACGACCCGTGAGCAGGGTGCCGGACTCGGGTTGTCGATCGTCGCGTCGATCGCGAAGGCACACGAGGCGGGCGTACGGGCATGCCCCAACCCCGGGGGCGGCCTGGAGGTCGTGGTCGTCTTCTGAGCGGCTCGGGTTGTGCCGCTGTCACGGGCAAGACCGATTCCCTGTGACTCCAATTCGCCTGGGGCGGACAAACGCCCCCAAATAAATCAACTCTTTATCGGACAAGCATCCTCAAAATGCTTGTATGGGGCGCGTAAGGTCTCGAATTAAAACGCTGACGGTGATCAACCATAAAGCGCCGAGCGAAACTCGGGGCTAGTCATCGGCCGACGTCGGGGTAGAAAGTTCGAGGCGGCGAAAGGGGGGCTGCTTTGAGATAGAAATTGAGCCGTTTTCGCATCAGCCGCACAGCGGCAAGGAGAACACTCTTCCGTAATCGCGGAAAGGGCGCCACACAAAAGAGGGGATGGATAATTCCATGAAGGCGAACAAGCGAGTGGCCTCGGTCGCACTTATGCTCGGTCTCTTCGGCTCCGCGCTCGTGGGTGGCGCTTCCATGGCCCAGGCCACCGGCGGTTATTCCTGCTCCAACGGCCTCGCCAACGTCATCACCTGCAACAACACCGTCGTGAACGTCACGGCCATCAAGAACTCGGTCTTCAACACGTACGCGTCGTTCAACCCGACGGTTATCATCAAGAAGATCAACGTCTGTATCGCATCGGTCTGCTCGTAATTCGGATCCGGGCTCGGATGGGGGCCCGGAGGCGATAGTGCGCAGTAAGTTCTGAGGCTACGGCGGGCCGCTGACCGGGCGGTGGCCCGCCGTAGCCTGCTTTTCGCTGAATGCGCGTTGAATGGCCCGCTATTAAGGGACCACCGCATAGGCCCTGACGGGAAACGTCCCCATGCCCGCCACCATGGGCGGCGCGGCGTGGAAGCGGAAACCCTCGTCCGGCAGCGCCGCGAGCCCGGTCATGTGCTCGACCAGCGGGATGCCGGCCTGGAGCAGCACCGAATGTGCCGGGCGCGGGCCGCGCGACGGGGTGTCGTCGATGTTCAGCGAATCGATGCCGGCCAGCGCCGCCCCCTGCTCCGCTAGCCAGGCCGCCGACTCCGGCGCCAGATACGGGTGCTCGCGCTGATACTCGTCAGTGCCGAAGTGCCGGTCCCAGCCCGTCTGGATCAGTACGGCCCGGCCGCGGACGTCCAGGTCCTCGTCGAGGACGACCTTTCTGACGCCCTCGGCCCGTACCACCAGCCCTGGCAGATCGGCCAGCTTGCTCAGCGGCACTTGTGACAGGTCCTGGCCGTCGGGGTAGCGGTGGTAGGGGGTGTCCAGGTAGGTGCCGGTATTGGCGGCCAGCGCGATCGTGCCGATGTGGAACTCGGTGCCCGGCTCGTAGACCTCGCGCGAGGCCTCCCTGCTGAGGTGCGTACCGATCACCGGCCCCGGAATGCCCGGGTACGTCACCATGCCGTCGGTGATGCGGTGGCTGAGTTCGACGATCATTGAGCGAATCCGATCCTGGTGAGCTTGTAGATGGCCGTGGCGCCGATGAGGGCCCAGACGAGGTTCAGGCCCGCCGAGGGCCAGGCGGCGTTCGCGGCGCTGTTGACCATCAGGCCGATCGAGCCGGCCAGGTTGATCAACTGGTAGTGGGCGCCGTCACCGGACATGCGTGACGAGGAGACCATGGCGTACCCGAACAGCAATAACGCGGCGCCCAGCCAGCCGAGGGCGTCAACGAGGAAGCTCATGCGCGCAATTGTCCGGAGTTATTGCGCTGAAGCGCAAATAAAGATTGCTAAAGGTTGACGTAAGCTGATCTGCATGGACATCGACCCCCGCCGGCTGCGTGTCCTGCACGAGGTCGCCCGCCGCGGCGGCGTCATGCGCGCGGCCGAGGCCCTGTTCCTGACACCGTCGGCGGTGTCCCAGCAACTCTCCCAGCTCGAACGTGAGGTGGGCCTCGCCCTCATCGACCGCTCACAGCGCCGCGTCTCGCTCACTCCGGCGGGCCGGGTGCTCGCCGGATACGCCGAGCGTGTGGAGGAGGAGCTGGCCGAGGCCAGGCGCGAGCTCACCCGCTTCACCGAACGGCTGGCCGGGCCGGTGCGGATCGCCGCCTTCCCGACGGTGATCAAGCACGTTCTGGTGCCCGCCATGCGCGACCTCGCCGTCCGCCACCCCAAGATCGTGCCGGTCATTCACGAGGTGTACGGCCAGCCCGCGCTCCAGGAGCTGCGGCTGGGGGCCGTGGACGTGCTGATCACCGAGCAGGACATGAGCCTGCCGGTGCCGGCTCAGCCGTCGCTGGCCGTCCGCCCCCTGTACGTGGACGAGTACCGCATCGTGGTGCCGCCGGACGGGCCCGACCCGCACACGGTCGCCGACCTGGCGGAACTGCCGTGGGTGGCCAGCGAGCCCGACCAGGCGTGCGGGCAGGCGCTCGATCGGCTGGCCGGGCTGCACGGGTTCGAGCCGCGCAAGGTGCACGTCATCACCGAGTTCGATCCCACGCTGGCGCTGGTGGCGGCCGGGTACGGGGTGGCGATCGTGCCGTCGCTCGCCCTGCTGGACGTGCCGGAGGGGGAGGTGCGGGTCAGTGAGATCCGGGATGTGGGGGCGCGGCGGCTGGACGCCGTCACGCGGGTCAGCCGTACGAGATCGGGGGAGCCGGACCCGGTGCAGTCGGTGGTGATCAGCGCGATCGAGGACGCCACCGCCGCGCTGGACGCCACCCTCGTCGGCCACCTCCACACCCCCGAGCCACTTGACTCGTAGCGCTGATCGATCAACTGTGCCCGGCCGGTGAATCGGTCCCGGCCGGGCGTCGCCGACATGGGTCAGCGGCGCAGCAGCGGTAGCCTGCTCCAGCCGTGCGCGATGAAGGACGGGACGTGCGGCAACTCGCTCTCGTCCACGGCCAGCCGGAGGTCCGGGAACCGGGCGAACAATCCGGGCAGGGCGGTGAGCGCCTCCTGACGGGCGAGCGGAGCGCCGATGCAGCGGTGCACGCCGATGCCGAAGGCCAGGTTTTCGTCGCGGTCCTGGGTCGGGTCGAACCGGTCGGCGTCCGGGCCGTGCTGGTCGGGGTCGTGCCCGGCCGCCAGATAGCTGGTGATGATCGCGTCGCCCGCCTCGATCCGTACACCACCGATCTCGATCGGTTCGATCGCGAACCGCAGCGGCAGGTTGGCGATCGACGGCGCCCAGCGCAGTGTCTCCTCGATCACCGCCTCCCAGGAGATCTCTTCCGCCAGGACCCGCCGGAGGTGGTCGGGATGGGTGAGCAGGGCGTGTACGGCGTTGCCGATCAGGTTGACGGTGGTCTCGTGCCCGGCCGCGATGAGGAGCAGCAGGGTGTCGCGCAGCTCGTCGTCGCTGAGCGAGTCGCCGCTGTCGCGGACATTGATCAGCTCCGTGGTCAGGTCGTCGCCCGGGTGCTCGCGCTTGTAGGAGACGAGGGCGGGCAGCACGGTGCCGATCTGGGCCGCCGTGGCCGCCGCCTGCTCCGGGGTGGCGGTGGTGTCCATGATGGCCTCCATCACCTGGGCCATCGCCACCCGCATGTCCGCCGGGACACCGAACAGCTCGCAGATCACCCGCATCGGCAGCGGGTGGGCGTAGGCGCCGCGCAGGTCGACGACCTGGCCCGGCGGCACCGCGGCCATGGCGTCCAGCAGCTCCGCGACGATCCCCTCGACGACCGGCTGCATGGCCTTGGTACGGCGCGCGGTGAAGCTCGGGGCGATGAGCTTGCGCAACCGCCGGTGCTCCTCGCCATAGGCGCTGAGCATGTTCGACACGCCGATCCAGGTCATGATCCAGGTCCAGCCCGGCTCGGTGAGCGCCTGAGGCAGCAGCCGCCAGTGCCGCTTGTCCTTGCTCACCCGCGGATCGAGGATCAACTGCTTGAGCAGGTCGTGCCGGGTTACGGCCCAGGCCGGGATGCCTCCCGCGAGCTCTACGAGGACCAGGGGGCCGAGGTCACGTAGCCGACGGACCTCACCGGGGAGGTCTGCTCCGAAGGGGTCAAGGACGACGGGGGCTGCACTACCCAAGGGGATTCTCCTGGCTGATCTGGGCGGATGGGGGTGAAGCGCACCGGCAGATGTGCCAGCGCACGGTGGAACGGGCCGGGCCGCCACGGGAGCTCCTCGCGTGGCACGGTCAGTTCCAGGTCGCACAGGTGAGAGGTCAGGCGTTCGATCGCGGTCATGGCGATGAGCACGGCCGGGTCGCTGGCCGGGCAGCGGTGCGGTCCCGCGCCGAAGCCCAGGTACGCGCCGCCGTCGGAGCGCAGCTCTTCGGGAATGTTGGTGGGCTCGGTGTTGGCCGCGGCGTAGGAGACGAGGACCAGCTCGGCCGGCTGGATCCAGGTGCCGTGGAAGTGCACGGGCTGGCGCACGAAGTACGGGCCGTAGTTCGACATGGCGGGCTCGGCGCGCAGGGCCTCCATGAGGGCGTCGTACGTGCTGAGCGCGCCGTTGGTGAGCGAGCTGTAGTAGCGGTCGTCGCTGACCATCCGGGAGATCGTGTTGGAGATCAGATTGGCCGTGGGCTCGTAGCTGGCGGCCATCACGAGCACGATGTTCTGCGCCAGCTCGTCGGTCTGCAGCGCGGCAGGATGGTCGATGAACCAGGAGGTCAGGTCGTCGCCCCGCTGGGCGTACTTGGCCTGGATCAGCTCGCCGATGTAGCGGCCGAACGCTTCGCTGCCCCGTGCGCCTGTCTCGCCGTCAGCTTCCATCATGTCCGCCAGGGCCTGGATCAAGTCGGCGCTGTCGGCGTCGGGCCGCCCGAAGAGCAGGTTGAAGATGCGGGCCGGGATGAGCCGGGCGAAGTCGGCGACCAGGTCGGCCTCGCCCTTCGCGGCGAACTGGCTGATGAGCGAGTCCGACACCTCGATCACCATCTGGCGCAGCTTGTGCGGCTGGACCAGCTGGAAGCAGTCGGAGATCACCTTGCGGTAGCGGGCATGCTCGGCCCCGTCGGAGAACAGCGCGTTGGGCCGGTGGCCGAGCATGGCTATCATGCCCGCGGCCTCGGGGGTGTCGGGGAGCCGCGTCTGCCAGGCGCTGGGGTTCTTGCTCCAGACGCCGCCGACGTTGGTGAGGACGTCCAGGGCGGCCTTGTAGTCGATCACCAGGTGGGCCTCGACGCCCGGGGCGATCTCCACGGGGGCGACCGCGCCGTGCCGCCGGCGAAGATCCGCGTAGACCGCCTGCGGGTCGCCGGCGTACTCAGATCCGTACAGGCGCCCGGCGTCGGGCATATAGCGCATGGTCATGACAGCACCAGCTCTCTGATGTGCTCCACCAGCGCGATCAGCGAGGCGCGGGCGGAGGCGGGGTCGCGGGCGTCGCACACCACCAGCGGCGTGCGCGGGCCCAGGTCGAGCGCCTCGCGCAAGGCCTCCGGCGGGTAGTCCGGCGAGTCGGGGAAGTGGTTGACGGCCACCGCGTAGCGGATGCCCGCCTTCTCCACCAGGTCGAGGACGGCGAAGCTGTCGTCGATGCGGCGGGTGTCGGCCAGCACCAGCACCCCCAGCGCGCCGCGGACCAGCTCGTTCCACAGGACCTGGAACCGGGTCTGTCCCGGTGCTCCGAACAGGTAGAGCACCACACCCGGCAAGGTGAGGCGGCCGAAGTCGATCGCGGTGGTCGTGGTCGTCTTCTCGTTCACGCCGGTGAGGTCGTCGACCAGCGTGCCCGCCTGGGTGAGCACCTCCTCGGTGTTGAGGGGCCTGATCTCCGAGAGGGCGCTCACGATGGTCGTCTTGCCCACGCCGAACGGCCCGGCGATGACCAGCTTGACCGGGATGTGTTCGGTACTGATGCCGCTGTCAAAGAGCGCGGAGGCCACTGAGCACCAACTCCAAGATCTCGATGTCGGGCAGGTCGGCGGTCGGCGGATCGCGGGTCAGCAGCGTTCCGCCCCCGACCAGCCCGGCGACCAGCAACCGCACCACGCAGTACGGCAGTCCCAGATGCGCGGCGCACTCGTACACCGACAGCGGCCCATCCCGCAGCAGGGCGAGCAGATGCGAGCCCGGAGGGTCCAGCCCGATGGTGGCGGCGTCGGGCGCGATGTAGACCAGGGTCGTGCGCTCGACATTGATGTGCTCGGGCACGGTCAGCCTCGCGGCGGCCATGTAGTCCGGGACGACACGCCGCCGCCGTCCGGAGGTCATGTCCGGACGCCCGGCACCCTGGCCGCGCTGGCCTCGTCGAGAGCCTTGACCAGCTTCTGCACCTGCAACTGCACCTCGAAGGCCAGCGCGCCGATGTTGACCGTGCCGGTGGCGGCGACGACGATGGCGGCGCGGTCGCCGGCCGGGGCGATGTAGTAGTAGCCGCCGCTGCCGGCGGAGATGACGATGTCCACCACTTCGCCGTCGGCGCCGTTGCTGAGGCCGTCGCACAGGGCGCGGGCCGCCCCCAGTACGGAGCTCGTCATGGCGGCGGCGCGCTCGCCGGTCTCGGCGGTCACGTCAGCGGAGCCGCCGAGGATGAGCCCGTCACGGCTCAGCACCACGCCGCGGGCGACACCGGGCACTGCCAGCAGAGGCGACAGGACCCAGGACACATCGAGGGACAACGGGCGACCCTTGGTCTGAACACGGCTGGAAGCGCTGTGAGCATCCATGGAGCGGTCAAATCCCTTCGGTGATGTCATGCTGCTGCTCCGGCGGCAGCGCTTCGCGGCGGCCCGCTTCGGCTCCGACCTGGAAGTCGCCCCACCGCTTCTGGGCCTCCTCCGGGGTGGTGAGCACCCTGTCGTCCGAGCCGCCCCGGCCTCTGCTGGGCCTCGGCCCGGTCGGCGATTGGCGGCGGCGCTGTGGCAGTGGCGCGAGATCCCCCGCAGGGGCCTGTCGCTGCTCGGGGGTCGTCGCGGGTTCTGTACGGAGCGTCGCCGCGGGCTCGGGTCGTACGGAGGAGGCGACGGGCTCCAGCCGGATGGCCGGTGCCGGTGCCGGGGCCGGTGCTGGGGCCGGTGCTGGGGCCGGGACGGCTGCCACGTGCGCCGACCGGAGGGCGGTGGCGGAGGCCGGGATTGCGGCGCGGATCGGCTCGGGCGCCAGCACCGACGGACGGCTGTCCTCCGGCATCTCCACCAGCAGGGCGGTGGGGATGTTCAGCACGGCCTGGACGCCGCCGAAGGCGCTCTTCTTGACCGTGACCTGCATGCCGTAATGCGCGGCCTGGCGGCCGATCGCGGCCCAGCCGGTGTGGGGCGGATTGCCCAGGTCGATCAGGCGGACCGGGTGGGTGCCGCTCAGCAAGCGGGTCGCGCGAGCGTACTGGTCCTCGTTGAGGCCGACACCGGCGTCGTCGATGACGATGGCGGCGCCGGTGTTGGTCTCGTGCACGGCGATGGTCACCTTGAGCGTGCCGTGGGAGTGGTGGACCGCGTTGGCCAGCAGCTCTGCCGTGATGAGCAGGATCGACTCCGCGGCGCGGGCGGCGACCCCGATCCGGCGTCGCAGGTGGTTGGCCGGGCCCTCGACGCGTTGCTCGAAGTTCTCCACCCGGGAG
Source organism: Nonomuraea sp. NPDC049750 (assembly GCF_040659625.1). Classification (NCBI taxonomy): domain Bacteria; kingdom Bacillati; phylum Actinomycetota; class Actinomycetes; order Streptosporangiales; family Streptosporangiaceae; genus Nonomuraea; species Nonomuraea sp. NPDC049750. The sequence goes on from NZ_JBFANB010000025.1 coordinate 101,730, forward strand.
ATGGCGCCGACCATCAGGTCCACCAGGTAGGTGTCATCACGTGACAGGCCGGGCGTGGCGCCGCAGGCGATGCCGGTGACCTGCACGCGACGGATCATCAGTTCGTTGAACATGTCGAGCCCCAGCACCTCGCGCAGCAGCGCCGTGTGCTCGTCGCCGCTGTAGCGCTGTTGCACGCCGGCCAGCAGGTCCTGGGCGCGCAGCGCCTGGGTCTGCACGCGGGACATCGCGCCCCTGACGACGGCCTGGGCCGCCTCGTCGATGCGCTCGCCTTCCTCGCGGACGCCGCGGGTGAGCGCCTCGAGGATGGCGCGGTGCTGTCTGTCGATGTCCGTGCCGGCCAGCGCCGGATTCTGCACGCCGGGCACGATCACGTGCGGGGCGCGCAGGTGGGACAGCAGGGCGGGTATCCGCTTCGAGATCAGGTGCTCGGTCTCGGCGCGCAGGAGGTCCTGTTGGGCGCGCGCCTCGCGGATCTGCTCCACGCTCTCCTGAGCTTGGCGCTCCACCTGCGCCTGCCACTGGTTCCTGGCACTGGTCTCGCGTGTCAGGTGCTCGTGAGCCTGACGGGCCTGGACGAGCTCCCCACGGACCTTGGCGAGGTCGCGGCGTAGGCGTATGTGGAAGATGACGACGCCCGCGAGGGCGAGGGCGAGAACGGCGGCGCCGATCATTATCGGGACACTGAAGGAGTCTGGCGGCATGACAGTCCTGGGGTCGGGGAGAGCCGGCGGGGAGGGTGTCGACCGCCGAAGGGCCCGTTAGCGGCGCGTGTCGGTCTCACGCGGCGGCCGACGGGGGCCGGGTCGGCGTGGTACGAGCCCTTCCGCGACGCCGGCACCGCTACGTGCCTGGTGCGGTTCTGCCGGAGGCATGGCGGTGCCAAGCGACATGGGCATCCTCGGTCTCAGTGGAACGACGGCCAAACGGGAAATCCAGTATTCCCGTTTGGCTAGGTTAGTCAACTATGAGTGAGGAAATCACTGCGTTCGGCAATACGGTTTCTCGTCCGATTTGTCGGGTTTAATGCCGATGGACCGCGATGTCGTGGACTGTGGTGCTGGGCGTGAGGAAGGCGAGTAGCCGGGCGCCTTCGGCGTCGAGTTGTTCGCGTTCGGCCGCGGTCAGTTTCCGGAATGGGCGCACGGTCAAGGTCGCGGTGTCGTGGTTGGTGGCGAGTTTCCAGGTGGCGGCTACGTAGCCGTCGACCAGTACGGAGCGGGGCTGTTCGTTGGTCCTGCCGAAGCCCTGGTCGGCGTAGTTGACGGTGACCACGCGGTTGCGGTCGTTGTGGGAGAGCAGCAGGTTGTCGAAGTCGTAGAGAAAACGTACCGGGGCCGGGGTGTCCGGATCCGGCCGTGGCGCGTCGGGAAGGTCGAACAGTTCACGGCCCTGCTCGTCCCGGAAGGTGACCAGGCGTGGCCGGAGCCGGTCGATGACCTCGGACAACCGAGTCAGCCCGCACCATCGCTGGGCGTCGAGGACGGTCGCCGGGCCGAAGGCCGCCAGGTAGCGCAGTACCAGGGTGTCCACCGACGCGGCCTGGTCCACTGTCCGGCCGAGCCAGGTCTCGACCGTGGTGTGGGCGGCCGGGCCGCTGCGGCCCCACAGCCCGCGCGGCGGGACCTGCACCAGCGGCACCCAGGCACGGGCCGCCTGGGCCAGCGCGGCCGGGTCGCGTTCCGGCCACCGCTGGGCCAGCTTTCGGCCCAGGGCGCTGAACGTCAGTGGTTCGGATGCCAGCAGTTCGCGGGCGGTGGACACGAGTTCGGCCTGGTCCAGGCCGGTGAGGTGGCGGCCGAAGGCACCCAGCGTGCTGCGCTCGATGACCGGCTCCACCAGCGGCCGTAGCCAGAGGCAGTCGGCGGCGGTCACCAGGTGGATGGTCGAGCGCATCAACGCCATTCGTACGATGGCGCCGTCAGTGAGCAGCCGGGCGGTGGGTTCGGGAGCGTAGTCGACCAGGCGGGTCCACAGCCCGACGTACCAGGTGTGCGGCGTCTGGGCTTGCAGGCCGGCCAGCCGTTCCAGCGCCTGCGGCACGGTCAGGTCCGCGCGGTGCAGCAGCAGTTGCCGGTCGAGGGTGGCTCGGTTGAGCGCGCGGGTGGTGAGTCGTGGCACGAAGGGTCCTCAAGGGGTGGGGTAGCCGGGCCGCGGCCGCCGCGGCCCGGCAGGGCGCCGCTAGCGGAGCGGGCGGAAGAAGGCCCGGATGTCGGCGGTGAGCAGGTCGGGTGCTTCCAGGGCGGCGAAGTGGCCGCCGCGGTCGAATTCCGACCAGTGGGTGATGTTGTTGCCGTATTCGGCGTAGCGGCGGATGGGCAGGTCGTGGGCGAACACGGCGACACCGGTGGGTGTGGTGGCCGGCTCGGTGTGCCAGGTGTTGGCGTGCATGTTCTCGTAGTACAGGTTGGCGACGGACCCGGCGGTGCCGGTGAGCCAGTAGAGCATCACGTCCGTCAGCAGCAGGTCCCGGTCGATGGCGGCCTCGGGCAGGTCGGCGGCGGGGAAGCTCCACTCCTTGAACTTCTCGACGAGCCAGGCGAGCTGGCCGACCGGTGAGTCGGTGAGGGCGTACGCCACCGTCTGCGGCCGGGTGGCCGAGATCTTGAAGTAGCCGCTCTGGTCGTCCATGAACTCCTTCGCCCGTCCCAGTCGGGCCCGCTCGGCGTCGGTCAGCGTGGCCCGCTCCTCGTCCGAGACCTCCCCGAACGGGATGAACCCGAAGGAGGCCGCGTTGACGTGTACACCGACGACCTGCCCGATGGCGGCACGGCCGAGTTCCGGGGTGACCAGGGCGCCGAGGTCGCCGCCCTGCGCGCCGTACCGGTCGTAGCCGAGCCGGCTCATCAGCCGCGCCCACGTCCGCGCGATCCGGCCGCTGTTCCATCCGGTCTCTTGGGTGGGGCCGGAGAATCCGAAGCCGGGCAGCGACGGGATGACCAGGTGGAAGGCGTCGGCCGGGTCCCCGCCGTGCGCGGCCGGATCGGTCAGCGGGCCGATGACCTTGAGAAACTCGACCACCGATCCGGGCCAGCCGTGGGTGAGGATCAGGGGCAGGGCGTCCGGGTGCGGGGAACGTATGTGCATGAAGTGCACCCGTTGCCCGTCGATCTCGGTGGTGAACTGCGGGATGTCGTTCAACGCGGCCTCATGCTTGCGCCAGTCGTAGGAGGTGCGCCAGTACTCGGCCAGCTCCTTGAGGTAGGCCAGGGGAACGCCGCGGCTCCAGCTGACATCGGGCAGTTCGCTCGGCCACCGCACGGCGGACAGCCGGCGGTGCAGGTCATCGAGATCGCTCTGGGGGACATCGATCCGGAACGGCATGATCGTTTCGCTCATGTCTGACACGCAAGGTCTCCTTGAATGATGTCTCGTGGCTAGAACGCGGCGGCGTGGTCGAGGACCCAGTCGTGGTAGCCGCGCGCGGGCCGACCGGTGACCTTCTCGATGTCGGTGGTGGTGGGTGCGATGCGGCCGACGGAGGCGGCCCAGGTGGCGAAAATGCTGTCCAGGATGGGGCCCGGCACGTGGGCGCTCATCGCCTCGCGCACGGTCTCGGCGGGTAGTTCGGCGTAGCTGATGGGCCGGCCGAGCGCCTGGCCGAGGATGGCGGCCTGGTCTGCGTGGCTGAGCGACTGCGGGCCGGTCAGCCGATAGGTCTGACCGGCGTGCCCGTCCTCGGTGAGGGCGGCCACGGCGACTGCGGCGATGTCGGCTTCGTGCACCGGGGCGGATGCCGCGCCGGCATAGGCGCCGCGGATCACGTCGCCGGACCTGGTCTGCCCGGCCCACATGAGGCTGTTGGCGGCGAACACGTCCGGGCGCAGGAAGGTCCACGCCAGGCCGGAGCCGCGCAGGGCCTGCTCGATCTCGGCGTGGTAGGTGGCGATCGGCCCGTCCTGGACCTCCGCGTCGTCGTCCACCCCGCCGGAGGACAGCAGCACGACCCGGCGCACGCCAGCCCGCTGGGCGGCGGCGGCGAAGGCGGGCCCGCTGCCCGGCACGGCGAACAGGAAGACCGACTCCACGCCGGTCAGGGCCGCGTCCAGCGACGCCGGGTCGGCCAGGTCGCCGGCGACGACGTCGACCTCGGCCGGCCACACCGTCTGCTGCGGGGACCGGGTCAGGGCACGCACGGCGTGACCGCTGGCGACCAGCAGGTCGAGCACGTGGCGGCCGACGTTTCCGGTGGCGCCGGTGACGAGGATCATGAAGCTCTCCTTGATTTCGAGGGTTCCCGGGCGACCCCGGTACGAGGAACACTAGAAACCATTGAGGACAGGTCCGGTCCTCAAGTCTTCGGATCGAAGGGAATTGCGCGCGGATGTTGGAAACCTCGGCGCGGCTGCTGCGGCTGCTGTCCCTGCTCCAGTCCCGCCCCGACTGGCCCGGCGGCGAGCTGGCCGAGCGCCTCGGTGTCACCACCCGTACCGTCCGCCGCGACGTCGACCGGCTCCGCGAGCTCGGCTACCCGGTGGAGTCGGCCACCGGCATCACCGGCGGCTATCGGCTGGGGGTCGGCGCCGCCCTGCCGCCGCTGCTGCTCGATGACGACGAAGCCGTCGCCATCGCGGTCGGCCTGCGCGCCGCCGCTACGGGCACGGTCACCGGGATGGAGGAGACCTCGCTACGCGCGCTCGCCAAGCTCGAACAGGTTCTGCCCTCCCGGCTGCGCCACCGCGTGGGCGCGATGCAGTCGGCCATCCTGCCGCTGACCGGCCCCGGCCCGATGGTGGATCCCGATCTGCTCACCGCCTTGGCCGCCGCCTGCCGCGCCCACGAGGGCATCCGCTTCGGGTACCAGCAGCGCGCCCGCCGCGTCGAGCCGTACCGCCTCGTCCACACCGGCCGGCGGTGGTACCTGCTCGCCTTCGACCTCGACCGCGACGACTGGCGCACCTTCCGCGTCGACCGTATGGACTCGGCTCCGCAGCCTGGGCCGCGTTTCACGCCCCGGCCCGAACCCGCCGAGGGGGTACGGACCTATGTCTCCAACGCCCTCACGAGTTCCCCGTACCGGTATCGGGCGACCATCCTGTTCCACGCGCCGCTCGACGTCGTCGCCGAACACACCTCACCTACCGCGGGCCGCCTCGAACACCGCGACGCGGACAGTTGCCTCTTCTACGCCGGCGGCGACTCCCTCGATAAAATCGCCCTCTACGTCGCGCTCAAAGGCTTCGACTTCCAGGTCCTTGACCCGCCCGAGCTCAAGGACCATGTCCGGGCACTCGCCGGCAGGCTCACCAACGCCGGGTCATAAGCGTCAGTCGGCGACCTGGGGACCGTTGACCTTCTCCAGCAGGCGGGCCAGGCGCTCGCGCAGCCCCGGGCGCGCAGGCAGCTCGCCCGCGGCCATGCTGACCAGGTGCTGGGCGCCGTCGAAGGTGACCGGTCCGAGCCGTGGCACGGCGATCGCGTCGTGCGCCAGCCCCTCCAGCGCCGTGTCGCCGCCTTCCAGCGCCAGGATCGTCGCCCCCGTACGGCGGGCGTCGTTGACCCGTTCGAGCAGCGGCACGGGCGCGTCCTGCTCGGCCACCACGAACAGCGTCTCGCCGCGCCCCGCCCGCTGAATCCGGTCGAGCCCGACGCGCAGGTGGGCCGGGGCGTCGGCGGGCGGCTTCCAGCGGACCAGGGTGGGGGCGAGCTGCGGCAGCTCGGAGAGCCGGGCCTCGTCGGCGAGGTGCGCGGTGAGATGCCACGGTTCGTCGTCGGGCGTGCCCACCAGCATCAGGCCGCCGGGCGAGCGGGTGGTCCGCAGCGCCAGGCCGAGCTCGCGGGTGCGCTCCACCCAGCCGGTCTCGGCGAGCAGTTCGCGCAGAAAGGTCACCGAACCAGCATCCATCCGTCCATGGTGCCCGACCGTCGCACTGGAGTTCACCGTTTCGGGGCGGCCCGGTGATGCGGTCGTGGCCAGTGTTATGTGGCGCGGCAGGCAGTCTGACGACGGCTCGGATTCGCCGTCGTTTCGGGCCTTGACACGAGGTTACTGCCGGGTAACGATCGGCTCGCGGCGCCGCCTTCCCCTGAGCGAACCCCACGGAGAGGGGTGGCACATGAGGTTACGTGTCCGCGTCAGCATGACCATGATCCTCTTACTGATCGCGTCCTTCGTCGCGGCGCCGCCTGCCCGCGCGGCCGCGGCGGGGGACGTGGTCACCGCCCAGCCCACCACCGTCTACCTGCTGCCGGGCAAGCTGCTCGAAGTCCCGGTGAACGCCTGGCACCTGCTCTACCGCTCGACCTCCGCCACCGGCTCGCTGAACGCCGTGTCCGGCACCCTGCTCGTACCCAAGGCGAGCTACCCGCTGGGCAAGCGCCCGATCATCGGGTACGCCGTCGGCACCCACGGACTCGGCGACCAGTGCGCGCCCTCGGCCAGCATGAGCCGGGGCGGCGAGGCGGAGCTCGCGCTGGTGAGCCTGTTCCTGCTCAAGGGGTTCGCGGTGGCCATCACCGACTACGAGGGCCTCGGCACGCCGGGAGTGCACACCTACATGGCGGGGATCTCGCAGGGTCACGCCGTACTGGACTCGATCAGGGCCGCCACGCGCGTGTCGGGCTCGGGCCTGTCCACGGGCGGGCCGGTCGCGATCATGGGCTACTCGCAGGGCGGCGCGTCGGCCGCGTGGGCTGCTCAACTCCAGCCGTCGTACGCGTCGGAGCTGCGGCTCAAGGGCGTGGCCGCGGGCGGAGTCCCGGCCGACCTGCACGCGGTGGCGGACCACCTCGACGGCGGGGCCAACTTCGGCCTGGCCGCCGCGGCCGGGGTCGGCTTCGACGCCGCCTACCCGGAACTCGATCTCAACGCCGACCTCAACGACCGCGGTCGCGCCCTGCTCGCGGACGCGGCCGACGACTGCGTGGGCGACCTGGGCAGCAAGCTCGCCGGCCTGCGCTTCTCCGACCTGAGCCCCGTTGACCTGATGAACCAGCCCAAGTGGCTGGCCCGGCTCGCCGAGAACCGCCTCGGGGCGACCGCGCCGCGTGTCCCGATGTTCATCTACCACGCCCAGGGCGACGAGATCATCCCGCAGGCGATCTCGGCCACGCTGCGCTCGGAGTACTGCCGGACGGGGGTCAACCTCCGCTGGACGTCCCTCCCGGCTCCGAATCACGTGACGGGGGCCATTGAGGGCGGGCCGCTGGCCATCGAATGGCTCGCACTCCGCATCCTCGGCATCCCGGCCTTCGGTAACTGTTAGCGGCCTTGTCGCAGGTTGGCGGGGCGGTAGCAGTTTGGCGGGCGATCGCAAAGGTAACCATGGGTAGTGGATAAATAACTCTCCGTGATGGGAGTCCTATGCGTCGCCTGACCCTCACCCTCACCATCGTCTCCGCGGTCGCCGCGAGTGCGCTGACACTCGCCCCTGCCGCGACGGCTCAGGCCGCCGCCCGCGAGTACATCACCGTCACCCAGTGCGTGTTCGCGGGCGGTGTGGTCGTCCCTGACTGGCTGAGCCCGACCGGGCGCACGTGCGTCGGCGGCGGTTACCACGGCTATCCGGTCTTCCCCTACTAATACGCACTGATACGAACGGGTCCGTCTCCCTTTCCCCCGGGGGGCGGACCCTCGGCCGATGGTCAGGGAGTGCGGTGCTGGTGCTGCTCAGGCAGGTGGCTGTCCGGGTGAACCCACAGGAAAACGTTGTTGTCCGGCCGCGACGCCTGCTCCCACTGCTGCCGGAAGAACGCGAGGACCTGCTGATCGGAGTGACGCAGACTGAAGTGGGTCAGAACGAACAACGTCTGCGGATGGGCCTCGACCACGGGCCGCAGCAGGCTCCAGACCGTGTGCCCGATCCGATCCGCGCGCTCCAACTCGGTGTCATCCAGAAACGTGCATTCGGTGATGATGACCGGGTATTCAAACAGCCACGGGTTGCGGGCGAACACATTCACATGAGTGTCGCCAAGAAAGGCGAACAGCGGTCGCCGAACCTCGTGGTCGACTTCGACCCCCTCTTTGCGTTTCCGCGCCATGATCCGGCCGAACTCGCCGCCCTTGCCCTGCTCAATCAGGTCCTGACGCAACTGCTCGAACTCCGGCCGTAGCGCCTTGCTCCGCTCGGAGAAGGCGTACCCCACACAGGGCGCCTTGTGCTCACACTCCACCACCCGCACGAGGTGCCCCCGGCGCCCGAAGCTGAACTCGTCGCCGCGCCGCACCCCATGCAAGCGGTGTCCTGTCGCCAGGGCGGGATCGAACCCCGCTCCGTGATTGAGCTCCGCGGACGCGCGCAAGTAGGACTCCACGTACGGCACCGCCTCGGCGGGCAGGTAGATGTCCGTGCCGGCGGGATTGGCGGCCAGGAAATCAAGGTCCTTGGCATGGTCATGATGGGTGTGGGTCAGGAAGACCGTGTCCACCTGCCGCCCCTCGCACAGCCCCGCGTCGAGGCTGCACCGCAGCTCGGGGATGTGAAAGAACGTCTTGTCGTTCGCGCGAGAGTAGCCGGTGAGGGTCAACTCGCTGCCGGGCATCCGCCAGGTCTTCCACTGCCTGAACGGGTGCCCCTGCTCAAGGCGCGCGGGGTGGTCGGCCGAGGCCAGGTCCAGCTCGGTCATTTCTCGCTCATCCCATTCCTCCGGCCGCTCTGCGCCCATTCCACATCGAAGCCCCCGGTTCGCCTGATCTTCTGCAGAACCCTGGCACAGCGACCCTCGATGGGGTAGCGAATTAGAGGCGCCGACGTAGTGGTGGTGGCGCTCAGTGACCTGCACGGGGACTTCGGCCGAGGTGCCGTGCTGCCGACACGCTCAAGGGCGGGCGCTGCGCCCTCATCGTTTGTCGTGAGTCGGTACGTTGGCCACGTGCGAACAGGCTCACCGGGTACGGCGCTCATCGTCATTCGTGGTAATTCCGGCTCGGGCAAGTCGAGCGTGGCGCGAGCTCTCCGGGAGACTTACGGCCGCCGTGGTATGGCGCTGATCAGCCAGGACGTGGTGCGCCGCGAAATCCTTCGTGAGCTGGACAAACCGGGTGCGGTGAATATCGGGCTCATCGACAGCATGTGCCGCCATGCCCTGGATGTCGGCTACCACGTGATCGTGGAGGGCATTCTGACCGCGAGCCGGTACGGGGAGATGCTGCAGGAGCTTGGCCGCGATCATCTTGGCAAGACGTTGTTCTATTACCTCGACATCTCCTGGGAAGAGACGCTCCGTCGGCATGAGACTCGGCCCCAGCGTTCCCAGTTCGGCGCAGGCGAGATGCGTCAGTGGTACATCGAGCGTGACCTGCTGCCCGATGGCTGTGAGAGCGTCATCGGGGAGGACAGTTCCCTTTTGGAGATCGTCCAACGAATCCTGGCGGAGGCCGACCTCACGGCTGACCAGCCCCTTTAGAAGGCCACTCCTTCGCCATCCTCGACCATGCTGACGAGTCGCGGGAGGCGCCTACTACCGCAGTCGAGCGGGTGCCGGCCGTCAACCGCCGGGCTTGGTGAACTCCACGCCGTCGAACCGGAACACCGTAACGCGGCCGGGGTAGTCGCCGACCGCCAGAAGCCGGCCGTCGGCGGAGAAACCAACCCCCTGGTACCAGTTCGGCCACTCGCCGGGTACCGCGAAGCGCGGCTTCAGCGGCTGTCCGGTCGCGACGTCGTAGACAATGACCGGGCCACGAGAGGGGGCGCCGGCGAGCAGGGTGCCGTCGGGTGACAGCGCGAAGTCGGCGAATCGCTCGTGCCCGTCCCGCTCGCCCTCGATCGCCCAGCACAGAGCACCGGACTCCACCGAGAGGCCGAAGCATCCTGAGGTCGCGCCGCTCGCGACGAGGATTTGCTCGCTCCCATCGAACGCCAGCTTGTCGAACTGGCGCCCGATCCCCTGGAATCCCGGGGGAAAGGGGAATGGGGCAGCGAGCACTCGCTGACCAGCGTCAACATCCCAGATCTCGAGGTCGTACTCCGTATCGCGGTTGTCCGGATCGTGGGTGAGGCCGACGAGCCGACCCGACGGCGACAGTGCGGCGGTGGTCTGGAAGCGCTTGCTCGGCGGAAAATCGAGGCACGAACCGCCGTCCGGGCCCAGCACTCGCAGCGCGTAATCGTTGTCGACGACCAGCATCCGCTGGCGGGCCGAGTCCCACTCCGGTCGGGTCTGGGGCAGGCGCTGGACATGACCGGTGGCGAGCGCCACCGTGCAGCTCACCTCCACCATGGTGATCCTGTCGCGGACAGTGAACGTCAGGTGCGATCCGTCCGGCTCGAAGGCCATGGTATGGATCAGTGAGTACTGGTACGCATCGGTGTAAATCACCTGCCGGACGCCAGTCCGTAGATCGATTGTCTGCACATCGGAGCCGGCATTGCCGACCCGGTCGGGGATGCCGCGGGCGACCGCGACGGTGTGGCCGTCCGGGTGCAGGGCGATCTCCACGGCGCCATTCTCTGCCCGCGTCGCGCACTGGACGACGACGTCACCCGGCTCGGTCGCGGCGACGTCGCGGAGCAGGGCGTACCCGTCACGCATCTTCTCAGTGACGACCTTCTCCAGGCCCTCGCGTGCCGCGGGCCCGTCGTCGAACGCCTTCGTGCGCCCCTGAGGCTTCCCGGTGCCGGCCCACCAATTCCGGTGCAGCTCAACGCCGTCGACCCGGAGTTCCAGGTACTTGCGCTTCGAGGTCCCGGGATGAGTCAGGAGAATATGATCACGATCCACACGCGGCATCGTAGGGGTCTCCAGCATCGGTCATCGCGCAAATCCTTTGTACGCCGAACCGACGCCTCCCTAGGATCGCCGGCATGCGGCGCACGATCATCATCGGCGACATCCACGGCTGCTTCGACGAGTTGCTCGAACTGCTGGAGAAAGTCGACATCCGACCGGACGACCTGCTGGTCAGCGTCGGTGATCTGGTCGATCGCGGTCAAGCGCCCGGTGACGTGGTCAGGCTCTTCCGCGAGCGTCCGAATTCGGTCGCGGTCATGGGTAACCACGAACGGAAACACGTACGCGGGATCTTCTCCTACGCACAAGAGATCACCCGCTTGCAGCTCGGCGACCACTACGCCGAAACGGTCGACTGGATGCGGACACTGCCGTACTACTTCGAGAACGAGCACGTCCGTGTCGTCCACGCCGCGATGCAGTCCGGCATTCCGCTGGCCGACCAGAGGGAGGAAATCCTCTGTGGCTCGACGAGGGGCGAACGAGAGCTCACGATGCTGTTCCCGGACAGCAGCTGGTACGACCACTACACCGATGCCAAGCCGGTGGTGTTCGGCCATCACGTAACCGGCAGGGAACCGATGATCCTCAACGGCCGGATCTTCGGCCTCGACACCGGTGCCTGCCACGGCTGGAATCTGACCGCACTGTGTCTCCCAGGATTCACGGTCCACTCGGTAAGGGCGCACGCGGATCATTGGTCGACCACCAAGCGCCAGTGGCAGTTGCCGGTCCTGAAGTCGAAGCCTTGGCATGACTCCACCTGGCTGGAGCTGGCTCAGGCGATAGAGCGGGTCGCTTCGGCGCCTGACACCGCCACACGGGGGTGGTTGGAGGAGCTCCAAGAGTGGGCCGCGAATCTGCAGTCGGCATTCCCCACCATGGTCGCCACGGCGCATCGAGTCGCCGATGAGCTCACCGAGGAGGGACTGCGCCGACATCCTGCTGCGAAGGTTCTCTTCCAGGCCCGAAACGGCCGCCTCGACCAGGCGGACCTGGCCAGGCAGTGCCCGACACCACGCAGAACGATCGACCTGGCGGCCGCGTTGGGGCTGGTCCTGGACGAGCCGCCCAAATGGACCCGACCTTGGCCATCTCCAAGATCGCGGAGAGGGCCAAGGTCGGGTCATCGAGCTATGGGTATTTCAGGGAGTGGTGAACAACCACCATTGGGTGGTGCCGTTCTGCGAGCAGAACCACGAAACCCATTGACCGGCCTGCTGGCCCTGCAGCCCGGATACCGCGCAGACTTCGAAGCTGGCGTAAGGGCCGAGGACGGTCTGGGCCTTGACGGCGGTCCTTTCGATGGCGGCCATCGCAGTGGTGCCGGCTCCCAGCAGCAGACTGGTCGCGGCGGCAGCGGTGGCCACGCCGGCCAGCAGGCGAGTTCGGTAACTCACGACAAACTCCTTTCTCGATGTGTTGCCGTTTCTGGCGTGGGCGTGAAGATGATTTGCGTTTGATCTGCTCAGCTCAGAAGCCGGCGGGCCTCAACAGGAGATCACCAGGGAGAACGGTCGGTCGTCGTCGACGTTCATCGGGTGCTGAGCCGATGGCGTCGCTGTGCGAACGAAAAGCGTCCTTCCATTGACCGCGCCGACCAGGATCGACGCACTGCCCGGCCCGGGATCATTGCCACCCGACGTGTTGATCGTTCCGGTCAGTGCGCATCTGCTGATGTCGGAGTCCGTCGTCAGGTTGTAGCGCCCCCCGCCGAATTTGTTGACGTTCCTGATGCCCGATGCGGCGAGCAGGGTTCCGTTTGCGCTGACTTTGGCCCAGAGGGTTCCCGGGGCAGCCCGATTGGCGGACAGTGCTGCGGAATTGGTGTCCGCAGTCGCGCTTGAGACGGCGAACACGCCACTGGCGATGATGGCAGAGGCTGCCAGCATCATTGGCAGTCGTACTGAGTTCTTCATGTCTACCTCCATGAGAAAGGATTCATCCTCGGCTGGATGCTTGCTCTGACTGTGCATCGCGGCGGCATACGAGGGGGATCCCTAGATTCAGTGATTGCGGTGGCATGCATTCGCTCGATGCGGTTTTTGGCTGGAAAGCAAGGGAATGGCGGTTCAATATCCGTTTTGTGTTCAATGGGACCGAAAGGTTTGACTGGCAGACCGTGGTGATCGCCATTCCCCGCGCGTGTCGAACCGGTTGACATGGAGCTCGCATCAGATCACAGCGGTCAGCGGCAACAGCTGGGCAGGCGGCAAACGGCACCCACAGGCCCCGTTTCCCGGGGTCTGCGTCAGCGTGCCTTGAAGGGATGCGGTATGCGGGCTCGGCGTGTACGGATGTGGTTGGCGGCATTGATCGTCGGGCTTTGCGCGATGGTGCTGATTTCGAGTGTCGGGGTGCCGGATCAGCTGGTGGAGCGGGCTGCCGCTGCCGCGCCGGACCCTGAACAGTCCGTGGACGGCCGCCCTGTACCGAAACGCGAGGTCCCCAGGGGCGCGGAGGAGTCAGCACCGAAGGTGGAACGGCGTAAGCCGGTGTGGCCGAAGGCAGGCACGGCCGAGGTGGAGGTGTCGGCCGTCGACAAGGTGGCCGAGGCCGGGACGTTGCCGGTCAAGGTGGGCCAGGTCAAGGGCGGCGGGCTGGACAAGGTCAAGGTGGAGACCTTGTCGCCGGAGGTTGCCCGCGCTCTGGGCGGGGTGGGGATCGCCGCTCGAATGGTGCGGGCCGATGACGGGGCGGCGCCGGGCAAGGTACGGGCGGAGTTTTCGTACGCGGGCTTCCGGGACGCGTTCGGTGGGGACTTCGTCAGCCGGTTGCGGCTGGTACGGGTGCCGGCGTGTGCGGTGGAGGTGCCGCGGCCGAAGACGTGCGTGGTGCGCCCCGTGGTGGTGCCGTCCACGAACGATGCGAAGGCCGGGACGCTGACCGCGGAGGTCGAGGCGGCGCCGGCCGGCGCGAGTGCGGCGGCGGTCAAGCCGACACCTGCGGGCAAGGATCGCAAGGCATGGGCGGCCCAGGCGGCCCGCGAGCGGCTGGCGGCGCAGCTGGCCGCCGGGTCGGTGTATCTGCTGCAGGTCGGCATGACGGGGCCGAACGGCAACTGGGGCGCCACCGACCTGAAGCCGTCAGGGACGTGGCAGGCGGGTACCTCGGGTGGTGGGTTCGACTATGACGTGCCGTTGCCGGAGCCGCCGTCGGTGGCCGGGAACGGGCCGGATCTGTCGCTGCAGTACGAGGCGTCGTCGGTGGATGGGCAGGGGCAGTGGAGCAACAACCAGTCCGGCGTGGTGGGGGCGGGCTGGGATCTGAGCGCCGGATTCATCGAGCGGCGTTATCGGCGGTGTTATGTCGACAACGCCTACGACGACAACACCGCGGAGTTGATCTGGACCGCTGAGGAGAAGGGGATCGGCGGGGAGGCGTTGTGTTGGGAGTCGCCGGATGAGACCGACGGTGACAGTTCCACCAACGACAAGTCGCAGTCGGAATTGGTGTTGTCGGCGGGTGGTCGGTCGGCGCAGATCGTCAAGGACCGGAATACGGGCGGGGGCTGGAAGACGTTCCGGACTTCGGCTGGAAGATCGAGCAGGTCGCCGGGGGAGCCGACGGCCAGCCGTACTGGAAGATCACCAACCAGGAGGGGCAGGTCTGGCGGTTCGGCTACACCAAGGACGCCCAGTGGCAGGTGCCGTATGTGGGCAACGACTCGGGCGAGCCGTGTTACGACCGGTACCTGAACAACGACATTCCGCCGACCTGCACCGGCGTGTGGCGGTGGAACCTCGATCAGGAGATCGACCGCAACGAGAACGTGATCGACTACTCCTACAACCGGGAGACCAATTACTTCTGCCTGCCCTCGTGCGCGCACGAGCTGTACCGGGTGCTGCCCTATGACCGGGGCGGCACGCTGGCCAGGGTGCAGTGGGGCCACAACACCCAGGTGCCCGGCAGCGTGCCGACCGCGCGTACCACCTTCACCACCGCCGACCGGGGCGGCGTCGACGTGCCCACCGACCTGCAGTGCGCACAGGCCACGGGCTGCACCAACAGTGCGCTCGCGTTCTTCTCCACCCGCAAGCTGACCATCGTGCAGACCGAGTCGCTGAACCCCACCTTGGGCGGCTGGGACCCGGTGGACCGGCTGGATCTGACGCAGACGTGGATCTACCAGCGGACCGATTTCGGGCCGGCCGATGATCCGGTGCTGTGGCTGGACAAGGTACAGCAGACCGGCCAGGCCGCCAGCCCGTCGATCATGCTGCCTTCGCTGGACTTCGACGCGGTGATGCTGGCCGGCAAGATGGACTACGACTCCATGTCGGACTGGACCGACTTGCTGTCGTGGCGGATGGTGCCGCGCATCGCCGCGATCGGCAACGGGATGGGCGGCCGTACCGAGGTCACCTACGGCCAAGCCGATCCGTGCGGCGGCGGCAAGGGCCGCGACGGGTCCAACTATTTCACCGACAAGGTCGGCGATTGCTACGACGTCGACATGGGCAGCGACCCTGACTCCGGCTATGAGAGCTGGTCGCGCTTCTTCAAGCAGCTCGCGGTCAAGGTCGTCGAACGGGACATGGTCGGCGCCTCGCCGGACATGGTGCATGCCTACGAGTTCATCGGCAGTCCGCGCTGGACCAAGCCGGTGCAGTTCGCCGAGCCCGGCCAGGCGCCGCCGACCTCGGACTGGCGTGGTTACAGCCAGGTCCGCACCATCGACGGGACGGGCACCGACCCGGCCGGCTACACCGTCACCACCCGCAACTTCCTGCGCGGCACCGGTGAGACCGTCACCGACTTCGACGGTGGCACCCTGGTCGACCAGCCGATCCTGCAGGGCAATGTCCTGCAGGAGCAGTCGTGGAAGATGACCGCGCTCAGTCCCCGTGCGTACACCGAGGTCGACTCGACTCGGTGGGAGTACACGATCCAGAACACCGGCAACGGGCCCGGCACCATGGATCCCGCGCTGGTGTTACAGACCCGCGAGCGAGCGCGGGAGAAGATCACGGGCGGAACCTGGCGCTACACCGACTCCAAGACCGCCTACAACGCCGACGGCCTGCCCAAGCAGGTCAACGACTACGGCCAGGACGGCGTCACCACCGACAACTCCTGCACCACCACCAGCTATGCCCGCAACGCCGACACCGGCCAGTGGCTGGTCAACTTCCCCTCCGTGGTGGAGGAACGGTCTGGTGACGACTGCACGGCGGGCGCGCTGATCGGTAAAACGGTCAACCTGTACGACCTGGGCACCGATCCGGCGACCAACAAGCCCAGCGACGGCAACCTCACCGAGGTCCGCTCCTACGCAGGCGCGTCCACCATCTCCACCGCCAAGGCTACCTTCGACGAGTACGGTCGACAGCTGACCAGCGTGGACCCGCTCGGCAAGACCACCTCGACGACGTACACCCCGCCCGTCGGTTGGCCCAGCACCGGCATCACCACCACCAACCCGCTCGGCCACACCATCACCGCCCGGCTCTCGCACCGCCTGGGCGACGCGGTCTCGGTCACCGACGCCAACGGCAAGACCACCGAGATCGACTACGACGCGCTCGGCCGTACCACCGCGTTGTGGAAGCCGGGCCAGCCGCGCAATGACGGTATCCCGAGTGCAACGGTGGCCTATGACATCGCCTGGGACGGCTGGTTAGGTCAGCCAACCGCGCCGATCAAGACGACCGTCAAGCAACTGCTTACCGGCACGAAGTACACCAGCGCCATCAGCTACGAAGACGGGTTAGGCCGGGCCCGCGAGGCGCAGACCGCCTCCCCGTCCGGCGGCCGGATCGTCACCGCCACCACCTACGACGCGCGCGGCCTGACCAGCGGGGTTTCCGAGCCGGTGCACAACACCGCTCAGCCGGGCAGCGGGCTGCTCAACCCCGCGCTGACCAGCCTGCCGCAGTGGACGAAGAGCGTCTACGACGACCAGGAACGCCCGGTTGCCACGATCGCCTACCACCTCGACACCGAGCTGCGCCGGACCAGCACCTCCTACCCCGGCCTGGACCGCACCGAGGTGACACCCCCGGTCGGCGGCAAGACCGCCACCGTCACCGACGCCCTCGACCGTGCCGTCAAGGTCGAGGAGTGGGCCGACGCCACCACCCACCAGGACACCAGCTACAGCTACGACCTGCACGACAACCTCACCAAGATGACGGACGCCAACGGCAACGTCCGTACCTACACCTTCGACTGGCTGAACCGGCGCACCGCCGCCACCGATCCGGACGCGGGTGCCTCCAGCTACGGCTACGACCTGGCCGGCCGGCTCACCTTCAGCATCAACGGCAAGAACCAGAAGACCTCCTACAGCTACGACGACCTCGGTCGGCGCACCATCCAATGGGCGGGGGAGGTGTCCACCGGCACCAAGCTCGCCGAGTGGAGCTACGACACCGTCGCCAAGGGCCAGCCCGGCGCCGCCACCCGTTACACCGGAGGCCAGCCCTACACCCAGATCGTCACGTCGTATGACAGTGACTACCGGCCTACCGGCACCAAACTCACCATCCCGGCCAGTGAAGGCAACCTTGGCCGCGACTACGCCTTCACCTCTACCTACGACGCCGCCGGGAATCTACGCGAGCAGGGGCTGCCTGAGGCCGGTGGCTTGGGCGCGGAGAAGCTCACCTTCGCGTACACCGACCTTGGCTTCGCCCAGGGCCTGACCTCCGACCTGGCCGGTGGGTTCACCTACGTCAAGGACACCACCTTCACCCCCACCGGCAAACTCGCCACCCGCTCGCTCGGCGCAAACGGTCAGATCAAACGCGCTCTCGAACGCGACACCGTCACCGACTGGCTCTCTCGTGTGTCCACGCAGGCCGAGGCCGACACCACCACGCCCGAAACCATTCAGGACGACCGCTACAGCTACAACGTGGCCGGCAACATCACCCGCGTCCTGGATGCCGCCTCGGCCATTCCCGGCAACACCGACGGCCAGTCCGAATGCTTCACCTACGACGGCTTACTGCGGTTGAAGACCGCATACACCACTACCGCGAATTCGTGCACGGGCACCGGTGACGCCAAGGGCCTCGATCCCTACAGCCAGGCGTATGCCTACGACAAGGTCGGCAACATCACCAGCCTGACCGACAACGGTCAGACCGCCACCTACACCTACCCCGCCCCCGGCGCGACCGCCGTCCGGCCCAACGCCGTCACCTCCATCACCCGACCTGGCGGCACCGACACCTACGCCTACGACAACGCCGGACAACTCGCCGCGCGCACCGTCGGCGGCAAGCAAGGCACCTTCGACTTCGACCAACTCGGCCAGCTCACCCAGGCCACCATCGACAGCAAGCAGACCTCAATGGTCTACGACGCCGCCGGCGAACGCCTGATCCGCCGTGACCCCGATGGCAGCACCACCCTCTACCTCGGCCCGATGGAGCTCCGTCTGTCCGGTGGTCTGGTCGCCAGCAAGCGCTACTACAGCGCCAGCGACGGATCACAGATCGCCATGCGCGACGCCACCGGCGTCACCTGGCTGCTCGCCGGCCAGCACGGCAGCACTCAACTGGCCGTCAACAACGCCACAGGCACCGTCAACCGCGAACGCTACCTGCCTTATGGCCAGCGTCGCGGCGGCGACGACCTGCCCTTCACCGACCGCGGCTTCCTCGGCAAGATCGAAGACGCCTCCACCGGCCTGGACTACTTAGGCGCCCGCTACTACGACCCCGCCATCGCCAAGTTCATCTCCACCGACCCCGAACTCGACCTCCGCACCCCCGAATGGGCCAACCCCTACAGCTACGCCGCCAACGACCCCATCACCCAATCCGACCCCGACGGCCGCCGCGTCGACACCGGCAACGCCAAATCTGACAAAACTTTCTCCAAGACGCACAAGGCCAGCGGGCAGAAAAAGAAGACGTGGGAGATCAAACTCGAAAACAACGAAAAGAAGAGACTTGCTAAACAAGTCAAGAAAGCCAAGTCCGGAAAGACTAAGAAAGTCAAGTCCGAAAAGCCGGAAGAGCAGAATGCTCATGTGCTTCTTGACTGCGCCCCCGCAGACGAGAAGTGCGATGTCAAGCCTGAGTTCACGCCGCTGGAAATAGGGGTGTTCACCTGGCTGAAGAAGTACTACGACATCGTCACCGTCGGAACCACCTGTGCCCAGAAGCCGGACAAGAGCTGCCTCGACGCTCTCGCGGACGCCAAGTTCAAGAAGCCTGGCGAGAAAGCCTCTAATTGCAGCAGCTTCGTTCCTGGCACGAAGGTGCTCATGGCCGACGGAACCAAGAAGTCCATTGAAGACATCAAAGTCGGCGATAAAGTCGTCGCGACCGATCCAAAAACAGGCAAGAGCGAGGCAAAATCCGTCATCACTCCGATCACCAGTAAAGGTGTCAAGAATCTGGTGCGGGTGGCGGTGGACAGCGATGGCGACCAAGGCCGCGGGGCCGGCATGGTCACCGCCACGGACGGGCACCCCTTCTGGGCGCCGACCGCTCGGCAGTGGGAGCAGGCGGGCACGCTTCGGCCAGGGCAGTCGCTGCAGACCAGCCATGGCGCCTACCTAAAGATTGCTGCGCTCGAGAAGTCAACCGCTGCTGACCAGCGCGTCTACAACCTGACGGTAGCCGACCTACACACGTACTATGTGCTGGCAGGCGAGACGCCGGTCCTGGTTCACAATTCGAATGGGTTGTGCGGAACCGCGGCGCTGGATAATGGAGACTGGCAGCACATCGTGGATCGGCACCGTCCCGGCGGTGTGAAGGTCGACGCCAAGGCTGGAATTCTAACAGGTAAGGCCAAGCTTGTTCGTGAGCGAATAGCGGAGACCATCGACCGAGGGACGCCAAAGGCGAACACTCCGGATCCTGAAACCGGTAGGCCGCGCGCCGGACAGATATATGAGTGGGATTTCGGTGTTCCCGTTGGAAGGGCCGGTCCGGCGAATGGTGGGGGAGAGTTGACAGGCATCCGTGTCGTCGTAGATGACGGTAAAGTCGTGACGGCGTTCCCGTTCTAGCTAAATAACGGCGAGCTGAGGAATTTATGATTCGTTTCTCTTTCGAGGTACCGAAAGCTGGGTCGCCCTGGCGCGATACCTGGGACAGGGCCTTCCAGGTCAACCCAGCGGCCATCAGCGAGATGGACCTCTGCTACAAGTACTTCGGGGTAAGTGCCGAGCTTGTGGTTGACGAGGTTAAGGTCATCTCCAGCGAGGGGCATGTGACCCTCGTCGATCTAGCCCTTTCTCTCTGCCACGCGTTGAGTCGTATCTCGTCGGGAGAAGATACGGCAATCGGCTTCACGGAAGATGATGAAGTCATCCGCTTGCGACGTAAGGCTGATCAAGTCGAAATTACGTCATCGAAGCATCAGTGGCAGGTCTCCGTGGAGCAGGAAGAGCTCGTTGGCGCTTTCGATGACTTCCTGCGAGAGGCCCATACTCGTCTGACTGAAAATGTCCCCGGACTGGCCGATAACCCAGTAATTCAGCGGTTCTCGCCGGAGTGGATGGACTCGATGCCCCGCGAATAGAGGGTGAAATGACAGGGGTCCCACTGGCGTGTTCCAGTGGGACCCCTGCGTCGTTTGATGGCAACGCTGACAGCAACGTCAGCGGACGGTTGCTGCGGCGAGTGGGCCGTCTGGGTCGTCGTTGGCCGGGCCAAGGGCGTTGCCCAGGGTGTCGACGGCCTGCGGTTGGAGGCGGAGCCGGACGTGAGCGTAGACGCCGGCGTGACGCCGATATGGGCGTGGCCGAGGAGTTCTTTGGATAACGACGAGGTCGACGCCTTACTCCAGGAGCAGGGTGGGCGTCGAGTGGCTCAGGTCATGGAAGCGGATGCGGCGGAGCCCGGCCCAGTCGAGCAGCCGACCGAAGGTATCCATTCCCGCCTGTGTTCCATCTCACCCCGGCCACCTTGCGTTCTGCTTCCTGGCGTTCCTGGTGGCTCTTCAGTGAGTGGACGCACCCCGTCGGCAGGGTGATGCGGCGTTCGGAGGCGCGGGTCTTGGTGGGTGGGTAGGGCGGTCAGGCCGCCGCTCGGGGTGCCTTGGAGTGAGCGGCGGATGCCGGCGGTGCCGCTGTTGAGGTCGAGGTCTTCCCAGTGCAGGCCGAGGAGTTCGCCTTTGCGGAGTCCGGTGCGGAGGGCGAGTTTCTGGCTACCTACCAAGGGAGCGATTCATCAGTTGTGTAGTTCTGAGTAGCAGAGTAGGAGCGCCACTTGATTTCTGGAGTATTGTCCGCCCACGCGAGGTGCTCTGGTGTAATCGCTGCCAAAGTGATGTCGTATCCCGCTTTGGGTTCGTCGCTCGGGTGTACGAGGGCCAGCCACTGCTCGCCGAGGAAGATACGTGAATCGCGAGTCGGCCAGTTCCATGCCGGAAGGCCGAACTCGCGACTCCCTTCCTGGGATCGGATCCAATCGGCCTGTACTTCTCGCGCAAATTTACTTGCAGGAGCTCCCAGGATTGCCTCGATGACTGTGGCGTGAATAAAAAAGTCTGAGAGCTGTTCGCCAGTGCGTGTCCATGGGTTCGGGTTATCGGATGGCTCTCGCTCGTATACCTAGTGAGCTTCATCGTCCGGGTCGAATGCCCATATCCAAGTTCCTTGGTTCTCGACCCAGAAGGGTACCTTTCCGTCCTCTGGCGTGAGTTCCGAAACTGGAATGGCGTAGTTGTGCGAGGTGATCACTCCGTCCCATCGTGCGGAGATATCATGCCATTCAACAAGCTCCCTGGGCGCTGCAGACGCTTCTCTCAAGCTTGAGTTAGGGGACGTTGCGTTGCCGTACCAACTGCCCAGAAATTGCAGTAGGCCCTGGTTGTCTGTTGAGGCGAGATAGCTCATGGCGGCTATTGTGCGCTACCACAGGCTGAATTCGTAGAGTCGTGGGTTGCGGTCACCCGGTCGCGGCGGATCCAGTTGTAGAGGGCGATTGGGGGCACGGCCAGTGTGCGGGCGAGTTCGGCTGGCCACCAGGCATTGTGGCTGGGTGTGTGGCGCTTAGGCCAGGTTTCGGCCCGGTTGGTCGGTGGTGTTGCGCAGGTGGCGCACCAGATCCCGGATCGTCTGCGCTCCGAAGATGGCGACCTGTGGGGAGGGCGCAGGCTTTCGACTTTGAGCCGGTCGATGATCTGGGCGCTGGTCGGATCGGCGTTGTCGAATTGCAGGACCAGCACGACAAGCCGCGGCTGTTACGCCAGCTTCTCCAGCCGGGCGGCCGGAGAAGCGAGTCATCGGTGGTGGCGGTGCGTCTGCCTGCCCAGGTGATCTGCTCGGATTCGCCATGGACAGTGACGGTGACGGCCTCGATGATGGCGCGCTGGAGTTGCTTGCGACCGGCGCTGGAGCTGTTGTCGGTAGGCTACGGCGCCGGGAGATCGGCGGCCAGTTCACGGATCTGCTCACGCTTGGCGGCCGACAGCAGCAGCGGCGCGTGGCCGGCTCCTTGAGACCGACCTATGGTGCTTGGCAGTGGCAGTTCCCCACACGTTCCGCCAGGGCGCATGCGAACTCATATTTGAGCCCTCGCCGGGAATGGCGAGGGCTCTCGACGACTCCGGGAAAGATTGTTCTCCGTGAGGAGATCAGTCGCGGTCTGGCTGGTCAGTCGGTAGGGAATTCGAATTCGTTCAAGTGGACGCCGCCGGTGAAGGCGCGCCACTCGCCTGGGGTAAAGATCAGTACTGCCGCGTCAGGGTTCTTGCTGTCTCGCACGGCTACACGCTGGCCGATGAAGGCAACCTCTACGCACTGACCGTTTCCACCACTGAGGCTGCTGGTCCGCCAACTGGCACCAAGCAGGTCGTTGTCTTCCATGCCGTCTCTCCTCTCACGCCTGTTCGAGGGCACGCGCCAAGATGATTTCCGTGGTATCTGCATCGGCGGCCCTGGCCATGAGGTGCTCAAACATTACGTTATACCCTCCGATATCCTCCTGGCTTTCGAGGAAGAGGTCGCTCGTGCCGGATTCTATGTAGACGACATCCCGAGCCTCTCGGAAGCGGAGGATCGCGAAGCTTCCGTACATGCCTGGATGTGCCCCGATGTCGAAGACGATCACTCGTAGAGTGACGTTCGGTAGGTGGGCGGCCTCTCTCAGCCGTTCAATCTGGGCACGCATGGTAGGTCTGCCGCCGACGTTGCGGCGCAGCACGGCCTCGTCGATCACTGCCTGTAGCTCCAATGGCTGCGTTCGCGTCAAGAGCTCCTGGCGCTTCAGCCTGGCTGCCACTCGACCTTCCACCTCGTCCTCTGACGCTCTCGGTGCTGAGCCGATGATTGCGGCGCGTGCGTACTTCTCCGTCTGGAGAAGTCCGGGTATGAACGAGGATTCATAGTTGAGGAGGGTTGTCGCCTCCTGTTCAAACCCGATATAGGCCGCGTACGGACCAGGCAAATGCTCCGATACGGGTTGAAGCCATGTCTGCTCTGACGCGGCTTTGAGAAGGGCTTCCAACTCCTCGCGGCGCTCATCGCGAACTTTGTACACATCTAGGAGGGTTCGCAATGTGCGAACCTGCGGTCTCGCGCTGGCGGATTCAAGACGGAACAAGGTAGAGGGGACAAGACCGGTTGCCTCTGCGACCTGCAGATGAGTTAGTCCGGCTTGCTCTCTGAGCTGGCGTAGTTCCACGGCAAGCCGCCGGAGGCGAGCGGTCGGGGCCTTATGACGTGCCACGCGATCAGCCTAGCTGAATCCGGGCTTGAGATGCGCATGCAGTATTGCATTTGAAGTCACTGCTAGTGCAGTATAGCTTTCCGTAGTCGATCAACTACAGATTTGCCTGAAGGCTGCGCACATGGGCTGCGAGAACGCGGCCCCGCTTGATTAGCCCTGGCGAGGGTGGCTTAAGAGATGCAACGCAAGCGGAGCAGTCCTATGTTTCGCATATATGCGAAGGGCGCCGCACGCCCGTTATGCGAGGAGGTTTTGCATGTAATGCCTCGACTGCAAAATGCAGCGAATTTCCGCTTCAAGCAGTTTGCGCGTGGTGTGCGGAAGTAGAGCCTTCTCGCAACCGCAGATCAAGGACGTAGTTCACATACACGGGAACGAAGGGCGGTTGGAGCGATGAGGCGTAACCGGACGCGACCCATCCGAGACCAGGAGATGTGTCTCCGCCTGGTGGGGCCGCCCTGTGTTCTGCGTCAGGGGAGCGTGCCTGTCCCGGTTCGGTTACTGAGTACCGGGGAGCCGTTCGTCGCCCCATTGAGGGCGGCGAGACGGCCGGCGCGAGTGCAGGCCAGGTCCTGGGGAGCGCGGCGGCTGTTCGCGTGCGGGCGAGGCCCACTTCAGCCAGTGGACGCGTTCAATGCGAGCCCGCCGGGTCGGACGTTGGAGCTGATGCTATGAGCGGGTTGTTCCTGGCCGAGATCGTGTTGCCGGGGGTGGAGCGTTCTGTGGCGGTGGCTCGCCGGTGTGTGAGGGAGGTGCTGATTGTCGCCGGGCACGAGGACCTCAACGACGTGCTGCTGGTGGTGAGTGAGTTGGTGACGAATGCCGTGTCCCACTCCGCTTCTCGCGAGCCTGGCGGGTTCGTCACGGTGGAGATCTCCTCCGTGGATGCCATGACGGCCTACATCGAGGTGATCGACGAAGGGTCGGTGACCATTCCCGAGGTGCGTAACGCCGATGCCGGTGAGTGTGGCGGCCGAGGGCTGCGGCTGGTGGAGGCGCTCGCGGCCGGGTGGGGTGTGCGAGATGAGGCATACCGGCGGCGGGTGGTGTGGGTGGCGATGTCCACGAAGGATGGGACGTCGGCCTGCGTGGCAAGGGCGGGAGGGAGGAATTGAGGTGCTTTGGGGCGTCCTGGATGGTCGATCAAGTGTGGTTTCATCCTCGCTGCACAAGTCCGCACGTGTCCCCGACGCGATCGCATGCCGCGCCGCTGGCGTGGAACGCGCCGTGTGACGGCGGCCGTGGCGTGCGCGTGGTCGCGTGTACGTGCGAGTGCAGCAGCCCTTTCTACGAACTGTGCCAGGCGGGCGGCCGGCGGTTCATTCGACGCATCCGTATCGGGCCGAACATGTGGATCGTCGACGAAAGCGACCGATGGCATGCCGGGCAGGCGGATACGCATTGGAACGCTTTGCTGCTCGGTCTACTCCACTGAGAAGAGGGTCCAGGCCGTGCAATGTGGGCGTGGCGGGCGACAGTCGGCGCCCGCCACGCGGTGGTGTCAGCGGTGCCAGAGGACAGCTGAGGTGGTGGTCTGGTCGAGGGTGACGTCGCCGTTCCAGGTCAGGAAGGACTGCTGGGGGAGGTAGTTCTGGCCGAGGAGGAAGCCGCGCTTGATCCCCGTGACGTGCACGGTGGCGCCGGTGTCGGTGCCGACCACGACGCGGTTGGCGGTCACCTCGGCGATGTCGTCAGCCGTCGTCCCCGCGGGCAACTCCACTGTGGTCGCCGCCGGGTCGTCCCGCTGGAGGGACCAGGTCGGGTCCACGTGGTTTGACAGATAGACGGTCTCGCCGTTCACGAGGCGTACGCCGAGTGAGACGCCGACCCAGGATGAGCCCGCGTTGGCCGGCTGCGTGGTCTTCTTGACCACCGCGTACAGGTAGTTGCGCTGGTCGCTCACGTCAGGCGTGGTCGGTGTGGTGGCTGAGGGGGCCTCGATCTTGCCCTCGCGGAGCATTTCCTTGGCCATGATCTCGTACGTCCAGGGGTTGGCGTCCATGAGGTACTCGCGAGCCTGGTTGGCCGGCAGTGTCGGCAGGTACGACAGGAAGAACCGCATCGGGTCGTCCACGGTGTCGCACATGTTGTTGTTCGACGTGCAGGTCTGCAGGAGGGCGTGGTCGTTCTCGTACCGGCCGGAGAAGCGCAGTGTCTGGTGGTCGGGAGCCTGGTAGGTGTCGCTGCCCGCGACCCGGTCGCCGTTCTGGTCGACTTCGACGCTGTAGATCCACTCGATGTCGGTCGTGCGGCCCCAGCGGGCCATCAGCGCGGGGGTGTTGGTGCCGCCGTCCTCGTTGCTCCAGATCACCGAGTACGTGAGCTTCGTGTGGCCGGGGGTGGTGGCCGGTGCCGCGTCGTGCCAGGCGATGAGCGGGGTGTCGGTGGTCGCGTTCTGGTACGGGGTGCCGAGGGCGGCGATGTTGCGGCCATAGACGACGGGTGCGTAGCGCAGTACCAGGTATTCGGGGCTTCCCGGCGCGTAGGTCGAGACCTTCAGCGCGTCTATCGAGACTGATTTGCTCGACGCGGCGGAGCGCTCGTCGGCGAAGTGCAGGCGCAGCTGGTGTACTCCGGCTTTGAGCCGGCCCAGGGCGAGTTGCCGGTGAAGGGGCTGGGCGCCGGAGACCACCAGGTCGGCGACATATCGGTTGTCGACCGAGATGGATACGACGGCCGACTCGGCGCCTGCCTTGGCCCAGTCCGTGCCCGGCGCGGACGCGTTCAGATCGATGAGCGCCTCGCCGGACTTCCGGACGATGATGGGCACTCGCGGGTCTGGGCGGTCCCGGCGGACCTCGATGGGCCGCGTGTGGGTGGTGTCGGCGGGCGCGGGTGTGGTCTGTGCCGTGGCCGGGGTGGTCAAGCCGGTCAGGCCGGCCAGGACAGCGACCGTCGCGGTGAATAGGGGGACAACTCGCATCAGGGGGTTCCTCCGCTGCATGGACTGCGCCGTGGGCGGGATGAAGCGCGCCCCTGAGCAGGTCCGATCAGATGCCAGGTCTAATGATCGAAACTAACCGGCCGAACAACGCCGGGAAAGCGGTCGCTGAAGAACGGGACAACCTAGTAGGCCCCATCAACTGCCGCTTGTGGCCGATCGGCTGGCCGAGCCCGACCACGACAAGGAGACGACGTCTGCGCTGGCCGTGGCATGTACGTCGCGGCACGCATGCGAGTGCACAAGCCCTTTCTACGCACTGCGTCAGGCGCCGCCTCTGTCCGATCATGGTCACCCAGACGGTCAAGGGCCGGGGTCGAAGGGGCCGGCAGGGCCCCTGGGAAGAACAGCCCCGAACAACACGCGCGAAGCGCGCCCTCATGAGGGACCATGCCTTGCGCCCGATATCGGCGCGTCACCGCACCAGCCCGCTGCGCTCAGAGGTCAACTGAGCTGATAGGAATGCGACATGACTGTGAGCGGTGTTTCGATCGGGATTCTGGGCGGGACCGGAGACCAGGGGAAGGGGCTGGCGCGGCGGTTCGCGCTGGCCGGGCACCCCGTGCTGATCGGGTCGCGGAACGCGGGGCGGGCCCAGGAGGCGGCCGAGTCGATCGGCTCCGGCGCCCGGGGAGCGGAGAACGCGGTGGTCGCCACCGAGGCCGACCTGGTGATCGTGGCGGTGCCGTACGACGGGCACAAGGCGCTGCTGGAGTCGCTGCGCACTGAGCTGGCCGGGAAGATCGTGGTCGACTGCGTCAATCCGCTGGGCTTCGACAAGCAGGGCGCCTACGCGCTGCCCGTCGAGGAGGGGAGCGCCGCCCAGCAGGCCGCCGCGGTGCTGCCGGACAGCCGGGTGGTGGCGGCCTTCCACCACGTGTCGGCGGTGGTGCTGATGGATCCGGCCGTGGAGAAGGTCGATCTGGACGTGCTGGTGCTCGGTGACGACCGCGAGGCGACCGACACGGTGCAGGCGCTCGCGTCGGTCATTCCCGGCGTGCGCGGCGTCTACGGCGGACGGCTCCGTAACGCCTTCCAGGTCGAGGCGCTGACGGCGAACCTGATCTCCATCAACCGCCGGTACAAGGCCCACGCCGGAGTCCGCGTCACCGACGTGTGACGACCATTTAAGGGAGCCGGCCCGCGTCCTCCGCGACTCTTAAGGGAGCCAGCCCGCGTCCTCCGCGATGCGGATGGCGTCGATCTTGTTGCGGGCGCCCGTCTTCGTGATCGCTCCCGTCAGGTGGTTGCGCACCGTGCCCGCCGACAGGTGGAGGCGGGCGGCGATCTCCTCCGCCGACGCGCCACGGGCGGCCTCCCGCAGCACGGTGGTCTCCCGTGGGGTGAGGGGGCTCTCGCCGTACTCCATCGCCGATGCCACCAGTTCGGCGTCGAGTACGCGGAGCCCGGCGGCGGTGCGCCTGATGGCGTCGGCCAGGCGGTGGCCGGGCGCGTCCTTGACCAGGAACGCCTCGATGCCCGCCCCGAGCGCGCGGCGCACCTGGCCGGGCTGGCCCATCGCCGTGAGCACCAGGATACGGCACGACGGAAGCCGTTCGCGGAGCTCGGCGGCGGCGGTGATGCCGTCGATCACCGGCAGGTCGATGTCCACGATCGCCACGTCGGGCCGGGTCTTCAGGGCGGCGGGTACGATCTCGTCGCCCCGGGTCACCTCCGCGGCCACCTCGATGTCGGGTTCCAGGCGGAGTAGGGCCGTGAGGGCCGCCCTGATCATGTGCATGTCCTCGGCCAGCAGTACTCGGATCACGCGGGCACCTCCACGGTCAGGCGGAATCCGCCGCTGCCCGTCGCGGCGGCACCGGCCGTCCCGCCCGCCTGGGCGGCCCGCTCCGCCAGCCCGGTCAACCCCCCGCCGGACTCGTGGCCATCGTGATCGGCGCCGTCGTTGACCACTTCGAGCCGCAGCCGATCCTCTGTCAGGGATGTGCTGATCGTGCAGGTGGTGGCGCGGCTGTGGCGCAGCACGTTGGTGACCGCCTCCCGCACGCCCCACGCCAGCGCCGCCTCCGACCGCTCCGGCAGCGCGGCGTCCACCAGATGCACCTGGCAGCCGACCCCCGACGACTCCAGCAGCGCCACCGCCCGATCCACCTCGCTCACCAGTGACAGCTCCCGGTATCCCCGCGCCACCTGCCGTACATCCTGCGCCGCCTCCCTCGCCACCTGCACCAGCTCACCCACCTCGCCGCGCGCCGCGGTGGGGTCGCGGTCCATCAGGCGGGCGGCCAGGTCGCCCTTGAGGGCGATCGCCGTCAGGCTGCGGCCGAGCCCGTCGTGCAAGTCACGGGAGATGCGCAGCCGTTCCTTGAGTACGGCGGCCTCGGCGAGCTCCGCCCTGGCGTGTGAGAGGTCTACGGTCACGCGGACGAACCGGACCATGGCGTAGATCATCGCGCCGGTGGTGGATACGGAGAGACCGTAGAAGAGGGCTAAAACCGGGTTGGCGGACCAGGCGAAGATCGAGCCGCCGTCCCACAGCGTCATCGCGCCCACCAGCGGACCGCTCCAGCGCAGCGGCAGGAAGACCAGCAGGCTTCCGGCCAGCATCGGCGCCGTCACGGCCGACCAGCCCGAGGGCAGCAGGTAGTCGGGCACGTACGTGGCGAGCACCTGCAGCACCAGCGTCAGCGGGAAGAGCGGCGGCCGCTCGCCGCGCAGCCCGGCCCGCATGTTCAGGTAATGGGTCATGACGACGCCGATCACGGCCGCGCTCGCCACGAATCCGTTGCGCGGGCCGCTGGCGAAGTAGAGCAGCCCGATGAACGAGTACGCGACAGATACGGCCGTGATCAGGACACGGGCGAGCCGCTGCGCGGAGGAGGAGTTCATGTCCGGACTTATTATGACCGCCGGGGCTCCCACCGGAACCAGAGCCGGATCGCCACGACGCCGATGACCGCCCAGACGGCCAGGTTCAGCGCGGGCAGCGCCACCTCGCCGGTCCTGAGGGCGTGCACGACGGCGGAGGTGGGCAGCAGGTCGAGTACGGACCCCACCCAGGCGGGCAGGACCTCGCGGATCGGGCCCATCGCGCCGGAGGCGATCCCGGACACCAGGAAGATGGGCATCGTGATGGGGGCGGCCAGCTCGGTGCGCGGGATCACGGCGGTGTAGGCGACGCCGAGCGTGGCCATGACGACCGCACCCACGACGACCGCCCCGGCGTACACCAGCGGGTTCGCGGGGACCGGCACGTCGGCGAGCAGGCGCACCGCCACGGCGCACAGGGCGGTCACGACCACGGTCTGCGTGGCGGTGCTGGCGATCTGGCCGGAGAGGATCTGCCCGTCGGTCAGCCCGGTGGCACGCAGCCGCTTGAGCACGAGCTGGTCGCGGCGCGTGGTCAGCGCCACGGCGACGTTCATGAACGCGGTGAGCGACAGCAGGATCGAGGTCATGCCATGGGAGAGCTGAGTGGCGTTGGCCACCCCGTCGGCCGTCACATGCCGCATGAGCACCGGCAGGCCGACGCTCAGCCCCACGGGCGTGATCACCGAGGCGAACAGCATGGCCCGGTCCTGCCAGAACAGTCTGGTGCCGAGCCGGTAGGTCGCGGCGTAGCTCATCGGGCGCTCCTGGACAGGTCGAGGAAGAGGTCTTCGAGGGTGGCGGTGCGGACCTCCAGGCCCGCCAGGCGCAGGCCGCGTTCGGCTGCCCAGCTCAGCAGCGTCTGCGCGGCCAGGTCGGGGTCGGCCGCCCGGCACACGGCCGTCTCGCCCTCCAGGGTGACCGGGAGCGGCAGGTCGTCCGGTGCGGTCCCCGGCGGCAGCCGGAACGCCACCCGCCCGCTCCGCGCGGCGAGCGTCTCCGCCATCCCGCCGGACGCGACGATCTCGCCCCCGTCCATGATGGCCATCGAGGCGGCCAGCCGCTGCGCCTCGTCCAGGTAGTGAGTGGTCAGCAGGACCGTGGTGCCCTGCCCGGCCAGGTCGCGGATGACCTCCCAGGTGTTGCGGCGCGCCTCGGGATCCATGCCGGTGGTCGGCTCGTCCAGGAACAGGACCTCGGGCCGGCCCAGCAGGGCCAGCGCCAGGTCGAGCCGCCGCTTCTCGCCGCCGGAGAGCTGGCGCACCCGGGTGCCCGCCTTCGGCAGCAGGCCCGCCAGCTCCAGCGCCTCCTCGCGGGGCCTCGGCGTGACGATGAGGTCACGCCAGATGTCGACGGTCTGCGCGACGGTCAGATCCGGGAAGAACCCGGCGTCCTGCAGCATGATGCCGGTGCGCCGTCTGACGGCCGCCCGGTCCCTTGCGGGGTCGAGGCCGAGCACCCGGCAGGCGCCCCCGTCCGGCTGCTGGAACCCGGCCAGCAGCTCGATCACCGTGGTCTTGCCCGCGCCGTTGTGGCCCAGGAGGGCGAAGATCTCCCCCTCGGCCACCTCGAACGAGATGCCGTTGACCGCCGTGAAGTCCCCGTAGCGCTTCCTGACGTCTTCCACATGAATCGCTGTCATATGTACGACTATTTCGGGAGGTGCGGTGCGGCGCCCGTGAAGAATTCACGACTTCCGCGAGAGCTTGAGCAGCGCGTCGGTCACCCCCTCGGGATCGACGACCTGCTGCAGGTGCTCGCCGGGCGTGCGCAGCACCGGCCAGCCCCGCTCGTGCGCCTCCTCGGCCACTTTGTCGTAGGGCGGGCCGTACCAGAGGCAGGCGCACCTGACCGCGTCCCACCCGGCGGGGACGGGAATGGGCTTGGTGTAGTAGCCGAGCGGCAGGCGCGGCTGCTCCTCGACCACCGTGGCGCGGACGCGCGGGTCGGGCAGCATGGCGGCCACGTCGTCGTCGCTCCACCAGTCGGACCAGCGCGGCAGCACGCCGTCGTCGTCGGCCAGATCGCGCAGGAACGGCAGGAACGCCTCCTGCGCCGCCCGCACCAGCCCGTCACGGGGCGGGATGTGCGCGTCGGCGAACACGCACGACACCACCCGCTCGCCCAGCCCCTCCTTGATCACCGGCAGGAAGAGCCCCGCGTTGCTGTGCGGGACCAGCACGAGCGGCGTCTCGGGCGCGGCCGCGCGCACCGCCTCGACCACCTTCGGCCAGTACGGCGAGCCGCTCCGCGCCACCCCGGTCAGGTCGGGCACCACGGCGGCATAACCCCTGCGCCCCAGGGCCTCGGCCACCGGCGTCCAGGTCGAAGGCCCCACTGACGGGCTGTGCACGAGCACGAACGTCACGTTCATGCTTCCACTTTCTCGCACGCGGTGATCCGGCGACGCCGATGTCAGCTGTCGGCGGACTTAGCGGACAGCGGATCAGACGATGAGCGTGTGGCGGGCGGCGGGCTCGTGGGCGCCGTCGTACGAGCGCCAGGCCCGCGCCAGGCCGGCGACCGCCCGCGACAGCTCCTCCTCGGGGAACAGGAAGTGCAGCCGCGTGTACTCGGCATGCCCGCCGAGCGGGTCGAACGAGCGCCCCGGCGGCACCGCCACCCCGTGCCTGAGCGCCACCTGCGCGAACGAGTCGGCCTCGCCGCGCGGCAGCCGTACCCAGATCGTCTGGCCGCCGCGCGCGGGCTCGAACTCCCACGAGGGCAGGTGTTCGCGCAGTTCGGCGCAGAGGTGCTCGTGGCGCGCCCGCAGCGTCCGTACGCGCGCCCGCCTGATCTCGTCCAGTCGTCCCAGCAGCGTGGCGGCGGCGAGCTGGCCGAGGATCTCGCCCCCCAGATCGTGTACGGCCCGCAGCCGGGCCAGCCGCGAGACCAGCGGCGCGGACGCCCGGATCCAGCCCACCCGCAGCCCGCCCCAGACCAGCTTGCTCAGCGAGGCGATCGTGATCACCTGCTCGCCGGACCCGTACGCGGCCAGCGGCGGCGGGATCTCACCGGAGAAGCAGAGCTCCGCGCAGACCTCGTCGTCGATCACCGGCACGTCGTACTCGGCGGCGAGGGCGGCCAGGCGCCTGCGGTCGGCCGATTCCATGATGGAACCGGCGGGGTTGCTGGCGGTCGGCACGGCGTACACCAGGGCGGGCCGTTCGCGCATCGCCTCGGCGGGGACCGGGGACAGCGTCACCGGCCGGACGGCCGCGGCGGCGTGCCTGAACACCTCCAGCGCGCCCGGATACGTCGGCGACCCGGTCAGCACGATGTCCCCCGGCGAGATCAGCAGGCCCGCGAGCAGCGTCAGCGCCTGCTGCGCGCCGTTGGTGATGAGGATCTCCCCGGCGGTGGTGGGCACGCCGCGCTCGCGGTAGTAGGCGGCGACGGCCTCGCGCAGGGCGGGGTTCCCGGCGGGCTGGTAGCCCAGGTCGCGCATACCGGCGAGGCGGCCGGCCGCCACCTGGTACGCCTCGATCAGCTCGGGCGGCGGGTCGTCGGGGGCGGCGCAGGTCAGCAGCTGTACGCCGTCCGGGGGATGGAGGATGTGCAGGAGCAGCGGATTGGCGACGACGCTGTCCGTGGCGCGGGTCGAGGGCAGGTCGCAGGCCGCGACGCGGGTGCCGCTGCCCTGGCGGCGCACCACGCGCCCCTCCTGCTGGAGCAGGTCGTAGGCGGCCACGACGGTGCCCCGGCCGACCGCCAGCCGCCTGGCCAGCGCCCGGTCGGGCGGCAGCTGCTCGCCGGGCGGCAGTACACCGTCGTCGATGAGCGCCCGCAGGCGGCCCGTGAGCAGCAGGTAGAGAGGCCCGCGCCCGGATGCCCAGCGGCCCAGCAGATCGACGAGGTCATCAAGATTGGCCCCATTCATGGACCAATTCTCTATCATTGGATCTGACAAAAGGCCACATCTTGGGACATTCTCGCTGTATGAGCGAACTGCACCCCGAGACCCGAGCCGTGCATCTGCCCCAGCCACCCATCGAGGGCAGCCGTCCGATCACGATGCCCATCTACCAGACCTCCGGCTTCGTCTTCGACGATCCGGCGATCATGGCCGACGCTATGGGCCGCCCCGACGGCCCGTTCGTGTACGGGCGCTACAGCAACCCCACCGTCCGAGCCCTGGAGCTGGCCGTCTCCGGCCTGGAAGGCGGCGTCGCCGCCATGGCCACCGGCTCCGGCATGGGCGCGATCAACACCGTGCTGCTGGGCCTGCTCAAGCCGGGCGACCACCTGATCGCCCAGAAGGCCCTGTACGGCGGGACGGCCGGGATGATCAACGACCTGGTCGCCAGGTTCGGCGTCGAGGTCACCTACGTGCCCGAGGACGACCCCGCCGCCCTGCGCGCCGCCGTGCGCCCCGAGACCAGGCTCGTCTACCTGGAGACCATCGCCAACCCGATCGCCCAGGTCGCCGACCTGCCCGGGATGTTCGCCGTCGCGCGGGAGCTCGGCATCGTGTCCGTCGTGGACAACACCTTCGCCACGCCCATACTGTGCCGGCCCATCGAACACGGCGCCGACATCGTCGTCCACTCCACGACCAAGTACCTGTCCGGGCACACGGATGTGGTGGGCGGCATCGCGGTGTTCGCCGACGAGGAGCTGTACGAGAAGGTGTGGCGCTTCGCGACGAAGCTGGGCGCCTCGGCGGACCCGTTCGCCGCTTGGCTGACGCTGCGCGGGATCCAGACGCTGGCGCTGCGCATGGAACGCCACTGCGCCAACACCCGCCTGCTCGCCACCCGGCTCGCCGAGCATCCGGCGGTCGCCGCCGTGCACTGGCCGGGACTGCCGTCGCACCCGTCGTACGAGTTGGCGGCCAAGCTCCTGCCCGACTTCGGCGGCGTGTTCTCCTTCGATCTCGTCGGCGGCCGGGCCGCGGGGGAGAAGTTCATGGCCTCGATCAAGCTGGCGCTGCTGGCCCCCTCGCTGGGCGGTGTCGAGACGCTCGTCATGCACCCGGCGACCACGTCGCACCTCGGGCTCAGCGCCGAGGAGCTGGCCAGGCACGGGGTTAGCGAGGGCACCGTACGCATCGCCGTGGGCATCGAGCACCCCGAGGATCTGTGGGCGGACATCTCCCAGGCGTTGACATAGCGCTTAGGGAGTTAGGAAAATGCCTAAATGCTTCGGAGGGAGATCTCGATGACGGTGACGTACGAGGACGTGACGAGCGCGGCCGCGCGGATCGGCGGGCATGTGCTGCGTACACCGGTGCTCGAGATCTCTCCCGGGCTGTTCTTCAAGCTGGAGCAGCTGCAGCACTCGGGGTCGTTCAAGGTGCGAGGGGCGTTCAACCGCATCCTGTCGGCCGGTGAGCTGCCGCCGAGCGGGGTGATCGCGGCCAGCGGCGGCAACCACGGGCTCGCCGTCGCCTACGCCGCCAGGGCGCTGGGCGTCCGGGCGGAGATCTTCGTACCGGAGGTGACCAGCCCGGTGAAGGTGGCCGGGCTGCGGCGGCTGGGCGCGGAGATCAACCAGATCGGGGCCATCTACTCGGAGGCCGCGGAGGCGGCGGCCAAGCGGGCGGCGGAGACCGGGGCGCTCACGGTGCACGCCTATGACCAGCCGGAGGTCGTGGCGGGGCAGGGGACCACGGGTCTGGAGTTGATGGCGCAGACGGGCGGGGTGGACACGGTGGTGGTGGCCGTGGGAGGCGGCGGTTTCGCCGCGGGCATCACGGTCGGTGTCGGGAGCGGGCCGCGGATCGTCGCCGTCGAGCCGGTGCTGTGCCCGACCCTGCACGAGGCGCTGCGGGCGGGCCATCCGGTGCCGGTGCAGGTCAGCGGCGTGGGAGCGGACGCGCTGGGCGCGAGCCAGGTCGGCGGCGTGGCCTACGATGTCCTCTCCCGGGCGGACGTCCAGAGCGTGCTCGTGTCCGACGACGCGATCGTGGCCGCCCGCCATGCCCTCTGGCAGGAGCACCGGCTGGCCACCGAACACGCGGGAGCGGCCGCGTACGCCGCGCTGCTGTCCGGGGCGTACGTGCCCGCCGACGGCGAGCGGGTCGCGGTCGTGGTGTGCGGCGCTAACACCGACCCCGCCACGCTCGCCTGACCCGCCGTTCAGGCGCCACGCCGGCCTGACACCGCCGTTCCAGGCGCCCGGCGTGCCGGGCACCTGGAGGGGGAGCGGTCAGTGAGGGGGAGCGGTCAGTGAGGTGGAGGGGTCAGTACTGCGTCGCGTCGTGTACGTCGAGCAGCGGCTCCTTGACGCCGTCGCCCGAGTCGTCGGTCCAGTTGGAGTTGCCGGTGGAGATCAGCTTGCTCCGCACGGCCAGCGCCCCTGCCCGGGTGGTGGGCTTGCGGGCGCCCGAGGTGAGGATGCCGGCCGCGCCCGCGACGTGCGGACTGGCCATCGAGGTGCCGCTGATCGTGTTGTAGCCGCCGTTCATCCACGTCGAGTAGATGCAGGTGCCGGGTGCGGTGATCTCGATCGTGGCGCCGAAGTTGGAGTAGAACGCCGAGGTGTCGTCCTGGTCGGTCTCGCTGCGGCACGACAGCGTGCTGCCGCCGAGGCCGCCCGCCAGCCCGTCGTTGTCGGTCAGCGCCGAGACGGTGACCACGTCGGGGTGGTTGGCCGGGAAGAACGACGAGGCGTTCGCGTGGTTGTTGCCCGCCGCCACGACGACCACGATGCCGGCGTTGGTGGCGTTCGTGATCGCGGTGCTGATCGCGCTGCTCGTGCATCCATTGCAGCCGAGGCTCAGGTTGATGACCTCGATGGTGGAGGCGCGGGCCACGACCCAGTTGAGCCCGGCGGCGATGGCCGACAGGGTGCCTGAGCCGGCCGCGTTGAGCACCTTCACCGCGTGGATGCGGGCGGCCGGGGCCACGCCGACGGAGCCGATGGTGTTGTCGCGCGCGCCGATGATGCCCGCGACGTGCGAACCGTGGCCGTTGTCGTCGGTGCCCGTGTTGTTCACGCAGACGCCGGTCACGCAGTTGGTCCGGGCCACCACGTTCAGGTCGGGATGGGTGTAGTCCACCCCGGTGTCCACGACGGCCACGTCCGTGTTGATCTGGACGTCGTCGACGCCGTCGATGTCCAGGTTCGGGTTGGAGGGGGCGAAGATCCGCCGGACGCCCGTCGGGACGGTCTGCGCGAACGCCGTGACGACGGCGTCCTTCTCGACGGTGAGCACGTTCGGGGTCTGCCGCAGCTTCTCGGCGGCTTCCGCGGTCAGAGTGGCGGTGTAACCCTTGAAGGCGTCCTCATAGACGCCGATCAGGTGCCCGCCATACCTGCTGACCTGGTCCTGGGCGGCGGCCTGCGTGCCGGCGCGGACGTTGGGGTTGAGCTGGACAATGTACGTGCTGGTCTCCGGCGCGGCGGCCGAGACGGGGAGCGGCGCCGCGGACAGAGCCAGCGCGCCGACGAGCGATGCGAGCATCAGGGTGCGTGGTCGCATGACAGGTGTGAACCCTTCCTGGGGGATTGGATGGGGATCACAGAAAACATGAGTCAGAAGCGCGCTCGCGGCCATACGTGGAGGACACGTATTGCGCGACTACGTAGTGCCGACGTTGAGCTGCCTGCGTGAGGTGAGGCCGAGCTTGCGCAGCGCGTTGGCGATGTGCACCTCCACCGTGCGCGGCGACAGGAACAGGCTCTCGGCGATCTCCTTGTTGGTCAGACCGTCCGCGGCCAGCCTGGCCACCTCCTCCTCACGCGGCGACAGCGTGCCCTGAGGTACGGCCGGGCCGGCCAGCCTGCGCCGGAGCCGCCGGCTCGCCGCCGGGGTGATCGTCTCCGAGACGGCCTGCCTGACCAGCGGCTGGCGCAGGCCGTACCTGCCGGGTGCCCACTCGCGCAGCAGGCCGCACCGTACCGCCTCGGTGAGGCCGCGCTCGCCCTGCTCCGGCGGCACGCCCGCGACGCCCGTCAGCACGTCCTCGCACACCGGATGCTCGACCTGGGAGGCCGCCTGCACGATGTGGCGCGCCGCGCGCGGCAGCGCGGCCAGCTTCACCAGCACGGCGTCGCGCAGCGCGGGCGGCGTGCCCGGCTCCTGGCCGTCGGCCAGCATGCGGGTCAGCTCCTCGATGGCGCGGGGTACGCCGCCGGTGAGCGGCCACAGGTCGGCCGCGCCCGGCAGCAGATGCTTGACCAGGAGGGCTGTCTCGGCGGTGGAGAGCGGGGCGAGGGCGATCTCGGCGTGGTCGATCCGCGGTGGCAGATGCGCGAGCAGTTCGGTCACGGGATGGCTCAGGTCCTCCGTGCGGTACGTGACCACCAGGTTGACCCCGTCGGGCAGGCAGCGGGCCAGGAACGCCAGCAGTTCCCTGGTCCCCGGATCGACCCAGTGCACGTCCTCGACCACCAGCGTGATCGGCCGCAGCGAACCCAGCAGCGACAGCACCGCCCTGAACAGCCGATGCCGTTCCACCATCGCGTCCTGGATCGGGGGCGGGGTGGGCGGCAGCAGATGGCCGCACTCCGGGAGGAACGGGCGTAACGCCCCGGTGATCGGGTTGAGGTCGCGCAGCGGGCGTACCTCCCGCAACGCCTCCACGACCGGCCCGTACGGGAACCGCATGGGGTGGCAGCTCCCGATGAGCATCGGCTGGCCGGTGAGCTCATGCAGCAGCCGGGTCTTGCCGACCCCCGCCTCGCCCTCGATCAGGAGGACGAGCGGGGGACGGCTCAGTGCGTCGGCCAGTTGGCGGAGTTCGTGCTCTCGTCCCACGAAAGGCATGACGCGCACCCCAACCGGCCGGACTATAAGCTGTCAATAAACTTTTTCCCATTTGTCGGGATGTGTCCAGGGGTCTGGCCGTGGCCGGTCACTCGCGTCATTCGTACGAGTGGCCGGCCTCAGGGAAGGCGCCCGAGGTCACGTCGGCCGCGAAGGCGCGCACGGCGCGGTCCATCTCCGTGGCCAGCCCCGAGTACTGCTTGACGAACTTGGCCGGGCGCGGCGTGAGCCCCATGAGGTCCTGCCACACCAGCACCTGCGCGTCCGTGGCCGGTCCCGCGCCGATGCCGATCGTCGGGATGGCGATCGAGGCGGTGACCCGTTCGGCCAGCTCGGTGGGCACGCATTCGAGCACCACCGAGAAGGCGCCCGCCCGTTCGAGGTCCTTGGCGTCCGACATGAGCTCATCGCCCGACTGGCCGCGCCCCTGGACGCGGTAGCCGCCGAGGACGTTGACCGACTGCGGGGTCAGGCCGAGGTGCCCCATGACCGGGATGCCCGCCGAGACCAGCAGCTCGACCTGCGGCAGGACGCGCCGGCCGCCTTCCAGCTTGATCGCGTGCGCGCCGGCCTCCTTCATGAAGCGCGCCGCCGTCTCCAGCGCCTGCTGGGCCGAGCCCTGGTACGAGCCGAACGGCAGGTCGGCGACCACGAGGGCGCGCGTGGAGCCGCGGACGACGGCGGCCGTCAGCGGCAGCAGGTCGTCGACCGTGACGGGCAGGGTGGAGTCGTAGCCGTAGACGACCATGGCCGCCGAGTCGCCGACCAGCAGGACGGGGATGCCCGCCTGGTCGAACACGCGGGCCGTCATCGCGTCGTAGGAGGTGACCATGGGCCACCTCTCTCCGCGCTCCTTGGCCGCGATCAGGTCTCGGACGGTGACGCGGTGGCCCGTGGCGCCGCCGTACAGAGTGGTGGAAGAGGACATGACAAACCCTCCGGTGAAGTCTCGAGGCGCCCCTGTGGCGTACCCGGACCCTTCCGATGATGGCACGAGGCTGACCGCGTACGGCGATAACCAGTGGCGGAATTGTCGGTGCCCCTTGCCACAATGGACCTGGAGGTAAGCAATCAACATGGCTCTCGACCCTTACAAGCGGCTGTTCCGGCTGCCCGGCGTGCGGACGTTACTCCTGGTGGGCCTGATCGCCCGCATCCCCACCACCGCGACGGGCATGGCGTTGACGCTCTATGTCGTCAACGGCCTGGGGCTCGGCTTCGGGCAGGCGGGGCTGGTCACCATGGCCAGCACGGTCGGCATGGCCGTCGGGTCGCCGCTGACGGGCAGGTTCGTCGACAAATACGGTCTGCGGCCGATCCTCACCGTCACCACCGCCGCGCAGGCGGCGTTCTGGGCGGGCGCGTGGGCGCTGCCGTACGCCGGGCTGGTCGTGGCGGCGGCGGTGGCAGGGCTGCTGGGGCAGCCGGTGTTCAGCGTGATCAGGCAGTGCCTGGCGGCCATGGTGCCGGTCGAGCATCGCAGGGCCGGCTTCTCGCTCGACTCGATGCTGGTCGAGCTCGCCTACATGGTCGGCCCGGCGCTGGCCGTGGCCGGGATGACCACTCTCGGCAGCGGGCCGACGCTGGCGGCCATCGCGGTCGGGCTGACCGGCTCGGGCGTGGCGCTGATCGCGCTCAACCCGCCGACCCGGTCGGCCGAGGAGTTGAAGGCGCCCGCGATGAAGGTGCCCCGGCGGCAGTGGCTCACGCCCGCCTTCGTCGCGCTGCTGGGCACGGTGGCCGCGGCCACGTTCGTGCTCACCGCGACCGAGCTCGCCCTGGTCGGCACCATGGAGCATGCCGGGCAGACCCCGTGGATCGGGCTCGCGGTCGCCATCTGGTGCCTTTACTCACTCGCGGGCGGCTTCGTGTACGGTGGGCTGTCGCGCGGCGTCTCGCCCCTGGCCCTCATTGCGGGCATGGGCCTGCTGACCGTTCTGGCCTCGCTGGCCGGTGGCGACTGGTGGTGGCTCATGCTGGCCCTGCTGCCCGCCGGTGTGCTCTGCGCCCCCTCGCTGTCCTCCACGGTCGACACCGTCAGCCGCTGGGTGCCCGCGGGCGCCAGGGGAGAGGCGATGGGCTTCCACGGCACCGCCCTGCTGATCGGGGGCGCGCTCTCCGCGCCGGTCGCCGGGGCGATCATCGACGCGCACGGCCCCGCCTGGGCGTTCGTGGTGGCCGGGCTCATCGGGGTGGCGATGGTGCTGGTCGCGCTGCCGTTCTGGCGGCGGCGGCCCCAGCCGGTCGAGGCGCCACCGACCGTGGTCACGGAGCCGGCCGAGCCAGTCGTCGCCACGAGTTAACCCTTACGAAACGAGTCCGTTGCGTATCGGAATATCTTTGCGATACGGTAGCGTTGCGAAACTCAAGCGTATCGAAATTAAGGTGCTTCCATGGATGCGAACACAGGACATCCACGCCGCTGGCCCATCCTCGGCGTGCTGGTGTTCAGCCTGCTGGCGGTCGTGCTCGACAACACGATCCTCAACGTGGCGATGAAGACCATCGCGGACCCCACCGTCGGTCTGGGCGCGACCCAGAGCGAGCTGGAGTGGGCGATCAACTCCTACACGCTGGTGTTCGCCGGATTGCTGTTCACCTTCGGGGTGATCGGTGACCGCACCGGACGCAAGCGGATGCTGTTCATCGGCATGTTGATGTTCGGCCTGGCCTCGCTGGCCAGTGCCTACGCACAAGATCCGATGCAGCTGATCCTGGCTCGGGCGGCGATGGGCATCGGCGGCGCGGCCATCATGCCCGCGACCCTGGCCATCATCTCCAACGTCTTCCCGCCGAGCGAGCGCGGCA
Organism: Nonomuraea sp. NPDC049750; assembly: GCF_040659625.1. Classification (NCBI taxonomy): domain Bacteria; kingdom Bacillati; phylum Actinomycetota; class Actinomycetes; order Streptosporangiales; family Streptosporangiaceae; genus Nonomuraea; species Nonomuraea sp. NPDC049750. The sequence goes on from NZ_JBFANB010000025.1 coordinate 142,339, forward strand.
AGGCCATTGGCGTCTGGGCCGGTGGCGTCGGCTTGGCGGTGGCGATCGGCCCGATCACCGGCGGGGTGCTGATCGAGCACTTCTGGTGGGGCTCGGTCTTCCTGGTCAACGTGCCAATCGTGATCATCAGCATGATCCTCATCGGCACGATCGTGCCGGAGTCGCGTGACCCCAAGCCGTCGAAGCTCGACCCGATCGGCGTGGTGCTGTCCATCATCGGCCTGGTCGCCATCGTCTACGGCATCATTCGCGGCGGCGAGCTGGCCACCGTGGCCTCCGCCGAGGTGCTCACCCCGACGCTGATCGGTGTGGCGGTGCTGGCGGCGTTCGTCTGGTGGGAGCGGCGTACCGACCACCCCGCCTTCGACGTGCGCAACTTCGGCAACGTCCGGTTCTCCTCCGCCATCGGCATGATGGGCATCGTCTTCTTCGCGATGATGGGCGGGATGTTCTTCCTGACCTTCTACATGCAGATCGTGCTGGGCTTCACCCCGGTGCAGGCGGGCGCGCTGATGATCCCGTTCGCCGCGGCGCAGCTCATCTTCGCGCCGCTCAGCCAGCGGGTTAACCAGCGCTTCGGCGCCAAGCTCTCCTCCGTGGTCAGCATGCTGGTGGTCACCGCGGCGCTCACCAGCTACGCGTTCCTCGACCAGAGCACGCCGATCGTGATCATCGAGATCATCTTCTTCGTGCAGGGTGCCGCGATGGCCAACATCATGCCCCCGGCGACCACCGCCATCATGGAGGCGCTGCCCAGGGAGAAGGCCGGTGTCGGCTCGGCCATGAGCAACACCGTCCGCCAGATCTCCGGCGCGCTCGGCGTGGCCGTGCTCGGCTCGGTGCTGTCCTCCAGCTACCGGGGCGAGATCGCGCCCGCCCTGTCCGGCCTCGGCCTCCCGGCCGACGCCCAGCACGCAGCCGGCGAGTCGATCATGGCGACGGTCGGTGCCGCGCACGCCCTCGGCCAGCACGGGCAGGCCCTCATCCAGCCCGCCTTCAACGCCTTCCTCCACGGGATGCACACCACGGCCCTGGTCTCCGCGGTCATCGCGCTGCTGGGTGTGCTGGTGGTGCTGAAGTGGATGCCGGGCAAGGCGCGCCCGGTCCAGCAGGTGGAAAAGAAAGAACCAGCGGTAGTGTGAGGCCGCGATGACGATCCAGGAATCCACGACGGCCCGTCCGGCGGGCCGTCCGCGCAGCGAAAAGGCCGAGAAGGCGATCATCGAGGCGACCCTCGATCTGATCGCCGAGGGCATGGGCGTGTCGGAGCTGTCCATCGAGGCGATCGCGTCGAGGGCGGGCGTCGGCAAGACGACCATCTACCGGCGCTGGTCCAACAAGGAAGACCTGGTGGTCGACGCGCTCGCCACGCTCAGGGCACCGCTGCCGCCGCTACTCCAAGAGTCGGTGCGCGACGACCTGATCGTCCTGCTGGAAGTGATCCGCAAGGAAGCGGGCGAGGCCCGGGGCCGGTGCGTGATGAACATCGCGATGAGCGAGGCGGATCGCTACCCGCGGCTGATGGAGCGCTTCATGAAGCGCGCCGTCGAGCCGCGCAAGCTGGCCATGCGCGGCACGCTGGAGCGTGGCGTCGCCTCTGGTGAGCTGAGGCCGGACCTCGACGTCGATCTCGCCATGGCCATGCTGTCCGGGACCATGATGCACCACACCAAGTGGGCGCCCGCCGGCGACCTGCCCGCAGACCTGCCCGAGCGGATCGTCGACGCGGTCATAGCGGGGATCGGGCCCCAGGGCTGAGATCAGCTCTCAGGATGGAGATTCGGACGGCCGGGAGATTCTCCCGGCCGTTTTGATCTTGGCTCTAGGCAGAACATGAGTCCTGTTCTAGCCTCGCGGCCATGCCCCCCATGCGCAGGTTCGCCACCGTCGTCGCCCTGAGCTCGTCCCTGCTGCTCATGCTCGCCGCCCCGGCGCTGGCCCACGAAGAGCGCCCGGTCACGCTGCCCGACGGTTCGGGCACCTTACCCGTCTTACGACCCGGCTTACGCGGGGCGGAGCCCGATCTGCTGGTCTGTAAAACAGACGCGGACGACTTCGCCCGAAGAATCGCCACCTTCCCGGAGGTCCTGAAACAACGCAACCTCCACCTCTTCGCGAAATGTCGGGAAAAGGGGGTGAGGGATTTGCAGGAGGCCGTCGACAAGGTCGACCGGCCGGGCATGACCATCGCCGTACTCCCCGGCCTCTACCAGGAAGAGCCCAGCCAGGCCGCCCCCACCGGCGACTGCGCCCACCTCCCGGCCCGCTGGTCCACCTGGGGCTACCAGATCCTCTCCTTCGAACAGCAGCAGCGCTGCCCGCACAACCAGAACCTCGTCGCCATCCTCGGCAAGAAGGACCTCCAGATCGAGGGCACCGGCGCGTCCCCTCTCGACGTGATCGTCGACGCTCAATACCGCAAGCTGAACGCCATCCGCGCCGACCGTACCGACGGCGTCTACTTCAGGAATTTCACCGCCCAGCGCACCACCTTCAACTCCCTGTACATCCTGGAGAACGACGGCTTCGTCATCGACCAGGTGCTCACCCGCTGGAACGACGAGTACGGCTTCCTGACCTTCGCCAGCGACCACGGCCTCTACACCGACTGCGAGGCGTACGGCAACGGCGACGGCGGCCTTTATCCCGGCAGTGCCTCCAACCTCAACAACGGCCGCGGCCACGAGGTCCCGCGCTACGCCATCGAGATCCGCCGCTGCAAGAGCCACGACAACGCGCTCGGATACTCCGGCACCGCGGGCGACTCCATGTGGGTCCACGACAACGAGTTCTACGACAACATGGTCGGCGCCACGATGGACAGCCTCTGGCCCAGCCACCCCGGCCTGCCGCAGAACCACGCCAAGTTCGAGAACAACAAGATCCACGACAACAACAAGGACTACTACGAGTACACGCGCAACGGCACCTGCGCCAAGCCGCCCGCCCAGCGCGGCTATGAGCAGGGCGTGGTCTGCTCCCAGACGGGCGCCCCGCCGGGCACCGGCGTGCTGGTCGCGGGCGGCAACTACAACGTCTTCAAGAACAACCAGATCTGGGGCCACAACCGCGCGGCCTTCGGGCTCTTCGGCGTCCCCGCGTTCATCAGGGGCGAGAACGACCTCGCCAAGCAGGCCGACACCTCCAACTACAACCGCTACGAGGGCAACGTCTTCGGCGTGAGCCCCACCGGCGAGCGGCGCCCCAACGCTCTGGACGTCTGGTGGGACGGCCAGGGGACCGGCAACTGCTGGCAGGCCGACGTGGGCCGGTCCTCGCCCGCGGTGCTGCCGGTCTGCGCGGCCGAGGCGCCCGCGTTGTCCGGTGGCTCCAGCCGCTGGCTGGCCGAGCCGGTGAAGCTCAGCAAGCTCTACCTGTGCGCCGACTTCAGCGCCGCGCAGGCGCGGCTGCCCGCGGGCTGCGACTGGTTCGGCGCCGCCGGCCTCGGCAAGGTGGAGGCCCAGCTCGCGTTGGGCGGCTCGGCCGTGCTCGCGCTGATCGCGGCCCTGTTCTGGCGGCGGACCGGCCAGGCCGTACGGCGGCGCAAGGGCGACCCGGCGGCCAACGGGGTGCCCCCGGCGATGGCCGCGCGCAGCGAGTACCGGCACCGGCTGGTCGTGGCCGGGAGCCTGTGCGGGTTCCTGGGGCTGGCGTTCGACGTGGTGGCCGCCGCCACGGGCGGGACGCTGGTGGCGGCGCTCGCGCTGCTGCTCATGGCGGGCTGGTGGCTTTGCCTGGGCGCGGCGGTGCGGCGGGGGCGGCCGGTGTTCGGCTGGTTCACGATCGTGCTGGGGCTGCTGGCTGCCCTGGACGCGTTCGACCGGGTGGTTTATCTGATCCCGATGATTCCGCTGGGGCCTGGTTGGGTTCGTGGGCTGCTCACCGGGTTCTGGGTGCTCTGCGCGGTGGTCGTCCTGGCGCCCAGGCGGCGCGGCGGTACGGCGGAGACGGCGTCGGCTGAGGCCGGGGTGCCGGCGTGAGGCGAGCCGTCGTCGCCCTGGCGCCTGCGCTGCTGTTGGCTCTGGCGTGTGTGCTGGTTGCGGGGTGCGGGCCGCTGTCACAGACCCACCACAATCCCGGCAACAGCCACGAGGTCTCCACTGGAGAGCCCAGCGCGCGGTCGAACGCGGCGATCGTCATCGCCGGGGGCAAGGTGAGCCCGCCGTCGGGGTGGCTGGAGATGGCCAAAGGGCAGCCGGTCAGCATCACGGTGACCAGTGACGTCGCGGACGAGGTACATGTGCACGGCTACGACCTCAAGGCCGGGCTGCGACCCGGCGAGCCGGTGACGCTGCGGTTCACGGCGGACCTGACCGGCGTGTTCCAGGTGGAGGCACACCGGAGCAAGCTCGTACTCACCCAGGTGGCCGTTCGATGACGGGCGCGGTCGAGACGGCGGGCGCCCAAGTAGCCGGGCGCGCGGTCGAGACGGTGGGCAGATAGGTGACTGGCGTGCTGGCGCATGGGGTGGGTAGTCGCAGCGATCTGCCGATTCCGCTTTTCTACGCCTATGCCGGGGCATTCGCCGCGCTCGTGGTGTCCTTCCTGGCGCTCGGGCTGCTCTGGGCGGACTCCCGCTTCCGTGGCGATCGGGCGGGGTGGGTGCTCCCGTTGCGGCCGCCTGCCCGGCCGTTGCGGGTGCTCACCCTCCTGGCCGTCGCGTACACGCTGGTCTGGCTCGTGGTCGGCCCCGCGGACGGCAACGCCGGCCCGTACCTGGTGTATGTGCTCTTCTGGGTCGGGCTCGTGCCCGCTTCGCTGCTGTTCGGGCCGGTGTGGCGGGTGCTGAACCCGTTCCGGCTGCTGCCCGACCGGCCGCGCGCGCCACTGCCGCCGCGGCTCGGCTACTGGCCCGCCGCCGTCGGCCTGCTGGCGTACACCTGGATGGAGCTGGTCGCGCCCGAGCCCGCCGCGCCCGCGACGCTGCTGGTCTTCTGCGGCCTGTACGGCACGGCGCAGCTGGCCGGGACCCTGGTGTACGGCCACGTGTGGCTGTCCAGGGGCGACCCGTTCGAGGGGTACTCGACCCTGATCGGCCATCTGTCACCCTTCGGCAGGCGGGCCGACGGCAAGCCGGTGCTGCGGAATCCGTTCGACGGCCTCGACGCCCTCGAACCGGCTCCCGGCCTGGTGGCCACCGTCTGCGTACTGCTCGGCGGCACCGGCTACGACGGCTTCTCCTCGTCGCCCGTCTGGGTGAACGCCCTGCAGTCCGGCTCCCTGGGTAGGGCGGGGCTCGGCACGCTCGGCCTGCTGGCGGCCATCGCCGGGGTGGCGGTGCTGTACGGCGCCTGTCTCGGGCTGGCCGGACTGATCGGCGGGACCAGGGGACTGGCGCCCCGCTTCGCCCATTCGCTGGTGCCGATCGCGATCGGTTACTTGATCGCGCACTATTTCTCGCTGCTGGTCATAGAGGGCCAGCGCGCCATCATCCTGTCACTCGGCCTCGACGCCTCGGTGGACCAGAACGTGGTCAGCCCGGCCACGATCGCCACGGTCCAGGTGCTGGCCATCGTGATCGGGCACGTGGTGGGGGTGGTCGCCGCGCATGACCGCTCCGTCCGCCTGCTGCGGCCCGACAGGGCGGTGGCGGGACAGATCCCGCTGTTCATCCTGATGCTCTGCTACACGATCGGGGGCCTGACCCTGCTCTTCGCCTGAGGGTGCTGCGGTGCTGCTGGTCAAGGCGGGCTTGCCGGGTCAGCTGATGGTGCGGAGGGCGGGCCATATCGTTGTCCACGGGGCGCGGATGCCGGTGCACACTGTGACCGGCTTGCCCTGTTCGCCGTTGTCGATCCCGAGCCGATTGTCGATACGGGCCACGTCCCGGCAGCCGGTGAAGTACTGAGTCCAGTTAGCCGGTCGCCAGTCCCCGACGTGGACGACGACGGTGCGCTCGGCGGGCGGAGGTCCCCAGGTCCAGTAGGAATTGTGGCCGGAGTGGACCGGCGGCAGGCCCTTGCCGAGGAGGATGAGGGGGCTGGCCTCGCTGTAGCTGTTGGCAAGGATCACCGCGTGGGCGCGTTGCGCCGGGGACAGCCCGGCCACGACCTGTTCCACGCTCGCCACGAACTGTGGCCAGCCGATCTGGTTGGCCACGTCGGGCACTGTGGCCGGCAGGGTGGTCTTGGCGTAAGCAGCGACCGGCAGGACCGGCAGGGTCAGTAGCGCGATCAGCCCACCGGAGGCGACGCCCGCCGCGCCGAACCCCGCGATCTTGAGCCGTCGATGGCCCCGGGTGATCCACTTGTCCAGGACGATCCCGCCGGCCGCCATGAACAGCGCGGCGCTGCCGATCGCGTAGTACGCCTTGCCGCCGCTGAGCAGGACCAAGGTCATGGCCACGAGGGCGGCGACCCCGAGCGGTCGCCAAGGCGCGGCCGCCCGCGACCCCAGCACCCAGACCAGGCCCATGACGCAGACCGGGAACAGCAAGGGGCCGGTGAACAGCCACAGGAACGGCAGGGCCTGGGCGCGGTTCGTCGCCGCGTACCCGGCGATCCGCGAGGCCATCGTCAGCTGCGGCCAGCCGTTCACGGCCTGCCATGCCAGGTTCGGTGCCCACATCACGACCGCGATCACAGCCGCGGCCCATGCCCACGGTGAGCGGACGACTTCCCAGCGCCGGCACAGCAGCACCCCGATGACGAGCCCCACGGCGAGGAACAGCAGCGTGTCCTTGTTCTCCAGCCCGATGCCCGCGCTCAGCCCCACCGCCACCCACAGCCGCCGATCCCGGCCGGCGAGCAGTCGCACCAGTAACCACATCACCACCGCCCAGACCAGCAGGTCCGGCTCGGTGGTGGTGTCCAGGTGCCCCGCGCCGAGATACCCCGAGATGCCGGCCGTCACCGCGGCCAGTACCTGCGCCCGGCGCGAGCCACCCAGATCGCGGACGATGAACCCCACGATCATCACGACCGAGGCCATCTCCAGCGCCGGCAGGATCCGCACCGCCGTCGGCGAGGCCCCCAGGATCGCGACCGCCGCCGCCGACAGCAACGGCGTCAGCGGCGGCTGATCCACGTACCCGAACGCCGGATGCCGCCCCGCCACCGCGAAGTACATCTCATCACCATGAAAGCCGTACGCCCCCGACAGGCTGAGCAACCCGGCGACCATCAGCCCGGCCACCAGCCACACCGGCCACGGCACCGCCCACGATCGGGAACCCGTTGGCGATCTCGTCACATCCACGCCGTCAACCATCGGTCGTGATCACCACCGGTCGTATCGGTAGGGCGTTCGCGATCGCCGTGGCGCAGGACCAGCCGGAAGAGGTGGCGGCCGGATCGACCCCGCTCGACGGATCCGGTCGGCGAGGGCCGTTCGCCGCGCGGGCCGAAGATCTCGCGCTCGGCCGCCGTGCGATTGGCGCCTGCGACCGCCGCCATCGACCAATTCGACGTGCGGACATGTCCTTGCCCGTGTTCGCGCTCATGATGAGTCCAGCAGTCAACGAGCCTCAGTGCTGCCTGATATCTGGATGATATCATATTGCTAGCACCTCGTCGCCAATCTTCGCTGCTCCGGCGACGTCCGTGACGTCTGAAGGCGCCGGTGCAGGCGCCGGTTAACTGGCCTTGTGGGAGACGTTGGGCAGCGCGCAGCAGGCGTCATCGCGGGCGTTGATCTGGTGCCGGCCCGGCGCCCGGGATCATCCCGTGTGGGAGGAGGCCGTGGACGCCTGATTTCGGTGGGTGCGCTCGGGCGGGCCGAAGCGATCCAGGTACGGCAGGGCTGTCACTTCACAATGCGCCCAGCCCGCGCATGGCGATCTCGACGGCCCGTCGGCCCGCCTTCAAGTACTCCTCCTCCGAATGGCCGTGCAGTTCCCCGCAGGCGCGCGTCGCCGCCTGGACGGCGCCCAGCAGGGAGCCGAGCGCGGCCGCCGCGCTGATCGGGTCCAGCTCGTCCGGGAAGGCCTTCACGAACGCGCCCGCGATCTTGCTCTGCAGGTCGAACAGCACATGCAGGGCCTTCGCCTGTACGGCCGGGACGGTCATGATCAGGTTGCCGTAGATCTCCATCCGCTCGCGGTCGCCGGTCAGCGGATCGTCGGCGAGATAGCGGGCGATGACCTGGTCGTAGGTCCGCAGCAGCAGCTCCGGGACCCCTTCATCCGGCGCCCGCTCGGCGAGGACCTCCAGCGCCACCTCGTAATAGTGCTCGGCGTCGGAGAACAGCACGTCCTCCTTGCTCGGGAAGTAGTTGAAGAACGTCTTCGTCGCCACATCCGCTTCGGAGGTGATCTGCGCGACGGTGGTCCGCTCGTAGCCCTGCTCACTGAACAGCCGGTACGCGGTGCTGACGAGCAGCTGCTTGGTCTGGCGCTTCTTGCGCTCGCGCCGTGTCTCCTCCACGGGGATGAGCTTACATCACGACTGTTTTTACACTAGTTGTATTTTTACTCTTAGTGGTGTTAAGTGGAGCCGCGTCACCTCCAGACCAGAGAGGAATGAGATGTCCGCACCCGCGTACCCGAGCCCGATCCCGATGACGCGTCGCCCAGGCTGTCCCTTCGACCCGCCCGAAGAGCTCGGGCACCTGCGCGCCGAACACCCCGTTGCCCCGATGGCCTACCCCGACGGCCATATCGGCTGGCTGGTGACCAGGCACGACCTGGTCCGCTCGGTCCTGGCCGACAAGCGATTCAGCCACCGGGCCGAGCTCACCCACAGCCCGTTCCCCGGGGCGACTCTCAGCGCGAAGCCCCGGCCCGCACCGCCCGGCGCCTTCCCCTCCATGGACCCGCCCGAGCACACCCGCTACCGCCAGCTGCTCACCGGCCAGTTCACCGTCCGCCGGATGCGCCAGCTCACGGGACGGATCGAGCAGATCACCGCCGAACACCTGGACGCGATGGAGCGGCACGGCCCGCCGGTGGACCTGGTGGAGGCGTTCGCGCTGCCGCTCCCGGCCCTGATGATCTGCGAACTGCTGGGCGTGCCGACCGCCGACCGGGCCGATTTCCAGCACCACATGGCCGTGCTCGGGGGCATGGGCATCTCTCCGGAGGACAAGGTCGCCGCCTTCGCCGCGGTGCAGGGGTTCATGCGCGACCTGGCGGCGGCCAAGCGCGCCCAGCCCACCGACGACCTGTTCAGCGGCCTGGCCAACGACAGCGACCTGACCGACGACGAGCTGTCCGTCATCGGCGGCATCCTCATGGGCGCCGGGTTCGACACCACCGCGAACATGCTCGCCCTGAGCGCCTTCGCCCTGATGAGCCACCCCGACCAGCTCGCGCTCCTGCGCGCCGACGCCGGCAAGGCCGTCGAGGAACTGCTGCGTCGCCTGAGCATCGTCCCCGGCCTGCACCGGGCCGCATTGGAGGACGTCGAGCTCGGCGGGCAGCTGATCAAGGCCGGTCAGACCGTCACCGTGTCGATCCCGGCGGCCAACCACGACCCGCACCAGTTCGCCGACCCCGACGTACTCGACCTGGGCAGCCCGGCCACCGGGCACGTGGCCTTCGGCCATGGCGTCCACCAGTGCCTGGGCCAGCAGTTGGCCCGCGTCGAGCTGCAGGTCGGCCTGCCCGCGCTGTTCGAGCGGTTCCCGACGCTGCGCCTGGACGTGCCGGCCGAGGAGGTGCCGCTGCGCACCGACATGATGATCTACGGCGTGCACCGGCTCCCGGTCACCTGGGACGTGGTGTGATGCGCATCGATGTGGACCCGGAACGCTGCTGCGCCGCGGGCATGTGCGTGCTCAGCGCCCCTGAAGTGTTCGACCAGCACCCCGACGACGGCGTAGTGGTCCTGCTCGACCCCGCGCCGCCGCCCGAACTCCACGCGGCCGTCCGCGAGGCCGCGCTGCTGTGCCCGGCCACGGCCATCGCTTTGACGGAGGAGCCGTGAGCGGCGTGCTCATCGTCGGCGCCTCGGCCGGGGGGCTCACCGTGGCGGAGGTGTTGCGGGCCAAGGGGTACGCCGGGCAGATCCGGCTGGTCGGTCAGGAGCCGCATTTGCCCTACGACCGGCCACCGCTGTCGAAGGAGGTGCTGGCCGGAGCCTGGCCCGCCGAACGCGTCTTCCTGCGCGACCCCGCCCGGCTCGACGCCCTCGGCGCCGAGTTCATCCTCGGCCGCCGCGCCGAACGGCTCGACACCGCCGCCCGTACGGTGGATCTCGACGACGGGCGGACGCTGTCCTACGACACGCTCGTCATCGCCACCGGCCTGAGCCCGCGCCGGCCGCCGTTCCTGGGGGACCTTGCCGGGGCGCCCACGTCGCCCGCTCAGGACCTTGCCGGGGTGCACACGTTGCCCACTCGGGACCTTGCCGGCGTGCATACGTTGCGCACTCTCGACGACGCCCTGGCCCTGCGCGAACAGTTGCGCGGGGCGCGGCGGGTCGCGGTCATCGGTGCGGGCGTACTCGGCTGCGAGATCGCCGCCACCGCTCGCACCCTGGAGGCTGAGGTCACGCTCGTCGACCCCCTGCCGACCGTGATGGTCCGCCAGCTGGGCGACGAGCTCGGCAGCCTGGTGGGGGCACTCCACGAAAGCCACGGAGTCCGGGTATGCACCGGGGTGGGCGTGTCCGGCCTGACGGGAGCGGCTTCCGGGGATGGCCCGGCCGAGCGAGTCGGTCCGGCCGGGCGGGTCGGTGCGGTCGAGTTGACCAGCGGAGAGAGTGTCCCCGCCGACGTGGTGGTGATCGCCGTCGGGTCCGTTCCGGCCACCGGCTGGCTGGCCGGTAGCGGCCTGGCGCTCACCGACGGCGTCGAGTGCGACTCCCGCTGCCGGGCCGCACCGGGCGTGTACGCCGTCGGCGACGTGGCCCGCTGGCACCACGAACTCCTGGGAACGAGCATCCGCCTGGAGAACCGCACCAACGCCACCCAGCAAGCCATGGCCGTGGCCGCCGACATCATGGGAGACGGCGCGCCGTACAGCCCGATCCCGTACTTCTGGACCGACCAGTACGACGTCAAGCTCCAGATCCACGGCCACATCCCACCCGGCGCCCGCCTGCGCCCACTCGACGGAGAGCCGGGCAGCGGCCGATTCGCCGCTCTGGCCGAGGTGGACGGTGTCCCCACCGCGGCGATCGGCTGGAACCATCCGCGCGGCGTCAGGCTCGCCCGCGGGCACGTCACCGACGCCCTCCGATCCATAACTAGCGGGACCTGAACACCTGGGCGGTGTACCGGCACTCCCGCGCCACACCACCCACTCGCGGCATCGGCAGCCTGCAGGTCCTTCTACGGTGGTTGAACCCCAGGCGACCCCCGAGCTGCCGGGAATCTGTGGAAAGTGTCACGGGCGGGATACGGTCTCGCGCATGAATGATCTTCGGATGTTCCACTGCTTCTCCGGCCACACCATCCACGCGATGGCCGACCTCGCCGTGATCAGCCTCGACGGTGTGTCTGGTGTGGTCGGGTCCGACAGAAGCAGGACCATCTGGACGTGGACCTGATCACCGGCGACCGCAGGGAGCGGCAACTCGACCTCGCCAATGCCGCATCCGAGGACCCGGTCCGCGATTTTTCGTGGAGACCCAGCCGCCCGTACGAACTTGCCTGGACGCGCATGGCGTCTCGCGGTTCATAGCGAGCTAATCGAGTCCGGCTTTTAGCTCGATAACGAGTCGCCAAGCGTTCGTCGAGGGATTTTTGGAGACTTCGCGTCCGGTTGGGTCGATCTTGCGTGCCCGATGGCATGCGTCTTCCAGGCCATGTGAAAAGTCCGAGAACCGAGTCGTACCTTAGCTCCATGAAGGGATGAGGGACTTGAGCTTCTTCTTGGCTTCTTCGGCGGATTGAAACGGTCGTGTGCAGTCGACGTGATGCATGATCAGCCATACTTCGAAACAAGGAGTGGACAGGCAAAGCTCGACGGAGGCTCAGGTGGCTTCTCTGACAAGATCATCAGCTAGCGATTGATCGAGTTTCGTGTCCAGAACGCACCAAACTGCGCTGTATTCATCGGACTTGCGAGTGCGTGCCTCGCGCACTATGGATAGGTGGTCGACCTCTGGCATGTCGACGTCGATCTGTGGCCCGCGACGCGACCGCATGCCGATGAAGTGGTCTCTCTCGGTTTTGCCTTCACAAAGAATCAAGAAAGACGATCGTTCCTGCCGCGTTCCACTCCTCGTGCGGTCGAGGCGAGTTTCCGTATTAATCTTCTTTCTGTTTCTCTCGCCTCTAAGATTCCGAGGAGACATCGTCCGCCTCTCCACGGGTCGCCAGAGCGGCGGCGAACAGGTTGTCGCTGACAATCGGCACGGCGCCGTAGCGACCGGCCAGGTAGCGTCGCTCCCGGTTTTCGTCGAGTCGGGGCTTGAAGTCGGTCAGAGGGAAAAGCTCGGTGACACCATGATCATTCTTCTCCGTGAACCAGATGGCGTCACGGCGTAGCACTTCTTCACCCTGGATCCGGCCGAGGAGGGTCGCATCGTGGCTGCTGAAGATGAGTTGCGCCCCACGGGTGTTGAGCGCCGGATCGCTGAAGAGCTTGATGAGCTGTGCCGTCAAATACGGGTGAAGGCTCGAATCGAGCTCATCGACGACCAATATCGATCCTCGGCTGACCGTCCTGAACACGTCGAATCCCATTTCGTACAGGATCTGTGTGCCCAAGGATTGGTCGCGTAGGCTCAGCGCGAATGTTCCCCCTTCGCCCTTATGCTTGAAGAATATATCCTTGCGGCGCTCTGGCGTGTATCCGTCCGGCCCTTTGAGGCGCATGGATCTTTCTGCAAGCTCTGCATCGGTCTCTTCGACTATCTCGGCGGACTCGATTCCAGTGTCTGCCGCCTGCAGTAGGGCGGTTATCCTGTCCAGCAGGCCAAGGCGATCCAGTGATTCGGCTGTAGAGGGGCGCCCTGGTCGGAAATGGCGAGGGTTTCGGGTCAGAATTTCTGTGAACCAATCGTAGACCGGTCGAATTTCCTCTTGCCTTGATCTCGCCGCGATGGACAGGAACAGTACATTGGTCTCGGTGATCGCGGCTACCTGTCGCATTGATGCGGGTGAGTGGTCTCCGTACGAGTAGTCGTCCAAGCTTCGCTGAAATATCACCCTCTTCTTTTTCAAGGGGTAACTGAACATCCACTCTTCGACCACCTGGGCATCGTCCACGGCAAACCCATAGGTGTATCGCACGCCCTCGATCAGCAGATCGACCACGTAGGTAGAGGGCTCCTCGAGAGCGGCAGGATCCAAGGCGAAGGGGTGGCGCTTTATTCCTGCCCCAGGCTCGGATTCGCGAAGAGAGCCTCGGACGAGGTTACGCATGTAAACAAGGGCGTCTATTACATTGGACTTACCCGAAGCATTTGGTCCAAATAGGCCGATCACGGGCACGGCTTCGGCGGTAAGGGGCGACCGTGAGTCCGTTTCGTAGCTGGGTGTCAGCAGAAGTTGTTGCTCATCGCGAAGGGATCGATGGTTGGCGACGCGAAAACTCAGCAGCATGGGCGGGCTGACCTCCTGGTGCCAAGGGTTACATGCTGTTCTGCGTAGAAAACCGGAGAGAAGCAGCCTCAGTCACTCTACGCGACATGCGAGCTCGCTGTCTTGTTGAGTGGCCGGGTCGAATTCGCGCGGAGCCGGAGTTCTGTGGGGCAGAACAGCGCCGCTCAGGTGTCGAGTCGGTACAGGCGGAAGAAGTCGTTGTCGACCGGCAGCACGGTGCATCGGGCGAAACCGGCCTCACGCGCCCACTCTCCGACGGTCTCCGCGCGCAGTACCGTGCCGGTAGCCGCCGAAGGCTTCTCAGCGAGTTGTGCGGGCAGGCAGTGGGTGACGCTCCAGCCGTACATCATCCGTTCGATCTTGTCGCCGGGTGCGCTGAAGCGGTCGGCCACTCGCTCGTCGACGATGAGCACCGTGCCGCCAGGGGTAAGGGCCAGGTGGACGGCTCGCAGCACCTGGACCGGTTGGGGCAGGTCGTGCAGGGCTTCCAGGATGAGTACGAGGTCGTACGGGCCGGTGTCGGGCAGGCGCTGGGCGTCGGCGTGCACGAAACGCACGCGTCCTTCGAGGTCGACCCCGGTGGCCTGGTGGCGGGCGTCGGCGATCGAGGCCGCGTCCAGGTCGAGGCCGTCCACCCGCGCGCTGGGGAAGGCGCGGGCCATCGCCAGGGTCGACCACCCCTGCCCGCAGCCGACGTCGGCGATGTGCGGGTGCGGCGCCGCCTCCAGGCGGGCCACGACGTCCGGCATCGCGGCCAGCCAGCCCGTGGGCAGTTCGTGGGTGAAGGCGGGGCGGTTGATGTGGCCCTGGCCGTGGCGGAAGGCGTGGCCGTAGTCCTGGTAGGGAACGCCGTCACCGGTGCGGTAGGCATGTGCCACCTCGGTCAGGACGCCGCCGATCCCGGCGAGCATGTGGGCCAACGGCGCCACGTGCGCGGGGTCGTCGACGTGCGTCAGCACGCGGGCGTACGCGGGGTCCAGGCGATAGCGCCGCTCCCTGTCGGCGGCCTTGGGGAGGTCCGGTTCAATCTGCAGAAAGCCGGCCACGGCCTGCTGGTCCAGCCATTCGCGGGCGTAACGCGCCGCGATCCCGGCCTGCTCGCCGAGCTGCTCGGCGGTCAGGGGACCTCGTTGTTCCAGTACGCGGTAGAGGCCGAGTTCGGCGCCGAGGTAGACCGAGAAGAGTTCGAGGGCGCCGATGGTGCTGTCCAACAGGCGCTCGACGAGCTGATCGGTACGGGCTTCCGGGCTGGTGTCGATGTTCAAGGCGTCCATGGCCGCCTCTTTCTCCTCGACGACGTCATGGCAGAAGAGCAGAAGAGTCGCCTGCCCGGAGACCCGCCGGTATGCGTGAGCTGGGTTATTGCATCAGCGTGCAAAGGCTTGCACCAGAAGATCGCGTCCCACAGTATCAATGGGTCAGGCCGTCATCTGCGAGAGGAATCCGGGCATGCGCATGCGCAAAATCGTTACTCTCATTGCCGCGATAACCCTTGGCAGCGGCGTTGCTTCGTCCCCTGCGTCGGCAGCTACGGCCGTCACCCGGCAAGCAACTACATCATCAACCGCTCACGCCGCCACGACGTCGAGACTCATCGATGAAGTGTACCTCGAAGCCGACGGCGCCCCCAGCGGACATTGGCGTCTAGGAACGGCGAACGGCAGGACGACGAACAACACGGTTCTGGCTCTCGGGCAAGCAAGGGCCAACAACGCCTCCCAGCGGTGGATCATGAGCAAGACCATCGAAACTGACTACGGAGATGGCCTGGTTTTTTCGCTGGCCACCAATCCCGACCTGTGTCTTACCCGACTCAGTACCAGCAAAGGTCAGCTTCTGAACGCCTACGAGTGCTCGGGGGCGAACATGCCATACTCCAATCTATGGAGGTTGGACTTTAATTACGGCACCAACAACTATGAACTCGTCCCCGTCGGACCCGACGGGGGCACACTATGTGTCGACATCAAGGGCGGAAAATTCGCGGACGAGACCAGAATTCAGTTGTGGACCTGCAACAACACCAAAGCCCAGATATGGAAGGCGTATTCGGTGTACTGACATGAAGGGCCGCCCGGGAGCCGAGCCGTGGCCGGTGGCGCCCAGCTCTATGGCTGCCGCTCAGATCTGTCAGACGGATCGCCCAGACCTGAAAGACATATGAGCGGGACCGCTCACGGTCATCAGCGGTCCCGCTCCAGGGCCCCGTCAGCCGCAGCGCACACCTCCCACGCAGCGGTCTGCGTTCTTGACAGCTGCCAAAAGGTGAATGCGCTTGCCGGCACCTTACACAGGGCCTGCCCGCGACTCAGCCCCTGTAGCTGCGGCTGAGTGCGGGAACCTGCTGGATTAGCTGCGACTGGTTCCCGACTCGCGTGGACGGCGCGGCATCCGCCACGCGCTGGCCTCGATCCTGACAATTGCCGCAGCGGCGGTATTGGCGGGAGCGCGGTCTTTCACCGCGATCGGCGAATGGATCGCCGATGCCCCTGGCCAGGTACAGACCGCGTTGGAGGTTCGGCACGATCGCGTGAGCGGCATTGCCCAACGCCGCATGAGGCCACGATTCGCCGCGTGCTGGAAATCGTCGACGCCGACACCTTCGACGCCATCCTCGCTGCGTGGCTCGCCGCTCGCCGGCATGCCCAGCTTCAGCCCAAACCCACCTCATCGGGTGAGAGGCCGATGCGCCGGGCGGTCGCGGTGGATGGCAAGGCGCTGCGCGGCGCCCGCCGTAACGAGCACCACACAGTGCACCTGCCGGCCGCGTTCGACCACAGCTCCGGCCTAGTGCTGGCACAGACCGACGTGAACGGCAAAACCAACGAGATCGCCCGATTCCAGCCCTTGCTGGCAGGCCTTGACCTGGACGGGTACGTTCTCACCGCCGACGCGCTGCACACCCAGCGCGAACACGTCACCTTCCTGGTGGCCGAGAATAACGCCCACTACATCCTGATCGTCAAGAAGAACCAGCCCAGCCTGCAACCCAGGTGGAGGGCACAGCAGTCATGGCGATCAAGGTGCCACTCGCCCGGCGGGCGCGGCAAGCGGTTCGAGCACGTACGGCTGTCGTGGTGCCGCCGGCGTTGGGGTCAGAAGTCGAATTCGCCGTTCTTGGCGCCATCCATAAATGCCGCCCAGACTGAGCCGCTTACGACGTACGGCGCCAAATCGGGTCGTTCGGTGTCTCTGAGTGCCACACGGCCGCCGCCTAGCCTGCGGCTTTCACGGCGAATTTGAGCCGACCTGATCGTTCACATAAGAAAAGTGCCCTTGAACTGGGAGGATCGGACTTGTCTAAGGCCCCGTC
>NZ_JBFANB010000026.1:0-157975 GCF_040659625.1 Nonomuraea sp. NPDC049750
GATCGGCCCCGGCAGCGCCGGGCCGGGCAGCACCACACCATCAGAGGTGACCGCCAGGTTCGCCACCCCTTGATCCACCCCCACAAAGCCGCCGACCGGCTCACGCACCACCGGTTGGGGCAGGGTGAGAGAGACCTGGAGTAGCCACGCGCCGCGCCGGTAGATCAGGTCGGCCTCGCCGAGCGGCAGCGTATCGATGGCTTTGAGGTCGTCTGGCCGACCGGTGTAGGAGACGGTGACGCGGCCGGTGGGAGTCCACAGCGACACGGTCCGGGCGTCCCGGTTGAAGCTCATCAGCCGGGCGTCGTAGGGGACAGCACCGTACGGCCGGAAGATGTGCGCGCGTTTCTTACTGGCGCGCCGGTTGGCGTAGGCGTCGGCGACCCGGGCGATCGCCCGCACGGCCGCTTGCGCGCCCAGCCCGGCCACCTGCGCCCGCACCTCGTAGTAGGCCAGCCGATGCAACGCCACCACGGTGAAGGTGCGATGCTGCCAGGCCAGCCGGGAGACGACAGTGGCCGCCTGATTACACAACAGCACAGTCGCCGCCAGCGCCTCGGCCTGGGCCGGGGCGGGGGTGAGCCGCAGTTGCACGATCGTGGGCAGGCCGTTGCGTTTGGTGGCGGAGCGGCGGATCGCCATCGCGCACCTCCTGTCACAGGATCCTCACCCACCGCACATATTACCGAACGTGACCGACTCTTTCCATACTGTTTTCGAAAGGAGGGGTGGCGCTTCCTCTCGGCCCTGAAGGATCGGGTCTCCGCGTCACCATTCAGATGAAAAGCCGGAAATCGCGAAGAGCGATCACCGTGAATTGGACGACAAGGACCGCACCGCCGCAAGATCCGCCCCCGCCTGGCCCCGACGACCAGCGCGAACATCGCGGACGCCATGAAAGCTTCATCCCGGAGGCATCCGGCCCGCGTGTCGATCGGTACCCGATCTAGCCGTTCTTGGCGACCGCGCCCCTGACGCAGGTCGGTTTGGACCAGGCGACCTTGCTCGTCTTCGAGATCTGCAGCGGGACGCCCACCAGGAAGCAGTAGCCGGTGTCCGGGTCCAGGCCGGTCACGCGAGCCGAGGTGGTGCCGGGCTGGAGGGCGGTGATCGCCTGCTCGCCCTGCCTGGCCGGGGATCGCTGGACCACGACCGGGTAGCGGGCGGACTCCTTGGGCAGTGCCCACCGCAGCTCCACCAGCGTGCTGCGGTCGGCCACCACGCGTACCCGGCGCGGGGCGAGCGCGGCCAGGGCGTCCTTGCCGACGTTCTCGGACGGCTCGGCGGCGGTCGACGGCGGCTGGGACCGCTGCGGGTCGGCCACGGGGGCTTCGTTCTGCCTCGAGAGGTAGACGGCGAACCCGGCGCCCGCGAGCGCCACGATCGTTGCGGCGGCTCCGATCGCCATCACCCTGGTCCTCGAACTGCCAGACGTCCTCGTACGGCCAGACGGAAGCCCGCTCGACACGTGCGCGGGACCCTCCGGCTGGGGACCCTGCGATGCCGGATAGCCCTCCGCCGGTTGGCTCTGCGGGACAGGATAGGCGCTGGGTGGATAGGTCGGTTGTGACGGGAACGCGGCGCCGAATGAGGAGCCGGTCTGCGCTGGGTGCGCCGGTGGAACTGTGGCGGGAGTGCTCGACCCGTCCGTGCTGAGCTGGGAGCCGGTCGCTTGCGGCCCGCCGAACTGCGGGCCCGACCGTTGGAGCCCAGCGGGGTAGCCGGACTGCCGCGCACCGGACGGTTGCGGCGCGAAAGGGCTCTGACCAGGCTGCCGAGGTCCCGAAGGCGGGGGCGCGAAAGGGCTATAACCGGTCGGCTGCGGGCCGCCCGCCTGGCCCGCCGGGTTGGGCGCGTAGGCACCGGTCACCGGCCCGGCCAAGTGTGCGCCAGCTCCGGTAACGGGCAAGTGCGCGCCCGTCGAAGGGCCGGGCGCCGGGGGCTCGCCACTGTCCTCTCGCCGGGGAGCCGTCGAAGGCACCGGGCCGGGATCCTGCCCGACCAGGTCCGTCACCGATAGTCCCAGCTCCGCCTGCACCTGCCGCAGCCGCTGCGCGAGATCGCGCGCCGAGCCGTACCGTACCTCCGGCTGCTTCGCCATCGCCCGCAGCACCGTCTCGAACACCACCGGCGGCACGTCGGCGCGGTTGATCGGCGGCGGATCCGCGCTCAGCACCCGGTACATCAGCGGCGCGATCGATGGGTCCGTCGGGCTGTGGAAGGCGGGCTGCCCGGCCAGCAGGTGGTAGAGCGTCGAGCCGAGCGAGTAGATGTCGCTAGAGGCGGAGTGCGGCTGCCCCGTCAGCACCTCCGGTGCCGCGTGCAGTGGCGTGAACGCCTGCGCCGTGGCTGAGATCTCCGCCGAGTCGACGACCCTGGCCACGCCGAAGTCGGCCACGGCCGGCTCGCCGTACCGGGAGATGAGGATGTTCTGCGGTTTGATGTCGCCGTGCAGGACCCCCGCCTCGTGTACGGCGGCCAGTGCCCCGGCCAGCTTCACGCCGGTGCGCAGCACGTCGGGCACCTGCAGCGGCCCCTCTTTGCGGACCTTGTCGCGCAGCGAGCCGTTCTCGAAGAAGTCCATGGCGATGTACGGCTTGCCGGAGCGCGTCACACCGGTGTCGAACACGGTGACCACGTTCGGATGGCCGGTGAGCCGGCCGGTGAGCTGGAGTTCGCGCTGGAACCTGCGCATGGTCCGCTGGTCGACCCGGTCCACGGACAGGACTTTCAGCGCCACGATCCGATCGAGGCGCTCCTGGTAGGCGCGGTAGACGATGGCGAACCCGCCCTGGCCGGCCTGATCGAGTACCCGGTAGCCGGGCGCGTCCTCGACTGGCAGCACAGTACTCCCCCCTGTCACGGGCGAGTTTAATGTGATTTTTCCTGACTAGAGCGGATTCATGAGATAGGCGCCGGCCACCACGGATGCGCCCGCCACGAGCAGGAAGAAGAACACATAGAAGCCGCCGGGCAGGATGGTCAGCCTGGCGAGCTGGTCGGCGTCGGAGTCGCGCGCCTGCCGCCTGCGCCGCTTGCGCTGCAACTCGATGATCGGCCGCACCCCGCCGAACAGCAGGAACCAGACCGCCACCAGGGCCACGACCTGCTGCACGTTGTCCGGCGCGTACATCGACAGGGCGAACACCGCGCCACCCGTCGCGAGCAGGATCAGCGCGCCGTACAGGTTGCGGATCAGCAGCAGCATGCAGACCAGGAACAGCAGCACGGTCCACATCAGCAACGTGATGCGTCCCTGCTCGGTCAGCAACGCGGCGGCCAGCCCGAGCAACGACGGCGCCAGATAGCCCGCCAGCGCGGTCAGCACCATGCCGGGGCCGGTGGGCCGGCCTCTGGTCAGCGTTACGCCGGAGGTGTCGGAATGCAAGCGAATGCCTTCGAGCTTCCGGCGGGTGACCAGCGCCATCAGCGCGTGGCCGCCTTCGTGGGCGATCGTGATCAGGCCCCTGGACAGTTGCCAGGACATGCCGAAACTGACGATCGCGAGCGCGACGAGTGCCGAGACCACCACGACCCAGGGGTCGGGGGCAGGCTGAACCTCGATCAGGTGAGCCCAGAGCTTGTCCATCGAGGTATGACCCTATCCAGGTAAAGACTCTCTCGTGCTCACAGAACAAGATTCTGACCCCACATGCTTTTCCCGACCGGTTGCCGCTTGATCTGGTTCCTGAGGGGAAGGTGGTGCTCGGCACAGATTTCCCGACAATTCCCCACTTGTACGCGCACCGGCCGGCCGCTCTTCACCTGTTCGACCTGCGAGACGACTGGCCAGGGGCCGTATGCTGGCATAACGGTACAACCATGATCTGATGGGCAAGGTGAACGACCAGCACGTGGCGCTGATCCGCGCCTTCTACGAGGCACTCGGCCGCACCGACTACGCGGCGATGGAGAGTTGCTACCACCCGGAGGTGAGCTTCGGCGACCCGGTCTTCCTGGAAGTGGAGGGGCGGCGGCGGGTGATGGCGATGTGGCGGCTGCAGCTGGGCGTGAGCGACGGGCTGAAGTCGGAGTTCAGGGACGTGACGGCCGACGACTTCACCGGCACGGCGCGCTGGACCTCCCGCTACACCTTCTCCCGTACAGGGCGCGAAGTGGTCAACGAGATCGACGCGCTGTTCAGGTTCGAGGACGGCCTGATCGTCAGGCACCACGACGACTTCGACTTCAAACGCTGGTCCCGGATGGCGCTGGGCAGGCCGCACGGGCTGCTGTTCGGCTGGACGCCCATGTGGCGCAAGTCGATCAGGGACCGGGCGACGCGGGCACTCGACGACCTCGAGTAGAGATTCTGGTAAGGGGCGGAAATGGCACGGATGAAGGGGTTCGGACGCGGCGGCGGCAGCGCCCGCGAGTCGGCGCCCGAGCACTCGATGGATCCGCGCGCCGGCGAAGAGGCCCCCTACCAGCCCACCGTCATCGACAACGCGATCTATCAGGACGGCAAGCGGGTCGACGATCCCGCCTCGCTGGCCGACGCCTTCGAACGCCTCAAGGAGCTGCCGGACAGCCTCGCCTGGATCGGCCTCTACCGGCCGAAGGACTGGGAGCTGGCCAAGCTGGCCGAGGAGTTCCAGCTGCACCCGCTGGCCATCGAGGACGCCATCGTGGGCTCCCAGCGGCCCAAGGCCGACCGCTACGGCGACATGCTGTTCGTCGTCCTGCGCGCCGCCCGCTACCTCGACGACGTCGAGGAGGTCGCGTTCGGCGAGCTGCACGTCTTCGTCGGGCCCAACTTCGTGATCACCGTACGGCACGCGGAGGCGCCTGATCTGCAGGCCGTACGCAAGCGCATGGAGTCGGACGCCGACCTGCTCCGCCAGGGCCCGCAGGCGGTGCTGTACGCCATCCTCGACGCCGTGGTCGACGGCTACGCCCCGGTGGTCGCCGGGCTGCAGAAGGACATCGAGGAGATCGAGGCCCAGGTGTTCGGCGGCGACCCGTCCGTCTCCCGGCGCGTCTACGAGCTGTCGGGCGAGGTCATCGAGTTTCAGCGGGCCACCACGCCGCTGGTACGGATGATCGACGGGTTCATCGCCGGGGCGACCAAGTACGGCGTCAACGAGGAGCTGCAGAGCTACCTGCGTGACGTGGCCGACCACGCCATCACGGTCAACGAACGCGTGGCCTCCTTCCGGCAGATGCTCCAGGACATCCTGCTGGTCAACTCGACGCTGGTCACCCAGGCGCAGAACGAGGAGATCGCCAGGATGACGGAGGCCAGCATCCGGCAGGGCGAGGAGGTCAAGAAGATCTCCGCGTGGGCGGCCATCCTGTTCGCCCCGACATTGGTCGGCACCATTTACGGGATGAACTTCGACTTCATGCCCGAGACGCACTGGGTGTTCGGCTACCCGTTCGCGATGCTGCTGATGGGCCTGGTCTGCCTGATCCTCTACACGGTCTTCAAGCGCCGCGACTGGCTTTAGAGGTCTCTTTCTGTTCGCTACAGCATGAGGGCCAGGTCGATGAGGCGGTTGGAGTATCCCCACTCGTTGTCGTACCAGCCGACGACCTTGACCTGCGAGCCCATCACGCGGGTCAGCTCGGCGTCGAAGACGCACGAGGCCGGGTCGCCGACGATGTCGCTGCTCACGATGGGCGCGTCGGTGTAGGTCAGCAGGCCCTTGTACGGACCGGCCGCGGCCTCGGCATAGGCCTCCTTCACCTCCTGCACGGTGGTGGCGCGGCTGGTGGTGACGGTCAGGTCGGTGACCGAGCCGTTGGACACGGGCACCCGCAGCGCGAACGCGTCCAGCCGGCCCCGCAACTCCGGCAGCACCAGGCCGATCGCCTTGGCCGCCCCGCTGGAGGTGGGCACGATGCTGAGCGCCGCCGCCCGGGCCCGCCGCAGGTCCTTGTGGGGTGCGTCCTGGAGGTTCTGGTCCTGCGTGTAAGCGTGGACGGTGGTCATCATGCCCGACTCGATGCCGACCGCGTCGTGCAGCACCTTGGCCAGCACACCCAGGCAGTTGGTGGTGCACGAGGCGTTGGAGATGATCGTGTGGCGCGCTGGGTCGTAGACGTCGTGGTTCACGCCGAGCACGATCGTGACATCCTCCCCGCTGGCCGGTGCGGCGATGATGACCTTCTTCGCGCCGCCGTCCACGTGCGCGCGGGCCTGCTCGGCCTTGGTGAAGATCCCGGTGGACTCGATCACCACGTCCACGCCCAGGTCACCCCACGGCAGGTCGGCGGGGTCACGCTCGGCCAGAACCTTGATGGTCGCGTCACCGGCCCGGATCGCGCCCGGCTCGGCGGCGACCTCGCCGGGGAAGCGGCCCATGATCGAGTCGTACGCCAGCAGATGCGCCATGGTCGCCACGTCGCCGAGGTCGTTGACCGCGACGATCTCGATGTCGGCGTCGGCGCGAGCGGCCACCGCGCGGAAGACGTTCCGGCCGATCCGCCCGAACCCGTTGATGCCCAAACGAAGTGTCATGCCAGACATCATAAGCAACTTAAATAAGTTTGCGATATATTTCCGGTGTGAACACCACGCCGGACCGGACGCCGGACCAGACATCGGGCGAGACGCTGGGCGACCGCGACTCGGACCGCGACCCCGCCCAGGGCGCTGACCGCGACGGCGACCTGGACGTGAATGCCTTCGCCACCGCGATCGAGAACTTCAACCGCTTCTACATCCGCCTCCCCATGCTGGAGAAGCTGTCGTTCACGACGCTGTCGGTGCTCGACACCCTCGCCACTCGCGGCGCCCCCATGCGCCTGACCGACCTCACCAAGACCGAGCAGGTCAGCCAGCCCGGCATCACCCAGCTCATCACCCGGCTGGAGCGCGACGGACTCGTGGAACGCCGCCCCGACCCCAGCGACCGGCGCGCCGTCCTGGTCCACATCACCGAGGCCGGACGCCAGATCGGGCGCTCCCGCCACGACGACCGCACCCGCCACCTGGTCCCGCTCATCGCCCAGCTGACCCCCGAGCAGCGCCAGGCGATCACCGACGCCCTCCCCGCCCTGACCCGCTTGGCCGAACTCGGACAGGCGAGCGCCGAATCAGTCGTCCGCTGAATCCGGAACTCCCGCCGGCTGGCGCGTCCAAACCGCAGAAGCGGGTCACTGGCCGGTCCGGGCGATTTCGGCGCCCTCGCGCGTCGTTGGTGCTCCTCTTGTAGCTGCGGTAGTCGGGAGAGGATGTGGACGGATAGCAGGCTTGGCGGTGCTCTCGGTCTGATTCGTTTTCGTCGAAGAGGTCTTGGAGGGTCTGGGTGGTGGCCGCGCGGGTGAGCCAGGTTCCGAGTCGGGTGAGGTCTGCGCAGGTGGTGATCTGGGCGCGAATGTCGTCGGGGGCGTTGAAGTCGCGGGCGGCCAGCACGAGCAGCACCGATATGGCAGCCTCTTCCGCCCTGGCCTCCGCTCTGCCCTCGGCTTTGCCGCGGCCGAAGTGTTCGCGGGCGAAAGGGCTGTGGACCGGCCATTCGGCAGACGCGGACATGTTGACGAGGGTGTCATGTGGGGGAGACGACATGTTCTTAGCGGCTCGCTGATGCCGGAGTGCGCACCACGCTCTCCGTTGCCTGAGCGCTGAGGGCCCGTGCGACCGTGAGACTGTCCTCGTAAATGTGGTACCGGGTGATGAGTCCGTCCTCGACGGTGAGGTGCAGCGCGAACGGCGAGCTGTAAGCGGCGCCGCTGCTCCGTACCGTCTGCACGATCTCCCCGAGGACGACGGCGTCCGCCCCGTCGACCAGGATGCGCGCCACCGACGTGCCGTTCAGCTCGGGCACGTGATGAGCTTCCAGCGTACGGAAATGGTCGGCCACGTCGGCTCGGCTCGATCGCGGCCGGATCCACGGCACCGCCGGATGCCCCTCGGCGGGCCAGTCGAGCTGCCAGTCGATCGGTTCGGCGAACAACTCGGCGACACGGTCGTGATCGCCCTCGGCGATACGCCGCATCAGCGCTTCCACGATGTCACGGGTGGGGTCAGCAGTCATGCCGCAAGCTTTTCCGAGGGTGACGCGGCCTGTCGATTACCTCCCAGATAAGCGGATCCCTAGAGGAGGCCGGCGTCGCGTACCTTCATGGCGACCTGGACGCGGCTGTCGCTGCCCAGCTTCGCGAAGATCCGGGTGATGTTCGCCTTCACGGTCGCGACGCTCATGTGGAGATGTCCGGCGATTTCGGCGTTCGATCTGCCCCGGGCCACCTCGATCGCGACCTCTCGTTCGCGTTCGGTGAGTCTGGCCAGCTCCCGTGGTGCCTGCGGCGGCTCGCCTCCGGTGGTTGCCGCGGCGATCACCTGCCGGGCGACGCTCGGCGACAGCACCGGTTCACCCCTCGCCACGGTACGGACCGCCTCGATCATCTTCGGTGGGGGCGTGTCCTTCAGCAGAAAGCCGTCGGCGCCGAGCCGCAGAGCGCGCAGCACCATGTCGTCGGCGTCGAAGGTGGTGAGTACGAGGATCCGGGGCGGGTCCGGCTGGGCCAGCAGCAGTTCGGTGGTGGTCAGCCCGTCCTGGTTGGGCATCCGGATGTCCATGAGCACGACATCGGGCCGCAGGTCGCGGATCACGTCCATGGCCTGCCGGCCGTCCCCGGCCTCGCCGACCAGGTCCAGGTCGGGCTCGCCGCCGAGAATCAGGCGCAGGCCGGTACGTACCATCGGGTCGTCATCCACGATCACCAGTCGAGTCACGGCGTGCAGTCTCCCATGGCAACGTGGCGTCGAGGATGAAGCGTCCGTCACGTACGGCGTGGCTGAGAGTGCCGCCGGCCATCCGGATGCGTTCTGCCAAGCCGACCAGCCCCAGCCTGCTGCCGGGTCCCGGGGCCGTCGCGAACAGCGCCGGATTGCTCACCTTGATGCGCAGGCCGTCCCCCGGCCGCCCGCCGAGCTCGGCCATCACCCGGCTGCCCGGCGCATGCTTGCGCGCGTTGGTCAGGGCCTCCTGCACGATCCGGTACGCGTGCCGCCCGGTCGGCGTCGGCAGCAGTTCCCGGTCACCGATGGTGTCATCCACCTCGACCTGCTGACCGGCGGTGCGCACTTCGTCGAAGAGGGCATCCAGATGGGTCAGGTTCGGCTGCGGAGCTTCCAGGGATTCGTCGCGCCGGAGCGTGCCGAGCACGGTGCGCAGCTCGTTCAGTGACTGGTGCGCGTTCTCCTGGATGGCCAGTGCGGCCTCGCGGGTCTCCTCGGCGCTGAGGTCTTTCCGGTACGCCAGGCCGCCGGCGAGCATGGACAGCAGGGAGATCCGATGAGCCAGGACGTCGTGCATCTCGTGGGCGATCTTGAGCCGTTCCGCCAGCTTGGTCTGCTCGATCAGCTGCAGTTGCTGGCGTTCGGCGAGCAGGGCCGTCTCTTGCTGTGAGGCGGCCAGGTCCTGGCGCCCGCGGTAGTAGAGGCCGAAGAGAGTCAGTCCGCCGAGGATGGCGGTATTGGTAATGATGGACACATCGGTCGCCTCGGTGATGGCGGGCAAGGCGGCGAACGCCACCGCGCTCAGCCAGGAAACGACCGCGACGGGGACGATCTGACGCCACCGGCGATGCATGCACAAGGAGACATACGTGACGTATGCCGGGCCGCTCGCCGTGCTGGAGAACGCGTTCAGCAGGGCGATGACCAGGGCGATCTGCCATGGCCAGCGACGCCGCCAGCCCATCAGGACCAGAGCGATCACGCCGAGCCCCACATCGACCAGTGCTGACGGAAGCCGGTAAAGGTCGCGGGAAACGACCGCGACCAAGATGGCTCCATGGAACAGCATCGGCAGCAGGGCGCACACATAGCGCAGTGTGATGCTCTGCGGGTCCAGGACCGCCCGGCTCTCCTGTAGGTCGTGCACGCCCTACAGCCTAGAGACAGCCCGGCCGATGGCTTAGCGACCCAGGTCCATATCCAGGTGGCCAAAGGTCTAGAACCGGACTCGACCTGGGTCCGATGACCGGCGGCGTCGCATCCGGTGAACTTGATCCATGATCGAGTTCGACCACGTCAGCAAATTCTACAAGAACGTGAAGGCACTGGACGATGTGTCCTTCACCGTCGAAGCGGGCAGCGTCACCGGCTTCCTCGGGCCCAACGGCGCCGGAAAGTCCACGGCCATGCGCATCCTGGCCGGGCTGTCCCGGCCCACCTCGGGCTCGGCCACCGTGCTGGGCCGGCCGTACGCCGACTTGGGCTGCCCGGGTTCCCAGGTGGGTGTGCTTCTCGACGCGGGCGCCCAGCATCCCGGCCGGACCGGCCGGGAGGTCTTGACCCTGAGCGCGATGCTGCTCGGACTGCCGAAGTCGCGGGTCGGCGAGGTCCTCGACCTGGTCGGACTGTCCGCCGAGGAGAGCCGGCGGACGGTCGGTGGCTACTCACTCGGCATGCGGCAACGGCTCGGCATCGCTCACGCGCTCCTCGGCCGGCCCAAAGTGCTCATCCTGGACGAGCCCGCCAACGGTCTCGACCCCCAGGGCATCCAATGGATACGCGGGCTGCTGCGTAATCTCGCCGACTCGGGTCGTGCGGTGCTGCTCAGCTCGCACCTGCTGCACGAGGTGGAACGGGTCGCCGACTACATCGTGATGATCGGCCGCGGCCGCGTCCTCGCCCAGGGCACCGTCGACGAGCTCGGCCGGGGCCGGGACCTCGAACAGACCTTCCTCGAACTGACGGCGAACGCGGACCGGAGTGCGGCATGACCACATCGATTCCCTTCCACCGGTTGCTGTCGGTCGAGGCTCGCAAGCTCTTCGACACCCGCAGCGGCAAGATCATGACGGCGATCCTGATCCTTCTGACCCTGGCGTCCATTACGGCGCGCGGCATGGCCTCCGGTCCGCGGCTGGGCACCTTGATCGGGACCGCCGGAATCGGATTCAGCACCTTGCTCCCCGTCATCGGCATTCTCACGGTGGCCGGCGAATGGAGCCACCGCACCGCCCTGACCACCTTCTCGCTCGAACCTCGACGCCTGCGGGTGCTGGCGGCCAAGTGCCTGCCTCCGTTGATCACCGCCATGGTGGCCTCCCTGTTCGCGATGCTGGTCGCGGTGCCGGTGACGGCTGCCGTCGCCAGTGCCCACGACATCCCGGCCGACTGGGAGATCGCCCCTCTCACCCTGCTGGGCTGGACCGCGACCAACGTCTTGGTGGTCGCGATGGGACTGTCCGTTGGCATGCTGCTCCTGAACGCGCCGGCCGCGATCGTGATCTGCCTGGCGACCCCGATGCTGTGGGGCGTCGTCGCCCGGCTCGGTGCCACCGGCGCGGCCCTGACCGAGTGGCTCGACCTGGGCAGCGCCACCACCCCTCTGATGGTCGGCGACATGACCGGGGGCGAGGCCGCTCGGCTGGCCGCGTCTATGATCTTCTGGATCGTCGTCCCGATGACGCTCGGCGCAGTGCGCGTGCTCCGCAAGGAAGTGAACTGACATGAGACGCAAGCTCGTCCTGAGCGTCGCACTGATCGGCTTGGCGGCGGCCGGGTGCGCGGGTGTGGACACTTCGCGAGTGACGTCCGACGCCGTGGTCCCTCTCGACCAGGTCCCCCTCGCCGACGCCGCCGGCAAACGCGTGGTCGGGATCGGCGAGGCCACGCACGGCAACAAGGAATTCGTCCAGACCCGCGCGTTGATCATCCAGAAGTTGGTACGAGAGTACGGCTTCCGCACCGTCGCCCTGGAGGCCGACTTCGGCGGCACGGCCACGGCCGACGACTATGTCATGAAGGGCCAGGGCAGCGCGGAGGACGCCGCCAAGGCGCTCGGCTTCGACATCTACCGGACCCGCGAGATGGCGGATCTGCTCAAGTGGATCCATGACCACAACGCCGCCGTCCCCGACACGGACAAGGTGCGTCTGTACGGCTTCGACATGCAGCGTTACGACCGGAACAAGGAGCGGCTGCTGCGCTATCTCGCCACGGTCGACCCCGCTCGGGTCCGCCCGGTCCAGGAGTCGCTGGCCGCTCTCACCGATGCCACCAGGTCCGAACAGGACGAGGAGAAGGTCGCCGCCGCCACCACCGCCGCTGGGCGGCTCGTCGCGCAGATGACGGCGAATCGGGAGAAGTACGTCAGCCTCAGCTCCCAGGAGTCGTTCGCCCTCGCGGTGCACCACGCCGAGACGATTCAGCGCGGGGCGCGGTTACAGACTTCCGGCAATGACTACGGCAGCAAGCGGGACGCCTGGATGGCCGAGAACGTCAGGTGGATCGCCGACACGGAGGGCGCCCATGGACGGAAGAAGGTCATATTGGGCGGTCACAACGGCCACATCGACAAGAGCGGTGCGGCGTTCTCCTTTGAGTCGATGGGGCGACGCCTTGCCAAGGCGTACGGCAAGGACTACTTCGCGATCGGCACCGAGTTCGGCACGAGCACCTTCGTCAGCAGGGACGACGGCTCCGGGGAGCGCAAGCGGTTCACCGTGAGCCACACCTCGCCTTTGGCCAAGCTGTTCGGTGACCAGCCGCTGGGCTACGTGAACCTCGCGCAGGCCTCGTCGCAGCCCGGCAACCGTGAGGTGCTCACCTCGGAGGTCCCGATGGGCGCCGTCGGTGACGGCTTCCGGTCGATCTACAGCTCCCTGAGCTGGACGTACACGGTGAAGACGGTGCCCGCCCAGGCCTACGACGCCCTGGTGTACGTGCCGCGTGCCAGCCCGGTCACCCCACTGTGATCAGTCGGGAAAGTCGGCCAGGGCCTGCTCGACCTCGGTGACCGCGCGTCTCAGCTCCCCCGCGAACACCCCCACCTGATCCCCGCCGAACCGGGTGGAAGGCACCGCGATCGACAGCCCGGCCACGGCCGATCCCCGGCCGTCGCGCACGGCGGCGCCGATGGCCGAGACGCCCTGCTCGGTGTCGTCGATGTTCAGCGCGTAGCCGCGTACCCGGATCTCGTCGAGCTCGCGGGTCAACGCGGCCCGCTCCGCGTCCGGCAGGTCGGGGTAGAGCTCCCACAGCCGCTCACGCGTCAGCGCGGCCAGCAGCACCTTGCCGCCGGAGGCGCGGTGGGCGGGCAGGATCGTGCCCCGGCGGTCGCCCACGCGCAGGATCTGCGCGGACTCCGCGCTGGCGAGGAAGCGCACCTCCGTTCCGACCCGCACGGTGAGGTTGACGGTCTCCCGCACCCGCGCGCACAGCGCCTCCATCGCCGGCCTGGCCCTGGCCCGCAACTCGCGCAGCGCGGAGCCGCTCGCCACGCCCGGCGCGGAGGCGAGGAAGGGGCCCGGCAGGTACGTGTGGTGCTCGTCCTGGACGGCGAAGTCCCGATATACCAGCATCGCCAGCAGGCGGTGCGCGGTCGAGCGGGCGATGCCGAGCTCCCGCGCAACGTCGGTGACCTTGAGCCGGCCCTGGTCGCGCAGCATGTGCAGGAGCAGGAGAACGTTGTCGACCGAGCCCAGGGCGTACGGAGGCCGGTTCTTCATAGCAGAATGCTAATGCACTGTGCAGAATTGACTCCTAACGTGGACCCATGACCCCAGAGGAGAGGCTTTACGCCGACTTCACGGCAGAGCACCTGATTCCGCTCTGGACCCAGGTCGGCGATCTGATGCCGGCCCACCCCAAGCCGAAGGCCAGGCCCCACGTTTGGGCGTGGAAGACGCTGCATCCGCTGGCCGAGCGGGCGGGCGACCTCGTGCCCGTCGGCCGGGGCGGCGAGCGGCGGGCCATCGCGCTGGCCAACCCCGGCCTCAGCGGCCTGCCGTACGCGACGCCGACGCTGTGGGCGGCCATCCAGTACCTGGGCCCACGCGAGGTCGCCCCCGAGCACCGGCACACCCAGAACGCCTTCCGCTTCGTCGTCGAGGGCGAAGGCGTGTGGACCGTGGTGAACGGCGACCCGGTGGCGATGCGGCGCGGCGACTTCCTCCTCACTCCCGGCTGGCACTTCCACGGCCACCACAACACCACTGACGCGCCCATGGCCTGGATCGACGGGCTGGACATCCCGTTCGTCCACCAGACCGACACCTCGTTCTTCGAGTTCGGCCCCGACCAGGTCACCGACAGCACCACCCCGCACCTCTCCCGCTCCGAACGTCTGTGGGCGCACCCGGGGCTGCGGCCGCTCTCAGCCCTGGGGGCCACGCCCAGCTCGCCGATCGCCGCCTACCGCTGGGAGCACACCGATCGCGCGCTCGACGAGCAACTGGCGCTGGAGGACGAAGGCCATCCCGGGCCGGTCGAGCCGGGCCACGCCGCCGTCCGCTACACCAACCCGACCACCGGGGGCGACGTCATGCCGACGATCAGGGCCGAGTTCCACCGGCTGCGTCCCGGCGCCGTCACCGCCGCGCGCAGGGAGGTGGGGTCGTCGGTCTACCAGGTGTTCGACGGCGAGGGCGCGGTCACGCTCGACGGCGTGGAGCGCCCGCTGACCCGGGGCGATCTCGTCGTGGTGCCGTCCTGGTGCGCGTGGTCGTTCCGCGCCGGCAGCCGCTTCGACCTGTTCCGCTTCGCCGACACGCCCATCTTCGAGGGCCTGCACCAGTATCGAGAAGAGCTTCTGTGAAGCTCCCTTCCATCAAGAACCCCCACCGAGAGGAAACCGCGTGAAGCTCGCGACCCTGCGGCTGCCCAGCCGTACCACCGCCGCCCGCGTCGACGGTGAGCACGCCGTGGAGATCGGGGCGCCCGACATCGGGGCGCTGCTGGCCGAGCCCGGCTGGCGCGAACGGGCCGCCACCGCGGACGGCCCCAGGCACCCGCTCGCGGGCGCGGACCTCGCTCCCGTGGTGCCGCGGCCCGGGAAGATCATCTGTGTGGGGCTCAACTACCGCACCCACATCCTGGAGATGGGCCGCGAACTGCCCGCCTACCCCACGTTGTTCGCCAAGTTCGCCGAGGCGCTGATCGGGCCGTACGACGACATCGTGCTCCCCGCCGTCTCGCCGGCCATGGACTGGGAGGCCGAGCTCGCCGTCGTCATCGGCACGGAGGTGCGGCACGCCTCGCCCGAACAGGCGCGGGCCGCCATCGCGGGCTACTCGGTGTTCAATGACGTCACGGCACGCGACTACCAGAACCGTACGTTGCAGTGGCTCCAGGGCAAGACCTTCGAGTCCACGACCCCGTTCGGCCCGTACCTCGTCACCCCCGACGAACTCGACGGCCCCTTGACCATGCGGTGTGAGGTCGACGGGGAGGTGGTACAGCAGGCGGACCCGGCCGACCTGGTGTTCCCACCGGCCGAGCTGATCGCGTACGTGTCACAGATCCTCACCCTGCGGCCGGGCGACGTGATCGCGACCGGCACTCCCGGCGGGGTGGGGCACGCCCGCAAGCCGCCGCGTTACCTCGCCGACGGCCACAAGGTCGTGACCCGGATCGCGGGCGTCGGCGAGCTGGTCAACATGGCGCGCCATGATGGCTGACCTCACCTGGCTCGACTCCGGCACCGCGTACTTCGCCGCCCGCCTCGACGCCGCCGACCTCGACCGGCCCAGCCGCCTTCCCGGGTGGACCGGACGGCACCTGGTGGCCCACGTCGCCTGCAACGCCTCGGCGCTCGGCCGGCTCACCCATTGGGCGCGGACCGGCGAGGAGACGCCGATGTACGCCGGCGCGGAGGCGCGCAACGCCGAGATCGAAGAGGTGGCGCGGCTCTCGCCGGCCGAGCTCGTACGCCTGGCCGAGGAGAGCGCGGACCGGCTGCGGGTCTCGCTGGAGGAGCTGTCGGACTGGGACGCGCGGGTACGCACCGCGCAGGGCCGCATGGTGCCCGCCTCGGAGATCCCCTGGATGCGGGCCCGCGAGGTGTGGATACACGCGGTGGACCTGGGGACGGGCGGCCGGTTCGAGGACTTCCCGCCCGAGTTCGTGGACGCGCTGCTCACGGACGTGACGGAGACGTGGGAACGGCGGGGGCAGGGGCCCGCCGTGGTGCTCGCACCGACCGACAGGCAACGGGTCTGGCGAGTGACCGTGGAGCCGGAGGCAGGCGGGGCGGCCGCGCCGCACGTGGGCCGGGTGAGCGGGACGGCCGCTGAGCTGGCCGCCTGGATCACTGGGCGTGGTCCCGCCCCGGACAGTGACGCGCCCGCGCTCGGCCGCTGGCTGTAGCCGGTTTCGGCCAGGGACGACAGCTCATAGCCTCGACCCCCGGAACGTGACCGGCCCGTCAGGCGTGCCCACCGTGATCAGGTCACCCTCGGCTGAGACGGCCGGGTCCGCGCTGCCCGGCACGATCACGGTGAGCAGCCGGGAAGCCTCCGGGGACGTCACCGTCACGGTCTCCGCCGTCCGGAGGTACCCCGGTGAGACCGTGCCCGGCCGTACCGTCTGACCGCCCACCGGCCTGCCGTCGGCCGTGAGCTGCAGGAGCGTCACGCGGCGGGCGTCGTCGCCCAGCACCACGACGCCGTCGCGCTGGTCGACCAGCCGCAGCGACGGGTCGAAGTGCCACACGTCGCGCACCGCGTGCCCCTCCGGCACCGAGTCCAGCACGGCCATCAGATCCGGTCCGTGGCTGACCAGGATCTCGCGCGTACGGCGCACGCTATACGCCTTGTCGCTGAGCCGGTACGACTGCCGCGACGGGCCGATGTCCGACGCCTCCAGGCGCGTGGCCGTACCCGCTCGGAAGCCCGCGCCCACCACCGAGGGCACGTTGTGCGCGTCGGGCGACTTGGTCCACTCCACGTAGTCCGTCTTCTCGTAGGAGTGGAAACCGGCCTCGACCAGCACCGGGCGGCCCTGCGCGTAATAGGTGACGCCCAGATGGTCCTCGTGCCCGTGCAGCCGCCGCCCCGGCCCGAACCTGATCGAGTAGAACGCCGAGCCCGGATCGTCCCAGGTGGTCCGGCCGAAGACGTACCCGCCGTCGAAGACCCGCACCCTCGCCCCGTCGTGCGCGAACCCGGCCGCCCGCGTGTCCGCCGGGCTGTCCCCGAGGGGCGCCAGGAAGCCGTCGGGCTGCGCGGCATGGGCCACGTACGCTTCGAGGGCCGTCCGGCGCGCCGCCAGCCGGTTCGGAATCTCGGCCCCGCTCTCCTCGATCGCCCGTAGCGCCACCCCGAGCCGCCGGTGCACGTACAGCCCGTATCTCGGCGCCTGCTCGTGCAGGACGCCCTGCTCGTCGATGGCGAGTTCGGCCGAGGCGAGCATCCGGCGGATCGCCAGGTCACGCCACTCGTTCCGGCCCAGGCGGCAGCCCACCACCAGCAGCGCGATGTCCTGGTCCAGGCCGTGGTTGTGGCCCTGACGGTAGAGCATCGGGTCGGAGAGGATCTCGCCGTGCTCGGCGAGGCTGTCCAGCAGGCGGCGGCTGTCGACGTGGGCGCTCAGGCACACCAGCACGGGGGCGCGCAGCGCGACGGCGTGCTCGGCCCAGGCCCAGGGGCTGAGGTCGGCGTGGTCGCGCGGGTTCTCGCGGATCCAGTCGTCGGCCAGGATCTCGGCCCGGTCGAGGTAGGCCCCCTCGCCCGAACGCTCGTACTCGGCGACCAGGCCGCCCATCCAGCGCAGGGTGTGCAGGTTCAGCGCCCAGGAGCGGTTGCCATGCGGGTTCAGCCGCCAGTCGATGTCCTGGCCGAGGTCCACCGGGGGCAGGCCGACGAAGGTCACCCGCCCGGCCATCACCTCCGGCACCTTGATCTTGGGGAACTGGTGGGCCAGGCAGATGGCCCGGCCGGGCGTCGTACGGGCACGCCAGAACACGTGGTGACTCCTGATTTCGGGCGCGCGAAACCCACGCACGGCGCTAACGGCGACGCGCGAGCTTCACGAGCGGGGGAGGGCCGCGGCGCGCGAGAACCGAGCGCGGCGGTGCGAGCGTGGTGATGTCAGCGCGGCGCGGACGCCCGCGCGGCGCGGGGCCGAGCGGGGGAGCCGCGCGGCGGTGAGGTCAGGGCACCGACGTGTCCCGACTTATGGGGTTATGGACGGGTGCTTGCGGATTCCCCCGGACCCTTGTCGGTCCAACCGGCACCCAGGACCACCTCGGACGTCTGCGAGCTGCCCGTCCCCGAGGTGTTGGAGCTGGCCAGCACCTGCGAACTGGTCACATCGATGATCAGCGTCCGCTGAACCGGCGGATCACCGGCCAGGCTGAAGGTGAACGCGTCACCGGTGCGCCCCCGCTGATCCGTCTTCCTGCCCAGGTAATGGACGTTCGGCAGGTCACCGAGCAGCCGATAGGCCGCCGCCCGGACGGCAGGTGGCGACGGCTTGCTCCACAGCAGCCCGCTGAGCGCGTCCGCCAGGACATCGTCGCCGGACCCGGCGGGCAGCATCCCGATCACCCACTCCTTCAGCGCGGTCGGGTCGGACGGCAGCCGCTGGATCTGTTCGACCGTCAGATCCTTCCCCGCCATGCTGAACGGCGCTCGTCCCGAGACCGCGACGACCTTCGCGGGCCGGCCCGTCACCCGCTCGCCCCTCCACGCCTTCCCGTCGGAGGTCGCCCAGAGGTCGGTGACCTTCGTGCCGTTGTGGAGCTTCTCGATGTGCCAGTACGTCCCCTTGTCGGCGGGACCCGACGCCGCCGTGGTCGCCGCGGCCAGCAGGATCGACCGCCCGGAGACCACCGAGTCGGGCGTACGGGGCGAAGTGAGCGCCACCACGGCCGTCACGGCGACCGCCGCCGTGGCGAGGCTGCCCACGACCCCTCTCCAGGAGAGCCATGACGTACGCGAGGAGCGCTCGGCGTCCAGTCGCTCGCGGACCCTGGCCTTGAGCGCCGGGTCGGCCGGCGGCTGGCCGTACAGCTCGCGGATCGACGACAGCTCATCCATGGTCGGCCTCCTCGGGGGCGAGCAGCGGATTGGTGTCGCCCAGGGAGCCGCGCAGCTTCTTCCTGGCCCGGCTCAGCCGGGAGCCGACCGTGCCGTACGGGATGCCGAGCGCCGTGGCGATCTCCTCATGGCTCAGCCCGGCCAGCGCGACGAGCAGGATGACGTCGCGATCGCGCTGATCCAGCGCCGCCAGGGCGGAGGCCAGGTTCGGCTGCAGGCTCTGGGCACTGACCCGCGCGGTCACCCGGTCCTCGTGTCCCGGCGCGTCGCGGTCGGGGCCGTACCGTCCCAGCGCGCGCAGCGTCCGCGCCTCCAGGCGGCGGTGCTTGCCGATGAGCTTCGTGGCGATGCCGAACAGCCAGGCCCGCACGGTCGCGCGCGCCGGGTCGTATTGTGCGCGCTTCCTGAAGGCGATGAGGAAGGTGTCGGAGACGACGTCCTCGGCATGGTCGGCCCCGAGGCGCTGGGCGACATAGCCGTGGATCTCGCCGAAACAGGCGTCGAACACCGCCCCGAACACCTCGGCGTCCACGAGCGACCCGGGCACGCCCTTGGCCCCGTCGACCGCCCCCGCGTCATCGACCGGACCCGGCACGGCGTCGGCGGAGTGGCCGGAGATCCAGGACAGTGCCGTCACCACGGCTGCCCCTTCACGATGCTTGCCCCGTCATGTGCCACCCTTCGAACGATCAGCGGATATCTCTTATCCCCCGATCCGCCCGATCGCTTTCACGCACGCTGTCGGCGGGCCTTGCGTCTCCGGCGAGGAGTGCCTCGGCGACAGCCGTACGGGCATAGAGCACGTATCTCCCCGTCCGGTGCGCACTGGCCAGTCCGGCCTTGCGGAGCGCGGTGAGATGCTGGTTCGCGCCCGGTTCTGACAGGTCGAGGCGGGTGGCCAGGTCCCTGGTCGAGGCGGGCTGGTCGAGTTCGGCCAACAGCCGGGCGCGGGTCCGGCCGAGCACGGCGGCCAGCGCTTGTGGCGGGTCGCTCTCGCGGTGCTCCCAGAGCGTCGCGACGCCCCGCGGCGGGTAGCGGATCGTGGGCTGCCAGGGCGGGGCCGTGATGGAGAAGACCCGCGGCCAGGTGAACAGCGACGGCACGAGCAACAGCCCCAGCCCGCCCAGCGGACGCACTCCTTCGCAGACCGTCTTCGGCAGGCGCAGGGTCTCTCCCTCCCACGTCACGGCCGTGTCGAGGTCGCTGAGCATGTGCCGCAGCCCACCCTCGGCCAGTGACCTGGCGCGATAGAGCACGTCGCCGTCGAGCAGAGTGCTGATCCGGGGCCAGTAAGGCGCGATGGCCGCGTCCCAGTAGCCGCGGATCTCCTCGGCCAGCCGCTCGAGACCGCCCGCGGGGTCGGCATGGAGCGTCTGAAGTGCTCTGGTGGGTGGACCGTCCCAGATGTCGAGACCCTCCCGGACCAGGGGCGCCATCGCCACCATCGTGGCCAGCTCCACCTCCAGGTCGGGCACGGAGGTTGAGGGTGGCGGGCTGACGAAGCCGACGATCGAGGTCGTGGGCACCGGCACCAGGTCGGACAGCAACCGCCAGTCGACATCGGCCAGCCGCCGGCGTACCCGCTCGGCCCAGGGCTTGAGTACGGCGTGCGCGGCCGGGTTCTTCACCACCCGGACGCTGGCGACGACCTCCCACAGAGGAGAAACGGCGAAACGGACATGGGCCGCATCCTGCGCGGTGAATGTCAGTTCAAGCCCCATTCGATTCAGCCTCTGCTTAATCAATAGCGGTCAGATCCCCTATCCCATCATCTAGGGGGCATGACAGCTGTTGCCGAGACACCGCTCCTGCGTGATTCCTCCTTCAGAAACCTCTTCGTGGCGTCGGCGGTCAGCCAGTTCGGCACCCAGGTCGGCTATGTGGCGATGCCGCTGCTCGCGGTGACCGCTCTCGGCGCGGGGCCTGGCGAAGTGGGACTGCTCAGCGCCCTCACCACGATCACCGTGCTCGTGCTGGGCCTGCCCGCCGGGGCATGGGTGGACCGGGTCAGGTGCCGCCCGGTGATGATCGCGACGGACCTCGTTCGGGGTGCGCTCCTGATGTCGGTGCCGGTCGCGTGGTGGCTGGGCGCGCTCACGATGACTCAGTTGTACGGCGTCGCCATCGCGACGGGAGTCGGCACGCTCTTCTTCGACGTGGCCGCCCAGAGCACGGTGCCGCACCTGGTGGGCCGCGACCGGCTCACCGCCGCCAACTCGGTGCTCGTGGGCACGAACGCGGCGATGGACGTGGGTGGCAGGAGCACCGCCGGGGTGCTGGTGACCCTCGCGGGCGCGCCGGCGGCGATCCTGCTCGACGCGCTCACCTACGTGTGGTCGGCCGTGTGGCTGCGCCGGATCAGCAAAAGTGAGCCCCCACCGGCCCCCGTCCCCGAGGAGCGGCTCGGGCGGCGGATCGGCGAGGGGGTGCGGTACCTGTTCGGCAACCGGGTCCTCGTCGCCATCGCGGTACAGGGCGGCATGTCGAACCTCGCCTTCCCGCTCTGCTCGACGCTGCTGCCCGTGCTCCTCGTCGACGAGCTCGGACGGCCCGCTTGGGAGCTCGGGGTCTACCTCGCCGTCGGCGGGCTCGGCGCACTGGCCGGTTCGGCCACGGCCCACCTGATCGGCCGTCGGTTTGGTCGCGGGCGTGCCGTGTGGGTCGTCGGTGTGGTCACCGCGCCGCTTGCGTTCCTGGTGCCGTTCGTCGGTTGGAGTGTCTGGGCCTCGGCGGCCGCGTGGAGCGTCCTGTGCTTCCGGACGGGGTTGAACAACGTGCTGCTCGTCAGCTTCCGGCAGCAGGTCACGCCCGACTCGATGCTCGGCCGGATGAACGCCACCATGCGCCTGATCCTGATGGGCGCGGTCGGTGTCGGCGGCCTGCTGGCGGGTCTCCTCGGCGAGGTCTGGGGTACGGGGGCGGCGATGTGGGCAGGCGCGTCGATCATGGCGGGCAGCTGGATACCGATCTGGCTCAGCCCACTGCGCCGCGAGATCTGACCCGGGACTCGGCGATGTCGCCGCCGTATGGTGGGAACCAGCGTCTCTGAGACCGGAGGGGACGAACTGTTGCTGGCGTTCGCTATGCGAGTCGGTGGTTACCGTTAGAACTGTTGTTGGATTTCTCTGACGTGATCGGGTGCGACGGATGGTAATCGTGCGGTAATTTTCTGTCACAGCCGGGTGCCTGACTGGCGCTCGGTCCCCGCCCCTGTGGGTGTCCGCATCAACGGGACAGCGTCCGGCGGGGCGGTGGCCCAAGAGGCGCACTTCCTCCAGGGGTGCGCAGTCAGGCCCCGACAGCGCGGTTCTCAACCACGGTCCGCCCGGCTTGCCGGACGGACGCGGCTTCGGCTTCCACCGGATCGCTTCCCGGCCCCGGTTGGGTGCGACGAGACTACGCCGATGTCCGCTTTACCTAGGTAAACACAGGGAACCGAAGACGCTTGAGGTGCGGTTCGGAATCTTCTACGAGCATCAGCTGCCCCGCCCCTGGAAGACCGGACAGTGAGCAGCGCCTGTACGTCGACGCGCTGGAGCAGGTCGAGATCGCCGACCGGGTCGGGTTCGACTACGTGTGGGTGGCATTCGCCCTACCTGCGGATGCCGCCGCGCAACGTGATCCCGAAGACCGTGCAGAAGCCGCACCCGCCCCTGTGGGTGGCCTGCTCGCGGCGGGAGACGATCCATCTGGCGGCGCGGAACGGGATCGGGGCGCTGTCGTTCGCGTTCGTGCATCCGGAGGAAGCGGGGAAGTGGTCGCGGGACTACTACCGGCTGCTGGAGTCGGCGGAGTGCGTGCCCGCCGGGTTCGCGGTCAACGCCAACCTGGCGGTCGTGCTGCTGATGATGTGCCACGAGGATTCCGCCGAGGCTCGGCACCGGGGCGCTCAGGGGGCGGCGTTCTTCGCCTATGCGCTGGCGCATTATTACGGGCCGTCGAAACACACTCCCGGCCACAGCAGCATTTGGGGAAATTTCACGAAAGAGCAGCCAAAGGTGGGGGCGCAGGGGAGGGATCCCCTCGCGGGCGCATTGGGGAGTCCGCAGCAACTCATCGACCTCATCAGCCGGTACGAGGAGGCGGGCGTGGACCAAATGATCTTCGTACTCCAGGCCGGGCCGAATCGCCATGAGCACATTTGCGAAAGCCTTGAATTGTTCGGGAAAAAGGTTCTGCCCGCATTCACCGAAGGGCGCGACGAGCGCGAGCGCGCCAAGTCCGCCCGGCTGGCCCCGGCCATCGAAGCCGCCCTGTCCAGGCGTTCTCCGGCCAGGACGCTCTCCCAGCCGTACGCGATCGACGAGGACGCGGAGCTGTCCCGCGTCACCCACCGGCCGCCGCCCACCCCGGCGGACGTCCTCGCCGCGGCCCGCAAGCGAGCTCGCCTCACGGGCCAGCACCCTTCTGTCCCGCTTCGTCGCGGGCCGGTCCGACGAGGACCTGGCCCGCTGGCTGAGTCCCGGCCGTCAGCGGCTCCTGTTCGCCCTCATGGCCCGCTCCTTCAAACCGGACAAGGCCTTCGGCTTCCAGGGCGCCCTCGAATTCCGTCTCCAACCCCGTGCCACCTGGACCATCGTCGTCCGAGGCCCCCGGGCCCGCGCCTTCCCTGGCCCGGCTCGCGCCCCGTCCATAACGCTCACCCTCCCGGCCGCCGACCTGCTCCGCATCGTCGCGGGCACGGCGAACCCGGCCGCCCTGCTGATGTCGGGCCGCCTCCAGATAACGGGCGACGTGACGCTGGCCTCCCGGGTGGGAGAGATGTTCGGCGGCGCTTCGCCGTACTGAGTCGTCCTGAAAGCCGTAGTAAGCCGTACTGAAAGGAGACCTCAGCCCAGCAGCTTCCGCGCCGCCTGCTCGATCTCCTCCTCGGACATCAGCACGTGAGCGGCCGCCTCGCCCAGCGGGATGAAGCTGTCCGCCGACGTCACCCGCCCCACCTGCCCGGAGAACCCCGCGTCCATCAGCTCGGCCACGATCCCCTCCGACACCCCGCCCGTGTGGCGGGTCTCGTCGGCGATCAGCACCTTGCCCGTCAGCTCCGCCGCCCGCACCAGGTCCTCCACCGGCAGCGGCGCCAGCCAGCGCAGGTCCAGCACCCGGCAGCCGTAGCCCTCCTGCGTGAGGCGTACGGCGGCACGCAGGCTCATCCGCAGCCCGTTGCCGAAGGTGACGATCGTGAGGTCGCGCCCGTCTCCATAGGACCGCGCCCGCCCGATCGGGACGTGGGTCTCCGGCCAGCGCGAGGGCGGCGCGTAGGGCGCCAGCCAGCCCGCGTCGCCCTCCTCGAACAGGTCCTTTGTGTGATAGAGCGCGATCGGCTCCAGGAACACGCACACGGAACCCTCCGTGCGGGCCGCCGCCAGGCAGGTACGCAGCATGGCCGCCGCGTCGTCGGGCCGTGACGGCGAGGCGATGACCAGGCCGGGGATGTCGCGCAGGGCCCCGACCGCGTTGTCGTTGTGGAAGTGGCCGCCGAACCCCTTCTGGTAGGCGTAGCTGGCCACCCGCACCACCAGCGGATTGAGATAGGCGCCCTGCGAGAAGAACGACAGCGTCGACGCCTCGCCCCTGAGCTGGTCGAGCGCGTTGTGCAGGTACGCCAGATACTGGATCTCCGGCACCGGCAGCAGCTTCGACACCCCCGACCCGAGCGCGAGCCCCAGGATGGACTGCTCGTCGAGGTGCGTGTCGAACACCCGCCCGCCGCCGAACCGCTTCTGCAGCCCCCGGGTGACGCCATAGACGCCGCCCTTCTTGGCGACGTCCTCACCGAAGACCATCATCTCCGGGTAGACGGCGAGCGCGTCGGTCAGCGTGCGGTTGATGGCCTGGGAGAGCGTCAGCGGCTTCTCGGCCTCGGGCAGGGAGCCGGCGAAGGCGCGTTCTCTGACCGATGCCTCGGCCGCCACCGGGCTGATCCTGGCGATCATCTCGGGCCGGCGCGGCGCGAGCGGCTCCATGATCTCCTTGGCCGAGCCGAGGCGCGGGCTGCGGGTGGTCTCCAGAGCGATCCGCAGTATGTGCTCGCGTGACGACTCGTACTGCATGAGCAGCTCGTCGGGCGTGACCAGCCCCGCCTCGACCAGCAGCCGGGCGGTGACCAGGAGCGGGTCGCGCTCCATGTCGGCGCGGATCTCCCGCTGGGTGCGGTAGGCGGATTCGACGTCGGACCCGGCGTGGCCCATGAGCCGGACCGTGCTCAGGTGCAGGAACGCGGGGGAGCGGTTGGCGCGTACGTGCTGGACCGCCCGGACGGCCGTGTCGTAGGCGTCGGCCAGGTCACAGCCGTCGGCGGCGAAGTATTCGATGCCCGGACGCCGCGCGCTCGCCGCCACCCAGCCCTTGGGCGTGCGGACGCTGATGCCGATGCCGTTGTCCTCGCACACGAACAGGATCGGCAGCGCCTGCCCCTGGTGCGTGGCGTAGGCGGCGGTGTTGAACCCGGTCAGCGCCGTGGCGTGGTTGACCGAGGCGTCGCCGAAGCTGCACACGGTGATCGCGTCGTCCGCCCACGGCGTGGGAACGCCCAGCGCGCGGCCCCGCTCGATGGCGAAGGCGACGCCCACCGCGCGCGGCAGGTGGCTGGCGATCGTCGAGGTCTGCGGGATGATCGCCAGGTCGGGATGGCCGAACACCTTGTGCCGGCCGCCCGCGATCGGCTCGTCGGCCGCGGCGGCCAGCCCCATGAGCACGTCGCGGATGCCCTGCTCGGGCAGCCGTCCGGCCTGCTCGGACCTGGTCAGGTAGAAGGCGCCGGAGCGGTAGTGCAGCAGCGCGGGGTCGCCGGGCCGCAGCGCGGCGGCGACCGCCGCGTTGCCCTCGTGCCCGGCCGAGCCGATCGTGTAGAAGGACTGCTCCTGCGCGCGCAGCCAGCGGGCCGCGATGTCGAGCAGGCGGCTGTCGAGCTGGCGCTGGAAGAGGGTGCGGCACTGCTCACCGGTCAGCGACGCGCCCTCGCGGACGGGCCGCCCGGGATCACGGGCCGCGCCCCCCTTCAGCGTCGCAATGGCTTGGGTGAAATGAGTCTCAACAGTGTCGCGCGCCACAAGGCGATTATGTCGCCCCGATCCCGGGTTCGTCTGCCCGTCGGGAGTGACATGTTGTGGACCGGTCCGATTGACCCTGATCTATAACAAGTTGTCAGATCCCGCAACTTTCTGGCCAACCTGAATGTCTACTGGGAAAGATAAGCGTGGCACCCTCAATGCCGCGTTGAGCACCAGGGGATCCAGAAAGGAACCCGTATGTTACAACGCATCCGTGTCGCCGCCGTCGCGCTCGCGACGGCCGCCGGGCTTCTCGCCCTGGCACCATCGGCGTCGGCCGCGGCCAAGGCCCCCGCCATCTCCGACGTGGACCTCAGTCCGGGCTCTCCGGCCGTGGTCTTCGACAAGCCGGTCACGGTGACGTTCACGTTCACCACCAAAGACGCCGGAAAGGCCGAACTCCAGCTCAAGCCGCCCGGCCTGAGCGTCGGCACGCCCATCGACCTCAAGTCGGCGCCGTTCGGCGTGTGGACGAAGTGGACCGGTACGAAGAGCTTCGAGGCGAAGGACGCCGGCAAGTGGAGCTTCCTCGCCATCGCCCACGGTGACGGCGACAAGTCGGCCAGCGGCACCTTCGACGTCCAGAAGGCCCTCGTCACCAAGATCGTGGACTTCGGCGCCAGCCCCGGCCAGGTGCACCGCGGTGACATGATCAAGGTCTCCGGCCGGCTCCTGGCCGACGGCAAGGGATACGCCGGGGTCGTGGCGATTACTTTCCGTGAGCGGAGCGCCGACGCCTACCGCCGGGTCGCCACGGTCACGAGCGGCCGCGACGGCTGGTTCAGCACCAGGGTGCGCGCCGATGCCACCGGCTGGTGGCGGGCCGAGTTCGGCGGGAACAAGGAAGCCAGGGCATCGGTCAGCGACAGCGACCGGGTCGACGTCCGGATCAGGCACAATTCCGACAGCAGGATCGTCGGCTTCGACGCCACCCCCGCGCCCGCCGACAAGGGCGCCCGGCTGAACTTCACCGGCTCCCTGCAGGTCGAGCGCTGGCAGGCCCTGCCCGGCCAGCGGGTCTCGATCTATTTCAGGCAGGACGGCTCGCGCCGCTGGGAGTACGTCACCAGCGACGTGACCAACCGTGACGGCCGCTTCTGGGCCACCGCGACCGCGCAGTCCTCGGGCTGGTGGCGGGCCGCGTTCGAGGGGACCAGAGGCGTCAAGGGCTCGGTCTCCGACGCCGCCTGGGTCAAGGTCGTCGAGCCCACCCCGCCGCCGACGGCGGACAAGTCGGCCAGCCGGGTGATCAAGTTCAACGCCTACCCGGAGCCGGTCAAGCGCGGCAGGTACCTGAAGGCCAGGGGCGTGCTGCAGATCGACGACAGCGGATCCTGGGAGGGGTACGCGGGCAAGGTCGCGCTGTACTTCAAGCCGGTCGGCTCGCACAAGTGGCAGTACGTGAAGACCACGCGGTCCGGTGACAGCGGCAAGCTGTACGTCAGGGTCAAGGCGTGGAAGTCGGGCTCGTGGAAGTTCGTGTTCGGCGGGGACGACGATTTCTACGGAGACGGCAGCCGTAGTGACTATGTCCGCGTGAAGCGGTAGCCGGTTCGGAACGGCAGGGTTG
This sequence comes from Nonomuraea sp. NPDC049750, assembly GCF_040659625.1. Lineage (NCBI taxonomy): Bacteria > Bacillati > Actinomycetota > Actinomycetes > Streptosporangiales > Streptosporangiaceae > Nonomuraea > Nonomuraea sp. NPDC049750. The sequence goes on from NZ_JBFANB010000026.1 coordinate 27,343, forward strand.
AGGCCCGGGGGCGCGGTTGCCCCGGGCCTCAATTGTCGGGTGCTACGACTCGGGGGCCTTCGCGCCGAGGCTGATGAGCATCGACTTGAGCTCACCGAACCCGGTCTTGAGCTCCCTGACATCGGTCTTGAGCTCACCGACATCGGTCTTGAGCTCACCGACTCCCGTCTTGAGCTCACCGACATCGGTCTTGAGCTCACCGACATCGGTCTTGAGTTCGGCTATGTCCTTGTCAACGGCCTCGAACCGACGGGCCATGGACAACTCGAGGTTGTCGAGCCTGGTGTTCTGCTGATCGAGGCGATGATTGACCTTTGCGATGTCTTGGTTGACCCGGTCGAAGCCATCCAATGTGTCGCTATTGAGCGTGTAGATCTTCTCGTCGAGCTGGTTCGCCCGGCTGTCGATCTTCTGGTTGAGCTCTTTGGTCCGCTTGTCGATCTTGTCGAGGATGTTCTTGCCCATGGCGTCTGCGCGCTCATGGTGGGTGTTGAACCGTTCGGCGACCGTCATGTCAGGCACACCGCTAACTGTACGTCTCTCGAGTACGGAGACCCGGCCCTCGAGCTCAATCACTGCCGCGTGCAAGTCCAACTCTGGCGCTCCTTTGAAGGGGGGATCGCGCTTGCATCGGAGAAGTTACCCTCCGTGACCAGAGCGTCGCAGGCAGATGCGAAAACCAGTGCGACCTACTCCGCCCGCCTGAACTGCGCGATCCCAACCCCAAGCAGAACGGCCCCCAGCAAGGCCACAACCCCGAGCTCCACCCCCACCGGCACCTGGAAGTCGAACCACCGGACCCCGGGATTGAGCACCGCGTTCACCTGCGCGGGCACGTCGAGGTGGGAGAACACCGCGTGCCGCATCGGGTCCACCGCGTACGTCATCGGGTTGATCACCGTCAGCAGGTGCAGCCACGACGGCAGGTTGGCCAGCGGGAACATGGCCCCCGAAAGGAACAGCATCGGCATGATCGCCATCTGCATGAGCCCGAAGAAGGTCTGCATGTTCCGCATCCGGGCGGCCAGCATCACCCCGAACGCCGTGATCGTGAACGCCGCGAGGAACATCTCCGCCAGCATCGTCATGATCAGGCCCGGCGAGTACGGTACGCCGACCAGCCCGGCCATCGCCAGGATGATGACGCCCTGCCCGGTGGCCACCACCGCCCCTCCCAGGCACTTGCCGACCACGATCGCCCCGCGTGAGACCGGCGCGACGAGCATCTCGCGCAGGAAGCCGAACTCGCGGTCCCACACGATGGACCCGGCCGAGAACATGCCGGTCATGATCACGGTCATCGAGATCATGCCGGGATACATGAAGGTGCGGTAGTCGATGCCCGGGATGGCGCCGCGCACCAGTGAGCCGAGCCCGGTGCCCATCACGAACAACCACAGCACCGGCTGCAGCAGCATCGACAGCATGCGGGTGCGGTCGTTGACGAACCGCAGCAGCTCCCGATGCAGGACTACCTTGACCGCCCGGAGGTCGTGCCCGGTGCCGCGCACCGGCACCCGGACGGCGATCGCCTCTGTCGCCATGTCTACCGCCCCGCCCTCGCGTTCATCCGCGCCATCGCGTTGATCCAGGCCATGACTACCGCCTCGCCATCGCTCTCATCCACGTCCGGCCGCCCGACTCGGCGCCTTCCTCGGCGTCGCGGATCGTGGAACCCGTGTAGTTCATGAACACGTCGTCGAGTGAGGGCCGTGAGACGCTCACCGACCTGATCGGCATGCCCAGTTCGGCGAACAGCCGGGGCACGAACTCCTCGCCCGACGCCACGGCGAACGTCACCGCGCCCTCGTGCACGGCCGCCTCCAGGCCGAACTCCTCGCGCAGCGCCCGGATCGCGGCGTCGTCGTCGCCGGTCTGGATCTGTACCCGGTCCTTGCCGACGCTGGCCTTCAGCGCCTCCGGCGAGTCGATGACGACGACCTCGCCGTGGTCGATGATCGCGATCCGGTCGCAGTACTCGGCCTCGTCCATGTAGTGGGTGGTCATGAAGATGGTGATGTCCTCCAGGCGCCGGAGCTGGTTGATGTAGCCCCAGATGGCCGAGCGGGTCTGCGGGTCGAGGCCGACCGTGGGCTCGTCCAGGAACAGCACCCGCGGTGAGTGCAGGAGCCCGCGGGCGATCTCCAGCCGCCGCTTCATGCCGCCGGAGAACGTCATGACCTTGGCGTCCTTGCGGTCCCAGAGCGCGACCATCTCCATGACCTGCCGGATCCGGTCGCCGACGACGCTCTTCGGCACGCCGTACAGCTCGGCGTGGAAGCGCAGGTTCTGCTCGGCGCTCAGGTAGCCGTCGAGCGTCGGGTCCTGGAAGACCAGGCCGATGTTCCGGCGTACCTCGTCGCGCTGGCGCACCACGTCGTACCCGGCGACCGTCGCGCTGCCGCCGGTCGGGTTGACGAGTGTGCAGAGCATGCTGATCGTGGTGGTCTTCCCGGCGCCGTTCGGGCCGAGGAAGCCGAAGACCTCGCCGGGGGCCACGTCGAAGTCGACGCCTTTGACGGCCTCGATCTTCCCGTAGTCCTTCCTTAAACCGTGTACGGCCACCGCCGCGTCTGTCATCGCTCAGTCCTCCGCGAGGATCTGGAAAACGGACTTGCGCGTCTGCCTGAGCAACTTCTTGGCCCGCGCGACCTGCTGGTCGTTGGCCGTCCGAGCCAGGTGGCTGAACGCCTCGTTGAGCTGCGCCCACAGCAGCCGCAGCTCGTGCCGGTCCTCGGGCACGGAGCGCGCCACCTCGTCCCAGGGCGGCTCGCCGTCGAGGTGGCGTACGGCCCGCTCACGGCCCTGCTCGGTCAGGCTGTAGAGCCGGGAGCCGCCGGTGTCGTCGCCGGTGACCAGGCCCTCGTCCTCCAGCTGCTGGAGTGCCGGATAGACCGAGCCGGGACTGGGCCGCCACACTCCGCGGCTGCGCTCCTCTATGTCCTGGATCATCTGGTAGCCGTTCTTCGGCCCTTCGGCGAGCAGGCTCAGCAGCGCGGCCCTGACGTCTCCCCGCCGTACCCGCGGAGCGCCGCCCTCCCAGCCCATCGGCGGCACATCGGGCATGCCGCCCATCCCCGGCGCACCTCCCATTCCCGGCCCGCCGCCCGAAAAGACCGGAGGACCAGGCGGGCCCGGGGGGAGCGGGGGGTGCGCGGGGTGCGGTGGCGGTGGGGCGCCGGGCGGCCCTTCCCACATGTGTGGATCACGCATCACGCCTCCAACTATCGAGATAGCGTGACGATATATCTAGATAGTTGGCATGAATAGCCCCATTTTTGGGTGTTGTGGCGCCGTGTTAGTGAGCGTTAACCGAGGCCGCGATGGCAGCCCGCGCCATCGCGTGCAGGAGGAGGCGCATGGCGCGCGCGGGCAGCTCGCCCGCGCTGTGCGGCGTGGAGTTGAGCAGCCCGAAGACGGCGTGTGTGGCGGCCCGCAGGCGCGGGGGCGGGCACGACGGGTGCAGTTCGGCCAGCACGGTGACCCATTCCTCGACGTACAGCCGCTGCAGCCGCCTGATCTGCCGCCGCTCCGGCTCGGGCACGTTGCCCAGCTCCCGGTCGTGCACGGTGATCAGCGCGGGCTGTTCGAGCGCGAAGGTGATCTGCACGTTCAGGAGCGCGTCGAGCGTCTCCTCGGGCCCGCCGGGCGAGGTGACCGCCGCGGCGGCCGACTCGCGCAGCCGCGAGCTGATGCCCAGCAGCATCTCGGCGAGCAGCGCCTCCTTGCCGCTGAAGTGGCGATAGAGCGCCGGGCCCGAGACGCCGACGGCGCCGCCGATGTCCTCGATCGAGACGCCGTGGAAGCCGCGCGCGGCGAACAGGTTCGCGGCCGCGCCGAGGATCTCCAGGCGCCGGCTGCCCCGGCTCCGCGTCGTCGTCACGTCTCACATGGTAGACGGTTACGTTAATGATGACTAACATCGGCCTCATAACGGAGGGGGATACATGAGCGACTGGCCGGTGCTGAACTCGGCCGCGGACCCCGGCAGCGAGGCGTACAAGCACAACGCCGAGCTCAACGAGCGGCTCGCCGCCGACCTGCTGGAGCGCCTCGCCGCAGCCGCCGCGGGCGGTCCCGAGCGGTCGCGGCAGCGCCACGTCGAACGTGGCAAGCTGCTGCCGCGCGACCGCGTCGACGGCCTGCTCGACCCCGGTTCCCGCTTCCTGGAGCTGTCGCCGCTGGCCGCCAACGGCCTCTACGACGACCAGGCGCCGGCCGCCGGGATCATCACCGGTGTCGGCCGGATCACCGGGCGCGAGTGCGTGGTCGTGGCCAACGACGCCACCGTGAAAGGCGGCACGTACTACCCGATCACCGTCAAGAAGCACCTGCGCGCGCAGGAGGTGGCGCTGCACAACCACCTGCCGTGCGTGTACCTGGTCGACTCGGGCGGCGCCTTCCTCCCCAAGCAGGACGAGGTCTTTCCCGACCGGGAGCACTTCGGTCGCATCTTCTACAACCAGGCCACGATGTCCGCGCGCGGCATCCCGCAGATCGCCGCCGTGCTGGGATCGTGTACGGCGGGCGGCGCGTACGTCCCGGCCATGAGCGACGAGGCCGTCATCGTCCGCGACCAGGGCACGATCTTCCTCGGCGGCCCGCCGCTGGTGAAGGCCGCCACCGGCGAGGAGGTCACGGCCGAGGAGCTGGGCGGCGGCGACCTGCACGCCCGCGTCAGCGGCGTCACCGACCACCTGGCCGACGACGACGCGCACGCGCTGGCCATCGTCCGCGACATCGTCTCCACGCTGGCCCCGAGAGCCGAGCGGCCCTGGGACCGGGTCGAGCCCGAGGAGCCCCGCCACGACCCGCGCGACCTCTACGGCATCGTGCCCGCCGACACCCGCCGGCCGTACGAGGTGCGGGAGATCATCGCGCGGCTCGTCGACGGCTCGCGGTTCCTGGAGTTCAAGGCCGAGTACGGCGCGACGCTGGTCACCGGCTTCGCCCACCTGCACGGGCACCCGGTCGGGATCATCGCCAACAACGGCATCCTGTTCAGCGAGTCCGCGCTGAAGGGGGCGCACTTCATCGAGTTGTGCGACCGCAGGCGCATCCCGCTGGTGTTCCTGCAGAACATCAGCGGGTTCATGGTCGGCAAGGCGTACGAGGCGGGCGGCATCGCCAAGCACGGCGCCAAGATGGTCACCGCGGTCTCCTGCGCCAGGGTGCCGAAGTTCACCGTGGTGATCGGCGGGTCGTTCGGCGCGGGCAACTACGCGATGGCCGGGCGGGCGTACTCTCCCAGGTTCCTGTGGATGTGGCCGAACGCCCGCATCTCGGTCATGGGCGGCGAGCAGGCCGCGAACGTGCTCACCACCGTCGGTAACGCCGACCCGGAGGCCATCAGGGCGCAGTACGAGCACCAGGGCAATCCCTACTACTCCACGGCCCGGCTGTGGGACGACGGCGTGATCGACCCGCTCGACACCCGTACGGTCCTCGGCCTGGCACTCTCCGCGGCGGCCAACGCCCCGCTCGACCCCGTCGGCTACGGCGTCTTCCGGATGTGACCACGTTGACCACGCTGCCCATGTTCACCCGTGTTCTCGTCGCCAACCGGGGCGAGATCGCCGTCCGGGTCATCCGCACGCTGCGCGCGCTCGGCATCACGTCGGTGGCCGTCCACACGGCCTCGGACGCGGACGCCCGCCACGTCCGCGAGGCCGACACCGCCCTCCAGATCCCGAAATATCTGGACATGGGGGCGATGGTGGCGGCGGCCGAGGCGTCCGGGGCGCAGGCCGTACATCCTGGATACGGGTTCCTCGCGGAGAACGCCGAGTTCGCCCGCCGGTGCGCCGAGGCGGGGCTGGTCTTCGTCGGCCCGCCGCCCGCGGCCATCGACGCCATGGGGGACAAGATCCGCGCCAAGGCCACCGTCTCGGCCGCCGGGGTCCCCGTGGTGCCGGGCGGCGCCGAGCCCGGCGACTCGCTGCTGTCCTGGACGGACTTCCCCGCGCTGATCAAGCCGTCGGCGGGCGGGGGCGGCAAGGGCATGGTGCTGGTCCGTTCGGCGGCCGAGCTGCCCGACGCGCTGGAGTCGGCCCGCCGTACGGCCCGCTCGGCGTTCGGCGACGCGACCCTGCTGATCGAGCGCTACGTCGAGAACCCCCGCCACATCGAGATCCAGGTGCTGGCCGACACCCACGGCAACGTCGTCCACCTGGGCGAACGCGAGTGCAGCCTGCAACGCCGCCACCAGAAGATCATCGAGGAGGCGCCGTCCCCCTTCGTCGACGCCGCGATGCGCGAGCGGATGGGCGCCGCGGCGGTGGAGGCCGCCCGCGCGGTGGGCTATGTGAGCGCGGGCACGGTCGAGTTCATCGTCGACGGCACGACCGGCGAGTACCACTTCATGGAGATGAACACCCGCCTCCAGGTGGAGCACCCGGTCACCGAGCTGGTCACGGACCTCGACCTGGTGGAGCTCCAGCTCCGGGTCGCGGCGGGCGAGCCGCTGCCCTTCACCCAGGACGAGGTACGGCTTCGCGGCCACGCCGTCGAGGCCCGCGTCTACGCCGAGGACCCGTCGCGCGGCTTCTTGCCCACGGGCGGCCGGGTGCTGCGCCTTGCGGAGCCCGGCGGCGTGCGGGGCGGCTCGGGACTGGGAGACAGCGGCGTCCGGATCGGCTCGGGACTGGTCGAGGGTGGCATCCGGGTCGACTCGGGGCTCGTCGAGGGCGGTGTCGTGGGCAGCGAGTTCGACCCGATGCTGGCCAAGGTCATCGCGTGGGCGCCCACGCGGGAGGCGGCCTTCCGGCGGCTCGACCAGGCGCTCGCCGAGACGGTCGTGCTGGGCGTGATCACGAACGTGCCGTTCCTGCGGGCGCTCGCGGCGCACCCGGAGGTGCGGGCGGGCGAGCTCGACACCGGGCTGGTCGAGCGGGTCCTGCCCGCGCTGGTCCCGGCCGCCGGACCGCCGGACGAGGTGCTGGCCGCCGCCGCGCTGGTCTTCCACACCGTGCCTCAGGGCTCGGATCCGTGGGAGGTCGCGGACGGCTGGCGGGTCGGCGAGCGCGCGTGGACGACCTGGCGGCTGGAGTCACGGGACGGCGTCCACACGATCCAGGTACGCGGCCTGCCCGAAAAATCATCAGAAATCCGCATCGGGTGCGCACGCCAGGAGACCGGGGAGGCCGTTCAGGCCAGGCTCCTGATCGATAGCGCCAAGCTGACCGTCACCCTGGCCGGCCGTACCCAGCACTACACCCACGCCCGCCACGACGACACCCTCTGGCTGGGCAGGGACGGACAGTCCTGGGCCCTGACCCGCCACCGCATCGGTGACCCCGGCGACCGCCCCGGCACCGCGCACGCGGGCGACGGCGTGGTCAGAAGCCCCATGCCCGGCACCGTCCTGGTCGTCAAGGCCCAGCCGGGCGACCAGGTGAGCGCGGGCCAGCCACTCCTCATCGTGGAGGCCATGAAGATGGAACACACCGTCACCGCCCCTTGCGATGGACGGGTCACCGAACTGCCCGTACAGGCGGGCCAGCCGGTCGACATGGACGCCGTCCTGGCCGTGGTCACCGCCGGGGAGTCCTGATGCGCAGGCCGTACCCGATGGAGGGCCTTCCGCACCAGGTCACCGTCTACGAGGTGGGGCCGCGCGACGGCCTGCAGAACGAGTCCGCGATCGTCCCGGTCGAGGTGAAGGCCGAGTTCATCGACCGGCTCGCCGACGCGGGCCACCGGGTGATCGAGGCCACCAGCTTCGTCCACCCGACCTGGGTGCCCCAGCTGGCCGACGCGGAAGAGCTGCTCACCAGGCTCGACCGGCGGCCGGGCGTCCGCTACCCGGTGCTCGTCCCGAACGCGCGCGGCCTGGACCGGGCGCTGGCCCACGACGTCGAGGAGATCGCCGTCTTCGCCAGCGCCACCGAGACCTTCGCCGCCAAGAACCTGAACCGGAGCCTGGAGAGCCAGTTCGACATGTTCGAGCCGGTCGTGGCCAGGGCGATCGACAACGGCGTCAAGGTCCGCGCGTACGTCTCGATGTGCTTCGGCGACCCGTGGGAGGGCCCGACACCGATCGCCCAGGTCGTCGCGGTCGGCGAGCGGCTGCTCGGCCTGGGCTGCCACGAACTGTCGCTCGGCGACACGATCGGCGTCGGCACCCCGGGCCACGTGACCGCGCTGATCGAGTCGTTCCGCGATCCCGACCGGCTGGCCGTGCACTTCCACGACACCTACGGCCAGGCCCTGGCCAACACGCTGGCCGCGCTCCGGTCGGGCGTGACCGTCGTCGACGCCTCGACCGGCGGCATCGGCGGCTGCCCCTACGCCGAGTCGGCCACCGGCAACCTCGCCACCGAGGACCTCGTGTGGATGCTGCACGGACTCGGCATCGACACCGGTCTCGATCTCGACAAGCTCGTGTCCACGAGCACCTGGCTGGCCGAGCGGCTCGGCCGCCCCAGCCCGTCCCGCGTCGTCCAGGCCCTCGCGAAAGGCTGACCCACCATGCTGACCGACGAGTACGAAGAGCTGCGCAAGACCGTCGAGGCGTTCGCCCGCGACGTGGTGGCGCCGGTGATCGGCGACTACTACGAGCGGGAGGAGTTCCCGTACGACATCGTCCGCCGGATGGGCGCGATGGGCCTGTTCGGCCTGCCCTTCCCCGAGGAGTACGGCGGCATGGGCGGCGACTACTTCGCGCTCTGCCTGGCCCTGGAGGAGCTGGCACGCGCCGACTCCAGCGTGGCGATCACGCTGGAGGCCGCGGTGTCGCTGGGCGCCATGCCGATCTACCGATTCGGTACGCCCGAGCAGCGGGCGACCTGGCTGCCGGAGATGGCGGCGGGCGAGACCCTCGGCGCGTTCGGCCTGACGGAGCCCGGCGGCGGCTCCGACGTGCCCGGCGGCATGCGCACCACGGCCACGCTCGACGGCGCCGAGTGGGTGATCAACGGCACCAAGGCGTTCATCACCAACTCGGGCACCGACCTCACCGGCGTGGTCGGCGTCGCCGCGCTGACCGGCGAGCGGGAGATCTCCACCATCCTCGTGCCGTCCGGGACGCCCGGCTTCACGGTCTCGAAGAAGTACTCCAAGGTCGGCTGGAACGCCTCCGACACCAGGGAGCTGTCCTTCTCCGACTGCCGCGTCCCCGCCGCGAACCTGCTCGGCGAGCGCGGCCGCGGCTACGCCCAGTTCCTGCAGACCCTCGACGAGGGCCGCATCGCCATCGCCGCCCTCGGCGTCGGCCTGGCCCAGGGCTGCGTGGACGAATGCCTGCGCTACGTCAGGGACAGACGCGCGTTCGGCCACCCGATCGGCCACTACCAGGCCATCCAGTTCAAGATCGCCGACATGGAGGCCCGCACCCACACCGCCCGCCTGGCCTACTACCACGCGGCCGAGAAGATGCTGGCCGGCGTGCCGTTCAAGAAGGAGGCGGCGATCGCCAAGCTCGTCTCCTCCAACGCCGCCATGGACAACTCCCGCGAAGCGACGCAGGTCTTCGGCGGCTACGGGTTCATGAACGAGTTCCCGGTGGGCCGCTTCTACCGCGACGCCAAGATCCTGGAGATCGGCGAGGGCACCAGCGAGGTCCAGCGCATGCTGATCGCCCGCCAGCTGGGGCTGGGCGACCTGTAAACCGATCAGTTCGACGTGCCGAGCTTCTCGGCGACCGATCTGGCCACGTCCAGGGCGCCCTTGGTGAGCCTGCCCGTCGGGTCCTCGGTGACGCGCCGCTGGTAGGCCACCTGGATCACCGCGTTGCTGACCCGGACGCCGACGGTCGCGGTGGTCGGTCCCTTACCCGTGTCGCCGGGCAGCGTGTAGAGGGTGGTCCAGGAGGCGTCGCCGACGGGCGGCACGGCGGGGGTGGAGGTCTTGGCCAGAAGTACGGCCTCCTGCCGCTGCGCGACGAACTGCTCGTGCGCCGCTGCCACGTCACCCGGGAAGACCTTCACGTACACCTGGAGCCGGAACTGCATGTTGCCCGGCATCCCCGACCCGGGCGCGAGCGTCGACCACTCGCACTCCTCGGCCTTGATCTGCGACTTGTCCGGGAACAACGTCAGCTTCTTGACCAGGTCCTCGTCCGTGACCGTGCATGGGTCGACGGTCTTGGTGAACATGGCGGCCCCGGTCGGCGCGGGCTCGCTCGTGGTGGCCTGCTCGCTGGGCGAAGGCTGGCTGACTGAGGGCTCGACCGCCCGCGTGGTCTTGACGGGTACGGCCACGGCCTCCGACTTGTCGGGCTGCCGGGTGAGCAGGAACAGGACGGTGAACAGCATGAGCACGACCACGGCCGCCGCCCCGCTCAGGATCGCCGGCGTCACCCGCAGCCCGGGGCGGGACTGCTGGGTGGGAGCGGTGCGCGGCACGGCCGCGGTCGGGAAGTCATTTTGCTGGTTCATCGTGCCTTCTGGAGGGTGTCGGCCACCGCGCGGGCGGTCTTGAGAGCGGTGTCCCGGAGTTGGGGGGTCACCTTCGTTCGCTTCGGATGGCTGGCCTCAACCTGGATGATCACGTTGCTGACCCGCATCCATATGGTGGTCGTCGAGGTGTGGGTGATGCCGGCCTCGTTGTCCTGGGCGGCCGCCTCGTCGCCCGCGCGCACCGTCCTGGTGCGCGAGATCGTCACCGTCTGCTGGCTGCCCGCCTTGGTGTCGCGGGACCGTACGGTCTGGGTGAAGGCACGTTCGGCGGCCTTGACCGTGCCGGAGTACTTGACCTTGAGGTTGATGGACGGGCGGTCGATGAGCCCGACCATGCCGACCGACCAGTAGCATTCGCTCTCGTCGTAGAGGGCGGGCTGCTTGGAGTGGGAGCCGGGCAGGACGGTCCGCGCCTGGTCGTCGGTGAGCAGGGCGCACGCCTTCGGCGGCTGACCGAACTGGCCGTCGCCCCTGGCCGGTGCGGTCGGGGGCGCCGTGGTGGGAGAGGGCGCCGGGGTCGGGGGCGCCGTGGTCGAGGCGGGCTGGGCGACCTGGGTGGCCGGCGCCGTGGCGGTGGGAGAGCCTCCGGAGCTGTTGACGAGTACGACCGCCGTGACCGCTACGGCCGTACCCGCCGCCAGACCGCCCAGCACGAGCGGCGTACGGCGGCGCGGGTGAGCGCGGACCGGGATCGTGGCGGGCGCGGTCTCGCGCGGCCGGACGGGCAGCGGGACCGCCAGTGACTCCAGGTGCGCCCTGATGGCCCGGGGGTGCGGACGGGCGGCGGGGTTGCGGTCGAGCATCGCCAGAAGCAGGCCGGCCAGTGGGCCCGAGTTGACGGGTGGCGGTGGTGGCAGCGTGAGCACGGCCGCGACGATCGCCATCGCCGAGTCGCGCTCGAACGGCGCCCGGCCCTCCGCGGCCAGGTACAGGGTGGCGCCGAGCGACCACAGGTCGGCCATCGGGCCCGCGGGCTCGCCGCGCAGGTGCTCGGGCGCGATGTAGCCGGGGGAGCCCGCGACGTCACCGGCGTGCGCCGCGGCGGCGGCCGTACCCGCGCCGGGGGCGTCGCCCGTGTGCGCAGCGATGCCGAAGTCGGTCAGCACGACCTCGCCGACATCGGTGATCATCACGTTGCCGGGTTTCACGTCCCTGTGCAGGATGCCGCGGTGGTGGGCGGCCTCCAGCGCGTCGAGCACGCGCAGGCCGATCGTGGCGACGTGGCCGGGCGGCAGCGGGCCGCGCGTCTTGACCAGATCGCCCAGCGAGGTGCCCGCGAGCAGGTCCATGATGATCCAGGGCTGGCCGCCCTCGGAGATCACGTCGTGCACGGTGATGATCGACGGGTGGTTCAGCGCCGCCGCCGCCCTGGCCTCGCGCAGCGTGTCGATCAGGGCCCGCTGCTGGTCCTGGCCGGGCGGCAGCCGTACCTCCTTGACCGCGACCTCGCGGTGCAGCAGCTCGTCACGCGCCCGCCACACCGTGCCCGCGCCGCCCGCCCCGAGCGGGGCGAGCAACTGGTAGCGTCCGGCGATCACGCGCATGGTCAGGAGGCCTTGGCGTCGAGGTTCGCGGCCAGGAACTTAGCCGCCCGCGCGGCCTTGTCCCGCAGCGTGGCGTCCTTGGCCACGTCGTGCACGAAGCGGAACTCGCCCACCATGTTGCCGGTGCGGAAGAGTACGTGTACCTCGGCCTCCGCCTTGTCGTTGAACTTCACCCGGGAGATCTCGTACGCGATGGCCTCCTCGCCCGCGCCGGGGATCTCGAAGACCTCGCCCTGCTTCTCGCCCGAGCCGCCCCTGCCCGCCTTGTCCTCGGCTTCCTTCCGCGCCCCGGCGATGTGCTCCTGCGCGAGCGTGGTCTCGTAGCCGTCGCCCTGCGGCGCGTAGAGCCAGAGTGTCAGGAAGACGCTCAGCTCCTTGCCCGCCGGGGGGAGGCCCGTGGTTGACCACGCGCATCTGAACGTCGGGTCGGTCGAGGAGGTGATGAACGCGCCGACGAGCTGGGTGGCCTGCGCCCTGGTGAGCAGCTGGCAGGGCCGGGGGACCTTGGAGAACTTCCCGGCCGGCAGCGTGACCGCGGGCGAGGGACTGGCGGAAACCGAGGCCGTGGGCGCCGCGCTCGTCGGGGCGGCCTTGCTCGGCGCCGGCTTCGTGGTCCGTGCCGCCGCCGACGGCGTGGCCTGCGGCGGGGCGGCGGACGACCCCATGGTCAGGATGAGCGTGACCGCGACGACGAACGCCACGACCACGGCCGCCGCCGAGCCGTACGCGGCCGTGCGCGAGACCACCCACGCGGGCGCGGGCGTCCTGACGGTGGGCACCGCGTGGCCCGCCACCTGCTCCAGTCCCCGCCGCAGCGCGCGTAGGTCGGGCCGGTGGGCGGGGTCCTTGGCCAGCAGGCCGAGCAGGAGCGGGGTGAGCGCGCCGGCCCGCTGCGCCGGTCTGGGCGGCTCGGTCATCACCGCGCCGAGCGTGGCCAACGCGGTGTTGCGCTGGAACGGCGGCACGCCCTCCACCGCCGTGTAGATCGTCGCGCCGAGCGAGAACAGGTCGGACGGCGGTCCCGGCGCCACGCTCTCGGTGAGGCATTCGGGCGCGGTGAACCCCGCAGTCCCCACCGGCACGCCGCCCTGCTGGGGACCCGTTTGGGCCGCACCCGTCGGGGCGGCGATGCCGAAGTCGGACAGCAGGATGCGGCCGTCGTCGGCGAGCAGCACGTTGCCCGGCTTGACGTCGCGGTGGAGCAGGCCGCGCGTGTGCGCCGAGGCCAGCGCCGAGAGCACGAACAGCCCGATCGAGGCCGCCCACGGCGCCCCCATCGGCCCGCCGGCCTTGACGACCTGGTCGAGCGAGCGCCCGCGGACCAGCTCCATGATGATCCACAGCTGGCCGCCGTCGTCGATCACGTCGTGGATGCCGACCACGGCGGGGTGCCGGATCCCGGCCGCCGCGCGGGCCTCGTGCAGCGTACGGTGGCGCAGCGCGGCCTGGTCGGCGGGGGAGAGGTTCAGCGGGAGCAGTACCTGCTTCACCGCCACCTCGCGGCCGATCATGGTGTCCTGCGCGCGCCAGACGATGCCCATGCCGCCGCGGCCGAGCTGTTCGAGCAGCTGGTAGCGGCCGCCCACGAGTCGCGGTTGGTTCATTGCCTCACTCCTGGCGGTTCAATGCCTCGGCCAGCCATCGCGCGGCGTCGCGCGCCCCCTTGCGCAGGGCGGCGTTGTCGCCGATCTTGTTGACGTTGACGTAGCCGATCTGGACGTTCACGTTGCTGAGCCGGAAGACCACGGTGACGTTCTCGGCGTTGCCCTTGGGGCTGACGAGCTCGTAGCCGTACGCCTCATCGCCGATGCCGTCGATGTCCTCGACGTGGCGGCGCTGCTGTTTGATCCCCTTGGTGAGGCCGACCTCCGGCCAGGTCCACGTGATCTCCGCTCCCTCGTAGGCACCGTTGCGCCGGCCGATGTAGTCCTCCTCGGCGTCTTCCGGGACCGTGCTCCACCTCTCGGGCCCGCCGATGTTGGCCAGTACCTCGGCGGACAGTCCCTTGCCGCGGGTGGTCCACTCGCACATGTCGCCGTCGCGCTTGCCCTTGCCCGCGCCGGGCACGAGCTTGGCGACCTGCGCTGGGGTGAGCAGTGTGCACAGGTTCACGGCTGCGGTGAACTTGGGGGTCTTCGCCGGCTCGGGTTCCTCGCTGGGGGTGGGAGTGGGGGACGTGGTGTGCGGCTGCCGCGTCACGGTCTCCGCCACGGGTGTCGCGGGGGTGTCCGCGGGCCGCAGGGCCACGAACGCCACCGTACCCGCCACCACCGCCGCCGCGACCACCGCGCCGCCGACGATGAGCGGCAGCCGGCTCGCGCGCCCGGCCATCGGCTGCGTGACCGCCAGTGCCGGGCCGCCCTCCGCGACCCGCCGCAACAGCTGCTCGGCCGCCTGTGGGGCGGGTCTCTGGTACGGGTCGCGGGCCAGCATCATCATCAGCACCGGCCCGAGGTTCCCGGCGCGCTGGGGCGGCCGGGGCGGCAGGGTCAGGGCGTCACGCAGCACCGACATAGGGGAGGTGCCGACGTACGGAGCCTGACCCTCCACGGCCGCGTACAGCGTGGCGGCCAGCGACCACAGGTCCGACTCGGGCCCGCCGCGCTCGCCGCGCAGTCGCTCGGGGGCGATGAACCCGGGCGACCCGATCAGCAGCCCGGACTCGGTGATCGTCGCCTGGTCCTCCAGCCTGGCGATGCCGAAGTCGGTCAGCACCACCCGGCCGTCGTCGGTCAGGTACACGTTGGCGGGCTTGACGTCGCGATGTTGGATGCCGTGCGCGTGGGCGACGGACAGCGCCTCCAGCACCCGTAACCCGATCGCCGCCGTCCGCTCCGGCGACCACGGGCCCTCGGCGGCCACCGCGTCCTTGAGGTCACGGCCTCGGAGGAGTTCCATGACGATCCACGGCCGCCCGTCCTCGGACAGTACGTCGTGAATGGTGATGATGCCCGGATGCCGCAGCTGGGCGGCCGCCATCGCCTCGCGCATGGCCCGCTGAAGCGCCTCCGCCCGTTCGGCCGGGGCGAGGGACTGCGGGAGCAGTACTTCCTTGATGGCGACCTGGCGGTCGAGCAGCTCGTCGTGAGCCAGCCAGATGGTGCCCATGCCACCCTGACCGAGCGCCCGTAGCACCCGATAGCGGCCTGCGATTTTGGAATCCCCCAGACCAGGCACGTTGGAGACCATAGTGTGCAAGACTTTCGGTTCGCTATATTTCCATCCCGGACGCGTCAACAGCATCCCATTCGTAATGATCCGCCGCGATGAGGGGTGGCCATGATCCAGGGCCCGCAGGCACCGCAGGCGCCGCCCGTTCCGCCGGCCTCGTACTGGCCGGACGCCGGCGGCGAGCGGCCCGTCTCGTCGAAGGCGCCCGGCTGGGCCAAGGGCGTGCTGGCGGGGGCCGCGGCGGTGGCGGTGCTGGGCGGGGCGCTCATCGCGGTACGCAACGTCGGTCAGGAGGCGCCTCCGGTCGCGCTGCCGTCGCCCTCGTTCGACCTGCCGTCCACGCTGCCCTCGTCGCTGCCCTCGTCGTCCGGGCTGCCTTCGTCGTCCGGGCTGCCCTCGGAGGCGGCTTCGTCGGATCCGGCCGAGACGCCCGCGGCCACCTCCACCTTCCCGCCGCTGAAAGCGGTGCCGGAGGTGTGCGACCTGCTGCCCGCGAGCCTGACCACGCGGCTCGCGCCCAAGTCGCAGTCCGCGCCGGGCGTCCAGAAGGACGGTTACGGAGCGCTGCGCAAGGGCTGCGAGTGGACCCAGACGTCCAAGAACATCAAGAACGGCACCCTGGAATCGCGGACCATCCACCTGGCCGTCAACGTCTGGCCCAGCGTCGCGGCCGCGAGGGACGACGCCGAGTTCAACTTCCGCTCGATGAAGGACATGGCGGGCACCAAGGAGGAGAACCCCGGCCTGCGGTTTCTGAGCACGTACGGTGAGATGAAGAACTTCGACGGCGTCGGCGACGAGACCCACGCCATGTACACCCAGAACCTCAAAGGCACCACGAACGTCTGGGCCTACATCGTGATGGGCAACACGACGATCAACGTCCGCTACTTCGGCACCGACAACAAGAACGGTGACATCCTGGCCCAGGGCAAGGACACCCAGCCGGTCGCCGAGGACGTGCTCATGAAGGGCGCCCAGGAGGTCGCCGAACAGGCCGTCAAGGCGCTGACGAGCTGACCTGACCAGACCGGCCCGCTGTCCTGAGCGGGCTGACGAGGCGACATGACCGGGCTGACGGGCTGACCTGAGTGGACGGCGGCCACGCCACGACTTAAGGTCGTACGACATGACGTCAGACGATCTCCACATCAGGAGAGCGGAGAAGGCCGACGCGGACGAGCTGTTCGCCTTGGCGATGGAGTTCGGGCTGACCTTCAGGCCCGAGCGGGACGCCTTCGACGCGGCGCTGCCGCAGTTGCTGCGCGATGACGACGTCATGCTGATCGCGGCCGTGGTGGGCGGCCGGGTGCACGGTTATCTGCTGGGGTTCGTCCACCTGACGCTGTTCGCCAACGGGCCGGTCGCCTGGGTCGAGGAGGCGATGGTGCAGAGCGGGTCGCGCCGGCAGGGTATCGGGCGGGCGCTGCTGGTGGAGTTCGAGGCGTGGGCCCGTTCGCGGCAGGCCGGTTATGTGGCCATGGCCACGCGGCGGGCGCCCGAGTTCTACCACGCGCTGGGCTACGAGGCGTCGGCGACGATGTTCAGGAAGATCCTCCGCTAGCGCCGACGGCGTCGCACCGTCCAGGGCGCTTCGGTAGGTGAATGGGTAACGTTACCCATATTTCGCGATGGACTATTAGGGCATCGACGCCTATGGTCGGGGGAAGCGTGGAAAACGTTACCCATTGACTGCAGGCTAGTCCTGCATGCGTGTGCGCTCTCCAAGAGAGGAGCCTGATGGCGGGCTCGGGAATGAACCGCAGGGCGATGATCGGCACGTCGTTATCCGTGGTCGCCGCCGTGATGGGTGAGGGCTCCCCGGCACTCGCGCGGGGAACTGGGCGAACGGACGAGGCGGCAACCCGTTACGGCAGGGTGCGCGGGAGACGCGAGGACGGCATCGTCAAGTTTCTCGGCGTGCCCTACGCCACGCCGCCGCTCGGCGAGCTCCGCTTCAAGGCTCCGAAGCCGCCCACGCGCTGGACCGGCGTGCGCGACGCAGTGAACTTCCCCAACCCGGCATTCCAGGCAGCGGGCAACGAGATGGGCCCCAACGGCAACGGCCGGATGCCGGCACCCTCTGAAGACTGCCTCTATCTCAATATCTGGACCCCGGCCGCCGACTGCGAGCGGCGGCCGGTGATGTTCTACAACCACGGCGGCGGCTACATGATCGGCTCCGGTTCCGCCACCGGGCAGGACGGCACCCATCTGGCGCAGCTCTATGACGTGGTGGTGGTCGAGTCCAACCACCGGCTGGGCCTGCTGGGCTATCTGTTCCTGGGCGATCTCGCCGGCGGCGACTACGCCGCCAACCAGGGGATGCTGGACATTCTCGCGGCGCTGCGCTGGACCAGGGAGAACATCGAGAATTTCGGCGGCGACCCCGACAACATCATGGTCTGGGGCGAGAGCGGCGGCGGCGCCAAGACCGCGGCCGTCTACACCATGCCGGATGCCGCGTCGCTGTTCCACAAGGCCTCGATCGAAAGCGCCGCACCGCTGCGCTTTCCCACCCGCGAAGGCGCCACCGCGCGGGCCGAGCGCACGCTGGAGCTCTTGGGACTGACCACGGCCGACATTCCCCAGCTGCACGACATTCCGGCTGGGAGGCTGCTCGAGATCCAGCAGTCCGAAGCCGCGAACGGCGTCGCGCCCTGGGGCGACCCCGGCCCGCTCCCCGGCTTCGGCGCCTTCGTCGATGGCGCCATCATTCCGCGGCATCCCTTCGCCGACGGCGTCGCGTCCTTCTCGGCCGGCAAGCCGCTGATGTGCGGCACATGCCGCGATGAAACGGTGTTCTTCAGCCTCTTCGGGCCGCCCGACATCTTCCGCATCGACGAGGCCGGCCTGCGCAGAGAGCTGAGTCGTACGTACCAGGGTGCCGAGCTCGACCAGATCATCAGGACCTTCCACGCGTCGCGGCCCGACGCGACGCCGGCGCAGCTCTACTTCGCGATCACGACCTCGCCCATCTGGCGCGACGCGATCAAGATCGCGGAGGCCAAGGTGGCGCAGCGCGCCGCGTCTGTGTTCATGTACCAGCTTGCCTATAAGAACCCGACCGTGGTGCCAGGCACCGATTTCCCCATCGGCTCGCCGCACGCGTCCGACATCAACCTCAAGTTCGCCAACACCGACAAGAACCTCGACTTCTTCCTCTACGCCGATCAATCGCCGGGGCGGCTGGCGACCGCGCGGCACATGAGCGCACTGTGGGCGGGCTTCGCCCGTAAGGGCCGTCCCACTGCGGCGGACGTGCCGAGATGGCCCGCCTACACGCTGAAAGACCGTGCCACGATGTGGCTCGACGCCGAGTGCGAGATCGTCACCGATCCGGACAAGGACGAGAGGTTGTTCTGGGAGAACCGCGCCTGAGGCGCGTCGCCCGTACTGGTGATCAGGCCCAGGGCCGTTTCTGTCGCCGCCTGATGGCATTCTTGGGGCGTGAGCATCCACGCGGTGAGCCCGCTCTTCGTCGGCCGCGCCGGCGAGCTGAGCGCGCTCGAGCGCGCGCTGGCCGGCGCCCGGACCGGCGCGGCGTCCACCGTGCTGGTCGGCGGCGAGGCGGGTGTCGGCAAGACGCGCCTGGTCAGGGAGTTCGCCGACCGGGCGGGCGAGGCGATGGTGCTCGTCGGCGGCTGCATGGAGCTCGGCACCGAGGGCCTGCCGTTCGCCCCCTTCACCGCGGTGCTGCGCGGCCTGGTGCGCGAGCTCGGCCGCGACGGTGTCGCGGCGCTCGTGCCGGGCGGCACCACGCGCGGGCTGGCCCGGCTGCTGCCCGAGTTCGGCGAGCCCGACGGTGACGGCTCCGAGGCCCGCGCCCGGCTCTTCGAGCAACTGCTCGGCCTGCTGGAGCGGCTGGCGGAGGACCGGCCGGTCGTCCTGGTCGTCGAGGACGCCCACTGGGCCGACCGATCCACCCGCGACCTGCTCTCGTTCCTGGTCCGCTACCAGCGCGCCGGCGTACGGCTGCTGATCGTCGTCACCTACCGCGCCGACGAGCTGCACCGCACCCACCCGCTGCGCCCGCTGCTGGCCGAGCTGGGCCGCGTCGACTGGGTGGCCAGGCTGGAGCTGCGCAGGCTCACCCGCAAGGAGGTCGTCGAGCAGGCGGCGAGCATCCTGGAGCGCGAGCCGTCCGGCTCCGACATGGACCTGATCTACGCGCGCAGCGAGGGCAACCCGCTGTTCGTCGAGGCGCTGCTCAGCGAGTCCGGCGTCGGGGAGGCGCTGCCCGAGTCGCTGCGCGACCTGCTGCTCGCCGGCGTCGAACGGCTGCCCGACGACACCCAGGAGCTGCTCCGCGTGGCCAGCGCGGGTGGCCAGCGCATCGAGCACGACCTGCTGTCCGCCGTCGCCGGGCGGGACGACGTGGCGCTGTCCAACGCGTTGCGGCCCGCCGTGGCAGGCAACGTGCTGGTCGTCGACGGCGAAGGCTACTCCTTCAGGCACGCGCTGATCCGCGAGGCGCTCCACGACGACCTGCTGCCGGGCGAGCACACCCGCCTGCACACGCGCTTCGCCGAGGCGCTGGAGCGCGACCTGTCGATCCTGCCCGTCCCGCGCGGGGCGATCGAGCTGGCCCACCACTGGCACGCCGCCCACGACACCACGTGGGCGTTGATCAGCGCCTGGCACGCCGCGGCCGCCGCCCGCCGCTCCGCCGCCTATGACGAGCAGCTCAGGATGCTGTCCCGGGTGCTGGAGCTGTGGGATCAGGTGCCCGACGCCGCGGAGCGCATCGGCACCGACCATGTCGACGTGCTCAGGCAGACGGCCACGGTCGCCCATCTGGCGGGCGAGTACGAACGTTCGATCGCCCTGGCCACCGCCGGGCTCGCCGAGATCGACGAGACGGCAGAGCCGGCCAGGGCCGCCAGGCTGCTGCGCCAGCGCGGTCTCACCGGTTACGACCTCAGCCGGCCCGGTCATGTCGACGACCTGCGCCGGGCGGCATCGCTGGTGCCCGCCGACAAGCCCAGCAGGCTGCGGGCCCAAGTGCTGGAGAGCCTGGCGCGCATGCTCTACGACGACTGGCAGGAGAGGATCTCGACGGCCCAACTGGCCATGGAGCTCGGCCACGAGGTAGGCGACGCCAACACCGAGGCGCACGCGCTGATCAGCCTGACCTGGGCGCGCTGCCAGTTCTCCGACATCGACACCTATCTGGACGGGTTCGCCGAAGCGCGCCGCATCGCGGCCACGGCCGACGCCCACAACGCGATGCTGCGTGGTGCCATCTCCGAATCCGACGTGCTGGAGGGCGCCGGCCGCCACGAACGCGCCGCGCAGGTCGCCCGCGACGGCATCGCCGAGGCCGAACGCTATGGCGTGGCGCGCACGTCGGGCACGTTCCTGTCGATCAACCTGGCGGAGCCGCTGTGGTCGCTCGGGCGCTGGGACGAGGCGCTGAAGGTGATCGAGCACGCCCTGGAGCTCATGCCGCCGCCGCCCTACCGGGCCAGCCTGCAGGGGTTGGCCTCCGACATCGCGCTCGCGCGCGGACGGGTCGATCGGGCCGAGGAGCTGTTCGCGGCCTCACGCAGTGTGCTGGCGCGCGGGCGGTTCCGCGACCAGAGCGTGCTGCCGCACGCCTGCAGGGAGGTCGAGCTTCTGGTGGCGCGGGGGCGCCTGGACGAGGCGCGGGAGGCGGCGGCCCGGACACTGCGTGCGCAGGATCTGGTGGCCAGCCCGCGTTACGCCTGGCCGCTGCTGGTGGTGATCGCGCAGCTTGGCGGGGATCTTGTGGCGGAGTTGCGGTCGGTCGCGGGCCGGCTCGAGACTGAGGGAGACTGCCAGGAGGCGCACCGGCTCACGTTCATGGCTTTGACGGGGCTGTCCGAGTCCGAGCTGGAGTCCGGTTCTGGGTCCGGTGTCGGATCTGAGGCTGGTTCCGCGGCCGGTCTCGATGGTGCGTCCTGGCGGCTCAAGATGTGGGACGCGGCGGTGGCGGCTTGGGCGGGGCTGCGGGAGCCCTACTCCGAAGCTTGGACCCTGGAAGGTGCCGCCCGTGCGGCGCTGGAGGCCGGTGATCGGCAGGGGGCGGGGGCCAGACTGGCGAGAGCCCGGGAGCTGGCCGAGCAACTCGGTGCGGCGCCGTTGGTCGAGCGGCTGGACGCGTTCGCGCGGCGGGGCCGTGTCGCCGTGGCCGACGAGCCGGCGCCCGACGGGCTGCCGTTGGGGCTGACGGCGCGCGAGCTGGAGGTGCTGCGGCACGTGGCTGAGGGGCACAGCAATCGGGAGATCGCGGGGGAGCTGTTCATCTCCGTCAAGACCGTGAGCGTGCACGTCTCCAACATCCTGGCCAAACTGGGCGTCGCCTCCCGCGGCGAGGCATCCGCGGTGGCCCATCGGATCCGCCTCTTCGCCGACGACTGACCGGCCTCACGGTCCGGTGTCTACCGCCGAGAAGTGATCGGCTTCGCGGTCCGGTGCCTGTCGCCGACGAGTGCGTGACCCCGGCAGCAAGGCGCGGTCGCTGCTGACCTCCGGTGCCGAGGCACCAGACACCGCTTGGCCTCTGGGGTCAAGCGGCATCCCGGGCGGCTGTGGTCAGCCGGTGAGCTGGGCTTCCAGGCGGTAGCCGTCGACCGTGACGTACACCTGGTCGCCGGGGCGGGCGTTGAGGCGCATGAGGACCGGCTGGAGCGAATCGAAGACCGGCTGGTGACCCTGCCAGACCAGGACGATCGCGTTGTCGCCCGGACCGGTCACCGACAGGAGGGTGCCGGGGCGCATGCCGAGCTGCGTGGCGTACCCCTCGGGCACCGGGACCGGGCCGCCCCGGAGGTGCTCGTTGGTGACCTCGATGCGCTGCCAGCGGCGCGGGTCCGACGAAGGGCTCGGCAGCGGCGGCGGTGGGGTGGCCGGAGTGCCCGCGAGCGTGGGGGGCAGCATGCCGGACCGGCCACCCGACAAGGCGGAGAGCGTGGCGAGGGCCGCCGACGGGTCGATGGAGTTGGTCTCCGCCGAGGGGATGGGCTGGCCGCCCCTGTGGTGGTGGCCGTTGGCTCCGGGGGTACGGCGGGGGAGCGGCTGGGCCGGTGAGGGGGCGGAGGCCACGGGGTCCGACGTCTCCGGCAGCGCCTCGAACCACGCCTTGGCCGAGTGCGCGCGGATGCCCAGCTCGCTGAGCAGCTCCACCACGTCGGCGTCGGCGGGCTGACCGGCCAGCAGCTGCCTGGTACGGGCCTGCAGGCCGTGGAGGTCGCCCACCACCAGCCAGCCGTCCTGGAGGCGGCGGTCGGGCATGAGCGTCACGAGTACCCGCCAGAGCGGAGTGCGCAGCGACGGCACCATCACCGGGTGCGCCGGGTCGGCGCCGATGAGCTGATCCTGCGTGGCGGCCGCGCCGAGCCACTCCGTCAGCCGGAACATGTGCCCGGTGACCGGCGCCGACTCCGACGAACGCAGCCAGTGCAGCACGCGCTCCTCGGCCGTCCGCTGCGCCTGGGAGAGCGCGTCGCGGTCGACGAGCATCTTGTGGGCGAGCGTACGCAGGCTGACGGGGTCTTCGGCGAACAGGCGGTGTACGGCCACCGCGAGCGCCAGCTTGTCCAGGCTGCGGAACAGGCTGTCGACGACCCGGACCATGGCGTGGTCGGTCTCGGAGGGCGCGGGCGTCGCCGCCGGTGCGGGTGTGTCGTACGCGCCGCCGAGGCCCGGAACGTTTGTCGCCGGCAGAGAGACGTCGCCGGTGTGGCCGGAGGGGTCCGCGTTCGGGGTGCGGGACGTGGTGCCCAGGTCGCCTGGGAAGGCGCCTCCGGGGCGCGATCCCGGGCCGGCTCCGGTGGATGATCCGTTGCCTGCGGGCGTTCCGGTGCCCGCGAGTGGCCCGACAGCGGGGAAGGAGCCGGTGCCTGTGACGGACCCGACGGCTGGGAACGAGCCGGTGCCGCCGACGGACCCGACCGCTGGGAAGGAGCCGGTGCCGCTGCCGGACCCGTTGCCCGCGGGTGTTCCGGTGCCCGCGAGCGGCCCGGTGGCGGGGCGTGGTCCGGTGTGGGGTGTTCCGCCGGGGAGGCGGTCGGCGCCGGGGAGAGCACCCGGCTGGGCGCCCGGTTGGGCTGTCCCGCCAGGACGGTCGGCACCGGACCGGGGGTCGGTGTGCGGGCCGCCGCTGGGCGGCAGCTGGCCGCCGGTGGGCGACGTGCCGGCCTGAGGGCCGCTGGTGGGGTGCGAACCGGTGTTCGGGCCGACGGTCGAGTGCGGACCGGTGGCAGTGGGGTGCGGGCCCGTGTGCGGGCCGGCGGTGGGATGGGGACCGGTGTGCGGGCCGGTGCGCTCGGGGTCCGCGTTGCCGGGGACGTTGGCGCCCGGAAGCCCGGTGCCCGAAAGGCCGGTGCCGGACCCGACCGCTGGGAAGGAGCCGGTGCCTGGACCGTTGGCGGCCGGGAGGCCGGTGTTCGGGAACCCGCCGCTCTGCTGGCCAGTGCCCGGGGCGTTGGTGCCGGGGAAGAGGCCGCCCTGCTGGGCGGTGCCGGGGGGATTGGCGCCGGGAGGATTGGCGATGGGAGGATTGGCGATGGGGGAGTTCGTGTCCTGGCGGGCGGCCTGGGGGTCGGACTGAGGTTGCGGAGCGGACAGCGGCTGCCGACCGGCCGTGGGCGCCGGAGTGCCCTCGTTCTGCGCCGGGAACGAGCCGGTCTGGCGGGCGGCCCCGCCCAGCGCGGCGAAGGAGCCGGTCTGCGGCCCACCTTGGTCAGGGAAGGAACCCGACTGCGGGGCCCCCTGGACGGGAAAGGAGCCGGTCTGGCGGGGAGAGCCGCCGTTGTTCTGGGCCACGGCGGGCAGCGGGCCAGTGTGCGCCGGGCTCTGCCCCGGGCCTCCGTCGCGCTGAGCAGGACCTCCGTCGCGCTGGCCAGGGACCGTGCCGCGCTGAAGCGGGCGGGTCACCTCTGGATGGCCCTGTCCCGGATGGGCGGCGGGCTGGCCCTGCCCCGGATGGCCGGGTTGGCCCGGCCGGTTCTGTGCCAGGTGGCCCTGCTGCGCGGGCTGGGTGGCGGGCTGGCCAGGTTCGCGTTGGACCGGGATGCGGCTGAGCACCTCGCGGAACACCGAGCCGATCACCACTTCCGGCGTGGCCGACGGCGTTTTCAGGTCGCCGGGCGACAGCCGGCGCAACCGCTGCCAGCCCCCCAGGCCGGTGATCGCCGTCCTGGTGGCCTCCGGCCAGCCGGGCAGCGCCGGGTCGATGGGGTGCACGGTCAGCGCGGGCAGCACGTCCGAGAGGGCGAGGTGGTCCCAGCGGGCCGAGGCCAGCAGGGCGAGCCGGTCGCAGATCCAGTCGAGTCCGGTCGTGCCGAGCGCCCTCGAAAGAGCCACGGACGACCACCACCCGGCCGGCAGGCGCGGATCGCCCAGCGCCTCCGCGACTTGCTGGGGACGGCTCCAGCGCAAGGCAGGGACCAGGTCGCTCAGGCAGATCGATGACTCGACTTCCATCGGCGGACCTTATCCTCCCCAGTGAGCCGCGTGATGCCACTCAATACGCATGTGGTTCTTGGTGCAGCCTACGCGGCAAGCTATCAATCGGTGTGAATAGGGTAAAGAAGGTTCAGCTCCAAACCGTACCGTGGCCGACCGCCCACCAGGGCCACGCACTCGGCTCCGGCCCGGCATCCGGCGTCCAAAGACTGCCCTTCACCGGCACCGTTCAACCTCGCTGTGAGATATCCCGCAGCGAACGCATCGCCCGCTCCCGTCGAGTCGACGACCTCGGCTGGAACCCCCGCTGCCGCCGCCGTCACAGTGCCCTCCGTGGCCGCCAGAGCTCCCTGGGGTCCCAGCTTGACGATCGCGGTGCCGTACCTCTCGCTGAGGAGTTCGGCGGCCCGCTCGGGCGCCTGCGCGCCGGCGAGCAGGAGGGCCTCGTCCCGGTTGGGGATGATGAGGTGGGCGGGGGCGGATTCGCGCAGGAAACGAGCGACGCCGAACTCGCGCAGAAAGCCGGTCGAGGCGGGATCCATGCTGACGGTCACCCCGGCGGCGCGGGCCTCGGCCATGGCGAGCCTGGCCAGCGCCAGCCCCGCCTCCGCGAAGAGCGTGTAGCCGGACAGGTGCAGGCGGCCCACGCCGTCGAGCAGCGAGTCGTCCCAGTCCTCGGCGGAGATCTGACCGCCCGCGCCCCGGTTGGTGAGGAACGAGCGTTCGCCGGTCTGGTCCACCATGGCGATCACGATCGCCGTCGGATGGTGGGGATCGACGCGTACGTGCGGGCGTACCCCTGTTTTGCGCAGTTCGGCGGTGTGCCACCCGCTGCTGTCGTAGCCGAGCCGGGCCAGCAGCCGTACGTCGGCGCCCAGGTGGGCGGCCCAGGAGGCGGTGTTCGCGCCCGAGCCGCCGGGACGGAGCACGATGTCGGCGGCCGTGTCGGTGCCCGACATGACCGGAGTGTCGTGCAGGGCCACCACATCGGTGACGACGTCGCCGATGACGAGGAGGCCGCCGCCGCTCACGCTCGGGACCAGGCGAGCGCGATCTGGGCCGCGAGGGCGACGTTGCCGCGGACCGCGGCCAGGTTCGCCTCCAGGGAGGCGCCGCCGGTGCCGCGTACCAGGTAGTCGAGGAGGAACGGGGTGATCTTCTGCCCGATCACGCCCTCGCGGTCGGCGGCGGCCAGCGCCTCGCCTAGCACGCGGTCGTGCAGCGCGGGATCGAGCTGCCGGTCCACCGGGATGGGGTTGGCGACGATCAGCGCGGTCTCCTGGCCGCCGAACCCGTCCTGTCCGCGCATGATGGCCGCGGCCTCGTCGGCCGACTCGATCCGCCAGTCGATCGGCTCGCCGGAGGAGTGCAGGTAGAAGCCCGGGAAGGTGTCCGTACGGTATCCCGCCACGGTCACGCCGCGGGTCTCCAGGCGCTGGAGGGTGGAGGGCACGTCCAGGATCGACTTGACCCCGGCGCACACGACGGTGATGCGGGTACGCGCGAGCGTGTCGAGGTCGGCCGACTCGTCCTGCGCCTGGGTCCAGCCCCGGTGCACGCCGCCGAGCCCGCCGGTGGCGAAGATCCGGATGCCCGCGCGGGCGGCCAGGAACGACGTGGCCGACACGGTCGTCGCGCCGCTCGCCTTCAGCGCCGCCGCCACCGGCAGGTCGCGCTGGCCCAGCTTGCGCAGGCCAGACTCGGTGGCGACGCGTTCGAGCTCCACCTCGTCCAGGCCGACGCGGGCCACGCCGTCGAGCACCGCGATCGTGGCCGGTACGGCACCCGCCGCCCTGACGACGTCCTCCAGCTCCCGGGCGACCGCCAGATTGCGCGGCTGCGGCAGGCCGTGCGAGATGATCGTGGACTCCAGGGCCACGACCGGAGCGCCGGTGGCAAGGGCTTCGGCGACCTCGTCGGACGGCCGGAGGATGGGGTCGGCGGCGCTGCGCATGTGGGTTTCGTGCTCCTTCGTAGAACGGCTTGGTGGAACGGTCTATTTTACGAAGTTTGTTCCGGATAAGCACGTTACGGAGGAGGACGTCCGCCGGTGATCACACGAGAAGCATGACACCCGCGAGCGAGATGGTCCCGATCAAGCCGGTGGCCATGGCACCGAGCAGCAGCGCGCGTCCGTCCTTGATCAGCGCGCGAGCGTCGATCCCCGTACCGAGGCCGAACAGGGCGGCGGCCATGAGAACGTTCGTGACCTGGGGGACCACGGTGGTCAAGGCGGCGGGAACCAGGCCGCTGCTGCGGAGGGCGACCATCGCCAGGAAGCCGGCCACGAAGAGCGGGATGACCGGCGGACGCTTGAGCCGGCCGGGGGAGTCGACGCGGTGACGGTACGAGGTCAGGGCGACGATCGGGGCGAGCAGGATGACGCGGCCCAGCTTGACCGTGACGGCGGTGGCCAGCACGCCCGAGGCGGCGCCGATCGCGGCCACCTGGGCCACCTCGTGCACCGCCGCCCCGGCCCACACCCCCAGTTGCGTCGCCGACAGCCCGAGCCAGGAGGCCGCCAGCGGCACCACAGCGATGGCGGCGGTGCCGTACAGGACCACCACGCTGAGCGCGCCGGCCGCGTCCTCGTCGGAGGAGCCGTCGGTACTTTCCCGCATGGCCGCGATCGCGGCGGCGCCGCAGATCGAGACACCGGTGGCGACCAGCAGTGACGCGCCAGGCGTGAGGCCGAGGCGACGGCCGATCAGCGGAGTGAGCGTGAACGTGACGCCGGTCGCCATCACCACGACGGCCACCGTCCGCCAGCCCAGCGCCAGCACCTGCGGCACCGCGATCTGCAGGCCGAGCAGCACGATCGCGATACGCAGCACCCGCTTGGCGACGAACCGCAGACCGGGCTTGAGCCGCTCGCCGACACCCACCAGGTTCGCCAGCGCCGCGCCCGACACCACGGCGATGGCCGCGGGGCTGAGCACGGGCACGAACCGGTTCACGACCAGCGCGAACACCACCGCCAGCGCCGCCGCGCCGATGCCGGGCAGGCGATCGTCGCGCAGCCGATCACCAGGCGGACGATCGTGCGGCGCGCGGGTGGTGAAGTTCATGATCTCAGTGTTCTGAGCGCCGGGAGGGCTCGGTAGCCACGCGTTGGCTGGTAGGTCATAGCCTTGGGCTATGAGTACGCTGCCGGATCTCGACTCGCTCAAGCTCCTGGTCGACGTGGGCGAGCTGGGCAGCCTGGGGCAGGCGGCCAAGGTCGCGGGCATCGCCCAGCCGTCGGCCAGCAAGCGGATCGCCCACCTGGAGCGCCGCCTGGGCCTGCCGCTGCTGGAGCGTACGCCGCGCGGGTCCACGCTGACCGCCGAGGGAAAGATGGTGGCGGGCTGGGCCGCGCACGTGCTGGCCGCCGCCCAGGAGCTGATGCGCGCCGCCCAGGCGGTACGGCGCAGCGAGGCAGCTCATCTGCGGGTGGCGGCGAGCATGACGGTGGCCGAGTACCTGGTGCCGCGCTGGCTGGGTGAGCTGCAGAACCGGGAGCCGGACATCCAGGTCGGCCTCGACGTGGTGAACTCCGCCGACGTCGCCGCCCGGGTCCTGGCCGAAGAGGTGGAGCTGGGCTTCGTCGAGGGGCCGAGCGTGCCCGAGGGGCTGGCCAGCCGGGTGGTGGGCACCGACCGGCTGGTGGTCGTGGTGGCGCCTGGGCACGCCTGGGCGCGGCGCCGTACCGCGCTGATGGGGGCGGAGCTGGCCGCCACGCCGCTCGTCGTCCGCGAACCCGGCTCGGGCACGCGGGAGATACTGGACGTGGCATTCAAGAGCCTGCACCGGGCCAGCCCGCGCCTGGAGCTTGGTTCGAACTCGGCCGTCAAGGGCGCCGCCCAGGCCGGGGCGGCGCCCGCGGTGCTCAGCGGGTACGCCGTGGAGGCGGAGGTGGCCACGGGCCGGCTGGTGGAGGTGCCGCTGGCCGGGATCAACCTGGTCAGGAGCCTGCGCGCGGTATGGCGCCGCGGCCGCTCACTCGCCGCCCCCGCCGCCACCCTGCTGGCGATCGCCAGCCGACCCTGACCGATGGTTTTGCCGCTTCGGCAAAGCAGCTTGCGATCCCATCCAGCGCAGGCTGATCCTTTCCGCCATGTATGTCTTCGTCACCGGCGCGAGCGGCTACATCGGCGGTTCCGTCGCCGCCCGCCTCATTCAGGCAGGCCATACCGTCACCGGCCTGATCCGCGACCAGGCCAAAGCCGAGGACCTCGCCCGGCTCGGCTGCCGACCGGTGGTGGGCACCCTTGACGACCCGGCGGTGCTCACCGAGCAGGCCCGCCGCGCCGACGGTGTCGTCAACGCCGCCAGCAGCGACCACCGGGGGGCCGTCGAAGCACTCATCGCCGCGCTGGCCGGGTCCGGCAAGCCGCTGATCCACACCAGCGGCTCCAGCATCGTGGGCGTCGGCGCCGATGGCGAGGCATCCGGGAAGACCTTCGGCGAGGACATCCTCGATGCGGACTCCGCCTGGGAGCCCGACCATCCCATCCGCAAGGCACGCCTCGCGATCGACCGCTTGGTGCTGAGCGCCGCGGAGAAGGACGTACGGTCCGCGGTCCTGTGCAACAGCCTGATCTACGGGCCTGGACGGGGCCTGGGCCGCGACAGCGTCCTGATCGCGGCACTGGTCCACCAGGCGCGCTCCGGCGGTGTGGTCCGCCACGTAGGGAGCGGCGGCAACATCTGGTCCAACGTCCACATCGACGACATGGCCGACCTGTACCTTCTCGCCCTGGAGAAGACGCCCGCCGGCACGTTCTATTTCGTGGAGAACGGCGAGGAGTCCTTCGCCGCGATGACCGGCGCCATCGCCCGCTCCCTCGGCCTGCCCGGCCCGCGGCCCTGGGACCCCGACTCACCGGACAACGTCTGGGATCCCCAGTTCGCCCGCCACGCCCTGGGCTCCAACAGCCGCGTGCGCGGCACCCGTACCCGCGATCTCCTCGGCTGGCGCCCGCGGCACCGATCGATCACCGACTGGCTCACCGATCTTTGACACCATGGAGAGCCTTCGACAGGAAAGGCCCATCCATGATCAGCCAAGCGAGGATCGCCGTGACCGGCGCCACCGGCCGCCTCGGCGGGCGCGTCGTCCGCCGGCTCGCCGCCGCCGATATCCCGCAGACCATGGTGGTACGCGACCTGGACCGCGCCCCTCAGTTGGCCGGAGCCACCGCGGTCCGCGGCGGTTTCGGCGACCGTGACGCCGTCCTGCGGGCCCTGGACGGCGTCGACCGGGTCCTGATGGTGTCGGCCTCGGAGACCCCTGACCGCCTCCAGCAGCACCGCACCTTCGTCGACGCCGCCGCCGAGGCCGGAGTTGCCCACCTGGTGTACATCTCCTTCTACGGCGCCGCCCCCGATGCCACGTTCACGCTGGCGCGCGACCACTGGGCCACCGAACAGCACATCCGCGCCAGTGGCCTGGCCTTCACCTTCCTGCGCGACAACCTCTACGCCGACTTCACGCCGGCCTTGGTCGGCGACGACGGCGTCATCCGCGGTCCCGGCGGACAGGGGCGAGCCGCGGTCGTCGCGCAGGACGACATCGCCGACGCCGCCACCGGCGTACTGCTCCATGCCCCCGAGCACGCCGGAGCCACCTACGACCTGACCGGCCCGCAATCGCTCACCCTCGCCGAAATCGCCGCGATCCTGTCGCGGACCACGGGACGCGCCATCACCTACCACCCCGAGGACGTGGAAGAGGCCTACCGCTCCCGCGCCTCCTACGGCGCCCCGGACTGGCAGCTCGACGCCTGGGTCTCCACCTACACCGCCATCGCCAACGGCGAGATGGACGGGGTCAGCGACGCCATCCCTCGCCTGACCGGCCACCCCGCGACACCGCTGGCCGACGTTGTCTCGGATACCTAGAGCTTGCGCCTGGTGACGCAGGCCGTGTGCTCGCTCTTCGAGAGCGATCACTATGTATGGTGCCGGTATGGGGTCATATGACGTCGTTGTCGCGGGTGGCGGGCACAACGGGTTGGTGGCGGCCGCGTACCTGGCGCGGGCCGGGCGGCGGGTGCTGGTGCTGGAGCGGCTCGGGTACGTGGGCGGCCTGGCGATCTCCGCGCGCCCCTTTCCGGGCGTGGATGTACGGCTGTCGCGCTACTCCTACCTGGTCAGCCTCCTGCCCACGGAGATCGTCCGCGACCTGGGGCTCCGCCTGGACCTGCGCCGGCGCCGCTACTCCTCCTACACGCCCCACGGCGACACCGGCCTGCTCGTGGACGACGGCGACGAAAGCGCGACCGCCGCCTCGTTCAGAACCGTCACCGGAGGCGACGCCGACCACCGGGCATGGCGGGAGTTCTACGGGCTGACCGCCGAGGTGGCCCGGGTCCTGGCGCCCACATTGCTCGAACCCCTGCGTACCCCGGCCGAGATCGAGCGCTTGGTGGGCGCCGAGGCGTGGCGGGAGCTGTTCCAGCGGCCGATCGGGCAGACGGTGGACGAGCGGTTCGCTGACGACACCGTACGCGGCGTGGTGCTGACCGACGCGCTGATCGGGACGTTCGCCGACCCCGCAGCGGACCTGCTGGCCAACCGGTGCTTCCTCTACCACGTGATCGGCGACGGGACGGGCGACTGGAACGTGCCGGTCGGCGGGATGGGCGCGGTTTCAGGGGCGCTCGAAGCGGCCGCCAGACAGGCGGGGGCGGAGATCAGGACCGGTGCGGAGATCATCGGGATCTCCCCATCGGGTGAGGTGGCGTTCCGCGCGGACGACGGCGAGCACACGGTCACCGGACGCCACGTGCTGGCCAACCTGCCGCCGGCGGTGCTCGACCGGCTGCTCGGCGCGACACCGGAGGTGCCCGAGGGCGCGCAGCTGAAGGTCAACATGGTGCTGAGCAGGCTGCCGCGGCTCAAGGACGACTCGGTGGACCCGCGCGCGGCCTTCAGCGGTACGTTCCACATCAACGAGAGCCGTGACCAGCTGGCCCGCGCCCACGCGCAGGCGGTGGCGGGCCGGATCCCCGACCTGCCGCCCGCCGAGGTCTACTGCCACTCGCTGACCGACCCGTCGATCCTCGGCCCCGAGCTGCGCGGCCGGGCGGAGACGCTGACGCTGTTCGGGCTGCACATGCCCGCCCGCCTGTTCCGCGACGATCCGGACAAAGCGCGGGAGGAGGCGCTCAGGGCCACCCTGGCCTCCATCGACAGCGTGCTGGCCGAGCCCATCGAGAGCTGCCTCCTGCGCGCCCCCGACGGCACGCCTTGTGTCGAGGCCAAGTCGCCGGTGGACCTGGAGAACGAGGCGGGCCTGCCCGGCGGGCACATCTTCCACCGTGACCTGAGCTGGCCGTACGCGGAGGAAGGCGGCTGGGGGGTGGAGACCGGGCACGAGCGGATCCTGCTGTGCGGCGCGGGCGCCCGCCGGGGCGGCGGCGTCAGCGGTATCGCGGGCCACAACGCGGCGATGGCCCTACTGACCTGAGGACTCGTGGTCTGAGACCAGCCGGGTCGCCACGGTCATGGCGGCAGCGGCCAGCTCGGACGGCGGCAGGTCCATGCCGAACAGCTCCGGCACCCCGCCCAGGATCAGCGCGAACACCGCCAGCCGCGCCTCGAACTGCGCGATCGCGTCGGCCCCCGGCCTGCTCAGCACCGACACCAGCGTGACGATGCGCTCCTGCATCCGGTCGCCCACCGAAGACTGGGCGAAGGCCCCCTGGTTCATCTGCGCGAAGCGCATCAGCGGCCGCCACTTGTCCTCCAGCAACTCGGAGATGCGCCGCAGGATCTCCTGCCGGGCCTCGGGCGTGTCCGGCTGAGCGCGAGCCCACTCCGCGAGCTCGTCGAGCGAGGTGATGAACCCGTCGGCGATGCTGGCGAGAATCTCCTCTTTCGTCCGGAAGTGGTAGTACAGCGCCGGCCGGGTGATCTCCAGCCGCTCCGCGACCTCCTGCAACGTGGTCTTGTCGTAGCCCCGCTCGGCGAACAGCTCCATCGCGACCCGCTGGATCCGCTCACGTGTATCGGTCCGCCGCCCTGCCATTTCGCTCCGTTTCGCTTGACGGCCGGGCTCTCCATTGCTTACTTTCGCGTAAGTAAGCAATGCGATTCCGGCTTCGTAGGGAGCAAGACTATGACCACCTCCTTTCCTGTCCCGCGCACGTGTCCGTACGCGCCGCCGCCCGAGTACGAGCGGATGCGCGAGGAGGCGCCGCTCGTACGGACGTCGCTGCCCAACGGCGACGTCTGGCTGGTCACCAGGTACGCCGAAGCCAGGCAGGTGCTGAACGGCCAGGGCATCAGCACCAGCCCGGCCACCCCCGGCCATCCGAACAACGCCTTCACCACCGAGGAGCCCACCGAGGAACAGCGCGAGTTCATGGAACGGTTCAGGGTCGGCCAGTTCATCGACATGGACCCGCCCGAGCACGGCCGATTCAGGCGGCTGCTCATCCCCGAGTTCACCGTCAGACGGGTCAAGGAGATGCGGCCCGGCATCCAGCGGACCGCCGACCTGCTCATCGACGACATGCTCGCCAAGGGCCCGGAGGCCGAGCTGGTCGCCGACTTCGGGCTGGCGCTGCCGTCGCTGGTCATCTGCCAGCTGCTCGGCGTGCCGTACAGCGACCACGAGTTCTTCCAGTCGCGTACCCGCATGATGGTGTCGAGCGACGACCCGCAGGCGAGCATCGCGGCGATCATGGAGATCAAGGGATACCTCGACGGGCTTGTCACCGAGGCCGAGAAGCAGCCCAAGGACGACCTGCTCGGGCGGCTGATCGTGGCGGGACAGGTGAGCCACGACGAGATCGTCGGCATGATCTCGCTGCTGCTCATCGCCGGCCACGAGACCACCGCCAACATGATCCCGCTCGGCGTCCTGACCCTGCTGCGCCACCCCGACCAGCTGGCCAGGCTGCGCGAGGACCCGGGACTGTGGCCGATGGCGATCGAGGAGCTGCTGCGCTACCTGTCGATCGTCGACTGGGTGGCCTTCGACCGGGTGGCCATCGAGGACCAGGAGATCGGCGGGCAACTCGTCAAGAAGGGCGAGGGCATCTTCGTGCTCGGCGCCTCGGCGAACCGGGACGAGCGGGCCTTCGAGCGGCCGGACGAGTTCGACATCGACCGCGGCGCCCGCCACCACGTCGCCTTCGGCTACGGCGTGCACCAGTGCCTCGGCCAGAACCTGGCCAGGGCCGAGCTGGAGATCGCCTACCGGACGCTGTTCGAGCGGATCCCGTCGCTGCGTCTCGCGGTGGACGAGGAGGAGGTGTCATTCAAGTACAGTCAGGTCATCTTCGGGGCGAACGCCATGCCCGTCACGTGGTAGCTGCTTTAGCACTCATGAAACGGCCTCGGAACTGTTCATGGCGTTCTCATGATGGGGCCTTAGCGTAAAGATTATGAGTGAGCCCGCACGGTTGCTGGTGGTGGACGACGAGCCCGCGTTGCGCGAGGCGCTGCAGTCGAGCCTGGAGTTCGAGGGCTACAAGGTCGTCACCGCCAACGACGGGCAGGCGGCGCTGGACCAGGTGGCGCGCGAGACGTACGACGCGGTGCTGCTCGACGTCATGATGCCGCGCCTCGACGGGCTGACCGCCTGCCGCCGGCTCAGGGCCACGGGCAACCACATCCCCGTGCTCATGCTGACCGCGCGCGACGCCGTCGGCGACCGGGTCTCCGGGCTCGACGCGGGCGCCGACGACTACCTGGTCAAGCCGTTCGAGCTGGACGAATTGCTGGCCAGGGTCCGCGCCCTGCTGCGGCGGGGCGCGCTCAACTCGGCCGTCCCGGAGGTCACGCTGACCTACGGCGACCTGCGCATGGACCCCGACACCCGCGAGGTCACCAGGGGCGAGCGGCGGCTGGACCTGACCAGGACCGAATACCTGCTGATGGAGCTGTTCCTGACGCACCCGCGCCAGGTGCTGACCCGCGAGCAGATCCTGGGCGAGGTGTGGGGGTTCGACTTCGAGCCGACGTCGAACTCGCTCGACGTGTACGTGATGTACCTGCGGCGCAAGACCGAGGCCGGCGGCGAACCGCGGGTGATCCACACCGTCCGCGGCGTCGGCTACACCCTCCGGGCCGCGCCGTGAGGCGATATAGCCTGCGCTCCCGGCTCACCCTCCTCGTCACGGTCGCCGTGGCCTTGGCCATCGCGGCCTGTGCGGGGCTGTCGTGGTTCATCGTGCGCGAGCAGATGGTCCGCCAGCTTGACCAGACCATCATGGATCCCTCGGACAAAGAGGACAAGAGGTGGCTGAGGGACCATTGCTCGGTGGAGGGAACCCCCGCCGAATACGCCGCAGGCCTGGTGACGTTGCTGTCCGGGGACGGTAGTACCTGCTCGCTTGGCTCGCCGATCGTGGTGACTGAGGAGGACAAACCGGCCATCCCCCACCCCGGCAAGCCGATCTACCGCTACGGCGTCACCAAGGACGGCATGCCGGTGCGCGTAGTGACGGTGAACTTCTCGCCAGGCGTGGCCGTCCTGGAGGCCAGGCCGCTGTTCCACCTTCAGGACACGTTGCGCAACACCGCGTTCGCGCTGGCCGCCGTCGCCGCCCTTGGCGTGCTCGGTGCCGGATGGGCGGGCCTGGCCATCTCCCGTACGGCTCTGGCGCCCGTCGGCCGCCTCACCAAGGCCGTTGAGCACATCGCCCAGACCGAGGACCTCGACACCCCCATTCCCGTCAAGGGCGGCGACGAGATCGCCCGGCTGAGCCTGGCGTTCAACGGCATGATCACCGCTCTGGCCGGATCACGCGAGCGCCAGCAGCAACTCGTCGCCGACGCCGGGCACGAGCTGCGCACCCCGCTGACCACCCTGCGTACCAACATCGACCTGCTGCTGCGCAGCGAGCAGACCGGCCGCAGCCTCGACCCCGGTGCCAAGGAACGCCTGCTGATCAACGTGAAGGCCCAGTTCGCCGAGCTCACCGCGCTCGTCGGCGACCTGCTCCAGCTGGCCAGAGGCGACACCGACCACGAGCCGCACGTCGAGCTGGGCCTGCACCAGGTGGTCACCGCCGCCGTCGAACGGGCCAGGCTGCGCGGCGCCGACGTCACGCTCGACCTCCTGCCCTGGTACGTCGTCGGTAACGCCGCCTCCTTGGAACGTGCCGTGCTCAACCTCATCGACAACGCCGCCAAGTTCAGCCCGGACGGCGAGGTCGAGGTGACCCTGCGACAGGGCGAGCTGACCGTACGCGATCACGGACCCGGCATCCCCGAAGAGGACCTGCCGCACGTCTTCGAGCGCTTCTGGCGCTCCCCGGCCGCACGCGGCCTGCCCGGATCCGGTCTCGGCCTCGCGATCGTCGCGCAGGCCGTTGCCGAGGCGGGCGGAAAGGTACGCCTGGAGAACGCCTCTGGCGGCGGCGCGATTGCGATCGTCGAACTGCCTGGGAATCTCACCCCTCACTCATAATCGGCTAATTCCCGTTAAAGACCCCAGCGATGGGATCTGGGTCATGCACACAACAGTGAAGACCCGGCTGGTCGAGGTGGTCGTCCCGGTCTACAACGAGCAGCTGGCCCTGCGCGACAGCATCGGCCGGCTGCACGCCTACCTCTCGGGCACCTTCCCCTACGACTACCGCATCACGATCGCCGACAACGCCAGCACGGACGACACCTGGCGGCTGGCCATAGAGCTGGCCGCCGAACTGCCGCACGTACGGGCCGTACACCTGGACGGCAAGGGACGCGGGCGGGCGCTGCGCCAGGTGTGGTCGGACAGCGACGCGGACGTCGTCAGTTATATGGACGTCGACCTGTCCACCGACCTCGACGCGTTCCTTCCCCTGGTCGCCCCGCTGCTGTCGGGCCACAGCGACCTGGCCATCGGCACCCGGCTGGCCAGGTCGTCGCGGGTGGTGCGCGGGCCGAAGCGCGAGCTCATCTCCCGTTCGTACAACCTGCTGCTCCACTCGGTCATGGGCGCGAAGTTCTCCGACGCCCAGTGCGGCTTCAAGGCCGTACGCACCGAGATCGCGCAGGCGCTGCTGCCCGCCGTCGAGGACGAACAGTGGTTCTTCGACACCGAACTGCTGCTGCTGGCCGAGCGGCACGGGCTGCGCATCCACGAGGTGCCCGTCGACTGGGTGGACGACCCCGACAGCCGGGTGGACGTCTTTCAGACCGCCATGGACGACCTGCGCGGCCTGGTCAGGGTGGCACGCAAGACGCTGTCGGGCGCGGCCCGCATCCCGGTGCCCGCCCGTGTCTCGCAGGCGCGGCTGCCGCGCGGGATGGCGGCGCAGCTGCCTCGGTTCGCGGTCGTGGGGGTGGTGAGCACGCTGGCGTATCTGGTGCTGTTCTCGGGGTTGCGGCAGGCGATCCCGGTGCTGGCGGCCAACGCGATCGCGCTGCTGGTGACGGCCGTGGCCAACACCGCGGCCAACCGGCGCTTCACCTTTGGGGTGACGGGGTCGGCGGGGGCCATGCGGCACCAGTTCGAGGGGCTGATCGCGTTCCTCGTGGGGCTGGCGCTGACCAGCGGCGTGCTGGCGCTGCTGCCGGAGGGGGTCTCTCATGGGGTGGAGCTGGTGGCGGTCGTTGTGGCTAACGCGCTGGCTACGTTGGTCCGCTTTCTGTTGCTGCGCGTCTGGGTCTTCAACCCTCGCCGGAGCACGTCATGACCGATGCGCGTCGCGTTCTTCAACCCTCGCCGGAGGACCTCGTGACCATGACCCTCGACCGTCCGAGTCACCGTCGCATGTCCCGTCCGGCCCGGATCTGGCGCGGCGCCCCGGAGGACCCCCGCTGGTCCCGGCCCGCGCTCTGGGCCGTCCTGGCTGTCGCCCTCGTCCTCTACACCTGGGCACTGAGCGGCAACGCCAACGAGTACTACTCCGCCGCCATCCTGTCGGGCACCAAGAGCTGGAAGGCGTTCTTCTTCGGCGCGATCGACTCCAGCTCGTACATCACGGTCGACAAGCCGCCGCTGGCCCTGTGGGTGATGGGTCTGTCGGCGCGGATCTTCGGCTTCTCGACCTGGAGCATGCTGATCCCGCAGGCGCTGGCCGGTGTGGCCTCCGTCGGCCTGGTGTTCTCCGCCGTTCGACGGGCGTACCCGGTCGTCGTGTCTGCCCACTCGGAGGTACGGCAGGCACACGTGGCGGGCCTGATCGCGGCCGTGGTCATGACGCTCACCCCGATCACGGTGGCGATCAACCGCGACAACAACCCCGACACGATCCTGGTGCTGTTGCTAGTGCTGGCCGCCTGGTTCTGCCTGGAGTCGCTGCGCACCGGGCGGCTGGGGTCGCTGCTGGTGTGCTCGTTGTTCGTGGGGCTGGCGTTCAATGTCAAGATGCTCCAGGCGTACCTGGTGGTGCCCGCGCTCGCGCTGGCGTACCTGCTGTGTGCGCGGGTCTCGTGGGTGAAGCGTGTCGGGCATCTGCTGGCGGCGGGCGCCGTGATGGTGGTGTCGAGCGCCTGGTGGATGGTGATCGTGGACCTGTGGCCCGCTGACTCCCGTCCGTATGTAGGCGGCTCGACCGACAACACTGTCTGGGACCTGGTCATCGGCTACAACGGCTTGGGCCGGATCTTCGGCCAGGGCGGCGGCGGTCCCGGGGGCGGCGGTGGGGGTGGCGCCTCGTTCGGCGGGGCAGCGGGGGCGGACCGGCTGTTCAACGAGACGATGGCAGGTCAGATCTCCTGGCTGCTGCCGTTCTGCGGGCTGGCCTTGGTGTTCGCGCTGTCCGCCCGATGGCGGCGCGCCAAGCTCACTGCCCTGCCTGGGGCCGGCACGGACACCAGCGCCGCCGCTAGGTCTGGGGGCGCTGCGGACGCGAGCGGCGTCGCCAAGCCTGAGACGACCACGCCTTGGGTCGGCCTGGTCACGCCCAAGGTTGGCGCCGCGTCCGAAGTTGGCACCGCGTCGGTGGTTGGCGCCGCGCCTAAGGGTGGTGCCGCGTCCGAGGTCAGTGCCTCGCCGATATTCGTCGGCGCTTCGGGGATTGCTGCTCAGCCCGGAGCGAGCCTTGCCGCGTGGCTGGTCTGGGGTGGGTGGCTCGTCGTTCACTTCATGGTGTTCAGCTTCGCCAGCGGCACCTTCCACCCGTACTACACGACCGCCATGGCACCCGCCGTCGCCGCCATCACCGCTTTCGGCGGACTGGCCATGTGGGACGCGTACCGGCACTCGCGGGTGTGGGCGTGGGTCCTGCCCCTAGGCATCGCCATCACGGGCGCCTGGTCGTTTATGGTGCTGCGCCGTACACCCGACTTCCTGCCGTGGCTGGCCTGGGTGGTGCTCGCCGCGACCGTTGTGGCGGTGGTGGGGCTGGTCCTGGCCAAGTTCCGTCGCAAGGTCGCGGTCCGTCTAGCTGCGATCGGGCTGGCGGCGGCAGTGATCGCCGGGCTCGCCGGACCGGCCGCGTACGCGGTGTCACCCTTGGGGTCGCAGGTCAACGGCTCGAACCCGACAGCGGGACCGTCCACGGGCGGGATGGGCTTCGGCCCTGGAGGCGGCTTCCGCGGCATGATGCGCCCAGGCCAGAACGGCCAGCCTCCCATGACCCCACCGAACGGCCAGGACGGACAGGGCCAGAACGGGCAGGATGCTCAGGACAGCCGGGCTCAGGACAGGCAGGACGGACAGGGCGCGGATGGCCGGTTCGGACGAATGGGCGGTTTCGGCGGCGGAGGCGGTGTCAGCAGCTCGATGATCTCCTACCTGGAGGCCAACCAGGGCAACGCGGAGTGGCTCGTGGCCGTGAGCAGTGCCATGCAGGCGTCGTCGATCATTCTGTCCACCGGCAAGCCGGTCATGGCCATGGGCGGCTTCACCGGAAGCGACCCCGCCATGAACGTCACCCGCCTCAAGGAACTGGTGGCGTCCGGCAAGCTCCGCTATGTACTGGCCAGCGGCGACGACCGGGGTGGGCCCGGCAGGGGCAACAACGAGGTCACCACCTGGGTCCAGGCCAACTGCAAGGCCGTGACCGGCCAGGACGGGCTGTACGACTGCACTGCATGATTCGAGACAAGGGGCGCCGCGATCCATGGCGATGCGGCGCCCCAGCGTCACCCACCTCGAACAGCAATACGGCGTCGCACGCCAAACGGACCGCACGCGAACATGGCGGCGATAGAAGGAACGAGGGGTGAAAGCCCAGGATCCACGAGGGGTGGGCATCGTATGTTGAGTTCAGCCAGCCAGCAGCGCTCCGGAGGAGGTCCTCATGAGCACACATGAAGCGGACCACCCCGCCTACCCGCCGATCAGGCCCTGCTTGTCAGCCGAGGAGTTGCTTGCGGCCAAGAACACCCAGCCGATCCGCTCCGTGGACGACCTCGCCGCCGACACCTTCGAGTCGGATGAGGAACTGGAGGAGTTCCTGGCCTTCACCTACGCCGAGCGCCATCGCGACGTAACCTGAACCGACGCCGCGCAACCTGTCATCTTCGACACCGACATCGCCTCGCTGATCCACAAGCGCAAACTCACCGGCCCGCTGGCCACCCGCCTGATCGGCCGCAAGCCGCTGATCACTTTCGCGACCTTCGGCGAGTTGACCAAGTGGGCTGAGATCCGCCGCTGGGGCACCCGCAGCCGCCAGGAGTTGGCCGACTGGCTCTCTGGTATTCCGATCCTGCCCGGTGACGAACCGGTCGCGGCGATGTGGGCTCGACTGTCGGCCGCCGGCATCCAGCGTGGACGCCCCCGCCCGATCAACGACATGTGGATCGCCGCCTGCTGCCTCACCTACGATCTGCCGCTGGCCACGCTCAACCTCAAGGACTACGAGGACTTCAAGACCCACCACGGTTTGCGCATCCTCGGCACTGACTAGCCCCCGCGAACGCGTGGTCGTTCATGGTCCTGTGCCGTACGCCCGACGTCGTACCGTGGCTGGCCTGGATGGTGCTCGCCGCGACCGTTATGGCGGTGGTGGGGCTGGTCCTGGCCACGTTCTGTCGCGAGGTCGCGGTACGGCTGGTCGCGGTCGGGCTGGCGGCGGCAGTGATCGCCGGGCTGGCCGGGCCAGCCGTGTACGCGGTCACTCCGCTCCAGTCCCAGGTCAACGGCTCGAACCCGACGGCAGGACCGTCAGGCGGCGCAGGCTTCGACCCTGGAGACGGCTTCCGCGGCATGATGCGTCCCGGACAGAACGGCCAGCCCCCTATAACCCCACCGAACGGCCAGGACGGCCAAAGCCAGAACAGCCAGTACGTCCGGGCTCAGGACGGTCAGAACGGGCAGGGCACGGGCGGCCGGTTCGGGCGAACGGGCGGTTTGGGTGGCGGCGGGGCCAGCAGCTCGATGATCTCTTACCTGGAGGCCAACCAGGGCAAAGCGGAGTGGCTCGTCGCGGTGAGCAGCGCCATGCAGGCGTCATCGATCATCTTGTCCACGGGCAAGCCGGTCATGGCCATGGGCGGCTTCACCGGCAGCGACCCCGCCATGACCGTCACGCGCCTCAAGGAGCTGGTGGTATCCGGCAAGCTCCGCTATGCACTGGCCAGCGGCGACGACCGGAGCGGCCCCGGCAGGGGCAACAGCGAGGTCACCACCTGGGTCCAGGCCAACTGCAAGGCCGTGACCGGCCAGGAGGGGCTGTACGACTGCTCCTCATGATCCAGCCAAGGGGCGCCGTGATCCGTAGCGACGCGGCGCCTCAAAGCGCGCCTTCAAGGGCGGCAGGGCTTCCAAGGAACCGAAGCTCTGGCGTACCCAGGCGAGCGATCTCACAGGCTTCGTTCAGCAGGCCGATGAGGGTCAGCACTTGACTCGACCTCTCCTGAACGCCTCTCCTGTCCAGCAAAACTGAGCGATCCATCACTCCTTAGCCCGTCATGCGCATACATGTCATCATGCACGACTGATCATGCGGTAAGTCGCGTTCC
This sequence comes from Nonomuraea sp. NPDC049750, assembly GCF_040659625.1. Taxonomy (NCBI): domain Bacteria; kingdom Bacillati; phylum Actinomycetota; class Actinomycetes; order Streptosporangiales; family Streptosporangiaceae; genus Nonomuraea; species Nonomuraea sp. NPDC049750. The sequence continues at coordinate 68,726 of NZ_JBFANB010000026.1, forward strand.
GTGATCCTTGATCGCAAAAATCGATCTTGTGTCCGTTTTATGCGCAGCTTACGCTTTGCCCGTTTGGCAATCTTGCTCCGAGCCGCATGGGCCAAGAACCTTCGGGTTCGTACCAGGTGGGTGGAGCTTCGTCCGGCGCTGAGAGGCGCCCCGCGTGGTTCGGAGTGTGACGGCATATGCGCCGGTATTTGGCATGGGATCGTGCACGGCGTTGTCTGCTGATCGCGCGTGTCGCGGTCTTCCTGGCGCTGGTGCCGGGGCTGGCGCAGGTTGCCGTGCTACCTGCCGTTGCGGACTCGCGGGATGCTGCCGTTGCGGCGCAGGGCACGCCTGATACGCCGCGGCAGCAGATGGGCGTGACCAAGGATTTGCCGTCGTTGGTGCCCGCGAGCGTGACGACGGCTCCCGTAACGGGGAAGGCAGCTAGAAGCAAGATCAAGCCCCCGAAGGGTGCCCTTGTTCCTGATATTGCGGCGCGAACGCAGAGCACAAAGTCTGCGAGTGCGGCGTTGCCGTCGGGTGTGGCGCGGGCCGAGGCGAGGGACGCGTCGGAAGATGGCCCCGAGATCGATGACATGTGGCCGCTGAACGGGGCCCTGTCGGGGTCGGTGACACCAACGCTGGTGGCGCATGCCGATGGCGGCGAGTCGCCGTATCGGTATAAATTCACCGTCTGCAAGGCACCCAGCGAGGATGAGCAGTCAAGTTCGAATTACGATCTGTGGTGCTATTGGACAGCTCCCGACGGGACGTTGCGTCTACCGGTGGCGTATTCCGGGCAGCTCGCTGCCGGGGTGAATACTTGGAAGGTCCCGGCGGACTCGCTCAAGTGGGACTGGACCTATGCCTGGAAGGTGGAAGCCACCGACGCGACAGGAGAGACGGTCGCCTCGGCCTATCGGACGTTCGTGACCGGCATACGGCAGCCTTCGGTCGGCTCGCAACTGGCCACCCGTGACAAGAGTGGGCAAGAGTTCCAGGCAGTGTCGGGAAACTACACCACCACGGTGGTCGATGCCTCGGTGGCCACGGCGGGTCCGGCTTTGTCGGTGGTGCGCTCGTACAACAGCCTGGATGCTCGCCGAGACGGCCTGTTCGGCGCCGGTTGGTCGACCCGTTTCGATATGCGCGTTGAGGCGGAGCCGAGCACGAGTTTGCTGGTGACCTATCCCGATGGGCGGCGGCTGCGGTTCTCGCCGAAGGGTGACGGTTCCTTCCTGCCGCCGCCTGGCATGCATGCGACGCTGGCCGCGGTGTCGGGCGGCGGGTGGAAGCTGATGGACAAGTCCTCCACCGTCTACCATTTCAACGGTCAGGGGCGGCTGACGCGCATCGTGGACGCTCGCGGGCTGGCTCAAGAGCTCACTTACGGTAGTGACGGCAAACTGTCCAAGGCCACCTCCGTGGGCCGATCGCTGAACTTCACCTGGAACGGGGCACACGTCTCCACCGTGTCCACCGATCCCGTCAACGGCGAGCCGCTCACGTGGAGCTACTCCTACGAAGGGGACAAGCTCACCACCACCTGCAATCCGGGCCCGACACCCAATTGCACGACCTATGCCTACAACACCGGCTCCCTGTATCGGGGCCTGGTTGAAGACGACGAGCCGGTGGGCTACTGGCGGCTGGGCGCACCCGCCCCCCAGCCCACTCCGACGCCGACGGCACCCTGCCCCCTTCCCCCGCTTTGCGGGCCCCAGGGAACAAACGAGTTCCCTAGCCTGGGTTGGGGTCTGGGGCCGGCTCCCTACACGCGGATCACGCTGGATCAGCCGGGCGCGCTGGTCGGCTCGACCGACACTTCGGCCACACTCGACGGCGAGTCGGAGATTGAGCTTCCGGCCAACGCCCTCGCTCGGCTGTCTGGCCCGCTGTCGTTGGAGCTGTGGTTCAAGACCACTTCGTCAGGCACCTTGGCCTACACCGCGCGGGAGAAGCCCTCATACGTTCTACATCCTTTTCTCTTCAAGGGCGGTACGCCGCTGCTTACCGTCGGCACCGACGGCAAGCTGCGGGGCCAGTTCCGCACTCTCGACACCAGTGGCGCTGATATCGACTCGCCCATCACCTCGGCCGCTGCGGTAAACAACGGCCAATGGCACCACGCGGTGCTGAGCGGCACCGGCACCAGCCAGACGCTCTATCTGGATGGGGTCGCCCTCGGCTCCCTGACCGGAAAGATCGACCACAACTGGATGGCGTACACGGCCATCGGTACGGGCGTGACCTCCAGTTGGCCGGCCAGCAAACCGTCAGAATCGCATGATCACCTCACTAAGTGGGGATTCGTCGGCAACATCGACGAGGTCGCCCTCTACGACCGCGCCCTCGGCGTGGGCGAGGTCACCGAGCACTACGGGGCCCGCCTGGCCGCCCCGCACCTGCTGTCGAAGGTCACCCTGCCGTCCGGCCGCGTCTGGGCGAACAACACCTACAACACCGCCAGCGACCGACTGCTGACCCACACCGATGAGCATGGCGGCACCTGGACACTCGCCGAACCCACCCCGATCAACACCGAGACCGGCTCCACGACCGTCACCGTGACCGACCCCGCCAACCAGAAGATCAGCTACGAGCATGACGCCTGGCGCGGCTACCGCACCATCACCCGTACCGACCAAAAGCTTCAGAAGACCACCTACGAATACGACAGCGGTGGCTACCCCTTCCTGATCAAGGACCCGAACGGCATCTTCACCAGGCTCGCCTACGACGACCGCGGCAACCTGCGCTCCTCCCTCCAATGCCAGCCCCAAGACCCGAACCTGCCGCTGGCGTGCTACGGATTCCCGTCACCGGGAGACCCGCCAGTGGTGAATGAAATGGCGTACGACTACTACGTCAACAAAGACAACGAATTCGACCCACGCAATGACCGGTTGACCAAGGTCCGCGACGGCCGCTCCTCCTCCGACGCCGACAACAGTTACGCCACCACCTTGGAGTACAACCAGTACGGCGAGCAGACCAAGCAGACCACGCCCGCAACCTTAGATTTCCCCAACGGTCGATCCGTCACGGTCATCTACACGGACGGCAGCGAGCCCGCCATCGGCGGCGGCACCACTCCGGCAGGCCTCGCCGCGTCGCAGACCGACGCCCGGGGCAACACCTGGACCTACCGCTACACCGCTGCCGGAGATCTGGCCGAGCAGACCGATCCGGCGGGCCTGCTGGTCAAACTCAGTTACGACGCTCTCGGCCGGGTAGGCGAGAAGTCGCAAGTGTCACAGGCTTATCCGGCTGGGGTGAAGACCACCTTCACCTATGACACGCTGGGCCGCCCCGCGACGCAGACCGACTCGGGGGTGAAGAACGAGGTCTCTCAGGTCACGCACACCAAGCGGACGACGTTCGCCTACGATCCGGACGGCAACAAGCTCAGCGACACCATCACCGACCTGACCGGCGGTGACGCTCAGCGCGCCACCGTCTACACCTACGACAGTCACGGCCAGCTCGAAACCACCACCGACCCCGAGGGCGGTGTCCTCCGACAGGGCTGGAACAGCCTCGGCCTGCTGGCTACGGTGACCGATGCGCGGGGCGCGGTGGTGGATTACGCCTACACCGAGCGCGGCCAGCTGGCCTCGCGCACGTTGAAGGGGTGGACGGACAGCCCGGTCAATCCGAAGCCGGCCAAGGATGTGCCGCTGGAGTCGTTCAGCTATGACCCTGGGGGCCGGCTGGCCGCGCAGCTGGACGTGATGCTCCGCAAAACCTCCTTCACCTACTTCGCCGACGGTCGGCTCCACCAGAAGATCGCCGATGATGTCAGGCTGAACAACGCCACGAGCACTACGGACGTGGTGCTGGAGGATCACACCTATGACAAGGCGGGCAACCAGACCAAACTCGTGACCGGTGGCGGCAAATCAACCACCGAGTTCGTCTACGATGCCGCCAACCGTGTGACCTCGCAGACGTTCGATCCCGCAGACTTGGCCCGCAAGACGGTCTTCGCCTACGACGCCAATGACAACGTGCTGAAGACCACCCGCACCGGCGCCGGGAGCAGCCGCTCCGAGGTCACCGAGTTCGCCTACAACAAGGTCAACCAGGTCACCAAGACCACCGTCGAGAACGGCGACCAGGATCTGATCTCCACCACCTCCTACGACGATCGCGGTGTGGCCACCGCCACTACCGACCCGCGCGGCAACGTGACCGGCGCCAACGCGGCGGACTTCACCTCCACCATGCGCTACGACCTGCTGGGCCGCCTGATCGAGGTGACCGGCCCACAGGTCAAGGTAGACAAGGCTGGCACGGCCAGCGACGCCCACCCCACGGCCCACATCGGCTATGACACGCTCGGCGCCAAGACGCACGAGACCGACGCCGAGGGCCGCACCATCACCTCGGTCTTCGACAAGGCCGGGCGACTGACCAGCCAGAGTGCCCCCAGCTACACCCCGCCGGGCGGCACCGCAGTCACCCCGACCACCTCGCACGGCTACGACCTGGCAGGGCAGTTGACCTCCACCACCGACCCGCGCGGCTACGTCACCACCTTCGAGTACGACAAGCTCGGCCGCCAGGTCCGCATCACCGACCCGGCCCCCGACGGACAGACGCCCGGCCGGTCGATCATCGAGTACGACCTGGCAGGGGAGAAGCTGGCCACCGTCGATGCGACCGGTGCCCGCACCCAGGCGACCTACGACGACCTCGGCCGACAGATCACCCAGACCCAGATCGAACGCAAACCCACTACGGCCGCCTACACCACCACGCTGACCTATGACGAAGCGGGTTTCCTGATCAAGACGGTCGCGCCCGGGCCGAACAGCAAGACCACCAACTACACGGTCAACGCCGACGGCTCGGTCAAGACCCAGACCGACCCGATGACCAACAAGACCACCCTGGACTACGACCTGGCCGGCCGCCTGGTCAAGACCACCGACGCGAACGGCAACGTCACCACCGCCGAATACGACCTGGCCGGCCGCCAGACCGGTGCACAGGACCTGGACCCGACTACGCCCAATGCCGTGGTGCGCACCACCAGCGCCGGCTACGACCCGGCCGGTAACCAGATCAGCGCCACCTCCGGCGAAGGCCACACCACCAAGCAGACTTTCGACGCGCTCAACCGCGTCACCTCACTGATCGAGCCGATCTCCGCCACCGACTCGATCACCACCAGCTTCGGCTACGACGCCACTGGCGCCCGCACCCGCCTGACCGACGGCCGCGGCAACACCACCTGGACCACCTACAACACCCTCGCCCTGGCCGAAACGGTCACCGAACCCGCCACCACCGCCCACCCGAACGCCGCCGACCGTACCTGGACCGCCATCTACGACCAGGCAGGCAACCCAGCCGCGGAACTACAGCCGGGCGGAGTACGCATCGACCGCACCTTCGACCACCTGGGCCGCCTCACCAAGGAGGCAGGCGCCGGGGGAGGAGCGGCCAGCGCTGAGCGCACCTTCGGCTACGACCTGGCCGGTCGGCGGACGGCGATAGGCGACCTGGGCGTCGATTACAACGACCGCAGCCTGCCCTTGTCCATCAAGCGTGGCGCCACTCAGCAGACCGGCTATAGCTACGACGAGCTCGGCAATCCCCTCCAACGTGTCGATGCGGCTGGGACGGCCACCTTCACCTGGGACAAGAACAACCGCCCGGCCACCGCCACCGACCCGGTCACCGGCCGGAAGATCACCTACGGCTACGACAAGAACAACCTGGCCTCGCTGACAGCCACCGTCGGCACCACCACCGTCGACACCCAGATCTTCACCTACGACAAGCTGAACCGGCCAGAAACCCAGACCCTGCGTAAGGGCACCAGCACCGGCACCCAGCTCGCGAAGATCACCTACGGGTGGGACAAGGACGACAACCTCACCACCAAGACCACCGCTGGATTGGCCGGGGCGGGCACCAACACCTACGGCTACGACCACGCCGGACGCTTAACCTCCTGGACCGCACCCGGCGACGCCACCACCGCGTACGAGTGGGACAAGGCCGGAAACCGCACCAAAGCCGGCGACAAGACCTACACCTACGACGAACGCAACCGGCTGACCAACGGCGACGGCACCGACTACACCTACACTCCGCGCGGCACCCTGGCCACCCAGACCAAGGCTGGCGTTACCACCCAGCTCACCTTCGACGCCTTTGACCGGCTGATCGCCGATGGCGACAGCCTCTACAGCTACGACGCCCTCGACCGCGTCAGCTCGCGTATCAAGGGGGCGGCCAAGCAGAATTTCGCCTACGCAGGACTGAGTAACGACCTGGCCACCATCACTGACAGCGGGGGCGCTGTCCAGGCCAAGTACGGTCGCAACGCAGGAGGCGCGCTCCTCGGTCAGCAAGAGGGCACCAACCCCGCCCTGGCCACGCTGACCGACCTGCACGGCGACTTGGTCGCCACCTACAGCACCAGCGCGCTGGCCACCACCACCGCGTACGACCCGTTCGGCACCGTCACTGCCCAAACCGGCGTCAAGACCACCCTCGGCTACCAGAGCGAATACACCGACCCGGACACCGGCAAGGTCAACATGCACGCCCGCTGGTACCAGCCCGGCACCGGCAACTTCACCAGCCGCGACACCGCGACGCTGAATCCGAATCCATCGGTCCAGGCCAACCGCTACACCTACGCCAACGCCTCCCCCCTCACCGGCACCGACCCCACTGGCCACTACACCACCCAGATGGACAGCTGGGGCGCCTACAACCCCGTCTACAACACACAAACCGTTGCCGACACCTACGCTTGGTCGGCGGTCTCAGGAGTCGCAGGCACACCCTACGGGCCCGTCCGAGACGACTACGAAACCGGTGATTGCATGGCTTGCATCAGCGCAGGTGAGGTTGTGCTCGGTGGTCTCACTGTTATGACCGAAGAAGAAATGCGAAGGCAAAATCTTCTTCCTAACGGAATGGAGGCGCCGAAGGGTTTGTGGAGAGAGAAGCGTAGCTTCATTAAGAAATTTATCCAAGCTGTCAATGATGGGTTGGATGAAGCATCATTGATGCTTATGTGGGCGACATATAAGATGGGCTCCTCGGCTCCGCAGGGCGGCGGCAAGGCGGGCCCCTCATCCTCGCCGAATGATTGTGCCAGTGGCAATTTGGGATTCTCTGACAAGTGCAAAAAGCAATATCTAAAATACTGTGGCACCGATCCAGGATCCAATGGCTGCGTGAAGTGGATCGATAAGCAGGTCCGCAATAGGCCGGCTTGGGCCAAGGATCTCCATCATGACTTCTATACTGCGCTGCTGTTTATAAGTTATGAAATGTCCACCAATTTGGATAGCCAAAGCTTTGCAAATATAAATAAAGACTTGCATAGTGGAAGCAAGAAAGCATATGCTAGGGCGCTAAATGAAATGCTAGGTCTGTTCAAGACGAATGGAAGGTGGGATCACAAGCAATACCTACGAAAGCATCTTCAGTTGGGCGACGGACCGTTGCGAAATGGTGGCTACATTTGCATCCAAAAGGACTGCAAGGGTGGCGAGCTGTTCTACGACGTCTTCTCTAATATACACTACGGCTTTATTATGGCGGCTCTTGGTTTCAATAAAAAGGCCACCGCGACTGCCCCTAAGGTGTATGCAATCAGGAGCAGAACGGTCGAAGATGCAGGTGATAGGGCGTCGGAGATGCTTGGATGGGCCATGTATACTCGATTCGACCATGGTGATATTAACTCGGCTCGCCAGAACGGCGTCTATGACCTCTTTATAAGCATGGATGGACTAATTGTAATGCTCAGGGATCGAAACCTGGGCCAGTATAGAGATTAGGAGGTCTATAGTGAAGGCTTCCACGCACCGGCTTCTTGGTGTCGTGCTCGTTATTCTGTCAGTGTCCAGCTGCGCAGCAATCGGCAGATCCGCTCCAGTGCCTGACGGTGTCAAAGTGGAGAATGTTTCTATTGATGCCATTCTAATCGGCGAATCAGAAATTCCTGCAAGCCTTACGGAGCGGCTGCAGTTACGGAACCGGTTGGCAGACGTGCGCAAGGAATCTCTGGTCGAATTTATGGGAGCGAAGAATTATCGAATACGTTCCTGGAATCGCGAAGGGGCAGGACGTAGTGCTTCGTTATCTCAAGTGGTCTATGAATTCCCTAACCCGGATCAGGCGCGGTCGTATTTCGTTGAGCGTCCTTATGGGGAAAACTTCCATCTCGTCGATGGGCTAAAAGCTACGATTGTAGAAGACCTTCGGGGAGTTCAGGCAGATGACTCAAACGTGTTCTGTGTTTCAAGCGCCCAATTGAGAATCCCCATAAACACATGCGGGCAATGGGGAGCGAGGCTGCGCTATAAGAGTTTCGTCGTCGACTTGATTGTTCGCCGCTATGTGGGAGGGGGAGATTATGCAAGTGTTCCGGTGGGCTCGTTTTTCGATTATGTGAGGCTTGTTGATGATTATATTGCCAAGAAAATTGGTAAGTGAACCATTTTCTATGCTGTGTAGATAGTTTCGCGAAATGGCTATCATCGTAGCAGCTGTGGGATAATGAGGGGGTGGCGCCATACGTGCTCTGACTGATACACGCACTGCTTACCGCTATATGATCAGCTGTTGCATCGCCTGTGGAGTGGCCAACCGCTGGCGCCCGGTGAAGAGTCGGAGAATGCCTATCTCCATTTGATTTTGTGGGGAACACCATTGGCCGCAGTGAAACCACCGTCAAGAGTATGTGGTCAATCAAATAGCTAGATAAGGGGCAATCAGCACCGCAAGCGGCGGTCGAGAGACAAGCTGCCGCCATGCGAGGATTGGATGAGTGTATCGGGATAGCCAAGCAATCACGTTGTTCTGATTTCTCCGGATGAAAGGTATTGGCCTCCGTTCAATCCTTGGCGGATTTTATGAGGCTCTATCTAAAGCCTTGTCCACCAGCTCCGGCCACCGCCCCAGCGCGGCCCGGTGCATCGCGGCAACCGCCACCACCGCCTCACCCCATACGTTCGGCGCCGCCGTCATCACGGGCGGTCGGGATCCAGCGCGACGATCCATTCAGCCAGCCCTGACCGCAGCTGACCGGCCCGGCCGCCGACCCGCCGCACCCAGGAACGCACCGTCCACGCCGACCGGCCCATCGCGGTGGCGATCCGCCCATATCCCTGACCCGCCGCGGCCCGGCCGAGTACCTCGCCGGACACCGTGAACTCATCAGCCCGGCGCACCAGCACGTTCGCCGGGAGCAACATGTGCGTGGCGGCACGCACGGCATCGCGCCCGCCGGGGTCGCAGAATCAACCGGGCCCGCACGCCAGGCGCCGTAGCGCGCGCCATGGCTCCACGGCCGCAGAGCATCCGGGACAGGTCAACACGCCGGAGACCAGCGCAGACTCGACCCGCTCGGGACAGGTGCCTACGGTGAGCATCGCAGTCGCAACTCTGCACGGCGCGGCTCTTTCCGGCGGCTGGGCAAAACCATCCGGAAAGAGCCGTTCTTCGTCTCCGTGCTCAAGGTGTCGCCGGGCACGAACGGCGATAACGGGAACAACCACACCCAAGATCATGGACAACGGCTATGACGCCGTACGTCACCTACGTGCTCAAACGGAGTGTCGCTCTACAAGCTGTCACCGTACGGCAGGCAACGGGTCGCCGACTTCATCACCGGCGCCTCCTGCCTGGACGGAACCGTGACGGCTCGCAGGCGGACAAGCCTCAAGAGTGATTTTTAAGCTCTATCTCTCTTTCCGCACGCGAACCAGGGGACGGAGCGGGCGGGCGGGGAACCTGTAGCCCAGGTTCCCCGCCCGCCTAGGGCGTTCGATCAGGCGATGTCGAATTCTCCGTCGTTGACGCCTGCGAGGAAGGCGGTCCACTCCGATGGGGTGAAGATCAACGGTTGGTCGGAGCGGTGCCGGGAGTTACGGACTGCGATCAGCCCTGGCAGGTTGGTGGCGACCTCTACACAGTTGCCGCCGTCCCCACCGCTGTGGCTGCTCTTTCGCCATTCGGCGTGCTGAAGGTCGGGGGCGTCATTGTGGGCCATGCGTCATCACGTCCTTGATGATGTTCAACGATAGATGGTGCGGATAGGCCTCTGAGCGGACGTAATCGTAACGCCGCAGAACGCCGGAGATAATGGCCCGATCCTCATACGCTCGGCCGTGTGGTTGCGACTCCACGTACACCGTCGATGGTGTCCCGTGTCGCTCGGCGATGATCAGCCCGCCGAGCAGCCCCGCGTATGCCCCGGCGTTGTACGGCACGACCTGTACGGAGATCTGGCGATGCTGCGCCAGCTCCAGGATGTGGGCGAGTTGGTTGCGCATCACCTCAACGCCCCCGACCGGTCTGCGCAGGACGCCTTCGTCCATGATGGCGGTGATCGTCGGCGGTTTGTCCCTCGTCAAGACCCTCTGACGTTGCATGCGGGCTTCGGCGCGTTCGCCCACCTCCTGGGGAGTGATCCCGGGCTCGGCGGCGAACAGTGCGCGGGCGTACGCCTCGGTCTGCAGGAGCCCGGTTACCAGCATCGGCTCCCAGCTACGCAGCGCTGTCGCCTCCTGCTCTTCGTCAAGCCACGCGCGGAAATGCTCGGGGCTACCCGCCCAGGTCGTACGCACGTACAGCTGACCGAATTCCTCAATGCCGAACTCGGTATCGAGGAGGTCGGCGAGATGCTGCGTCGGGCGGCGCCGGCCCTGCTCGACCATGCCGATCTGGCTTTCGGAGTAGCCGAGCCGGTCGGCCAAGTCGCGTTGTGTCAGCCCGCCCGAGGTGCGGAGCCGCCGAAGTAGGTAGGCGAACGCGGCCCGGGGGCTCTCGTCCGGGTCGATCTCCACTGATCTGGACATGGACCTCCCATAATAACTCTCGGTGTTGGGACTGCTACACAGCGAGCCTACAAAGAGCGTGGTGTGACTGTGGGGTGATTTCTCAGTCACTCTCTGTTCGCGATCGTCATTCTGGTAGGGGTCAACCCAGTCGGAGAGCGAGGCAAGAACGTGAACGCCCACAAGCCCACCGCCCAACCTGTGGGCACGCAGCCGACCTCCTCGCTCGCGCAGGAGCGTGCCGCCGAGCTCATCCAGACCCTTGCTCGGCAGCACAACATCCCTGCGTTCGCCCTGCCACTACGAGACGGGCAGGTCATCATCTCGATCTACATCGGCCTGTTGGTCTACACCGACGGGACATGGCTCTGGTGGCTCGTTCCCGACACCCGTGGGCGCCCCACGCCGCTTTGGACGTACGCCGCCACCGTGCCGACCGCGGCGGAGCGGCTCGCCGCTCACTACCAAGAGCTGGGCAGCCGTCCCTTGGCCGAGTTGCTACCCGCCACTGGCAGGGCGATGGGGCGCGGACCCGCATACCTCGCCCATAGACGCTGGCAGACCCCGTCGTTGGGCGCGCGGATGCCGCCCCGTGATGTCCACATGCCTGGTGGGGGCTCCCAGCGCACTCATTCACAGGCACCGATACTGAACGGTACGTGTCCATGGCCTTCACACTCAGCTTCCTCAAGCGCTTCCACAGGTGTTTCCGCAAGCCAGATGTTGCGCCCAAGTACCTCTACCATCCGCCGACGTGGTCGCCGGGCGGCCTGATGGCGAGCACCGTGCAAGTCGGGCAGGACCTGCACTGGGACCTGCCTGATGATCCACTCGTAATCGGGCAGGCGCGCGATCTGGTCCGCGACACCCTCACCTCGTGGAATCTGCACCACCTGATCGACGACATCACTCTGGTCATCAGCGAGTTGGTCACCAACGCGTTGATCCACGGCGCCCCTCCGATCAGGCTGTACTTGGGCCTAACCGCCGAGGCGTTGACTGGGCGCGTCTATGACCAGGGTGCCGGACGACCTCGCTGTCTCATGGTCCGACACGACTCAGACCATGGCCGCGGCCTGTCGATCGTGGCTGCTCTCACGGACGAATGGCAGTACGAACCGGTCCCTTGCGGCATAGGGAAAGCCATCTGGTTCAGCCGCAGTCTTCAACCCGCATCTCCGCCACCAAAATCTACGTAAGAGTCCGGTGGCAGAGGCCCGTAGGGGTGAACGGCACGGGTCGGTGGCGGCGACTTCGTTGCCTCCGAGCTCTTCACACCCGTGGGACATATCGGTACGGCCGTGCCCATGAAGAGCAGTCCATGCGCTCATAACGCGCTACCGGGCGAGATCGTCGTGGATGGCAAGCCGATCGCGTTTGAGTCCGTCAAGGAGGCCAGACGGGCGGGGATCGAGACCGTCTACCTGGGCCTCGGCCATGCTGACCGATCACGCTCCGATCAGCCGGTGATTGGCGCGTTCACGGTCAGCACCTCCTCACCTGCGGCCCCATTCAGTCGGATCGAGAGCTCCCAGACGCCGGTCATCGGGAAGAACTCGCCCTCGGCGACGAAGTGGCCGGGTTCCGGCTCCTGGGCGGTGATCTCCGGCATGGCGTGACCCATGGTGGGCATCACCGCGGACAAGGCCGCGCTGTTCGCGTCACCTGAAGTCAGCCGCACATCCACGACGACGCGTCCCGTGGTCGGTCGTTCGATCGAGACGGTGGCCGCGTAATGCGTTCCCCTGGCGGTCACCTGGAGCGGGTCGGGGGCCGAGTTTCTTCCTATGATGAGGAACGTCACCACTGCCACCGCGAGGACGGCGACGGCCACCGCAGCCCGCTTCACTGTGAGGCTCCCGATGCCGTGACGTTGATGGTGAAAGGCGCGGTCACGATGTGGTCGCCGGTCGCGTACTGGACCCAGGCGAGGTAGCGGCCCGGCGACGGGAAGCTGAAGGTGAACCGGAGCCGGGGGCCAGGCGTACCCATCTCGTGTACGTGGCCGAGGAAGGTGCCGTCCTGGCTGCGGACGATCAAGTGGCCGGTCATGCCCAACCAGGGGCGTGGGGTGCCGGACGTGTTGAGTTCGATCGTCGTTGGGCGGCCAGCGACCGGATCGGCGGGCTGCAGGAGCGGCGTGACGGCCTCAACAGGTGTCTCCGCCTCAACAGAAGCGGCGTCAGCGTTAACGCTGAACTCGCCGGTGATGAGTTGCCCGCTGGAGTCCTCGCGCTCCAACTCGGCGTACGCCAGATACCGCCCCGGCCGGTCGGCGCGCATCTTGACCTCCAGCCGGCCCGGTGCCGTGCGCAGGGGGTGTACGTGGCGGAAGTAGCGACCGTCCTCGCTCGTCACGATCACATGGGCGAGGGCGTCATGGTGCAGGACGAGGTCGTCCACCGGCCTGCCGGTGGAGCCGTCGACGAGGTCGAGCCGCATCGTGAACTCCTCTCCGGAGGCCGGGCGGGCCGGGAGCGTCGCCACCCGGCCCTGCACGAACGGGCGCCCGCCGGTCGCCGCCGCCCCCACAGTCGCGCCCGCCGTCGCCGCCACCGTTGGTGGGGCGCCATCGGGTGGGGAAGCAGGGAGTAGTGGCTCGAAGATGACGACCATGGCGGCGACCGTCAAACCGATCGCGGCGCCGCCCGTCAGCAGCATCGCCTGATTGCGGCGGGCCAGTGCTCCGGTGAGCAGGCCGCCGATCATCAGCAGGGCCGCCACGAGCAGGCCGCCGTAGATCAGTAGCTCTATCGGCGACCCGCGGTCCACCAGGACGCGGAATGGCACCACGGCGGTCTCGTTCCCGGCCCGCAGCGTGAGCTCGTGCGGGCCGGTCTGGTCTACCTTGAGCTGCGTGTACTGAGGTTCGTACGCGGCCCGCGCCACGCCCGTCACCGTACGGCTGTCCGCGACCGAGCGCAGCTCCAGGGCAACCGGCAGGTCGGTCACCGGCTGGAAGGCGATGACACCGATCTGCAAAGGCCCGGGCACCCGCTTCGTCCCTTTGATGACGACGGTGACCTCCGTGCCCGCGATCGTCTGGGCGATTCGCAGATCCGCTCCGACCGTGACATTGTGCGCGGCGGCTGGAGCGGCGCCGGCCAGCATCAGGACGGCGGCCAGACAGAGGACCCGGAGGACTCGGATCATGCCCGGTCGGCGTCGGCCGCGCTGGGCGAAACCGGCTCAGGGTCGACCGCACTGGGCTGAACCGACGTGGCAGTGACCGCGCTGGGCGGAACCGGCTCGGCGTCGGCCGCGCTCGGCGGAACCGGCTCCGCGTCCGCCGTGCTGGGCCGAACAGGCTCGGCGGTGACCGCGTTGGGCAGGAACAGCGCCCCGAGCGCGAGCCCGACCAGTCCGGCCACGACCGGCGCGCCGGTCCACAGCTCGGTGACGGCGGGCAGCCCGCCGCCCGCCACCGACGCGGCCCCCATGTACAGCGACCAGGTGAGGAAGCCCGACAACCCGGCGAACGCCCAGTAAGCGCCCCGTCGCTCGCCCGAGGGCTTCAGCCAGAGGATCAGCAGGTCGCTCACGAGGCCCGCGGCCACGAACGTCAGCAGCACCGCCAGATTCCCGAACGCGGTCTGCGCGCCCGACATCAAGATGCCCACAGCGTGCAGGATGGTCACGCTGCCGAACGGCAGGCGCCAGCGACGCGCCAGCAGCAGTACGGGGGCGAGCGTGACGACGTTGCTGATGACCATGCCGGCGGCCAGCCGGTCGGCGCCCTGGCCCTCCATGTCGGAGAAGGCCCTGACGATGCCCTCCGGGCTCCACTGCAGGGCGTCGGCGTACCCCAGGAACAGCGACACCAGCGTGGTGGCGAACGCGAGCCCGATCAGCGCCGGGAGCATCCGGCCCAGCGAAGGGCTCGGGCCCAGGCCGGGGGCGTTCCACAGGGAGCGGAGCGGTGTGGTGATGATGAGGAGCATCGTCACGATCAGCCCGAGATGCGAAGGGCTGAACAGGATGTTGAGGGTGGTCTCGATGCCGAGGAAGGTGTGCCACATCATGTCCGCGAGCCCGAAGACGGCGAACCCGGGAATCGCGAGCAGCCCGGCCAGGTAGCCCGTGGGCACCGCCGCGACCCCCTGGCGGCCGGTCTGGACGTTGCGCCATACCTGCCAGATGATCCAGCCGGACACCACGGCGAACCCCGAATAGAACGCCGCGTGCCAAGGCGTGAAGAACGTCTCCAGCTGCGTCAGGTTCGAGTGCGCCCACGCGTCGATCATCAGCCCGATGCCGAACCAGACCCCGAGCAGCGCGGTGACCAGGTCCGTTCTGGGTGACACCCAGCCGCGTTGCTCTCCCGAGTCCGCGAGTAATCGCTGTATGCCGGTGTTGGTCACTGCCATGTCAAGACTCCCTCCTTCTTCTAGATCGAATAGATCGGACAGCTCGCATCCTGGCAGACGGAGCTGGGAGATGAGCGCCCGGGTGATGATCTTCTCGAAGGCCGCTCGTCATCGCCCCGCCCGGCCGCGTGCGGGAAGGGGGACGTACGGTACACGTCCGGGTCCTTCGTGACGCCAAGTCCCGAACAGCGTAAGCGTCCACGAGTTCGGGGCGCTTCGTACGGCCATACCAAGCCGTGTGAAGATCGGGGTTGACAACGATGTCATACGCGGCACTTGATAGTTCTATGTCCGCACCGCTGCTGGAAGCCCGGGGGATCGTCAAGAGTTACGGCCACGTGGAGGCGCTGCGCGGCGCGGACTTCGCGCTGCTTCCCGGCGAGGTCGTGGCGTTGATCGGCGACAACGGCGCCGGGAAGTCGACGCTGGTCAACATCATTTCGGGCTCCGAAGGACCGGACGCCGGTGAGATCATCGTGGATGGCGAGCCGGTGGAGTTCGGGTCGGTGGAGGACGCCAGGGAAGCCGGGATTGAGACGGTCTATCAGGATCTCGCGCTGTGTGCCGATCTGAGTCCGGCGGCCAATTTCTTCCTCGGCAGGGAACTACTGCAAAAAGGTCTGCTCGGTCGGCTCGGACTGCTCGACAACGCGGCCATGCGGGCTCGTACCAGAGAGGCATGTGAAACGCTCGGGGTGCGGCTCAAGTCGCAGAGCGCGCCGGTTTCCACGTTGTCGGGCGGGCAGCGGCAGGGGGTCGCGGTCGCGCGGGCGGTGACGTGGGCGCGCAGGGTGGTGTTCATGGACGAGCCGACCGCCGCGCTCGGGGTCGTGCAGACGCAGAAGGTGCTCGATCTCATCCGCAGGGTGCGGGACACCGGGGTGGCGGTGGTGCTGGTCAGTCACAACATGCAGGACGTCAAGGCGGTGTCCGACCGGGTCGAGGTGCTGCGGCTGGGGCGGCGGGTGGCCAGGTTCGAGACGGCGCGGGTCTCGATGGAGGATCTGGTCGGCGCCATGACGGGCGCGATCGAACAAGCCGCTGGTCAGGCAATCGAGCAAGCCGAAGGCCAGGTCGCCGAGCAATCGGAGATTCCCAAGTGAGCGTAATCGAATCGCCGCCCGAAACGAGCGCCCCCGAGAAGACCCGCCTGCGCGACCGCCAAGTCGTCTGGATCGCCGCCGTCCTAGCCGCCCTCCTGATCATCTTCTCCATCCTGCGCCCAGCCAGCTTCGCCACCTCCTTCAACCTTCTCAACCTCGTCAGCGACGCCGCCATCCTGCTCCTCCTCGCCACCGGCATGACCTACGTGATCATCACCGCGGGCATCGACCTGTCCGTCGGCGGAGTGCTGGTGTTCAGCGCGGTCGCGGCCACCAAGCTCATGGACGCCACCGGCTCACTCCTGCTCGGCGCCGCGACCGCCGTACTGACCGGTCTGACCTGGGGCCTGCTGAACGGCTTCCTGATCGCCAAGGGCCGCATTCCGGCGCTGATCGTGACGCTCGGCACGCTGGGCATGTCGCTCGGCGGCGCGCTGCTGCTGACGGGCGGCGTGGATCTGCGCGCGCCCAGCGACCTCAACCTCGGCCTGGGGCTGGCGCGCTGGCTCGGCGTGCCGCTGATCGCGTGGATCTGCGCGGCGATCACCGCCGTGCTCGGCGTCACGCTGACACGCACCCGGTTCGGCCGTCACACGTACGCGATCGGCTCCAACGCCAAGGCGGCCCGCCGCGGTGGCGTGGCCGTGAACAGGCATTTGATCAAGGTGTACGGCCTGGCGGGGTTGCTGGCGGGCCTGGCCGGGTACTTGTCGCTCGCCAAGTACGGGATCACCGGCGTCTCCGCCCACTCCACCGACAACCTGCAGGCCATCGCGGCCGTGGTGATCGGCGGCACGTCGCTGTTCGGCGGCGTGGGGACCGTGGTCGGGACCGTCATCGGGGTGTTCATCCCGGTGGTGCTGCAGAACGGGTTCCAGATTCTCGGGGTGCGGCCGTTCTGGCAGCAGGTGGTGGTGGGCGCCGTGCTCGTCGCCGCCGTCTATGTCGACCAGTGGCAGCGCGGCAGGCGCGACCAGTAAGGAGACAGGCATGCGTAAGGCTCTGGCACTCGCGACGCTGTTGCTCACCGTCGCGGCCTGTGGCGGTGGAGGGACGGCGACCCAGAGCGGGCCCACCAAGATAACGCTCATCCAAGGCCTGGCCGGCGAGGAGTTCTACGAGACCATGGCCTGCGGCGCCAAGGCCAAGGCCAAGGAGCTGGGCGTGCAGCTCGACGTACAGGGGCCGCAGAAGTTCGACCCGACGCTGCAGACGCCGATCGTCAATTCCGTGATCGCCAGCAAGCCCAACGCCATGCTGATCGCCCCGACCGACGTGAAGGCGCTGATCGCGCCGCTCACCCAGGCCAAGCAGCAGGACATCAAGATCATCCTGGTGGACACGGTGGTGGAGGACCCGAGCATCGGCCTGTCCCGGATCAGTACCGACAACGTCAAGGGCGGCGCCGCCGCCGCGAAGGCGCTGGCCGAGCAGATCGGCGACAAGGGCAAGGCGCTGGTCATCTCCACCGACCCGGGCGTCAGCTCGGTGGACGCCCGGATCAAGGGGTTCGAGGAGGAGATCAAGGCGAGCCACCCGGGGATCTCCTATCTCGGCGTCCAGTACTCGCACAACGACGTCAGCGAAGCCTCCAAGATCGTCAACGCCGCGCTGGCCAAGGACCCGGACCTGGCCGGGATCTTCGCCACGAACCTCAACTCCGCCACCGGCGCGGGCAGCGCGCTCCAGCAGGCGGGCAAGCTGGACAAGGTGAAGATGGTCGGCTTCGACGCCGGTCCCGCACAGGTCAAGCAGCTCCAGGACGGCGTCGTGTCCGCCCTGATCGCCCAGCTGCCCGGCGAGATCGGCGCCAAGGGCGTAGAGCAGGCCGTCGCCGCGGTGAAGGGCCAGCCGGTCACCGCCTCGATCCCGACCGACGCCACGATCGTCACCAAGCAGAACCTGAACACCCCCGAGATCCAGAAGGTCCTCTACAAGTCAGGCTGCTAAGGGCCAGCTGAGGGCGGATAGGCTGACCCGGTGCGGAGTACGAACCGGGCCGAACAGGCAGACCAGCGCAGGGCCGAGCTCCTGGAGGCCACCCGCAAGGTGGTCCTGGAGCGCGGCCTGGCCCACACCCGGATCGCCGACATCGCCAAGTCGGTGAACGTCAGCGGCGGCCTCATCCACTATCACTTCGCCACCAAGGACGAGCTGATCACCGCCATGCTGCGGGCCACCCTCGACATCGAGGGCGCCCGCCTGGGGGAGCTGGCGGCCGGCCCCGGCACCGCGGTCGAGCGCCTGGACCGGGTTCTCCGCTATTACATCCCGGAGTCCCGTTCCGACCAGAGCTGGCTGCTGTGGATCGACGCCTGGAACACCGCCCTGCGCGAGTCGGCGGTCAGCGAGATCATGCTGGAGCTCGAGTCGGCGTGGCTGGGGGCCCTCACTCAGGTCCTCGCGGACGGTACGGAGTCGGGCGAGTTCAGCTGCGAAGACCCGGCGGCCTCCGCCGAACGCATCGACGCCATGCTGGACGGCCTGGTCATCCGCTACACGCTCCACCCGGCGGTCCTGACCCGCTCCCGCCTGCTGGATCACGCGCACACGGCGGCGGCCAGAGAGGCCGGGATCGAGCCTTCGTCGTTCGAGTAGGGAAGGCGCTTTCCCGACAGGCCTAAAAAAGGAGCTACGCGGGCAACGCGGCCAGGAGGAAGGCCAGCCGGGCGGCCGCGCCCTCGACGTCATCCGTCGTGCCGAGCCGATAGCCCCACGAGGTGAGGAAACTCCCACCCTCGGAAAGGGTGACGGTTTCGGCGAGGTTGGCGGAGAAGCGATTACGCACGGACACGTAAGCGGGGTCGCTGGAAAGCGCGAGGTTCAGAATCGCCAGGTCGGCGTGTCGTCTCGCGTACCAAGCAAACCGCTCGAGGCTGAGCGCGGTGTCAAGCATCATGCATCACCTCCGCAACGTTCTCGCGACAGAATTGCACGATCTTGTGGTGGGAGGCAAGCAATTGCGATGGTTAATGTGAGGATTGTTTGCGGTAGTCGTTAAGAATGCCGATGATGACGTCCCGGCCCGCCTCGTCGAACTCCGCGCACTTCGCGTAGTCCTCGAAGGCCCGCACGTAGAAGGCGATGTCGTCGGGGTCGCGCAGCACCAGGTCTTTCGTCATGGTGGCCAGGCCGATCATGGCCTCGTTGTAGATCCAGAACCCGTTGATCGGCGACGAGGGGATCTCGGTGTCGAACGGGATGACCCCGAACTCCACGTTCGGCAGCGTGCTCACCGCCAGCAGCCGGTCGAGCTGGCCGTGCATGACGTCGAGCGGCGCGATCCGGGTGCGCAGCGCCGACTCCGTCACGACGAACCTGAACGTGCGGCTCCGGTCATAGAGGATCTCCTGACGCTGCATCCGTACGCGAACGGCCGCGTCGATCTGGTCGGCGGCGCTGTAGAGGCGCTTGACCTTGCGGAAGACGTGCCTGGCGTACTCGGAGGTCTGCAGCAGCCCGATGACGATCGCCGGCTCGAACACCCGGAAGAGCTTGGTGCGGGCCTCCAGGTCGCGGATGTCCTCCTGGAGCGCGGCCAGGCCGCTGCGGTGCCGCTGCTTCCAGTCGTCGTGCCGCTCCAGCAGCGCGATGGACTGCCGGATCAGGTCGTCGGCCGTCTCCGAAGACGCCTGTACGGCAGCCGCCCAGACGACCACGTCGTCCTCTGTGGCGGTCTGCCGGGCGTTCTCCAGGCGTGACACCTTCGACGGCTGCCACCGGAGCCTCTCGGCCAGATCTTTGCCCGAAAGGTGGGCGGCCTCGCGCAACTGGCGTAGCTGGCTGCCGAGGTCGACGCGCGCCTGCTGAAACGACGTCACCGCATGAGGCTAGACCGGTTTGCGTGGATCATGCCAGACCCGGTCTGCAATTGTGATCAATCGGTCGCGGGGGGTGTCCCGTCCCTGCTCGGGAAAGCGGTTACCGGAGTTTCGGCCAGGACCCGGCGGGCTATTTCGGTAATGAGCTCGCGGGGTACCTCCACTGCCGTCTCGCCATCGAGGATGTCGCGGAGGTCCGCGAGGGCTTCTTTGTCGGTGAGTTCGAGGCCCTGAACGACGATCGTGCCCCGATCGGTCTCGTACAGGGTGGGGCAGGCGCCCGCCTCCGATGTGGAGCCGAGGAACCGCATCCGCATGTCTATCCTTCCCCGAGTATCAACTGCAATTGCGCGCAATTGTATGGCTCGGGAGGACATAAATGATCGTTTTGGGAAAAATCGGAATTTAGAGGCCAGCCATGAACTCCTGAGCCCTCGCGAACAGGGCCAGCGTGGTGGCGTGCAGCCGATCCCCGATGTCCTTGGGAGCCTGGCCGGCGCAGGCCCTGGCATGGGTGCCCTCCAGCACGATGCCCAGCTTGAAGCAGGCCAGCACGGCGTACCAGCCGATGGCCGACAGGTCGCGCTCGGACAGCGCCGCGTAGTAGGCGACGAGCTCTCCCGGCGGTGGCAGGCCCGGGACGTGTTCGTTGTTCGACGGCCAGGTGGCCAGCAGCCAGCCCAGGTCGAGCAGCGGATCGCCGATGGTGCACATCTCCCAGTCGACGATCGCCGCCACCCGGGGGCCGTCGTGAGCGAACATCAGGTTCGCGAAGTGGTAGTCGCCGTGCATGACCCCCGGCGTGAACGTCGCGGGCCGGTGCCGCTCCAGCCACTCGGCCGTCTGGGCGAGACGCGGGATGTCGGGCCCGGGGTAGCCGTCGAGCCGGCCGTAGGAGTCGAGCTCCTTGAGCCAGCGCGGCACCTGCCGTTCGAGGAACCCCTCAGGCCGGCCGAAGCCGGGCAGCGCGGCGGGATCGACGCGTCCCAGCTCTGCCAGCGCGCCCGCCGCCTCCAACCCCATCCGGTGCCGGATCGCCGGGTCGGAGGCGTGCGGCTCGGGCAGTCCGGTCGACGGGTTGAAGCCGTCGACCGGCTCCATCAGGTAGTAGACCGGCTCGTCCGCCGTCTGCGCGGCCACCAGCCTCGGCGCGGGCACCGAGGTGTCGCGCAGCACCGCGAGCACCCGCGCCTCCCGGCGCAGCACCTCGTTGCTCTGCTGCCGCGCGTGCAGGGGAGGTCTGCGCAGGATGTACGGGGTGCCGCCGCGTTGGAAGCGGACCATGACGTTCTGCGTGCCGCCGAGGACCGGGACGGCGTCGCCGATGTCGCCGCCGGGCAGGCCCTGGGTGTCCATCCAGGCGCCGAGCGCGCCGAAGTCGATGGCGCCGACGTCGATGTGGGTGGAGGTCATCGCCGCCCTTCAGTAGAATGAAGTTCTAGTACCTTATGAGAGGCACGTTCGGCCGGTCAACCGAGCGCCTGCATGTACGGCAGGAACTGGCGGGCCCGATCGCCAGGAAGCTCGCCGCCCAGCACCATGAGCGAGACCGGCCACGGGTTGCCGATGCCATGCTCACCCACCCACTTAACCAGGTCGTCCTTGGCCAGATCGAGGTCCAGTCGCACGACGCCGCCCACGTCCAGAGCCAGGTCGCCGATCAGCGCCTCGGCGGTCGCCTGGTCTCGCGCCACGACAGGGCCGATGACCACGTTGCCGTCGTTGCGCCACGCCTGCCCGAACCCGCCCTCGGTGACCCGCACCTGCTCCCCGAACCCGAACATGCGGCGCAGCAGCGCCGACCTGTCCGTGCCGAACACCTCCGCGTCCAGCGCCAGGATCGCGCCGAGATCCTCCTGCGTGGCGGGCCGGGTCCGGCCGGAACGCTCGCCCTGGAAGACACCGGTATGCGCGGCGACCCTGCCGACGGTACGGAAGCCGAGCCGCTCGTACAGCGGGCGCCCGTTCTCGGTCGCGTGCAGCCAGACGACGCGGTCTCCCGCCTGCCGCAGCACGTGCTCCATCAACTTGCCGGCCAATCCCTGCCTGCCGTATCGGGAGGCGGTGAGGACCATGCTGATCACGGCGTGGTCGTGGCCGTAGCGGGTCAGGATGTTCGTCGCGGCGAGGCCGTCGCCGTCGGGCGCGTCGATCCCGTACACCTCGCCGACCTCGAACAGCAGCCCCCACTTGTGCCGCTCGGGCGGCCACTCGCGGTCCTGGGCCAGCCGGGTGCAGGCGTCGAGGTCGGCTTGGGACAGCAGGCGCGGGTTCATGCCGCACAGCCTTCCCGGTCCCCGGCCGCTCGTTCAAACGATTTACTAGGCGTGTGGAATGCGTGGTGGCGGTCGATGTGGGTGGGACGACGCTGAAGGGCGGCCTCGTCGGCCGCGACGGGACTCCGCTGTACGTGGAGCGCCGGGCCACGCCGCGCGCCGAGGGCCCCGAACGGGTGATCGCCGCCATCTCGGCCTTCGTCACGGACCTCTCCCGCCGCTGCACATCTGGCGGTCTGGAGCCCGTCGCCGTGGGGCTGGCCGTGCCGGGGCTGGTGACGGCGACGCACGCGGTGTTCTCCGCCGCGATCGGCTGGCGTGACGTGCCCGTCGAGGCGTTCACAGAGGTCGACCTGCCGGTCGTGCTCGGCCACGATGTCCGCTCGGCGGGGGAGGCCGAACTGGCGTGCGGCGGCGGATCGGGAGACGTGCTGTACCTCCCCATCGGCACCGGCATCGCGGGCGCGGTGGTCCTGTCCGGCAGCCTGTACGGCGGAGCCGCCGGCTGGGCCGGCCAGATCGGCCACATCCCGGTACGGCCCGACGGCCTCCCCTGTGCCTGTGGCCAGCGCGGCTGCCTGGCGGCGTACGCCTCGGCCTCGGCCATCGCGGCCCGCTGCGGCGAGGACTCCGCCGCCGACGTGGTCACCCGGGTGCTGAGGGGCGACGCCCAGGCCGTGGCGGTCTGGAACGAGGCGGTGGAGGCGCTGGCCCTGGCCCTGGCCACGTACACGCTGCTGCTCGACCCGGCCCTGGTCGTCATCGGCGGCGGCCTCTCGCTGGCGGGCGACACTCTGATCGCGCCCCTCCGCGACCGGCTGGCGGCCCTGCTCACCTTCCGCCGTCCACCGGCCCTGCGCGTTTCGGCCCTCGGCGTCCACGCGGGTCTCCTGGGCGCGGGCCTCCTGGGCTGGCGCGCCCAGGAGGCTCACGTACGACCTATCGGCTGATGACACGCTCCGGCGTGTCCAGCCAGATGTGCTGGCCCTCGGGGGTGACCGTCATGCCGAACCGGTCACGGTCGGGCTCGCCCCAGCTCACCCACCGGTAGTAGGCGTCCACGGCCTCCTGCCAGACGTCCCGGTCGCCGATCTGGAAGACCTCGTAGACGTCCCGCTTCGGCTCCCAGGTCGCCGCCGCCCACCGGTCGCTGTCGCCGATGACCCACATGCGATAGAAGTCAGCCTCGCGATAGGTGCGAGATTGCAGGCCGGTCAGCGTCGAGATCGCCAGGTCGGCTCCGGCCGGGGCGTAGGCGAGGGTGCGCGGGTCGATCCTGGTGGTGGACAGTTGCGCCTGGTCGGGGTCGAAGTCGCCGATGTCGGTGCTCCGCTGGGAGCGCATCATCATGTACGAGGCGAAGCCGGGGAAGCGGCCGATCGCCGTGCCGTCCGGCCTGACCACGAGCCGCAGCGCATTGTTGAGGCCGAAGCCGGGACAGTATGGGGCGACGATCACCGCGCCGGGCCGGGACTGTGCTATCCAGGCGTAGGGCACGGTGTGGATGCCGCACGTGACATGCACCCGATCGAAGGGGGCGTGGCCGGGGAAGCCGTACGCGCCATCGCCGACGAGAAGATGCGGTTGTACTCCGGCGGCGACGAGGTTCTTGGCCGCCTGCTCGGCGTTAGCCCTGTCGATCTCGATCGAGGTGACGTTGGTCGCGCCGGCCACGTGAGAGAGCAGAGCGGCGGTCCAGCCGGTGCCGGTGCCCACCTCGAGCACCCGATGGCCGGGTTCGGGGTCCAGCCATTGGAGCAGGTCGGCTACGGTGCTGGGCGCGGAATTGGACGAGGTGGAGCCTCTGGCGCCGAGCTGGATCTCGGTGGCACCGTCATCGATCTGGGTGACGAGCACACTGTCGGAGTAGACCACCTCCCACCAGGTATCGGGGTCGGCGTCGCGGTCGATGACGCTCTCACGCTCCTCCAGCCCGACGAACGCCTGCGCGATCGACGGGATGAACAGGTGACGGGGAACGGCTCGCAGCGCGCTGAGCACCCACTTGCTGCGTGGGGAAACGGCCATGATCTCGTCGAGCATCCGCTCGATTCGGCCGGGGGCGTTCACTTCTTGTCCCCGTTGTCTTTGTTGTCCTTGTTGTCGCCCTTTCCGCCGCTGTGCTTGCCGTTTCCGCCGCACAAGGTGTCTTCGTCCTTGGCCTTGGGGGCAATGTACGGCTTGTACTTCTTGGGGTCGCCTTCGTGCTTACCCATGACGATCTCCGTCGCCTAGTTAGCGACTCCGCATAGTCATCCCAGCGCAACCATATGGCTACGGAACGTGATGGGGCAAGTGGATTCCGCTCTCAGGGCAGCAACCTCGCGCACACGTCGACCGGCTGGGCGCGTAGCTGCTCGCCAAGGGCCTTGGCCTGGGGATCCATACGAGGACTGGCCGCCACGCCCCTGCCCAGCAGGCCGTGGACGATGAAGTTGAGCGCGTGGAGGTTCGGGAGCTCGTAGCGGGTGATCCGGTGGGCCGCCAGGTCGGGGAGCAGCTCCTTGAGGCGGTCCGTCGTCAGGTACGCCGCCAGCCAGTCGTACCGCTCCGCCGTGTCGACCCAGACCCCCAGGTTGGCGTTGCCGCCCTTGTCGCCCGAGCGGGCGCCCGCCAGGCGGCCCAGCGGGGTGCGGACCGTTGGCTGGGCGCCCGAAACCCGTGCCGGGGACTGCCGTGCGTCATCGGCCCGCCGTGGTCGCGGAGATGATGAGACGGTGGTTCCATCGCGGTCCGTGACTGTCGGCACCTCCTCGCCGTCCAGAAAGACCCGGGCCCGCACCTCCGTAGCCGGTACCAGCACCGGCCAGTACACCCCATACGGCGACGCGTTGCCTGGCGGGGCGAGACCGTAGAAGCCGGGGTAACTGGCCAGCCCCGTCTCCACCACAGCCGAGGAGAAGGCGCGGCCGGCCCGGCGCTGGTCGGCGTCCATGACCGTGATCCGCAGCAGCCCCCCGTCCGCGAGCGTGACGTCCACCTCGTCGAACGACTCCTTCGGCACCCTGGCCCAGATCGCCTCCTCCGCCGCGCGGGCCTTGGCCTCGATATCCAGGCCCGTCAGGACCAGCGTCATCGTGTTGCGGTATCCGGCCAGGTAGTTGACCGCGACCTTGAGCGTGCCGGGCGGCGGCTCGCCGCGTACGCCGGAGACGCGGACCCGGTCGGGGCCGTCGTCCGACAGCGTGATGGTGTCGAAGCGGGCCACCACGTCGGGCCCGAGGTAGCGGGGGCCGGCGATCTCGTAGACGAGTTGGCCGGTCACCGTGCCGATCGAGACCAGGCCGCCGGTCCCCGGGTGCTTGGTGATCACGGAGGAGCCGTCGGCGTGCAGCTCGGCGATGGGGAAGCCGCAGTGCGCCAGATCCGGTACGTCCTGGAAGAACGCATAGTTGCCGCCCGTGGCCTGGCAGCCGCATTCGATGATGTGTCCCGCGACCACCGAGCCCGCCAGCGGGTCGAGGTCGTCGGGCTGCCAGCCGTACCGCCAGATGCCGGGGCCCGTCACCAGAGCGGCATCCGTGACGCGGCCGGTCACCACGACGTCGGCGCCGGCCGACAGGGCCGCCGCGATCGGGCGGCCGCCCAGGTAGGCGTTGGCGGTCAGGGGCGTCGCGGCGAGCTGCTCGCCGGTGTCGGCGTTGGTCAGGTCCAGGTCGCGGCCGGTGAGGTCGTCGCCGGTGACGTGGGCGACCCTGGGGGAGAGGCCGAGGCGGGCGGCGAGTTCGTGTACGGCGGCGGCGCACCCGGCCGGGTCCAGCCCGCCGGCGTTGGTCACGATTTTTATGCCTTTGTCGAGGCAGGTGCCGAGGACCTCTTCGAGCTGCTTCAGGAACGTCGGCGCGTAGCCGGGGCGGCCCTTGAGGCGGTTGCCGGCCAGGATGAGCATCGTCAGCTCCGCCAGCCAGTCGCCCGTGAGCACGTCGATCGGCCCGCCCTCGACCATCTCCCGCGCGGCCGACAGCCGGTCACCGTAGAAGCCGCTGCAGTTCGCGATGCGCAGTGTCATGAAGAAGGAACCCATTTGGCGGGGCGCTTGCCCATGAAGGCCGCGATGCCTTCCTGACCCTCCTCGGAGGTGAAGCGCTGGGCGGACAGCGCGGTCATCTGCCGCAGCCCCTCCTCGAACGACACCTGTGGCAGCTCCCTGACCAGCCGTTTCGTGATGGCCAGCGCCTCGGGGCCGCCCTTGAGCAGCATCCCGGCGTAGTGCCGCACGGTCGCGTCGAGCTCCTCGGCGGGTACGGCCCGCGTCAGCAGCCCGATCTCCACCGCCCTGGCCGCGTCGAACACCTCGCCGGTCAGGAAGTACTCGGCCGCCGCCCGGGGATCGAGCCTGCGCAGGACCGGTACGGAGATCATCGCGGGCACGACGCCGAGCCGTACCTCCGTGAACGCGAAGGAGGCCGTCACCGGCGCGATCGCGAAGTCGCACGCGGCCACCAGGCCGAGCCCGCCCGCGCGGGCGGTGCCGTTCAGGCGGCAGATGACCGGCTTCGGGCTCTCCCAGATCAACGAGAGGATCTCCGGGAACGACGCCGTCACCGGCGCGTCGCCGACCCCGGAAGCGGGCTCGACGCGCTGCTCCTTGAGGTCGGCGCCCGAGCAGAACACCGGGCCCGCGCCGGTCAGCACGATCACCCGGACCTCCGGCTCGGTCAGCGCCCAGTTCAGCCGGCGTTCCAGGTCGCCGAGCAGCCGTACGGACAGCGCGTTCCTGTTGGCCGGCGAGTCCAGCGTGATCGTCGCGATTCCGCCGGCCAGCTCCTTGTGGACCAGGCTCGTCATGAGTCCCCTTCCCGGATGATCGCCAGCACGGCGCCCGCCTCGACCTGCTGTCCCTTTTCGACGTGTACGCCGGAGACGACGCCGTCGGCGGGCGCGGCGATCTGATGCTCCATCTTCATCGCCTCCAGCACCAGCACCGCCTGGCCCTTCGACACGCGGTCACCCGGCTCGACATCGACCCGCAGCACGCTACCCGGCATGGGAGCGAGGAGTGAGCCGGGCGCGACCTGCTCGACGGGTTCGGGCAGCCGGGGAGCGGGCGTCAGCTCGACGGAACCGCTGGGGGAGTCGACGCAGACCTTACCGTCGTAGTGGGCGATGTCGAAGGTGTGCCGTACGCCGCCGCGTTCCAGGACGATTCTGGACGGGTCCGCATGGACCAGCTCGATTCCGTCGGGAAGCGGCTTGTAGACGACTTCGGCCTCTTCGAAGACGGCGCGCGAGGGCTGCGACCGGACGTTGCGCCAGCCGGAGGGCAGGCTGCGCAGGACCGGCGCGGCGGCCCGGTTGGCGGCGGCCTGGGCCAGGGCGG
This sequence comes from Nonomuraea sp. NPDC049750, assembly GCF_040659625.1. NCBI lineage: Bacteria > Bacillati > Actinomycetota > Actinomycetes > Streptosporangiales > Streptosporangiaceae > Nonomuraea > Nonomuraea sp. NPDC049750. The sequence goes on from NZ_JBFANB010000026.1 coordinate 96,409, forward strand.
CGGCCAGCACGGCCAGCTCATCGAGGTGTCTCAGACCGGGTTCGTGTCCGTCAAGGAACCCGGTGTGCGTGTCCCCGGCCCTGAAGTCACGATTTTTCAGGACGCTGAGCAGTAAATCCCTGTTCGTGGTGAGCCCGTGGATCTGAGCGTGTCGCAGCGCCGTCGTCAGCTTCCGTACCGCCTCATCCCGGGACGAGCCATGAGCGATCACTTTGGCGAGCATCGCGTCGTAATGAGCGGAGACGACCAACCCGGCCTCGACTCCCGAATCAACCCGTACGTCCCCAGGCACCTCGAACCGTCGCAAGACCCCGGTCTGCGGAAGATAGTCCCCGTCCTCCGCGTACAGCCGCACTTCGACCGCATGCCCCTGAGGCGGCGGCGGGGAGCCCGGCAGCGCCAGCCCTTCGGCCACCTCGATCTGCAGCCGTACCAGGTCCACCCCGTAGACCAGCTCGGTGACCGGGTGCTCGACCTGGAGCCGGGTGTTCATCTCCAGGAAGGCCACCTGATCGCCCTTGACCAGAAACTCCACGGTCCCGGCCCCGACGTATCCGATGGCGTTGGCCGCCCTGACCGCCGCCTCGCAGAGCTCGTCCCTGACCCGCTGAGTGATGCCGGGGGAGGGGCATTCCTCCACGACCTTCTGGTGCCGCCGCTGGATGCTGCACTCCCGCTCGCCGAGCGCCCACACGGTGCCGTGCCGGTCGGCCAGGATCTGTACCTCTATGTGCCTGGCCCCTTCGAGCAGCGGCTCGACGAACACGGTCCCGTCGCCGAACGCCGCCTCGGACTCGCGCCGCGCCGACGCGATCTCCCGTTCCAGTTCGGCGGGGTCGCGCACCACCCGCATACCCCGCCCGCCACCACCGGCCGACGCTTTCACCAGCACGGGGAACGCTGTCACTGGGAACTCCGTCACGGCCGCCGTCAGTGACGGCAGCACCGGCACCCCGGCCTCGCCCATCAGCCGCTTGGCCTCGATCTTCGACCCCATGGCCGCGATCGACTGCGGCGACGGACCCACCCACATCAGCCCGGCATCCAGTACAGCCTGGGCGAAGTCCGCGTTCTCCGACAGGAACCCATATCCCGGGTGCACGGCGTCGGCGCCCGCCGCCTGGCAGGCCGCCACGATCCGCTCGATGTCCAGATAGGTCTCCGCGGGCTTGGCGCCGGGCAGCCGTACCGCGTAGTCGGCCTCGGCCACGTGCGGCGCCCCGGCGTCGGCGTCGGAGAAGACGGCCACGGTCTCGATGCCGAGCGAGCGGCAGGTACGGAAGACGCGCCGGGCGATCTCGCCCCGGTTCGCGACGAGCAGACGAGTGATCACGGCCGGAACACCCCGAATCCCGCCGCCTCGGGCACCGCGGCACTGTTGATCGCCGACAGGCACAGCCCCAGCACGGTCCTGGTGTCGCGCGGGTCGATCACCCCGTCGTCATAAAGCCGCCCCGACAGGAAGAACGGCAGTGACTCCGCCTCGATCTGCGCCTCCACCATCGCCCGCATGGCCGCGTCGCCCTCCTCGTCGTACACCTGACCGCGCGCCTCGGCCGAGGCCCGCCCGACGATCGACAGCACCCCGGCGAGCTGCGCGGGCCCCATCACCGCCGACTTCGCACTCGGCCACGCGAACAGGAACCGCGGATCGTAGGCCCGGCCGCACATCCCGTAGTTTCCGGCGCCGTAGGAGGCGCCCATCACCACGGTGAGGTGCGGCACCGTCGAGTTGGACACCGCGTTGATCATCATCGCGCCGTGCTTGATGATGCCGCCCTGCTCGTAGTCCTTGCCGACCATGTAACCGGTCGTGTTCTGGAGGAACAGCAACGGAGTGCGCGACTGGTTCGCGAGCTGGATGAACTGGGTCGCCTTCTGCGATTCCTCACTGAACAGCACGCCACGCGCGTTGGCCAGGATCCCGACCGGATAGCCGTGCAGCCGCGCCCACCCCGTCACCAGAGAGGCCCCGTACAGCGGCTTGAACTCCTCGAACTCGCTGCCGTCCACGATCCGCGCGATCACCTCGCGCGGATCGAACGGCACCTTCAGGTCCTGCGGCACGATCCCGAGGAGCTCTTCGGCCGGATATCGGGGCTCTTGTACGGCCTGAGGCCGCGTGCCGAGCTTGCGCCAGTCGAGCGACCGGATGATCTGCCGCCCGATCCGCAGCGCGTCGTGCTCGTCGAGGGCCAGGTAGTCGGCCAGGCCGCTGGTGCGCGCGTGCATGTCGGCCCCGCCGAGGGACTCGTCGTCGGACTCCTCGCCGGTCGCCATCTTGACCAGCGGCGGCCCGCCGAGGAACACCTTGGCCCGCTCCTTCACCATCACCACGTAGTCGCTCATTCCGGGCACATAGGCGCCTCCGGCTGTGGAGTTGCCGAACACGAGCGCGATCGTCGGGATCCCCGCCGCCGACAGCCGCGTCAGGTCCCGAAATATCCGCCCACCCGGGATGAAGATCTCCTTCTGCGTCGGCAGGTCCGCGCCACCGCTCTCCACCAGATTGACGTACGGCAGGCGATTCTGGAGCGCGATGTCGGCGGATCTGAGCGACTTCTTGAGCGTCCACGGGTTCGATGCGCCGCCTCTGACCGTGGGATCGTTCGCGGTGATCACGCACTCGACGCCCTCGATCACCCCGATCCCGGTGACCATGCTGGCGCCCACCGGGAACTCGCTGCCCCACGCGGCCAGCGGCGACAGCTCCAGGAAGGGGGAGTCGGGATCGATGAGCAGCTCGATCCGCTCGCGGGCCAGCAGCTTGCCCCGTTTCCGGTGCCGCTCCACGTATTTGTCGCCGCCGCCCGCGACCGCCTTGGCCTGCTCGGCGTCGAGCTCTTCCAGCTTGCCCAGCATCGCCGCGCGCCGCTCCTGATGGTCGGCGCCGCTGGGATCGAGCCTGCTTCGGATCACACGCCCTCCTGTTGCCAACTTGACGCCGATGTCAACCCGATGGCCCTGGCCCAGAGCTTGGTGAGCAGCTCCACCGCCGTCCGCTCGTCGGCCCGCTCGCCCAGGTCAAGCCAGACGTGGGCGAAGTGCTCCACCATCCCGCCCAGCATGACGGCCGTCAGCCGCGGATCGAGGGCCGGGTCGGCCAGCCCCTGCTCCTGCAGCCGGCGCAGCCCCTCGGCACCGCGCCGGACGAACACCTCGCGCAGCTCCAGCAGCAGGCCACGCAGGCCCTCCTCGGCGGTGGCGGCCTGTTCGAGCATCCGGACCAGCCGCGAGTTGGCCGCCCAGGCCCGTAGGTAGAGCCGGTTGGCCGCCTCGATGCGCGCGTACGGGTCGCCGGGCACGCCGGGACCCACGACGCTCGCCGTGAACATCTCCCCGACCACCGCCGCCGCCACCTCGCGGAACAAGGCGTCCTTGGCGTCGAAGTAGGTGTAGAAGGTGCCGTGGGAGACTCCGGCGCGGGCGCACACGTCGTCGATGCGCACCGCCTCGTAGCCGTGCTCGTCGAATGCCTCCCGGCCCGCCCGAACGAGCGCGTCCCTCGTACGCCGTCCTCGGGCGGTCAGCTCGGACTTGACGATCACGTCAACTAGGGTAACCCGCTTGTCCGGCACGCGAAAAGCCCTCCACGACGATCCTTTCCGTCGCGGAGGGCTTGTGGGCCTCGCTATCTCAGGTGCAGTGGCTCCAGCCGGACTTCCAGGACGTGGTGCCCCACGAGCCGCCCCAGATCACGCACTTCTTGACGGCCGCCACTCGCACCGGGCCCGCATAGGCGGTGAACTTGCCCGGGTTGCTGCCGCTGCCGCCGTTCTGTACCTGGAGGGTGGCGTTCATCGAGACCTTGCCGGGATACACCAGCTTGGACATCGTCACGACGCAGTTCTTGCCGTTGCCGTACAGCAGGTAGATCGTCGCGAAGCTGCCCAGCCCGTGGCTGTCGATCACCTTGAAGCCGGAGCCGCACACCGCCGCGGCGTTGAAGGTGTTCGGCTTGGGCGCGACGGTCGGCTTCACCGTTGGCTTCACGGTCGGCTTCACGGTCGGCTTGGTCGTCGGCTTGGTGCTCGGCTGGGGGTTCGGGTCGTCCGTGTTGTCCTCAGTAGGCGAGGTCTTGGGATCGGGGTCCGGGTCCACCATGTCGGTGCGCTTGGTCTTGGTGGGCCTGGGATCCGACTCCGGCTTGTGCGTCGTAGGCTTCGACGTCTGCGGGACAGTGGGGACGGTGACCGGGACCTGGCTGCTCGGGTCCTGGATCACCTGCTCCTTGGTCTTGCTCTTGGTGGGTTCGGGCTCGCTCAGCGTCGGGACCGGCTGCGAGACGACCGGGCTGTCCTCCGTCAGGGGCGGCTCGACGGGCTGTCCGCCCCCGGAGCCATCGGTGGGGGTGGCCTCGGAGGTGTTGCCGACGGCGACCACCTTCTGGATGCCGCCGCTGTTGGCCTGCACGATCACTGCGCCGCCCACGACCAGCAGGGCCGCCGCGGCGGCGCCGGTCAGAGCGAAGGTCAGGGTACGGCGCTGCTTCGCCGACCCGGCGTCAGCCGCCTGCGGCCCCTGCCCCGGCCCGCCCGCGCCGGGGCCGCGACCGCCAGGGCCGTGAGGGCTGTGAGGGCCGCCAGGGCCATATGCCGGGCTGCCAGGGCCTCCTGCGCCGAAGCCCGGAGCGCCGCTCTGTCCCGGTACGCCGCCCATGGGCTGTCCCGGTACGCCGCCCATGGGCTGGCCGGGAGCGCCTGCTCCCTGGGCCATTGGGTCCTGCCGCGTCGGACCGCCGGGTGCTCCCTGGCCGCCGACGGGCATCCCGGGGGCGGCCGGCGCGCTGCCGTGCGGCATGTTCTGGCCGCTCGGGGGGCTGCCCTGGGGCATGCCGGGTGAACCGGCCGAGGGACCTGCCGCCGCCATGGGAGCCGGGGCGCCGCCCTTGGTCGCGCCGGGAAGGCCGAAGTGACCGGTCTGACCGGTCTGACCGGTCTGGCCGGTCGGACCCGTCTGGGAGGCGGCGCCGGGCCGCATCCAGGGGCCGGGGTAGGAGTCCTGCGGGTTCGCGCCCGGCTGTGGCCCCGTACCTGCCGGGGCGCCCATGACGGCGCCCGTCTGAATGTCAGGCTGAGGGCCGGTGCCCTGGCGGTTCGGGCCCGTGGTCAGCGGGTCCACGGCCGCGGGCGGCGCCGGCTGTCCCGTGAGGTGCACGATCAGCTGGTCCGCGCTGGGCCGCTGCGACGGGTCCTTGGACAGGCACGCTGCCACGAGCTGCCCGAGCGCCCCCTCCATCTCGCCGAGCTCCGGCTCCTCGTTCAGGATCCGGTTCATCACCACGGGAATCGAGTCGGCGCCGAAGGCGGGCTTGCCCGTCGCCGCGAACACCATCGTGACGCCCCAGGCGAACACGTCCGCCGCCTCGGAGACGGCCGCCCCGCTGAGCTGCTCGGGCGCCAGGTACGACGGCGTCCCCATGGCCATGCCCGTGGCCGTCGCCCCGGGGGAGTCCAGCGCTCGGGCGATGCCGAAGTCGATCACGACGGGGCCCTCGGGCCCCATGAGGACGTTCGCGGGCTTGAAGTCGCGGTGCAGGATCCCGGCCCGGTGGATGGCCGCCAGCGCGGTCGCCGTACTGATCGCGAGCCGCTCCAGCGCCGCTCCCCGGCGCGGGCCCTCGTTGATCACCAACTGCCGGAGGGACGGCCCCGGTACGTACTCGCTCACGATGTACGGCCGGCTGCCCTCAAGGTCGGCGTGCAGCACCGGAGCCGTACAGAACCTGGCCACCCGCTGCGCCACCGCGACCTCGCGCAGGAATCTGCTCCTGGCGTCAGCGTCGGCCACCAGCGCGTTGTGCAGCAGCTTTACCGCCGCCTGCTCGCCGGTGTCACTCTGGCCGAGGTACACGACTCCCTGGCCGCCCTCACCAAGCCGGGCGACGAGGTCGTAGGCCCCCAGCCGCCGCGGGTCGTCCGCCGCCAGCGGCTGGTGCTGATTCACGCCGTACCCCCAAGACCACGTATAACAAATCGTCAGATGGTGCGAACGCTACCAGCGTGACCCTTGGGGCGTTGCCCGGACCTGTCAGATGTTTCGTCTTTTGACGCAGAATGTCAGTGTTTCGGGGCAGGTCGTGTCCACATTGGCCGGACTAGGTCACGGCTTGGTGAACTCAGATCGCTTTACCCGGATTGAGCAGGCCAAGCGGGTCGAAGACGGCCTTGATGCCCTGCTGCATCTCCTGCGCCACCGGTCCGAACTCCAGGCCGAGCCAGCGCCGCTTGAGGACGCCGACACCGTGCTCGCCGGTGAGCGTTCCCCCAAGCCGCAGAGCGTGCTTGAACACCTCGTCCGCCGCGGCCCACACCTCGGGCGGCGGCTCGGCCGTACCGTGCTCGAAGATGAAGACCGGGTGCAGGTTGCCGTCACCGGCGTGCGCGACTGTGGCGATTTTCACATCGTGCCGTACGGCGGCGGCCTCGATCGCCATGATCATGTCGGGCAGCACCGAACGCGGCACGCACACATCCTCGACCAGGCACGCGCCCATACGCTCCTTGGCGTCGTAGGCCATCCTGCGCAGCCCGATCAGCTCCTCGGTCTCCTGCGGGCTGGAGGAGACCGCCACGAACGACGCGCCGTTGTCGACGCACAGCTGCTCCATGCGCTTGACGACCGACTCGCTGTCCGACGCGTCGGACTGGCCGATCAGCATGGCGATCGTGCTCGTTTCCAGGCCGATGTTGCGATAGTCGTCGATGGCCTCCAGCGTCGCCCGGTCGAGCAGCTCCATCAGCGACGGCTGGCACCCGGCGGCCATGATCGCCGACACGGCCGCACCCGCCTCGCGCAGCGAGCCGAACTCCGCCGCGAACGTCGCCGGCGGCTTGTCCGGTGCCCTGCGCAGCCGTACCGTCGCCGAGGTGATCACGCCGAGCGTGCCTTCCGAGCCGACGAACAGGCCGGTCAGGTCGTACCCGGTGACGCCCTTCATCGTGCGCCGGCCCGTCTCGAGGATCCGGCCGTCGGCCAGCACCACCTCCAGGCCGAGCGCGGAGTCGCGGGTCACGCCGTACTTCACGCACCGCAGCCCGCCCGCGTTGGTGGCCAGGTTGCCGCCGATCGTGGAGATCTCGTACGACGACGGGTCGGGCGCGTACATCAGCCCGTGCTCCCTGGCCGCCCGGTCGAGGTCGGCGGTGATCACCCCGGGCTCGACCACGGCGATCTCGTCGGCGGGGGAGAGCTCCTTGATCGCCGTCATCCTGGCCACGGAGAGGATCACCGACCCGTCGCCGGCGGTGGCGGCGCCGGCCAGCCCCGTACCCCCGCCGCGCGGCACTACCGGGACCCGGTGCTCGGTCGCCCACCTGAGCGTCGTCACCACATCGTCACGCGACGTGGCGAGCACCGCGGCCAGCGGCTTGCCGGGCTCCAGGAACGTACGGTCGCGGGCATAGGAGTCGATGACGTCGGGGTCGGTCAGGACACGGCCCTCAGGCAGGGCGTTCACCAAGGCATCAATGGGTCTCACAAGGGAAACCTTACGGTTTGCGCCGACAGCGGCTAAAGGCCAGACTGCCCAGGTGGAAGTCACGTGTCCGGTATGCAGCCAGTCTGACCAGGTATCCGCAGTCCCTGGAGTGGTGGCGGCGGGCACCACGTACCGGATCGGCCGCGCCCGGATGGCCGCCACGCGCGACATCGTGGACCTGCCGACGGCGGCCTCGCTGGGCGCCTCGAAACACCTCATGAGCCGTACGCAGCTGGCGGTCTGGCTGTCGTTCCCCAGCCGCCACTACACGGCGTGGACCAGGAACCAGGGCTACATCCTGCTCGGCGTGGCCGCCCTGGTCCACCTGGTGACCGCGCTGGTGATCGCGATGGGCAAGGACGCGAACTGGACCGAGGTGCTGCTCGCGCCGTTCTGCCTGACCGGGTTGTTCTGGGGGTTCGGGCTGCTGTTCGTGCTGGGGTCGTACGGGGCCCGCAAGCGGGACACGGCGGAGGCGCCGGCCCGGGTGCAGGCGCTCACCGTGTGGGAGAGGTTGTGTTACTGCCCGCGGGACAACGTGGTGTTCGAGCCGGGCGTCGGGGTGTCGTTCCACCCGAGCGAGACCCGCGAGTACATCTTCGGCTTCCGCAAGACTCAGACCCGCACCATCTAGCCAGCCCCGCACTTCCGGTACGGCGGGCAGGCCGTACCGGAAGCCGCAGGTGTGTCAGGCGCGCGGGCCGAGTCGAAACGGCGGAATCAGACCCGCGAACCGTCGGACCAGGCGCGCGGGCTGAGTCGGAACCGTTGGATCAGGTGCACCCGTTGGCGGATCAGGCGCGCTCTTCGGCCACCGCGCGGACGCAGATGGCCAGACCGGCGATGGCCTGCTCCAGCTCCTCCAGATCGGGATAGGTAGGTGCGATCCGGATCGTCCGGTCGTCGGGGTCCTGACCGTAGGGGTGGGTGGCCCCGGCGGGGGTCAGCGCGATCCCGGCCGCCTTGGCCCTGGCCACGACCTCACCGGCATGCGACACCTCGAGGCTGATGAAGTAGCCGCCCTGCGGGCTCGTCCAGGTGCCGAGGTCGCCGAGCTCCTTGGCCAGCACCCGGTCGACGAGCTCGAACTTGGGCCACACCAGCTCGGCGTGCTTGCGCATGTGCGCGGCCACCCCGTCGGCGTCCTTCAGGAACTCGACGTGCCGGAGCTGGTTGAGCTTGTCGGGCCCGATGGACTGCTTGGCGGTGTTGGCCAGGAACCACTTCACGTTCGCGGGCGAGGACCCGAAGAACGACACGCCGCTACCCGCCAGGGTCACCTTGGACGTGGACCCGAACACGAAGGCCCGGTCGGCGTTGCCGTACTCCGCGGACAGGGCCAGCAGGTCGGCCAGCTCGGCGTGGGTGTCGGTGAGGTGGTGGACCGCATAGGCGTTGTCCCAGAAAATCCTGAAATCAGACGCCGCCGTGGACATAGCGGCCAGCCGCCGCACGGTCTCGTCGCTGTAGGTGGCGCCGGACGGGTTGCTGTACTTCGGCACACACCAGATGCCCTTGACACTCGCGTCCTCGGCGACGAGTCGCTCGACGACGTCCATGTCGGGCCCTTCGCCGTTCATCGGCACGGGCACCATCTTGATCCCGAACCGCTCACAGATCGTGAAATGCCGGTCATACCCCGGCACCGGGCACAGGAACGTGATCTCCGGCTCCTCCACCCACCGCCGCTCGGCCCCGGGCACCTTGGTGAGCAGCGCGTGCACGATCGTGTCGTGCATCACCGCAAGGCTGGAGTTGCCGCCGACGACCAACTGCTCGGCCGGCACTTGCAGCAACGGCCCGAACAGCTCCCGCAGCTCGCTGAGCCCCTGCAGGTTGCCGTAGTTACGCCCGTCGGTGCCGTCGGCCGCCTTGTAGGACGTCGGCAGTTTGAGCAGGTCATTGGCGAGATCCAGCTGTCGCGGCGACGGCTTCCCCCGGGTCAGGTCGAGCGAAAGGCCACGCTGGACGAGTTCGGCGTAGTCGCGCTGAGCGTTCACTGGATCTACTCCTCCGATCGGGTCGGATACGAAGGATAGAAGACGTACGGCCCTGAGCAGGAATCGGTCCGCCATGTGGATGGCCGGCCGCGCAGCAAGGTCCACGCACTTGGAGGACGCAGCTGCGGGAAGCTGCCGCAAAACCGGATGAATGAAGCGGTAAGTCGCACTCCGTCACATTTGATCACTTAAATAGATCTTGTGTGCCATTTATGCCGAGCTTACGCTTTGTCCGTTTGCAGTCATGCTCCGAGTCGCACGACTAGGGACTTTCGGGTTCGGGTCGTGGGGGTGGGGCTTCGTCTGGCGCTTTTTGGGGCGCCCCGCGTGGTTCGGAGTGTGACGGCGTATGCGCCGCTTGCTGGCATGGGCTCATTCTGCTCGTTTCAGGTTCGGCCTCGTGTTTTTGACCTTGGCGGCGACTCTTCCGGGTCTTCTGGCTTTACAGCCGCAGCCGGTAGCCGCTGATGTCGCGAACGCGGTTACGGTTTTCGGGAGTTTGCCTGATACGCCGAAGCAGATGTTGGGTACTGCTGGCGGTTTGCCGTCGCTGGTGTCTGCCGATGCGACGAAGGCGAAGGTTGATCCGGGTACGCCGAAGGCGAAGATCGCGATCCCGAAGAAGGCGTTGCCGAAGGAGGTGCGGGAGGGGGTCCTCCGCACCAAGCAGGCCGGTCCGCTGGCGCCGTCATTGATGCGTGGGGCTGCACCGGTAGGGGTCGCGGCCGCTGTTCCGCCGTGTGGTTCATATTCGCCGTGGCAGCGGTCGGTGTATGTGGCGTATGGCACCTACGTGTCGTCAGGCGGGCGCGTCTGGAAAGCCATCCAGAACATTCCGGCAAACCTGAATTTCTACCCGCCCGAGCAGGAACCGACGGGCTGGTTGCTGATCGGAGACTGCCCCAAGCCGCCGCCGCCCACAGTGACGTCGATGTCTCCCGACAATGGCATCCAGTTGATGACGACGGAGCCCACTTTGGCGGCCGAGGCCACCACGTGGTCAGGGGGCACGATCGGCTTCCATTTCGAGATATGCGACAACCCATCGATGTCGGGTTGTGCCCGCCACGATGACTGCTGCGCTCTGTCCGGCAGCTGGACTGTGCCGGAGGGCACGTTGGCGTGGGGCCGCCAGTATTGGTGGCGGGTCAATGTCAGTGACGCGTCCACTATCGGCGGGCTGAGCGCGTACTCCTCGACGTACACCTTCGTGTTGGGTGTGCGGCAACCGACGATCACCTCGCAGTTGTCGGTACGGGGTGTCAACGGGCAGGAGTTCAACCAGCAGTCCGGCAACTACACCACGACGTTTACCGATGCGCAGGTGGCGACGGCGGGGCCGCCGTTGTCGGTGGTGCGCTCGTTCAACAGTATGGATCCGCGGCGTGATGGCGCTTTCGGGGCGGGCTGGGCCACTCGCTGGGACATGCGGATCGTGCCGGAAAATGTGCGCGGGCGCGAGGCCGTTCTGGTCACCTATCCCGATGGCCGTCAGGTCCGCTTCGCCAAGAAGAGCGATGGGACGTATCAGCCGCCGCCGGGCATGTACGCCACTTTGGCCAAGAACGCCGACGGCAGTTGGCGGTTGATGGACAAGGCGTCGACGTCGTATCTGTTCGATGTCGGCGGACGTTTGCTGAAGGTGGCTGACAGCCGGGGCCGCGACCAGGAGCTGACCTATGGGACGGATGGCAAGCTGGCCAAGGTAACCGCGCCCGGAGGCCGATCGCTGACTTTCTCCTGGACCGGTGCGCACGTCACCACGGTTTCCACGGACCCGGTGGATGGCAAGGCGTTGAGCTGGGCGTACACCTATAACGGCGATGCGCTGGAGAAGGTGTGCGATCCGGCTCAGGCGTGCACCATCTACCAGCTGAATGCGAGTTCGCTGTATCGCAGTACGGTGCTGGACTCCGACCCGATGGGGTATTGGCGGCTGGGCGAAAGCTCCGGCTCGGAGGCGAAGGACCTCGGTTGGATGGGCGAGGGCGGCCACTACAACACCGACTACACGCTCGCCAAACCTGGCGCTTTGGCGGGGACCGCCGACACCGCCGTCCAGATCACCGCCTCGAACATCCCCAACATCAACCTGCCCGCCTACCTTATCCCTCGGACGGGCACCTGGGCCTCGGTGGAGACCTGGTTCAAGACAACCGGCAACGGTTCGATTTTGGGCGCGGACGGTTCGGCGGTCGCGGACCCGTACCCGGTGGTGCAGGTGACGAGCGCCGGGAAACTGTCGGCTGCCTTCAACGAGACCTCCACGCCGATCGTGAGCGGTGCCGCGGTCAAGGATGGCCTATGGCATCACGCCGTCCTGACCATCGGCGGCGATGTGCAGACGCTGTACCTGGACGGGCAGATCGCCGGCACGCTCAACGCGACCATCCCCGACCCCGAGGGCCTGGATTACCTGGACATCGGCGGCGATGGCCTGTCCGGATCCATCGACGAAGTGGCGGTCTATGATCGGCCGCTGTCGTCGGTCGAGGTGGCACGTCACTACGCGGCGCGCGTCGCGGCGCCGCACGAGCTGGCCAAGATCACGTTGCCGTCCGGGCGGGTTTGGGCGGCCAACATCTACGAGAGCTCGACCGAGCGGATCAAGACCCACACCGACCAGCACGGTGGCACCTGGCAACTGGCCGAGCCGACCATCGACCCGGCCGCAGGCACCTCCACAGTCGTGGTCACCGACCCCAAGAACGAGAAGCTGACCGCCGTCCACGATGTCTGGCGCGGCTATCGGCTGATCTCCAAGACCGACCAGCTCGGCAAGACGACTCGTTACGACTACGACACCGGCGGCTTCCTATCGGACATGGTGGACCCGAACTACAACGCCACCACCTGGTACAACGACGACCGCGGTAACACGCTGTCCGTCACGACATGTCATACAGACAGCAGCTGCCAGGACACTTACGCGGAGTTCTATGTCAACAAGAACGACCAGTTCGACGCGCGCAACGACCACCTGCTGAAGGCCCGCGACGCGCGCTCGTCCAGTGCAACCGACAACACCTACGCCACCAGCTACGAGTACAACCAGTACGGCGAGCAAACCAAGGAGACAACGCCGGCCACGACCGACTTCCCCAGCGGCCGCTCGACGGTGATCGCCTACACCGACGGCAGCGAGCCCGCAGTCGGTGGGGGAGTGACACCGGCCGGGCTGGTGAAATCGTGGACCGATGCTCGGGGTAGCTCCGGCACGAACCGCTACACCGCCGCCGGCGACCTCGCCCAGCAGACTCAGCCAGAAGGATTGGTCGTCAACTCCGCCTTCGACGTCCTGGGCCGGATGAAGAGCCGAACCGAGGTATCTGCGGCACAGCCCGGCGGGGTCACGACCACCTACACCTATGACGATCTGGGTCGGCTGGCCACCGAGACCGGCGCGGGGGTCAAGAACGAGGTCACCGACGTCACCCACACGGCGCAGACGGTCTATGCCTACGACCCGGACGGCAACGTGCTGTCCCAGACCGACAAGGACCTGACCGGCGGCGACCCGGACCGGACCACCTCCTATACCTATGACGGCCACGGCCGCGAGGAGACGGTCACCGACCCGGAAGGCGGCGTGACCCGAACAACCTGGGACGAAATAGGCGCCCGCACCTCCGTTACCGACGAACTGGGCTCAATCTTCGGCTACACCTACACCAAACGCGGCGAACTGGAGAAGCGCACGCTGAAGAACTGGACCGGCAGTCCGGTGGCGCCCATTCCAGCCAAAGAGATCACCCTGGAGTCGTACTCCTATGACCCGGCCGGACGGCTGGCCGGCCAGATGGACGCGATGCTTCGCAAGACCACTTACGTGTACTACGAGGACGACCTGCTGAAGCAGGTGATCGCCCATGACGCCATGCTGAACGGCGTGACCGCGACCAGGGACGTGGTCATCGAGGACGACACCTACGACAACGCGGGCAATCTCACGCAGCAAGTGCTGGGCGGCACGACGACTCGTACCGACTACGTCTACGACGCGGCCAGCCGCCTGACGTCGGAGACGCTCGACCCGGTGACGCCGGAGGATCCCGACCCGGCCCAACTCGGCCGCAAGACGACCTACGGGTACGACGCCAACGGCAACATCACCACCGCCAAGCGCTCGGCCGCGGGCACGAGCAGAATCGAAACGAGCGAGTTCGCCTACAACAGGGAGAACCTCCTCACTCGCCGCACGGTCAAGAACGACAGCCAGGACCTGACCACCACGTGGAAGGTCGATGATCGTGGCCTGGTGATCGAGACGACCGACGGGCGGGGCAACGTGTCGGGTGCGGACCCGACCGCCTACACCACCAACCTGCGCTACGACCTCGCCAATCAACTGGTCGAAGTAAAGACGCCGCCCGCTCAGATCGACAAGGCGGGCACCGCCCAGCAGGGCCGCGTCATCACCCGCTTCGGCTACGACGGCGCTGGCCGCCAGACCCACGCCGTCGACGGGGAGGGCCGCACCACCACCTCCGGTTTCGATCGGGCCGGACGTCTGACCTCAGTGACCGGCGCGCCCTACACGCCGCCCGGCGGCAGCACGCTCACTCCCCAGACGAGCTACGGCTACGACCCGGCCGGTCGGGTGATCAAGACCACTGACCCGCGCGGCCAGCTCACCACCCTGGAATACGACGCGCTCGACAACCCCGTCCGTGTTACCGACCCGCCATCCGCTCCGGGCCAGCCCGCCGGACGATGGGTTCGAGAGTACGACCTGCTTGGCGAGATGCTGACCGCGATCGACCCGACCGGGGCACGTACCGAGGCCACCTACGACGATCTCGGCCGCCAGGTCACCCAGACCACGATCGAACGCAAACCCGCCACAGCTGCCTACGTCACCAAGCTCGAGTACAACGATGCCGGCGCGCCCACCAAGGTGACCCTGCCCGGCAACAAGACCACCAATTACAAGGTCAACGCTGCTGGACAGGTCCTTACCGAGACGGACCCGCTGAATCACATCACCACCTACAGCTATGACTTGGCCGGCCGGCCCGCCAAGAGATCCAACGCGCTCGACAACTCCATTACCGCCGACTACGACCTGGCCGGCCGCCTGACCAGCCTCAAATACCTGAGCAAAGCCGGCGCGACGGTCAAGTCCCAGGGTTTCGGTTACAACGCCGCCGACAACCTCACCCAGATCACCTCCGGCGAGGGCCACATCACTCGGCGCACCTTCGACGCCACCGACCTGCTCACCCAGCTCGTCGAACCCGTCTCGGCCACCGACTCGATCACCACCAGCTTCGGCTACGACGCCACCGGCGCCCGCACCCGCCTGACCGACGGCCGCGGCAACTCCACCTGGACCAGCTACAACACCCTCGGCCTGATCGAGACGCTGACCGAGCCCGCCACCACCGCCCACCCGGACCTGGCCGACCGCACCTGGACCCACACCTACGACGCAGCAGGCAACGAGACCGCCCTCATCCAGCCAGGCGGCGTCCGCCTCGACCGACAGTACGACCAGCTCAACCGAGTCACCAAGGTCAGCGGCTCGGGCGCCGGCATTGTGGCCGGCGACAAGACCTACGGCTACGACCTCGCCGACCGCGTCACTACGGTCAGCGACCAGAGCCTGGAATACAACGACCGCAGCCTGCTCACCAAGGTCACCGGACCGTCAGGTGCGAGCTCGTTCGCCTACGATGCGCTCGGCAACCCCACCCAGCGCATCGACGCGACCGGCACCACTTCCTACACCTGGGACGCCGACAACCACCTCAAGACGGTCACCGACCCGGTCAGCGGCCGCACCAACACCTACGCCTACGACACGGTCGACCGGCTGAGCACTATCACCTCGACCAACCCCGTCAACACCCAGGTCTATACGTACGACGCCGCCGACCGCCTCGAAACCCACACCCTCAAGAACAGCACCGGCGGCCAACTCGCCAAGATCACTTATGGGTGGGACAAAGACGACAACCTCACCTCAAAGATCACCGCAGGGACGGCAGGGGCCGGGAACAACACCTACGGCTACGACCACGCCGGCCGCCTCACCTCCTGGACCGGCCCCGACGGCACAACCACCGCTTACGAATGGGACAAGTCAGGCAACCGCACCAAAGCCGGCAACAAGACCTACACCTATGACCAGCGCAACCGCCTGACCAGCGGCGACGGCACAGACTACACCTACACCCCGCGGGGCACTCTGGCCACCGAGACCAAGAACGGTACGACCAGAAACCTCACCTTCGATGCCTTCGACCGGCTCATCAACGACGGCGACACCGCCTACACCTACGACGCCTTCGACCGCATGGCCACCCGCCAAAAGTCCGGCGGCGCTCAGCAACGCTTCGCCTACGCCGGACTCGACAACGACATCATCGCCATCACCGACCAGAACGGCGCGGTCCAAGCCAAGTACGGCCGCGACCCCTCCGGCGGCCTCATCAGCGTCCAAGAAGGCACAGCCCCTGCCATTGGCGCGATGACCGACATCCACGACGACCTGATCGGCACCTTCTCCGGCACAGCCCTGTCCAGCACCACCGCCTACAACCCCTTCGGCGAGGTCACCGCCCAAACCGGTACCCAGTCGAGGCTCGGCTACCAGAGCGAATACACCGACCCCGACACCGGCAAAACCAACATGCACGCCCGCTGGTACCAGCCCGGCACCGCCACCTTCGCCTCCCGCGACACCTGGACCCTGCCCCCAGACCCCTCTATCCAGGCCAATCGCTATACCTACGCAAATGGCAGCCCACTTACCGGCCTGGATCCATCCGGGCACGCGCCGCCTGATAACTTGAGCGGCGGCCGCGCAGCGTCTGTAGGGACTCTGGAAAGAATTCCTGCACGAACAGGGGTAACCTCTGGCCAAAAAATGGCAAATGCGGTCTCCGCAGCAGCGGCAGCCATAGCAGCGGCGGCAGCCGCAGTAGCAGCGGCTAGCGCCGCAAAGAAAGCCTTTGAAGCACAGCAGCGAAGTAAGGCAAAACAGGGTTCTAAACCAGCAAAAAACTATCACGTCACCTTCTCTAAGAAGCAGGACCCTAACGGCGATGGCCACCGCGAGCCCATGGTTCAGCCTAAGAAGACCCCCGATCGATCAGGGCCATGCACGGTTCGGTGTGTAAGAGAGCCTGGTAAGTGCACGGTTCGGTGCGTAGCACCACCGAATCGATGCACTTCAAGTTGCGGTCCCAAGCCACCCACTACTAAGACGTGTAATAAAAATTGTGGCAAGAAAAAAGATGACCCCAAGAAAATAAAAACGGGAGGGGCGGACGGGGGCTGCACGGGCGTTTGCAACCCGCCGTGCCCCGAATGGGTCTGCCCGAAGCCATGTTCAGCTGGTCAACCGTGCGCGAACGAAGACGCGATCACTGTCGATGACTCATCCGTAGACAATCTGAGTGATCACGGAATCGAATATGGCGATCCCGTCATCAAATGCGATTCCTCTCGGTATGGCACAGGCACCTGCATAGACGGTGTCGCCGCAGTCGAGCCCACCGAGACAGACCCTGACTCTGACGGCACGCCACCAACGGCGCCCATCTTTGACTGCGACCTAGGCAACAGCTTCGTCCCTGGCACCAAGGTCCTCATGGCCGACGGCAGCACCAAGCCGATCGAAGGCATCAAGATCGGCGACCAGGTCATAGCCGCCGACCCGGTGACTGACCACACCGAACCCAGACCCGTCACCGCATTGATCACGGGTCAGGGCACCAAACGACTCGTCAAGCTCACGATCGACGTCGATGGGGATCGGGGCAATCAGACCGGAGCAATCACCGCCACCGACAACCACCCGTTCTGGGTGCCCGCACTCCGGCTATGGCTTCATGCCGACCAGTTGAAACCCGGCATGTGGCTACAGACGTCAGCCGGCACATATGTGCAGATCACGGCTATCGCGAAATGGACCGCGACCCGTCGTGTCCACAACCTCACCATCGACGACCTGCACACCTACCATGTGGTAGCAGGCGTCCAAGCCGTCCTGGTCCACAACGATGGAGGACTCAGCGACCAGGAATGCTTCGACGAAGCAGATCGACGACGTGATGCGGTTCTAGGTGGTTGGCACGACGGCGGAAAGACGAAGAGTCAGATCAATAAATATGCAATGATCGTAGGTGCGGTTGACTGCAAAACTGGGCGTTGGGCCGTAGGAAAGAAGCGGTCGGACGCGGGTAACTTTTGTGCAGAAGACATTGCTCGTGATGCGCTGGTTCGCTTAGGGTCTGATCCCGCGGATATTCGATACGGTCATCCACAGTGGCCAAACAGGCGCCTGGATGCAAAAGTTTGCTCTAGGTGTCAAGGGCGGCTCAGCGAAAGTCAGTTTCCCGATAACGTTCCAGCTCAAGAGAATGGTCCATGGGGGCGCTAGTGGAGTGGGACTGGTCACAGTTGGGCACATTGACAGGGGATGGAAAAATGATGCCCAGATTGATCGATGGGATCTTTTCCGAGCAGCCCCAGGAGCGCAGTTCGGCTCACGGTAGTCTGTATTGCGAAGTGGTGAATCAAGGCAGCCTGTACTCTGCTGCCGCAGGAGTCGTGGACGTTATCCTTGCCGAACTCGAAAGAAGGGGGGATCTTTCGGCTGAAGCGTGGTACTTGCTCGATGCAATATTCAGGGGAGCATCGCATGGTCGTACAGTATTCATCGACGGGAGTGAGGTAAAAATTGATGACTATTGTCGCAATAGGATAATAGGGAAGCTTCCGCTTATTGAAGATGCTGCGACAGGTGCTACGGGAGAAGAATTTCGGGGAATTGTTTTCCTGTTGGGGGGGATGGCGGAATTTTGTCCAGTTGTGTCTGAAATACTTGCGCGTGAAGTTGTCGCCTCTGCTGGAGAGCGAAAAATTATCGCAGAAGGCGGCTTGAGTGAGGCTCTTGAACTTATTGAAGAGTCCTCCTGACCAAATAACGTTTTTCAGCATGCCGGATTCGGACGGTAGGGGTTGTCGGGCCGCAGACAGGGCTGGCCTGAGTGTTTCATCAGCGGCAGCGAGTTCGGTAACGGAATGTGAGATTGCGAGAAAGGTGCCTTCCGACCTGCTTGGGTGCGACTTGTCGAGGGTTGGTGACGCTCTCGCTCAGGGTGCCGGACCTTGTTTGACGGCTACAGTAAGTTGGCGGCTGCAGCAGTCATGATCGTTTTCTGGCGACTACGTTTCGGGATGGTCGACGAGGGCGTCTCCCATGCGTTCGAGGGCGTCGCGCTGGAGGCGGAGCCGGACGTGGGTGTAGGGGTCGGCGGTGATGGAGATGTGGGCGTGGCTGAGTAGCTCCTTGATCACCACCAGGTACACGCCCTGGTCCAGCAGGAGCGAGGCACACGAATGCCTCAGGTCGTGAAACCGGATCGTGCGCAGGCCCGCGCGCTGGAGCAGCGCCTTGAAGTCCCGGCAGACGTTGGTCGGGTTGATCATGCCGCTGTGGCGGGTGGTGAACACGGGCCCGGTCTCGGGCCATGCCGCTCCAATGGCCTGGCGTTCGTGTTCTTGGCGTTCACGGTGTTCGGTCAGGGCGTCGACGCATGAACTCGGCCGGGCGATACGCGGTCAGGTCCACGTCGCTCCAGCGCAGGCCGAGTAGTTCGCCGCGGCGCAGGCCGGTGCGCAGGGCCAGCATGACCAGGGCGTTTAGCCGGGAGTCGCGGGAGGCTTCCAGCAGGTGGCGGGCTTCGGTGGCAGTGAGGGGCTCGATGGGCTGGCGACGTTCGGCGGTGACCTGGACGTTGCGGGCGACGTTACGCGGTAGGTCGTCTTCGCGGACGGCGTGCTGGAGTGCCGAGCGGAGCGGGGCGTGCAGGTAGACGATGGTGAGCGGGAACAGGTACTGCCGGCAGCAGCGTCCGAGGGTGCAGCAGCGGGGCCGGTTCCGCTCGTTGGTCGCGTCGAGGTCGCGGGCGACGTCGATGCCCTGGGCGCAGCAGCGGCAGGGGCGCGGAGTTGGTCGAGCCAGACGTGGACTTCATTGGCGGTGAGCCGGTTGAGCTTCTTGGCGCCGAGCGCGGGGATCAGGTAGAGCCGTACGCAGGTGCGGTAGCGGGCCGGGGCGGCGGTGCGGACAGTATGGACGGCGACGTAGTCCAGTCAATGCGTGATGTAGTCGGCTACGGGCGGGTCCTGGGTGGTGCGGGGAGCGTTCTGCCGGTGGTTGTTGATCTTCTTTGGTGAGTTTGTCGGCGGCTTCGCGGCGGGTCTTGCTGCGATCTTGGCAGGCGCCGCATTGCCGGACAACCGCTATCTGGCGTATCTGGCGAGGAGCGAGTCTCTGATCGCCTGTCCTCCGGACGCGCCTGCCTCCGCCAGTTCGTGCGCGGCACGTCGGAGCTCGGCCACGGCGCAGGCGTTGACCGCCGCAGCATCCGGAGCCACGTTCAAGGCGATGGAGGTTGCGGCCTCGGCATCGCCCTGCATGATGTGGGCTCGCGCCAGGCAGGCCCCGAACCATGCTCGATCGCGCCGGTAAGACTCGGGCAGGGTCGACAGCCCGCGTTCGATGTAGTCGGTGGCGCGGCGGCCGTCGCCGAGTTCCAGTTCGGCCATGCCGCGCTGCATGAGGAACCAGCCCTCGCCGTAGAAGTACATCCAGGGCGGTTCGTCGTCGGGGTGTTCGGCCGCGGTTCTGATGAGGTCTTCGGCTTCGGCGAGTCTGGTGCGTGCCTGGTTGGCCTCGCCCATCTGGGCGTGTCCCCTGCCGGCCATCTGGGCGGCCATGCCTCGCACGCCGTGCGTTGTCCGGCCGTACTGCCAGCGGGAGGCCTCGGCGAGGCGGACGCAGCGGTGTGCGTCGCCGAGGCTCCATGCCTGGTGGGCGCGCATGTTCAGGGTGGTTGAAGCGAGGCAGGCGTCTCCGGCTTCGAGGGCCCAGGCGTGGGAGCGGTCGTACCAGGCCAGCGCGGCGGGATGGTCACGGGAGTCCTGGCACATCCATGCGATGAACTGGGCGTACTGGGCGAGGACGGCGACCGCGCGGTCCGCCAGCGGTCCTCTGGCGCCTCTCGCGAGGTCTGCCACGGTGGACAGCTGAGCGTGGACGAGTGGTAGCAGCGGACGGCTGCCGATGGTGTCCTCGACGCGGCGGTGTTCGGCCAGACAGCGTTCCAGCCATTGCACGGTTTCCAGATCGACCCGTGGCGGGTTCTTGATGGCGCGGGTGATGCGCTCGTACAGGTCAGGGTCGGGCGCCAGTGACGGAAGGGCGAGGGCGGGGACCGGCTTGATGACGGTGCCGAACAACTGGTCTTCCGTCACGCCGAACGCAGTGCAGTAGAGCTTGGTGTAGAAGGCGTCGGGCCGATGCTCGCCGGTCTCGTGGCCGCGAATGCGCCGGATCAGGTTCGCCGGCTCAGGGAGCGGCTTGGCAGAGGCTCTGATCAGCTGCTGGGCCAGCTCTCGCTGCGACCAGCCTTGGGTGGTACGGGCGGCCAGCAGCCGGGTGGCCCAGACAGGAACCGCCGGGACGTGGTCGGTCATCCAGCGCACCTCCAGAGACGGGCGGACACGGGGGCGGACATCCGGCTGCGCCTTCTGGTGTCCTCTTCTGACGTGCTACCACGCACGGCTCTGATGTATTCATGCACTTCGAGACCGATGCCTTCTTCTCATGGATGGCCATCGACCACTCCGGGCGGGGAGCGTGCGGCATCACCGCTGAGTCCGAACGGGCTGCCGCACTGCTGACCGAAGCGCTCGGCTTGTTGGCTCCCGGTGCCACAGGGACGGTTCGGCTGGTGCGTCTCGACCGCCATGCGCGGCAACCCTCCTACATCTACGGCAGGACCCTGCTGCGCTTGCGCCGCATCAAGGCCAGCTCGCCGACCGTGATCGCCACCGGCGATTAAGGTGGGGCAGAGCCAGATCGCGATGTCTGAATGGGAACCGCACAGTCCCCATGGCTCTCTCCGGGTAACCGAAACCTCCTGTTGCGGGGAGTACGAGTGGTGCAGCGAGGGCGGCAAGTTCCTCATCCTGCGCTTCAACGGCAAGCACTACGAGGAGACAGCCCGCGGCCGTTACTCGGACGCCCGGCCGGTCTGGGAAGGGCTCTTGAAACACCACCATCGATGCAAGCAAGGGTCATAGCCAAGGATGCCGGGCCTAACTCGGCTTTGGTCAGGCCCGCCGTGATGATCTGAGAGAGACGTGATCGGTTCGGCGGGCCTGCGGGAAGCAAAGGACCGGAGTCACGGCGTATGGAAAGGCGACCGGCTCAGCAAATTTCGTGGGCAGCCACAATAAACTGCCCACCCTCTCGAAGCGCCAGTCGTGGCGGGTTGCGCGCCGAAGGCGCGCCCGAGGAAGGCAGCCCGAGCAACGCGAGGCCCTACAGGGGTCGAGCCGTTGGCTCGACTGGAAGAAGCGCCTGAGCCCCGAAAGCGCGAAGCGCCGATGGACCGAAGCCCGTTGTGCGCGGGGTGGGCATCAGCTGGTTAACCACCCAAATGGGTAACGGGCGGGATCTTGACCGGAAGAACGCCCGGAGCGGAGCGGAGGCCCTCCAGAGGCGGCGGCTCAGCAGTCGCCGATCGTGCAGAGTTTCGCGGCCATCTTCGTGGCGTCTGCCTGGTGCTTGGCCAGGGTGCTGATGGCCGGGGTGTCGTTGTGCATGTCCCAATAAATGGCTACGGCCGTACCCTTACGTACCGCGATGAACTGCTGGGTCTGGGGTACGGGATTGGACTTCGTCGACTTGGTGGCTCTCGCGGCGCCCACCGAGTTGTCGCCGATTTTCGGGTCGATTACCTTGACCAGTTTGCCGCACTTGGTCAGTCGGGCGCGGAACTCGGTCATCATTTTCTCCGCGGCGCTTGCCTTCGCGAAGAGGAAGACCTGTTCGCCGCGTTCGGCGCTGGTCTTCTCACCACCGCCCATGTGTGGGTCATAGGTGAGGTCGCGGCGGGCGATCCACTCCTTTTTCAGCTTGGCGCCCGAGCACTGGATGTTTTCCACCTCGATCAGGTTGTCGTTCTGGGAGAGAAGCCAGTGCTCGTGCTTGGTGTCCTTGCGGGCCTCCTTTTCGTACAGGAGGAAGTTCTTCGGGATCGACGGGGTGGCCAGGGCCGCCGCAGGCGGGAGTAGCAGGGCCGAAACCAGGGCGCCGCCCGTCAGCAGGGTGATCTTCTTTATGTTCATGAGGAGTTGGATGCAGGCGGGCGGGGAAAGGTTCGGTACTTATTTGAGCAATTCGGCTGGGGCGTTTCGTTTGATAAACGAATCCAGCTCGGACAAGGACAGGCCCGGTGGGGTGGCCACGATGAGGCGGTCCATGCCCAGTTCCGCGTACGACCTCACGGTGGCGGCGTCGAGGCGGTGGGCGGCCAGGGTATGGCCGCCGATGACGACGGGGACCGGGCGTGGCAAGGGGCGGGGGGCGTCTACGTCCTTGAAGGAGACGTGCCGGCCGTCGAAGGCGGGTTTCTCGTCCTGCCAGAGGGAGCGGATGGCCGCTAGGTACTCCTCCAGGCGGGAGCCGCGGTCGGACATCGGGACGCCCAGTGCGCGGAGTTCGGGCTCCAGGTAGCCGGCGCCCAAGCCGAAGATCAGGCCAGGGCCGTACACTATGGAGTCATGAGCGGGACCCAACATGTGCCGTACGTTCTCGAACGGGATGAGGACGGAGTGTGGTGCGCCAGTGCCCAGCTTCGTCCGGGAGTTGGGGCGGTCGGCGACGGTTCTACAGCAGAGGCTGCGGTGGAGGACCTACGTGAAGCGCTGATCGCGCTGATCGAGGAGGTCGGCCTGTCACCCGAGGTGACCGTGACGGTGAACGTCGCCTGATGCCGCCTGTTCCATCGATCACCGGCGCCCAGGCCGTCCGGGCCCTGGAGAAGGCCGGGTTCAGCGTCGCGCGCATCCGCGGCAGTCACCAGATCCTTCGCCATGACGACGGACGCACAGTGAGTGTTCCCGTCCATCATGGCCGGGATCTTCCCAAAGGGACCTTGCGGAACATCCTGTCCCTCGTGGGAATCAGCGCGGACGATCTGGCCGATCTCCTTTAGTACGGAGTGCCCTGGTCTCGATTCCTCGACCTGACGGCCCCCATATGCGCCTTGATGGCTGCGCTCACAGCACAGGAGCGGACAACGGGTGACGTCAGCGTCCTGCCGGCGGGGGTAGGCATGCAACACGTCGAAGGACCAGGATCTTCCTTGAAGTGACTGTTGGCCAGGACGTTCAGCAACTGCCGATGCGGCAGAGCTTGGCGGCCATCTTCGTCGCGTCCGACTGGTGCTTGGCCAGGGTGCTGATGGCCGGGGTGTCGTTGT
Organism: Nonomuraea sp. NPDC049750; assembly: GCF_040659625.1. NCBI lineage: Bacteria > Bacillati > Actinomycetota > Actinomycetes > Streptosporangiales > Streptosporangiaceae > Nonomuraea > Nonomuraea sp. NPDC049750. The sequence goes on from NZ_JBFANB010000026.1 coordinate 120,177, forward strand.
GCATGTCCCAATAAATGGCTACGGCCGCGCCCTTGCGGACCGCGATGAACTGCTGGGTCTGGGGTACGGGATTGGACTTCGTCGACTTGGTGGCCCTCGCGGCGCCCACCGAGTCGTCGCCGATTTTCGGGTCGATTGCCTTGACGAGTTTGCCGCACTTGGTCAGGCGGGTGCGGAACTCGGTCATCAGTTTCTCCGCGGCGCTTGCCTTCGCGAAGAGGAGGACCTGTTCGCCGCGTTCGGCGCTGGTCTTCTCACCGCCGCCCATGTGCGGGTCATAGGTGAGGTCGCGGCGGGCGATCCAGTCCTTTTTGAGCTTGGCGTTCGAGCACTCGATGTTTTCCACCTCGATCAGGTTGTCGTTCTGGGAGAGAAGCCAGTGTTCGTGCTTGGTGTCCTTGCGGGCCTCCTTTTCGTACAGGAGGAAGTTCTTCGGGATCGACGGAGCCGCCAGGGCGGCCGCCGGCGGGAACAGCAGGGCGGCAACCAGGGCGCTGCCGGTCAGCAAGGTGATCTTCTTTATGTTCATGCGGAGTTGGATGCCGGGGAGCGGGGAAAGGTTCGGGACTTATGTGAGGAATTCGGCTGGGGCGTTTCGTTGGATGAAAGATTCCAGCTCGGGCAAGGACAGGCCCGGTGGGGTGGCCACGATGAGGCGGTCCACGCCCAGTTCCGCGTACGACCTCACGGTGGCGGGGTCGAGGCGGCGGGCGGGGGTGACTGAGATGTGCAGGGGCTTCGTCGACACGGCCCTGAGCGACTCCAGTTGGTCGGCTGTGGCGCGTAGGCCCAGCATCCAGCCGTACCAGCCGTCGGCCAGTGTGGCGGCTCGGCGGTGGGCCGCCGGTGAGTGGCCGCCGATGACGACGGGGACCGGGCGCTGCAGGGGGCGGGGGTGGGCGTCTACGTCCTTGAAGGAGACGTGCCGGCCGTCGAAGGCGGGTTTCTCGTCCTGCCAGAGGGAGCGGATGGCCGCTAGGTACTCCTCCAGGCGGGAGCCGCGGTCGGACATCGGGACGCCCAAGGCGCGGAGTTCGGGCTCCAGGTAGCCGGCGCCCACGCCGAAGATCAGGCGGCTGCCGCTGAGGACATCCACGCTGGCCAGTTGCTTGGCGAGGATCAGCGGGTCGCGCTGGGGGAGTACGACGCAGCCGGTGGCCAGCAGGATGCGCTCGGTGTGGGCGGCCAGGAAGGCCAGCGAGACCACGGCGTCCAGGAGCGGCGCGTCCGGTTCGAGGGGGGCGGAGTCCACTCGCGGGCTGGGGAGGACGATGTGGTCGGCGGTCCACAGCGACTCGTAGCCCAGGCTTTCGGCCAGCCTTGCCACGCGGGCCGCGCCCTGGCGGTCCGCGGCTGCGAAGCCGTTCGGCATATGAAGGCCGATGGAGGGCCCGGTGGCGGGTCCCACGGAAGCTGCGGGGGAGGGTCCCACGGAAGCTGCGGGGGAGGGTCCCACGGAAGCTGCGGGGGAGGGTCCCACGGAAGGTCCGGTGAGAGGTCCCACGGAAGGTCCGGTGGGAGGTCCCACGGACGGGCCAGTGGAGGGTGGGGTGGGGGACATATTGGGAAACGTTACGGGGGGTCGAGGGTGGTCCACCAGCGACGATCTCGCATGGAATCCATGCGCCGCGTGCATGCCATATGGACCGAAAAAGGGGCGTCAGGCAAAGACGTGTGCGGCGAATGTTGAAAATTGCTTCCCGTATGGCGATCGTTGGCGTGGAATTGGAGGATTGGGGGCAGAGCACACTCCGCAAAGGAGGGAGCACTCGTGACGACTGTTCGCGAGACCTCGATCGAGCAGGTCAGACGCCGGCGCACCGGGAAGATCATTGTGTCCTGGCTGTCGACGACCGATCACAAGGTCATCGGCTATCTCTATCTGATCACCTCGTTCGGGTTCTTCCTCGTCGCGGGCATTATGGCCATGGTGATCAGGGCCGAATTGGTACAGCCCGGGATGCAGATCGTGAGCCAGCAGCTCTACAACCAGCTGTTCACCATGCACGGCACGATCATGCTGCTGTTGTTCGCCACGCCGCTGTTCGCGGGATTCGCCAATGTGATCATGCCCTTGCAGATCGGCGCTCCTGACGTCGCGTTTCCCAGGCTCAACGCGGTGGCGTACTGGATGTTCCTGTTCGGCGGGCTGATCGTGCTGGCCGGGTTCGTCTCGCCGGGCGGGGCCGCCGAATTCGGGTGGTTCGCTTACACGCCGCTCTCCACCGCCACCTTCACGCCGCACATCGGCGGCGATCTGTGGATCATGGGGCTCGCGTTGTCGGGCCTCGGTACGATTCTCGGCTCCGTCAATTTCATCACCACGATCATCGGGTTGCGGGCCCCCGGAATGACGATGTTCCGGATGCCGCTGTTCACCTGGAACACCCTGCTGACCAGCATGCTCGTCCTCATGGCATTCCCTGTGCTGGCCGCCGCGCTGCTCGTGCTCGAATCGGACCGTAAGTTCGGTACGCACGTCTTCGACCCGGCCAACGGTGGGGCGTTGATCTGGCAGCACCTGTTCTGGTTCTTCGGGCATCCCGAGGTGTACATCATCGCGCTGCCGTTCTTCGGGATCATCACCGAGGTGATCCCGGTGTTCAGCCGCAAACCGATTTTCGGATATGGCGGGCTGGTCGGGGCGACGATCGCGATCGCCGGACTGTCGATGACCGTGTGGGCGCACCACATGTTCCCCACCGGTCAGGTGCTGCTGCCGTTCTTCTCGTTCATGACGTTCCTCATCGCGGTGCCGACAGGGGTGAAGTTCTTCAACTGGATCGGCACGATGTGGCGGGGGCATCTCTCTTTCGAGACGCCGATGCTGTTCGCGGTCGGGTTTCTCGTGACGTTCCTGCTGGGTGGCCTGACCGGGGTCATTCTGGCCTCGCCGCCGCTCGACTTCCACATCAGCGACACGTATTTCGTGGTGGCGCACTTCCATTACGTGGTGTTCGGGACCGTGGTGTTCGCCATGTTCTCGGGGTTCTACTTCTGGTGGCCGAAGATGACCGGGCGGATGCTCGACGACCGGCTGGGGAAAGTGCATTTCTGGACGCTGTTCATCGGGTTCCACACCACGTTCCTGATCCAGCACTGGCTCGGGGCGATGGGCATGCCCCGGCGGTACGCCGACTACAGCGCGGCCGACGGCTTCACCGGGATGAACGAGATCTCCTCCATCGGGGCATTCCTGCTCGGCGCTTCGACGTTGCCGTTCCTCTACAACGTCTGGAAGACCGCCAGGCGGGCGCCCAAGGTGACGCTCGACGACCCGTGGGGCTACGGCAACAGCCTGGAGTGGGCCACCTCATGTCCACCGCCTCGGCACAACTTCACCTTCCTCCCGCCCATCCGGTCCGAACGGCCCGCGTTCGACCTGCACTATCCGCCGTTGCCGAAGGAAGTGCCCGGGGAAGAACTGGATGAGGGGGCTAAGGAGGCTGATGAGGGCGCTAAGGAAGTGGAGAGCGAAGGGGGTGGAGGGGAAGGCTCGGAAGAGACCGAGGAGAAGCCCGGCTGACCGGCCTCTGCCGTAAAGCCGCCCGAAGGAGCCCGAAGACAGCTCGAAAGCCGCCCGAAAGCAGCTCGACGGCAGCCAGAGGCCATCCGAAAGCCGCCCAAACCGGGCCTTCTCCGAAGAAGGCCGGGGTGCTTGTGTGGAGATGACGTTTCGCCCATCTAAGGAGATCGGCGATGACCGGCACGAAGACTCCCTTCACCCCCGAGACGGCCCCCTGCGGCAAGAAGTCCGCCGGCGAGCGCCTCGTCGACGATGACGGCTACGGCCTGGTGATCCGCGACCAGCTCTTCGACTGCGGCTGCCGCAGGATCCGCCACGAGTACCACGACGGCAGCATCCACCTCTCCGCCATCCGCCATGACGGCAAGCGGGTGAAGGACCCGATACAACCCGACCACGGGAGCTGATCGCACATGATCGACGTGCTCATCGTCGGAGGAGGCGGAGCGGGTCTGCGCGCGGCCATCGCGGTCGCCGAGACGGACCCCGCGCTCACGGTGGCGGTCGTGTCGAAGGTCTATCCGATGCGCAGCCACACGGTCTCCGCAGAAGGCGGCGCCGCCGCGGTGATCGGCGTCGGCGACACGCTCGACGAGCACTGCTACGACACGATCTCCGGCGGCGACTGGCTCTGCGACCAGGACGCGGTCGAGGCGTTCGTGGAGGAGGCGCCCCGGGAGCTGATCCAGCTGGAGCACTGGGGCTGCCCGTGGAGCCGCGAGCCGGACGGCCGGGTGGCCGTCCGGCCGTTCGGCGGGATGAAGCGGATGCGCACCTGGTACGCGGCCGACAAGACCGGTTTCCACCTACTCCACACCTTGTTCCAAACAACGCTGAAATATCGGGACATCGTGCGGTACGACGAGTGGTACGTCACCAAGCTCGTCGTCGACGACGGCCGGGTCCACGGCGTCGTGGCCGTCGAAATCAGGACAGGCCGCATCGAGACCATCGCCGCCAGGACCGTCATCCTGGCCACCGGCGGCTGCGGCCGGGTCTTCCCCTTCACCACGAACGCCGCGATCAAGACCGGCGACGGCATGGCCCTGGCCTACCGGGCGGGCGCGCCGCTGAAGGACATGGAGTTCGTCCAGTACCACCCGACCGGCCTGCCGTTCACCGGCATCCTCATCACCGAGGCGGCCAGGGCGGAAGGCGGCTGGCTGATCAACAAGGACGGCTACCGCTACCTCCAGGACTACGACCTGGGCAAACCCACGCCGACCCCCAAGCTGCGCAGCATGGAGCTGGGCCCGCGCGACCGCCTCTCCCAGGCGTTCGTGCACGAACAGCAGCTCGGCCGCACGGTCGACACCCCGTACGGACCGGTCGTCTACCTGGACCTGCGCCACCTCGGCGAGGGCAAGATCGAGGCCCGCATCCCGTTCGTCCGCGAGCTGTGCAAGAGCTACCAGAACCTCGACCCGGCGACCGACCTCATCCCGGTCCGCCCGGTCGTGCACTACATGATGGGCGGCGTCCACACCGACCTCGACGGCGCCACTCCGGTCGCCGGGCTGTTCGCGGCGGGTGAGACCGCGTGCGTCAGCATCAACGGCGCCAACCGGCTCGGCTCGAACTCGCTCCCGGAGATCCTCGTGTTCGGCAGGAGGGCGGGCCTGGCCGCCGCGAGGTTCGCGAAAGAGCACAAAGAGCAGGGCGAGCCCCAGGCCGTACGGACACAGGGGGACGACGAGCGGCGGCGGCTGGAGCGCGCGCGAGACGCCTCGGGCAAGGGCGAGCGGATCGCCGACCTGCGCGAGGAGATGCAGCACACGCTGGAGGGTGCGGCCGGGATCTACCGGACCGGCGGCGTGCTCGCCAGGGCCGTCGACACCCTCGCCGAGCTGCGCGAACGCGCGGCAGAGGCGCGCGTCGACGACTCCAGCACGACGTTCAACACCGAGCTGATCAACCTGCAGGAGCTGCACACCATGCTCGACGTCGCGCAGGCCATCGTCGCCTGCGCGCTCAACCGGAAGGAGTCGCGCGGCGCGCACCAGCGCACCGACTTCTCCGCCAGGGACGACAGCACCTATCTCGCGCACTCGCTGGTGCACCGCGCGCCCGACGGCACGCCGTCGGTCGGCCTGCTGCCCGTGACGATCACCCGCTGGCCTCCGGGGGAAAGGGTCTATGGACGTGACTGACACCGAAGAGTCCGTACGGCAGGCCGCGGCCACCCGCACGATCCGGCTGGAGATCGCCCGCTACCGGCCGGGTCAGGACAGCGAGCCGGTGTTCCAGGGCTACGACGTGCCGCTGACGGCCGACTGGGCGGTGCTCGACGGCCTGAACTACGTCAAGGACCGCCTCGACGGCAGCCTGTCGTTCCGCTGGTCGTGCCGGATGGGCATCTGCGGCTCGTGCGGCATGACCGTCAACGGCGAGCCCCGGCTGACCTGCGGGACCTTCCTCACCGAGTACGGCGACGGGCCGATCAGGATCGAGCCGCTCAAGGGCTTCCCGGTGATCAGGGACCTGGTCGTGGACATCGACGACTTCCTGGCCAAGCTGTCGTCGGTGCGGCCGTGGCTCATCAGGGAGGGCGAGGAACTGCCGCTGACCACGGAGTACGCGCAGACGCCCGAGCAGCTCGACGCCTACAAGCAGTACAGCATGTGCATCAACTGCATGCTCTGCTACTCGGCCTGCCCGGTGTACGTGCTCAACCCCGACTTCCTCGGCCCGGCCGCGATCGCGCTGGCGCAGCGCTACAACCTCGACTCCCGGGACATGGGCGACCGCTTCGACGTGCTCAACCTGGAGGAGGCGGTCTGGGGCTGTACGTTCGTCGGGGAGTGCACGCGGGTCTGTCCCAAGCACGTGGACCCGGCCGAGGCGATCCAGCGCGGCAAGCTGACCGCCGCCCTGCGCTCGGTACTGCCCTGGAGCAAGCGATGACCAGACCGCCCGGGAGGGAGCGAGCGACGAGCACGTACCGGCCGCCGCGGGACGCGTTCTGGTTCGCCCGTACCCGCAACTACACGATCTTCGTCCTGCGCGAGCTGACCAGCGTGCTGGTCGCGTGGACGATCGTCTTCCTGCTCCTGCTGGTCGGCGCCCTGCTGGGCGGCACCTTCCAGGACTTCACCGCCCTGGCCGCCCAGCCCTGGATGATCGCCGTCAACGTGGTGGCCCTGGTCGCGACCGTCTTCCACGCCGTCACGTTCCTCAACCTGGCCCCGAAGGCCACCGTGGTCCGGCTCGACGGCTGGCGGGTGCCCGCCTGGATGATCCAGGGCGGCAACCATTCGGCGTGGCTGGCCCTGTCCGTCCTGATCGCCTACTTCATCCTGAGGTCACCGTGAAGCGGACACTGGAGCCGTACCTGTGGCTGCTCTTCAGCGGCGGGGGAGTGGCCGCCGCGCTGCTGCTGCCGGTGCTGGTCCTGCTGTTCGGCGTGCTCATGCCGCTCGGTGTGATCGACTGGCCGACCGTCGCGCATCTGCGCGCGCTCCTGGGCAACGTCCTCGTACGGCTCGCGCTGCTCGTGGTCATCGTGCTCTGCCTGTTCCACGCCGCGCACCGGATCCGGTTCACCAGCGAGGAGCTGTTCGGCATCGCCCGGTACGACTCGCTGATCGCGGTGCTCTGCTACGGCGGGGCGATCGTGGGTGGTGTGACTGGGGCGCTGCTTTTGTTCTAGTTTCATCACATTTCAACTGGGCTCTTTACGTTTGCTTTACCCACCCTCTAAATTCCGGCATTGCACACCCTGTGGCCATGCGCCCGGCGATCCCGGGCAGAGAGGGTTACTCAGTGCCCAGCACAAAGCGTCTGTTAGCCGCATTACCCGCGGTCGCCCTCCTCGGCGCCGCGTTGACGGTCCCCGCCGCCCCCGCCTCTGCCGCCAGGTACGAGCCGGGCGCGTCCGACTTCTACATCAACTATGCGCCGCCCCGCGTCGAAGAGACGCCCGACGAGCCTCTCCTGCCCAACCAGAAGGCCCGCTCGCTCAGCCCGGCGCAGAAGGTCGACAGGAAGTTCACCAGCGGTAACCCGGCCGCCGCCCGTGTGCTCGCGGCCCGCGAGAACGAGGCGATCAAGACCGGTCGCAACCCCGCCGACTTCATCTTCAAGAAGTCCAAGCAGACCCGCGTCGCCAAGCTGCTGACCGTCCTGGTCGAGTTCAACGACCAGGCCAACGACGACTTCTCCGGCTACAACCGCCTGCGCACGGTCGACAGCGCGCCTGACGACTGCGTGGTCGAGCCGGCGGGCACGGTCAAGAACGGCCCGCTGCACAACAACATCCCCGACCCCGCGACGTTGCCGCACAAGGACAACAACAGCTTCTGGGTCAAGGACTTCAGCACCTCGCACTTCAACACGATGCTCTACACCGACAAGGGCATCACCCAGCGCGTACGTCCCGACTTGAAGGACCCGCGCGACGGCCGTCCCGGCATCGACATCTCCGGCTTCACCATGAAGAAGATGTACGAGGAGATGTCCAAGGGCGCCTACTCGGTCACCGGTTCCGCGGTCGGCTGGATCAAGGCGCCGCACTCCGAGGCCTGGTACGGCGCGGCGGCCTGCGGTGGCGCTCCCCAGGACATGACCGGCAGCCCGGACAACCCGCTCGGCGCGGGCCAGCTCGCCATCGACACGGTGGACGCCCTGGCCAAGAGCCAGCCCAACTTCCCGTGGGCCGACTACGACGTCGAGGACGTCTCCGACGTCGACGGTGACGGCAACTTCAGCGAGCCCGACGGCGTCATCGACCACCTGGTCATGGTGCACGCGGGCAAGGACAAGTCGTCCGACGGCGGCGCCGAGGGCACGTACGCGATCTGGGCGCACTCCAGCGCGGTGGCCGGCGGCTACAAGATCCCCGGCAGCGACAAGAAGATCTCCAACTACATCGTGCAGCCGGAGGACTCCGGTGTCGGCGTCTTCGCCCACGAGTACGGCCACGACCTCGGTCTGCCCGACCTGTACGACACCTCGGGCCAGGCCAGCTCCGCCGTCGACTTCTGGGACCTGATGTCGAGCGGCTCGCACTCAGGTCCGATCTTCCAGTCCATGCCGACCCACATGGGTCTGTGGGACAAGTGGGTGCTCGGCTGGGCGAACCCGAAGACGTTCAACCCGGGCGACGCCGCCAAGCTGGTCACCGTCGGACAGTCGTCGCGGACGCCCAAGCTCACCCAGGACGGCGTCCGGGTGAACCTGGCCTCCACGCCGTTGAAGATGGTCGACCCGCACAGCGGCGCCAACGCCTGGTGGTCCGGGCTGGACCAGGAATGGGCGGACGTCAAGCTGACCCGTGACGTGGCGGTGCCCGCCGGGACCGACCTGCGGTTCTGGATGTGGAACAACTACGAGATCGAGCAGGACTGGGACTTCGGCTTCGTCGAGGTCTCGACCGACGGCGGCGAGACCTGGGCCCAGCAGAAGGTCTACGACGAGGCGGGCAACGAGGTCAGCACGCCCGACGGCTACCCGGACCCGAACAAGAACCTCAAGACGTTCGGCAACAAGAAGTACGGGCTCACCGGCAACACCAACGGCTGGCGGCACGACTACGTCAACCTGAACGCGTTCGCCGGTAAGACGATCAAGCTGCGCCTCGCGTACAACACCGACGCGGCCTTCACCCCGCGCGGCTGGCACGCCGACGACTTCCAGCTCACCAACGGCGGCACCGCCGTGTGGAGCGACGACGTCGAAGGCGGCGAGAACGGCTGGAAGGCCATCGGCGGCACGCACACCAACACGAGCGGCCAGGGCTGGACGATCAACAACGGCTCGCGCGAGGTGTCCCGCTTCTACCTGGCCGAGTGGCGCAACTTCGACGGCTTCGACAAGGGCCTGCAGTACGCCTACGACACCAACTACTCCCGCGACGGGGCGTGGAAGGTGGAGAAGGTCAAGTACAACGCCCCCGGCCTGCTGGTGTGGTACCGCGACTCGACGTTCACCAACAACTCGCTGTCCAACAACCTCGATCTCCAGCCGAGCATCGGGTCGAAGGGCAGCCTGCTGGTCGTGGACTCGCACTTCGATCCGCTGCGCCGCACCGGCACCGCGGCGACCAAGGACCCGTCGCGGCACAAGAACCTCGAAGGTCGCACCCAGTCGTCCAACGCGGCGTTCTCCTTCGGGAAGACGTACCCGCTCAAGGAGTGCCTGGAGGCGGCGGACGAGCCGTTCAGCGAGTACTGCACGGACATCCCGGCGCTGAAGGGCGTGCCGAACTTCACCGACGCCAAGACCTGGTACCCAGGTCTGGAACTGCAGAACGGCAGCCTGTTCTACCGCGACTTCGACGCGTCGGTGGTCGTCCCGTCCAAGGGCGACCAGCCGTACAGCACCCGCGTCGTGAACGTCGACGGAACCCCGGCCACCGAGCTGTACGGCACGGACCTGGGAGGCGGCCACGTGGCTGGCACCGGCAACCCGGGCGACGAGGGCAAGGCGCTCGGCGTCCAGTTCAAGCTGGTCTCGCCGCTGCCTGGCAATCTGGGCGCCATCGTCCAGGTGATCCCGCCGAAGAAGTAAGCAGAAGAACTGATACCGAGGGGTCGCCGGGACTATCCGGCGGCCCCTTCGGCTGGCCCCAGGGGGCGCTCCGCGCACCTACCATGGATGACCATGAGCGAATTGCGTACCAAGACCGAGCACACCGAGGCGATCCGTCAGGACCGCCGGGTGGCGGTGGTGGTCAACACTCGCTCGCGCCGGGGCCGCCGGCACTACTTCGAGGTGATCGACCAGATCCACGCCCTCGGCTTCGAGCCGCAGGCCGAGCTGTCGGTCTCCAACCCCAAGCGGCTGCGCGCCCTGCTCGACCAGGCACTCGAGACCCGGCCCGACCTGCTGATCGTCGGTGGCGGCGACGGCACACTGTCCTCGGCGGTCCGCCACGTGGCCCACCGCGACGTGGCGCTCGGCGTGCTGCCGCTGGGCACCACCAACAACTTCGCCCGCAGCCTGGGCCTGCCGCTCGACCTGGCCGGGGCGGTCGGGGTGTTCGCCACCGGCAAGGTGGCCGACATCGACCTCGGCATGGCGGGTGACCGGCCGTTCGCCAACCTGGCCAGCTTCGGCGTGTCCGTCGAGGTGGCGGGCACGGTCAAGCCGTGGCTCAAGCGCATCCTCGGCCGTCCCGCCTACCCGCTGACCGCGCTGCGGGTCCTGCCCGGCCACCGGCCGTTCCGCGCGTACATCACGGTCGACGGCACGCGCCACGAGCTGTTCACCCACCAGCTCAACATCGCCAACGGCCGCTTCCACGGCGGCTGGCAGCTGGCCAAGGACGTCAGCATCGACAACGGCATGCTGGTCGCCTACCAGCTCGGCTCGGGCAAGAAGCTGCGGCTGCTCGGCGAGACGCTGGTGCGCGCCACGACCGGCCGCTGGCGCAGCCTGGCCGGCGGGCCGTTCGTGATGGGCAGGGAGATGCTGCTGGAGACCGACCCGCCGATGGCGGCCGACGTCGACGGCGAAGTGCGCCTGCGCACCCCGATCCGGCTCCGCGTGGTGCCCAACGGGGTGCGCGTCATGGTGCCCGCCGACTTCGACGACCGTTAAGGCTTGGCGACTAGCCGCTCAGGCGTCGGCGCAGAAGACAGAACTCATTGCCTTCGGGGTCGGTCAGGACGTACCAGGACTCCTCGCCCGTCTGCCCGACGTCGGCGGGCTTGGCGCCGGCGGCCAGCAGGCGTTCGAGCTCGGCGTCCTGGTCGCGGTCGGTGGGGCTCACATCGATGTGCAGCGGCAGTTTTCCGGTACGCGGATGGTCGTCCGGGCTGAGGACGAGCGTCGGCTGGAGGCCGCCGAAGCCTTCGGCCTCAGGACCGATCTCGATGCTGCCGTCCTCGTCCCGCTCGAGAATGACGTAGTCAAGCACCTCGCACCAGAACGCGGCCAGGCGCTCGGGGTCTCGACAATCGATCACCAATTCACTGATACGGCATGCCATCCGGTGGCGATACCCCCGGTCGGCTCTCATCATGCGGGGGTTCGCCGAGGCGGCGGTACGCCGCGGCCAGCGGGTCCGCCAGATCGCGCGGCGGCGGGAAGACACGTGGCAGGAGATCGGCCGCGCCCACCGCGGTGGGACGGCGTTCGGGCCGGTGGGCGGTGGCGCCCGGGGCGTAGAAGTCGGCCAGCCGATCGGCGAACGGCACGTCCCGCACCGCGATCGGCTCCGGCTCCGGATCGGCCAGCGACCCCAGCAACCGCTCCCGGCTGCGCCCGCGCCAGGCCAGCACCAGGAACGGATCGTCGTCGAACGACTCCGCCAGCAGGTACAGCACCGCCGACAGATGCTTGCACGGCAGACCCCAGTCAGGGCACGAGCACTCCATGTCCAGGTCCCGGGGGAACAGGTCGATGCCCAGCGCGGCGAACAGCTCCTCGATCTCCGTCGGCATCTCACCGGCCAGCAGCTTCGCCCGGTAGACGGCCTGGGCCGCGATCGCCTCCTCGATGGCGGTCCAGCGCGCCTCGTCGTACGCCTCGATCTCGATCCTGATGTCGTACGGCCTGCGCCGCGAGCCCTGGACGGCCGCCGTGACCAGGCCGGGGGCGAGGTCTATCGACAGGACCTGGCCCGCGCGGGCGTATGCGCGGCCCCGGGACAGGCGGCCCTTGTCGCAGACGCGCTCCAGGATGTCGATGAAGCGCCGCGACCACCAGGTGGAGCCGATCGAACCCCGCTGAGTGCGCGCCCGCAGCCCGCCCTCGACCTTGATCGGCTTGGCGGCCTCGAACCATGCCATTTCAGCTCACCGCCTCGGCTGTCAGGCGGAAGACCTCACGCAACTCGCCGGTGGACAGGTCGGTCAGCCAGTCCTCGCCGGTGCCGACCACGCTCTCGGCCAGGGCCTTCTTGCGCTCGATCATCTCGTCCACGCGTTCCTCAAGGGTGCCCGCGCAGATGAGCTTGCGGACCTGTACGTTCTTACGCTGCCCGATGCGGAAGGCACGGTCGGTGGCCTGGTCCTCGACGGCGGGGTTCCACCAGCGGTCCACGTGGATCACGTGATTGGCCGCCGTCAGGTTGAGACCGACGCCCGCGGCCTTGAGCGACAGCAGGAACAGCATCGGCTCGTCATCATGCTGGAAACGCTCGACCAGGCGGTCGCGCGTCTTCTTGGGCAGGCCGCCGTGCAGCCAGAGCACCGGCCGGTCGAGCCGCTGCGCGAGGTAGGGCTGGAGCATCGTGCCGAACTCCGAGTATTGGGTGAACACCAGCGCCTTCTCCCCCTCGGCCACGATCTCCTCCGCGAGCTGCTCCAGCCGGGCCAGCTTGCCCGACCTGCCCGACAGGAGCGAGCCGTCCTTGAGCAGGTGGGCAGGGTGGTTGCAGACCTGCTTGAGCCTGGCCATGGCCGCCAGCACCAGGCCGCGGCGCTCGATGCCCTCGCTGTCGTCGATCCTGCCCAGCATGTCGTCGACGACGGCCTGGTAGAGGCTGGCCTGCTCGGGCGTGAGCGGGCACCACTCCTTGACCTCCATCTTCTCCGGCAGATCGGAGATGATCGACTTGTCGGTCTTGACGCGGCGCAGCACGAACGGGCCGGTCGCCCGTTTGAGCGCCCGCATGGCCTGCTCGTCCTGGCGCGCCTCGATCGGCTCCTGGAACCGGGTCCTGAACCGCGACCGCGGCCCGAGCAGCCCCGGATTGGCGAACTCCATGATCGACCAGAGCTCGGCGAGATGGTTCTCGACCGGTGTCCCGGTCAGGGCCAGCCGCGTGCCCGTGGGGATCGCCCGGACGGCCTGGGACTGCAGGGTGCCGCTGTTCTTGATCGCCTGGGCCTCGTCGCAGACCACCCGCCGCCACTCGACCTGTCGCAGCGTCTCCAGGTCCCGCTGGGCGGTGCCGTACGTGGTGATCACCAGGTCGGCGTCGCCGATCGCCTGGGCGTCCCGGCCGCTGCCGTGGTGCACATAGACCCGCAGCCCCGGCGCGAACCTGGCCGCCTCCCGCTCCCAGTTGCCCACCAGCGACATCGGGCACACCAGCAGCGTCGGCGTGTCGGCCCGCTCGTGGACGAGCAGCGCCAGCGTGGTGACCGTCTTGCCCAGCCCCATGTCGTCGGCCAGCACCCCGCCCAGCCCCAGCTCCGACAGGAAGCTCAGCCAGGCCAGCCCGCGCTCCTGATAGGGGCGCAGCGTCGCGTCCAGGCCGCTGGGCGTGGCCATCGGCAGGAGCCGCCGCTCGGCCTGGCCGGACAGCAGATCGCCGAGCACGCCGTCGGCGTCGACCTCCAGCAGCGGCAGCTCGTCGTCGCCCTGGACCACATGACGCAGCAGGTCGGCGGCGGTCAGCTCGCCGGTGCGCTCGCCCCCGACGGCTTTCAGCGCGGCCTTGAGCTGACGGTCGTCGAGCTCCACCCACTGCCCGCGGACGCGTACCAGCGGCACCTTCAGCCTGGCCAGCTCGGCCAGCTCCGCCTCACTGATCGTCTCGTCGCCGACCGCGAGGTCGATCCGGAAGTTCACCAGCTCGCGCAGCCCGAACCCCTGGGCGGTGGCCGCGCTCTGCTTCTTGGTGCGGGTGGTCAGCTTCAGCCCCAGCCTCGTACGGCCGGCCCAGCGCGGCAGCTGCACCCCGAACCCGGCGGCCTGCAGCAGCGGCGCCGCCTGCCGCAGGAACCCGAACGCGCCCGCCGTGTCCAGCTCCAGCCCGGTCGGCTCGGCGACCCGCAGAGCCCGGTCGAGGTCGGGGTACAGGCGTACGGCACGGCCCAGCCCGGCCAGCAGTTCGCGCTCCGGACTTCTGGGCAGTCCGGGCACCGGCTCGCCGCTCCACACCCGTTCGGCGCGTACGTAGAGGCTGGGATCGTCGGCGGCCTGCAACGCGATCTCCACCCGCCAGCCACGGCCATCGTCAGTGGTGGTGCCGGTGGTGCCGCGAGTGTGGTCGGCGGGGGCGGTGTCATCCAGGTTGTCGAGGTCGTCGGTAGAAGCGGGGGCGGCGCTATCCAGGCGGTCGAGGCTGAGGTCGAGGTCGTCGGCAGAGGGCGTGTGGTCGAGGTCGCCGGTGGGTTCGAGCAGGCGGAAGCACACCCTGGCGGCCCCGTCTGCGGCGGTCACGGAAGCCCGCCACTCCTCCAGCTCACGGCGCAGCTCCGGGCTGTCCGGGCAGCTGTCGTCGGCCCCGGTCAGCGCCGCCAGCCACCGCTCCTGATCCGTACGGGGGCCGGTCACGAGCGGCTCGGTGAGCGCCGCCCTGACGAGCGCGTCGGCGAACGCGTCCAGCGCCGCGCCGAGCACCTCCACGGAGGGGCGCTCGACCTCGGAGGTACGGCTGGCGGGCGGCATGGCGAGGGCGAGGTCCCGGAAGTAGGCGGCGTCGGCCCCGCTCAGCACCGCCCGCCATACGGCCCGCCCCCCGGCCTCTTCCGAGTGGGCATGGGGGATGAGCTGGGGAATGACCCGCCCCCGCCGTACGAGGTCGCGCGCGAACTCCGCCACCACGCTCCAGTGGCGTACGGTGGCGGCGCCGGGGTGTTCGGCAAGCACCCGCAGCGCGTCATCGGTGGCCGGGACGACGGCGGGCACCTCCCACAGATGCAGGCGCGGCCGGACGATCTCCGACAGGCGCCCGGCTTCGGGCGAGGCCAGCGGCTCCTTGGCGGAACCGGGCAACAGCAACCGCAGACCGCGCACGGAGCCGCCCAGCGGGACCGGAGGCAGCCGATCGGCTGGCCGCCGTTCCGTGAGGACCCCCTGCGAACCCTCGGCGGAGGAGACGTGCTCACGGAGCGTGACGGCCGGGGCAGACGCGAGCCCGAGCAGATCGCCGAGCGCGACGGCGGTCGCGGCGAACGGGTGCGGCCGCACGACGCCTCCAGCGGTCGTCCCGGTGTCCGGCCGAGCGGCTCCAGCGGTCGTCCCGGTGGCGGGCCGGGCGGTTGTCCCGGTGGTCTGGCGGGCGGCTTCCGCGCTGGTGTCGGTGGCTGGGTGGGTGGTGGCTCCGCCGGTCGTCCCGGCGATGGGCGTGCTGGCAGATTGTGAGGTGCCGTCGGTGTCCTCTGCCCAGAAGGCGAGGGCGTCTCCTGCCCAGATCCCGTGTACGACCAGCATCTCGGCAGCGTATCTCGCCTAGCGGAAGATGGGCCCGGTCTCGAGCGTGACCCCGAACGGCTCGGGCAGTGGCAGCGGCTGCCCCGCCTCGACGACGATCGAGGTGTCGTACGCGCCGTCGGACAGCCCGTGGAGCAGCCTGACTGACGGAGGGGTGGAGAAGTCGTCGAGGATCAATATCATCGGGACCCCCGCCCGCGCGTAGGCGACCGGCTTGGCTTCAAGATCGTCGTCGCGGCTGTCGGACGACACCACTTCGACGGCCATCAGCGTGCCGTATCCGTAGGCCTGGTTGCCGTCGAACTCCGGGCTCCCCGGCGGGGCGATCAGGAGGTCGGGCAGCCGTTTGTCGCCGCGCCCCGGCGGGATGTGCACCGCCCAGGACTGGTAGAACTCCCAGCCGTTCTTCCGCTTGACGTCGCAGAGCTGGTCCGCCAGCCGGTCGACCAGGACACAGTGGCGCCTCTTGGCCCTGGAGCTCACATAGACCCGCCCATCCACGATCTCCGGCCTCAGTCCTTGCCCGACGAGTCTCTCCCACACCTGTTCGCGGCGGAGCTCCTCGTCCGTGGGGCCCAGGGCGCCCCATCCAGGGCCCCACGTGGGTGCGGCGATCGGCGGGCGTTCTGGACCCGGGGCGGGGTCGTGCCCATGTGCCTTCCCGTACGTGCTGCCGGCAGGCATGGTTGTCCTTTCGCTCGCGTCATCAAGCTGTTCAGGCCCCGTACTTGCGCCCCCGGCTGGGTGCCTTGCTCAGCGGAAGATCAGGCCGGTGTCGAGCTCGACCCCGAACGGCTCCGGCAACTTCACCTGCTCGCCTTCATCCACCTTGGTCATGTTGCGATATTCGCCATCACGCGGGTCCGACAGCAGGGTGACCGATGGAGGTTCGGAGAATTCGTCGACGATCAGCATGATGGGTATGCCTGCCCGGGCGTATTCGGCGGGCTTGACTTGCAGATCGTCAGTCCGGCTGTCCTGGGAGGTGATCTCGACGGCCAGGAGCGCGCCGTGGCCGTACGCCTGGTTCTCGTCGAACTCCGGACTGCCCGGTGGTGCGACCAGCAGATCGGGAAGCCGCTTGTCGCCTCGATGGGGCGGGATGTGAACGGCCCAGGTCTGGTAGAACTTCCAGCCGTTCTCCCGCTTGACGTCGCTGAGCTGGTCTATCAATTGGTCGACCAGATCTGCATGGCGCCTCTTCGTCCAGGGGCTCACTATTATCCTTCCACAGACGATCTCGGCTCTCCAGTCCTGTTGGATAAGGGTTTGCCAGAGTTGTTCGCGCTTGAGTTCGGTCTCGGTCGGTCCGGAATGCCCCCAGCCCGGACCCCAATCCGGCGAAGGTCGGGAGTCGCAGCCGGGCTCAGGCGCGGGTGCGCGCCTGCGTGTCTTTCTGCGCGTGGTGCCGGTGGCCATGGCGGTCATCCTCTCGCTCGCGTCATCGGAAATACTACACTGCGTGACCATTGATTTACTCTATGAAAGGTCTTCATGATGGGGTTCTCAGCAGGCGAGAAACGGTGGCGCGAGCGGCTGGGCAGCCTGCGTGACGTGGTCAGGCAGGAGCTGGTGAGCCGCCAGTTGGCGGCCCATCTCCCGCCCCTTCCGGTGAGGGTGCTGGACGTGGGCTGCGGGCAGGGCACCCAGGCGCTCAGGATCGCCGCCCAGGGGCATCGGGTGACCGCGCTCGACGCGTCCAGTGATCTGCTCGGGCTGTTGAAGGAGCGGGTCGAGCCGGGGATGGCCATCGAGGTGGTGCACGCGCCCGCCGAGCGCATGGGGGAGCTGTTCGGGCCCGGGAGCTTCGACGTGGTCCTCTGTCATGGCGTGCTCATGTACTTCGACGACCCCGACCCGCTCCTGACCGCCATGGCGGCGGTGCTCGCGCCCGGTGGAGTGCTGTCGCTGCTCGTGCGCAACGGCGACGCGCTGGCCATGCGGCCCGGGATGACGGGGGACTGGGCGGCGGCCAGGGAGGCGTTCGACGCGGACGCGTACACCAACCGCCTGGGCGTCCGGGCGCGGGCCGACCGGCTCGACGACCTGACGCGGCGCCTGGCCGTACGAGGGCTGGGCGTCCGGCAGTGGTACGGCGTGCGGGTGCTCACGGACCTGGCGGCCGACGACGCGCCTCTCCCCGACGACCTGGACCTGCTGCTGGAGTGCGAGGAGCGGGCCGGGTCGAGCGATCCCTACCGGCGGGTCGCCCCTTTGATCCACGTCATCGCGCAGCCCGGCATCATCGTGCGGCCCGGCGATTCCGGCGACGCCCGACGGTGAAGATTCCCGTGACGCCCGCAGTTGAAGTTGTACAGTGAAAATATGAATCCTCCCGGATCGTGGTGCGAACGGCCCAAGCCGTCGGCTCCTTCGTGTGAGCTGCCCTCCCCGTGGAGCAAGCCCAAGCAGCCCGACAACTGGTGCGACGTTCCCAAGTCCCCGGTTCTGTCCGTCGTCGGCTTCCTGCTGCGAGCCGCCAAGCGGTGATAGAAAGCCACTTCGCTGGGTAGTCGCCTCCTCGGCAGAGGAGGCGATGTGAACGACACCCACAAGCTGGTCAACGATCTCTCCGAGCAGGTCTCCCGGCTCGTCAGGGACGAATTGCGGCTGGCGCGGCTGGAGCTCACGCGGAAGGGCAAGCGGGCGGGATTCGGCGCGGGTCTGTTCGGGGCCGCGGGAATGACCGCGTTCTTCGGCGGCGCCGCTCTGGTGACCGCCGTCATTCTGCTGCTCGCTCTGGTGATGCCCGGGTGGGCGGCTGCCGCTGTTGTGGCGGGTGTCTTGTTCGTCGTCGCCGCCGTGCTGGGTCTCATTGGCAAGAACCAGGTGAAGCAGGCCGCGCCGCTGGTGCCGGCAGAGACGATCGCCAGTGTCAAGGCCGATATCGACGTGGTCAAGGAGAGGGCTCGGCGATGAGTGAGACGGACCCCGAATTCGGCGAGCAGGGATATGACGGTTCTGGATATGACGGTTCTGGATATAGCGAGCAGCACGCTGGGGACGTGGGCGCCCGTCGGACGACGGTCGGTATGCCGACGGACCACGAGTCCGTCAACGTACCGCCGACCAGGCCGGGCGCGGTGGAGAACGCGATGAAGGCGGAGGCCGCCCGCCGGGAGCACGAGACCTTCATCCCCGAACCGCCCGTGGTGGACGAGCGCACCGAGGCGGCCGGGGCCCGGGAAGGCGAGACGGAGTCGCTGAGGGCGGAGCACGCTAACGACGAGGATGAGGAAGAGGACGACGTGCACAAAAACATCAAGGACACCCGTCAGGAACTTGGCGACACCGTGGCTGCCCTGGCCGACAAGGCGGACGTGAAGGGCCGGGCGAACGACGCGGCGGAGGCGGCGAAGGGCAAGGCCACCGAGGTGGCCGGGGTCGCCAAGGACAAGGCCGTCGAAGTGGCCGAGGTCGCCAAGGACAAGGCGGCCGCCGTGGCCGAACTGGCGAAGGACAAGGCCGTCGTAGTGGCGGACGTCGCCAAGGACAAGGCCGCCGAGGTGGCCGACAAGGTACGAGACGTCACCCCCGACCAGGTCAAGGACGCGGCCGACAAGGTCACCACGGAGGCCAGGAAGCGCCCCGTCCTGGTCATCGCCGCCGCCGGCGCCCTTGTGGCGCTGGTCCTGCGCCGGATCATGAGGCGCAACAGGAGCAAGTGAGCCCCGATCCCGATAGCCTGCCTGAGTGATTCGTCGAACGGCCGCCACCGCCCTGCTGGCCCTCCTCATGCTGGGGGCCGGCACGGGCTGCGGCGCGGGGTCGGCCGTCAGCGACTACGGCAAGGTGATCAAGGGCGCCAAGGGCTCGACCGTCACGGTGGAGGTCGGCGCGGGCCAGCGGTTCTCGCTGGCCGTGGCCGACAACGTGTCCACCGGTGACCAGTGGCGTCTCGTGGCGGTGCCCGACGCCAAGGTGGCCTCGTTCATCAGCAAGGAACACGAGAGCGCCGGCGGCGGGCCGGGCTCGGGCGGCACCAGCTACTTCGTCTTCAACGGCAAGCACCCGGGCAACACCGAGATCAGGCTGTACGACTGCTGGCGCTGCCCCAACGCCAGCGCCGGCCCGGTCGACGAGCAGAGCAAGGCACAGTCGGGCGAGGCGATCTTCGCGGTCGTCGTCAAATAGAGCACCCGTGGGGGAGACCTGTGGATTTCATGCGCGTGCGTGCCTCGGTCGACGGCGCGGAGACGATCTCGTGGTGGACCGGAGACGTCTACGGCTGGCAGCAGGACGACGGCCCGCATCACCTGTTCGGCTTCGAGGGCGTCAACGTGGCCAGGGCGGTCGAGACCGACGGCGGCTGGCAGATGCTGACCAGGGAGGCCGCGGCCTACCTCGACCCGAAGTCCCGCGAGATCCTCGACACCTGGGACAACCCGTTCACCGGGGCGTCCGTCGAGGTCCGGCACGTCTTCAACGACCCGGTCAACCAGCGCTTCGGCGCCTACCCCGTGCCCACCACCAGGCTCGGTGACCAGGTCGTCTTCAACGCCGACATCCGGCTGGCCTACCCGTCGCCGCTCAAGGTCGCCGACTATCCCGACAACTCCGCCAGTGACACCTACCGGGCGCTGGAGCTGTTCCAGTTCTTCGCCTCGGCCAAGGATCTCGACTCCGGCGAGCCGAGTGTGCCGTGCGTGTTCTCGTGGTGCCGGGTCTCGCCGTGGCTGCCGTGGATGGCCATGGGGCAGCGCCAGGGCGGGCTGGTCTACCACTGCCGCGGGCACAAGACGACCGAGGTTCCTGACCGGCTCCGCGCGCACGTGGGCGAGCACTTCCTGCACGCGCCCGAGGAGTGGTCGGCGCCCAACGTGACCAGCTGGACGGCCTTCGCGGACAAGGCCGCCCGGTAGGGTCGGCCGGTGAGCAACGACCTGTTCTGCGAGATCGTCGCGGGCGAGCGGACCGCCCACATCGTCCACTCCGACGCGGTGGTCGTCGCCTTCCTCGACGTTCGCCCGGTCTTCAAGGGCCACGTCCTGGTCGTACCGAGGCTCCATGTCGAGACCTTCGGCGACCTCGGCGACGTCGGCCCCTTCTTCGAGCGGGTCCAGCTGCTGACCCGCGCGGTCGAGGAGGGGCTGGAGGCGGCCGGTACGTTCGTCGCGATGAACAACCGCATCAGCCAGAGCGTGGCGCACCTGCACGTCCACGTGGTGCCGCGCAACCCGAAGGACGGGTTGCGCGGTTTCTTCTGGCCCCGCACCAAGTACGCCTCGGAGGAGGAGGCGCGGTCCTACGCCGAGCTGATCGCTAAAGCGCTTCCTGCGCAGTGACGACCCGCTCGGCCTTCGGCGGCCGGGTGACGAGCGGCAGCACGAGGGCCACCAGCGCGATGATCCCGATCACGGTGAACGCCGTGGTGTAGTTGTCGCCCGAGATGAGCGCCGCCGCGAGCAGCGGCCCGACGATCCCGCCGACGCTCCAGGCCACGATCATCAGCCCGTAGATGCCGCCCGCGTTGCGCAGACCGAAGAAGTCACCTGCGGTGGCGGGCATGGTGCCGAACCCGCCGCCGTAACAGAGGTAGACCACCGCCGACAGCACCGCGAACACCGCCACCTGCGAGGCGTGGCCGAGCAGCAGGAAGCAGATCCCCTGCAGGCCGAGCATCCCGGCGAAGGCGAACATCCGCCCGGTCCGCTCCGAGATCCAGCCCCAGAAGATCCGCCCGGCGCCGTTGAACAGCCCCATGACACCGGTCAGCGTGGCCGCGGCGGCCGCGGTGTAGCCGGCGATGGACGTGGCGGCCGAGCTGATCACCGAGATGAGCGCGATGCCCGCCGTCACGTTGAGGCAGAGGATGGCGGCCAGCAGATACCACTGCGGCGTACGCAGCGCCTCGCCCTGCGTGTACTCGCGCCCGCTGGCGGCGATCCGCCCCGTCGCGGCCACCTGGTAGTCGGCCGGCGGGTTGCGGAAGAAGAACGCGCCCACCAGCGTCATCACCAGATACGCCACGCCCAGCGTGAGGAACGCCTTGGTCGGCACCGCCGGGTTGGCCTCGACCAGCCGTTGCGCGACGGGCGAGGTCACCACGGCGCCGAAGCCGAAGCCGCCCACCGCGATCCCGGTGATCAGCCCGCGCTTGTCCGGGAACCACTTCTGCAGCATGGCGATAGGCACGATGTAACCGAGCCCGAGGCCGAAGCCCGCGATGACGCCGTAGCCGAGGATGAGCAGCCATAACCGCGAGTGGTCGGCGGCGAAGCCGGCCAGCAGGATGCCGAGCGAGTAGAGCACGCCGCCCGACAGGGCGACCGGTCGCGGGCCGCGTACGTCCTGGATCCGGCCGCCGATGAAGGTGCCCAGGAAGATCATGCCGATCGTCACCGAGAACGGCAGCGCGGCCTCCGCCTTGGTGAGGTCGAAGTCGCTCGCCTTGGCCTGGAGCGCCTTGGAGAACACGCTCCAGGAATAGACGGCGCCCAGCGCGAGCTGGAAGAGTACCGCGGCCGCCGCGAGTAACCAGCGATTCATCCGACCCTCACCACCGCGTTGTAGTCGGGGATGCCCGCCTGTGGCGAGCGTTTGTTCCGGTCGATGAGCACTTCGCCCTCCGGCCAGTGGACCTGCAGGTTGCCCGGCGTGACGGGGGCGCGCACGACCCGCCCGGTCAGCTCGCCGGTGTCGCTCTTCAGCCGTACCGGGTCGCCGTCCTTCAGGCCGAGCCGGTCGGCGTCGATCGGGTTCATCAGCACGGCCTCGCGGGTGGCTCCGGTCAGGGCGTCGCGCTTCTCGTACACCATCGAGTTGAACTGCTTGCCCCGGCGGGTGGTGACCACGAACGTGCCGTCGGGGCGATTCAGCGGTGGCACCTCGACCACCGAGAAGCGCGCCCGGCCGTCGGGGGTGGGGAACTTCCAGCCCGCGCAGAGCAGCGGGCCGCCGTACTGGAGGTGGTCGCCCTTGGCCTTGAGGCTCTCGATGCCCGCGTAGGTGGGGACGGATCGGGCGATGTCCTCGCGGATCTGCGGCGTGCCGGTATAGCGCACGTGTTCCGAAATTTCGGGACGTGTTAGGGCGGCCAGTTCGGTGGTGATCTTCCACTCCGGCCAGGCCTCGGGGACGCGCGGGCCGGGGATCTCGGGGGAGAAGATGATCCGCCGCTCCGTGGAGGTGGCCGTCACCCCGCCGATCATCTCGTAGCGGGTCTGGGCGGGCAGCAGGAGCACCGCGGAGCCGGGCTCCACCAGCATCTGGCTCGACAGGCAGATGTCGATGTGCACCCGCAGCGGGATCCGGGCCAGCGCCCGGCGGCAGGCGGCCGGGTCGGGCAGGACCTCCAGGAAGTTGCCGCCGCTGGAGATCAGCACGTCCAGGTCGGCCTCCAGCATCTCGGGGGCGGTGCGGCCGGGCGAGGAGGGCACCTCGAAGCCCCACAGGTCCGCGAACGTGGCGGCGTTCTCCGGGGTGACGGCCAGGCCGCCCGGCAGTGCCGTGCTGTAGGCGCCCATCTCGGCGCCGCCCTGCACGCCGCTGTGGCCGCGGATGGGCATCAGCCCGGACTTCTCCCGGCCCACAAAGCCCTTGGTGAGCCCCAGGTTGATGATCGACCGGACGTTGTCCTCGCCGAACTCGTGCTGAGTGACGCCCATCGACCACACCAGCACGGCCGTCTTCGCCTCGTGGAGCATCCTGGCCAGCTCGCGCATGTCGTCCTCCGAGGCCCCGGAGAGCGCGCTCAGCTCCTCGTACGAGCGCTTGCTCAGGGACTCGGCCAGCTCCGCGTAGCCCGCGGTGTGCGAGTCGACGAACTCGTGGTCCACCCAGTTGTTGTCGATCATCATTTTGAGCACGCCGCTGAGGAACGCGACGTCGCCGCCCACGTTCACCAGGAAGAACCGGTCGGTGATCCTGGTGCCGAAGACCGCGCTCTCGATGTTCGACGGCACCCAGTACTTGTCCATGCCGGGCTCGCGGTAGGTGTTGACCACCGCGACCTTCGTGCCCGCCTTCTTGGCGTGGTAGAGGTACTTCATCGCGACCGGCTGGTTGTTGGCCACGTTCGAGCCGATGAAGACGATCAGGTCGCTGCCGATCCAGTCCGTGTAGGAGCAGGTGGTGGCGGCCACGCCGAGCGACCCCTTCAGCGCCACGGTCGAGGGCGAGTGGCAGATCCTGGCCGCGTTGTCGATCGAGTTGCCGCCCAGCGCGCGTACGGCCTTCTGCGCGGCGAAGTAGTTCTCGTTGGGTTCGCCGCGGCTGGTCATGTAGAGGCCGAACTTGTCCGGCCCGGCCTGCCGGAGCCGGTCGGCGGCCAGGTTCAGCGCCTCGTCCCAGCCGATCCGCCGGAACCCGGCGTCGCCGCTCTCCCGCAGCATCGGGTACGGCAGCCGGCCCAGGTCGCGTAACTCCGCGCTGCTCTTGCCGGCCAGCTTCGACACGTCCGCCAGCAGGCCGCCGTCCAGCGGTGGCATCGTGTTCAGCCGCAGCAGCCGCAGGCGGATGTTGCACAGATGGACCTCGTCCATCGTCCAGTCGCGCATGCCGGTGGTGCCGAGCGCGCAGCCGTCACAGGCGCCGTCACGCAGGATCCGCCAGGCATACCGCCGTTGACCGCGGTTCTCGCGGACGGCCTTCCAGATCTCGAGGTAGTTGTTGGGCTTCTGCTCGCCGAGCCCGAATGGTTTCAGGCCGGCCCAGTTCTTCGGATCGAGGCCCATGACAGGAACTCCTTGCTCTTTGTCGGAACGTAGATCGGGACTGTCGAAGCGTCAAGGCGGGCGCTAGGCTCCGGCGGCGTGGAATACCTGGTCGGAGTCGCCGTGGTGACCGTGCTCGTGGGCGTGCCCGCGATCGTGCTCTGGAGGGTCCTGCGCGGGCGGCGCGAGCTGGGCACCAGCCCGGCCGAGCGGGCCACGTTCGAGACCCTGCACACCGCGTCCCTGGCCGGGCCGCCGCTGCGCGCCGGGCTGACCGAGGAGGCCGTCCAGAAGGCGTCGCGGCACCTGCGTACGCTGCTCGGCTCGTCGGCGCTGGCGATCACCGACGGGAAGCGGCTGCTCGTCTACGACGGCGCGGGGGAGCACCACGCGGGTCAGGCGTTCGAGCACGCGGGCGCGACGCTGAAGGACGGGCGCACCCAGGTGCTCGCCATCGAGTGCGAGCTGCTCGAATGCCCGATCCGGCACGCCGTGGTCGTACCGCTCACCACCGACGACCGGGTCGTCGGCGCGCTGGCGGCCTACGGCCCGCACGCCTCGGCGGGGCTGGTCAGGGCCGCCCAGGAGGTGGCCGGTTGGGTGGACTCACAGCTGGAGCTGGCCGAGCTGGACCGCTCCCGCACCCTGCTGATGGAGGCCGAGGTACGGGCGCTGCGGGCGCAGATCTCGCCGCACTTCATCTACAACTCGCTTACCACGATCGCGTCGTTCGTCCGCACCGACCCGGAACGCGCCCGCGAGCTGCTGCTGGAGTTCGCCGACTTCACCCGCTACTCCTTCCGCCGGCACGGCGAGTTCACCACGCTGGCCGAGGAGCTGCGCTCGATCGACCGCTACCTGATCCTGGAACGCGCCCGTTTCGGCGACCAGCTCCAGGTGACCCTCCGCATCGCCCCCGAGGTGCTGCCCGTCGCGGTGCCCTTCCTGTGCCTGCAGCCGCTGGTGGAGAACGCCGTCCGCCACGGCCTGGAGAGCAAGAACGGCGTCGGCCGCATCACGATCGTCGCCGAGGACGCCGGAGCCGAGTGCCGCCTCAGCGTCGAGGACGACGGCCTCGGCATGGAGCCCGACAAGCTGCGCCGCATCCTCGCAGGTGAGATAGCCCCCGCGGGCGGCGTGGGGCTGGCCAACGTGGACGAGCGGCTGCGCCAGGTGTACGGGGACGAGTACGGGCTGGTCGTCGAGACGGGCCCCGGCGCGGGCACGAAGGTCAACATCAGGTTGCCGAAGTATCACCCCGGCGTCTCGGCCCGTTGACCTCGATCTTTGTTGTCGGTTTTATCACTGTGTATGGCACAACTCCGGGTCCTCGCCGTCGACGACGAGCTACCCGCTCTGGAAGACCTTTCGTACTTACTGCGCGCCGACTCACGCATTGGGGAGGTGGCCACCGCGAGGGACGGCGCCGCGGCGCTGAAGCTGCTCGACCGTGCCATCGCCGACGGCCGGCCGATCGACGCCGTCTTCCTCGACATCAGGATGCGCGGGCTCGACGGCGTGGTGCTCGGGCGGCTGCTGTCGCAGTTCGCCAACCCGCCCCGGGTCGTGTTCGTCACCGCGTACGAGGAGCACGCGGTCGACGCCTTCGAGATCAAGGCCGAGGACTACCTGCTCAAACCGGTGCGCCCCGAACGGCTGGCCGAGGCGATCAGACGGGTGGCCGTCTCGGCCGACGTGCCGGTCGAGCTCGGCGAGTCCGACACCATCCCGGTTGAACTGGGCGGCGTGACCCGGTTCGTCTCCAGCGCCGACGTGGTGTACGTCGAGGCGCACGGCGACTACGCCCGCCTGCACACCGCCGCCGGCAGCCACCTGGTACGCATCCCGCTGGCCACGCTGGAGGACCGCTGGGCCTCGGCCGGGTTCGTCCGGGTGCACCGCAGCCACCTGGTCGCGGTCAAGCACATCGAGGAGCTGCACATCGACTCGGGCAAGTGCACGGTCCGGGTCGGCGACACCGAGATCCCGGTCAGCCGCCGCCACACCCGCGAACTGCGCGACATGCTCGTCCGCAGGGCCAAGAGAGGACGGCCGGAGTGAGCCCGGAGCCCCGCCCCGCCCGCCGGGCGCCGCTCGCCCGCCACGACACCGCGCGCCGGGTCACGGTGACGAGCCCCCGCACCGCCGCCGCGCGCCGCCCCCGCTACCCGGCCACCCGCGAGATCGACGAGCAGACGCACCTCGGCGAGGTGTACATGCGCTCGCTGCTGCGCACCCAGTTCCGGCTGGCGCTGTTCGTCTGCACGGTGCTGGCGTGCGTGGTGTGCGGTCTGCCGCTGCTGTTCCTGGCCATCCCGGAGCTGCGCGAGGCGGACCTGCTGGGCATCCCGCTGCCGTGGGCGGTGCTCGCCGGTCTCATCTACCCCGCCTTCGTCGTGGGCGCCTGGCTCTACGTACGGCAGGCCGAACGCAACGAGCGCCACTTCGCCGACCTGGTCGAACGCCCATGAGCCTCGCCGCGGTCGTCATCGTGGTGGTGGCGGCCGTGCTCATCGGGGCGTTCGGCATCCGGTTCTCCCGTACGACCTCCGACTTCTACGTCGCCTCCCGCTCGGTCAGCCCGCTGTGGAACGCCTCGGCGATCGGCGGCGAGTACCTGTCGGCGGCGTCGTTCCTCGGGGTGGCGGGGCTGATCCTGTCGTTCGGCGCCGACATGCTGTGGCTGCCCGTCGGCTGGACCGGTGGCTACCTAGTGCTGCTGGTGCTGGTCTCCGCGCCGTTGCGCCGCTCGGGCGCGTACACGCTGCCCGACTTCGCCGAGGCCAGGCTGGAGTCGATGACCGTGCGCCGCACGGCCAGCGTGCTCGTCGTGCTCATCGGCTGGCTCTACCTGATGCCGCAGTTCCAGAGCGCGGGCCTGGTGCTGCGGACCGTCACCGGGGCGCCGGTGTGGGTGGGCGGGCTGCTGGTGGCGGCCGTGGTCGCGGTCAACGTGCTGTCGGGCGGCATGCGGTCGATCACGTTCGTGCAGGCGTTCCAGTACTGGCTCAAGCTGACGGCGCTGGCCATACCGCTGGTGTTCCTGCTCATGGCGTGGCGCGCGGACGGGGCGCCCGCGGTGAGCGCCGCCGACGCGGCCACCTGGCAGGTGCCGCTGGCCGGCGGCAAGGAGTACGGCCTGTACTCGACGTACTCGCTGATCCTGGCCACCTTCCTAGGCACGATGGGCCTGCCGCACGTGCTCGTCCGCTTCTACACCAACCCCGACGGCCGGACCGCGCGCCGCACCACGCTCGTGGTCCTGTCGCTGCTCGGCGCGTTCTACCTGCTGCCCGCGCTGTACGGCTGGCTGGGCCGGTTGTACGTACCCGAACTGGTGGGGACCGACGCGGTCGTGCTGACCCTGCCGGAGCGGATGGTCGGCGGCACCCTGGGCGACCTGCTGACCGCGCTGGTCACGGCGGGGGCGTTCGCGGCGTTCCTGTCCACCTCGTCGGGGCTGACCGTGTCGGTGGCCGGGGTTATCGCCCAGGACCTGCTCAAGGGCAGCGTCCGCTCGTTCAGGGCCGCCACGCTCATGGCGGTCGCGGTGCCGCTGGCCCTGGCGCTGTGGGCGCGGGCCCTGCCGGTGGCCGACGTGGTGGGGCTGGCGTTCGCGGTGGCGGCCTCGTCGTTCTGCCCGCTGCTCGTGCTCGGCATCTGGTGGCGGCGCCTCAGCACCACGGGCGCGCTGGCCGGGCTGCTCGTGGGCGGCGGACTGGCCAGCGCGGCGGTGCTGGCCACGATCACCGGCGGGCCGTACGACGGGCTCGCGGGCGCGCTGCTGGCCCAGCCGGCCGCCTGGACGGTGCCGATCGCCTTCGCGGTGATGGTGTCGGTGTCGTTCCTGACCCCGCACCGGGTCCCGGCGGGAGTGGCGCGCACCATGGTCCGGCTGCACACCCCGGAGGACCTCGACCTGGACCGCGGCGACTGGCGGCCCCGCTCGTCCTAAGAGGGCCGGTCCTGAGGGGGCTGCTCGCCGGAGCCGCGGGTGATCAGCTCGACCGGGACCTTGACCCGCCGCGGTTGGTCCGAGGGGTCCAGAAGCAGGTCCACCGCGCTTTGGCCCAGCCGTGTCACGTCGTAGCGCACCACCGTCACCCCCGGGTTGAACACCTCCGCCAGTGCGAAGTCGTCGAAGCCCACGAACGCGGGGCGTTCGGGACGCTCGCGCAGTGCCTGGAGGATGCCGATCGCGGCCCGGTTGTTGGTGGCGAAGAACGCGGTCGGCGGGTCGGCCAGTGACAGCAGGCGCGTCACCTCCTGTCCGGCCCGCCACGGGTCGAACACCTCCCGCACCACCAGCGACTCGTCCACCGCCACCCCGGCCTCGCGCAGCGCCGCGCGGTAGCCGGAGGCGCGGTCGTGGACCGAGCTCAGTCCGTCGTCGTCGGAGATCAGCCCGATGCGCCGGTGGCCGTGCTCCAGCAGGTGCTGCGTCGCCATCCGGCCGCCCCTGACGTCGTCCAGCAGCACCACGTCCGCCTGCTCCAGGCCGTGCGGCACCCGGTCCACGAACACCGTGGTCAGGCCGCCGTGCTCGCCGAGCCAGCCGTGGTCGGCGGCCGACGGAACGATGATCAGCGAGTCGACGCCCCGGGCGTACATGGACTCCACGAGCATCCGCTCCCGCTCCGGCCGTTCCTCGTAGGAGCCGAAGATGACCAGTGCCTCATGGTCGGCCGCCGCCGCTTCCACCGCCTTGGCCAGGCGGGAGTAGAACTCGTTGGAGATGTTCTCCATGACCAGGCCGAGCGTCAGCATGGTGGCGCGGCGGGCCAGCCGGCTGGCCGCCTCGTTGCGGCGGAAGCCGAGCGCGCTGATGGCCTCCTGGACCCGCTGCCGCAGCGGCGCGCTCACGTGCGGCTCCTGGTTGACCACCCGCGAGACGGTCTTCAGGCTCACCCCCGCGCGCCGGGCGACGTCGGCCATGGTCGGGTTGATGGCTCCCTTGTGGCCTGTCATATGGTGCCCCCATGGATGATGAATGGATCTGTGGACGGCTGGGCGAGGACGAGCCGTGGATGCTGGGCGCGGTCAACCCGCCCGTGTTCGAGAACTCGCTGTTCACCTTCGAGACGGCCGCCGAACTGGGTGAGGCGATCAGGAACGAGGACGAGCGCTACGTCTACTGGCGGGGCACCAACCCGACGGTCGACCTGGCGCAGCGCAAGCTTGCCGCGCTGGAGCGGGGGGAGCGGGCCAAGTGTTTCGCCTCGGGAATGGGCGCGATCGCCGCGACCATCTCCTCGCTGGTGAAGGCCGGTGACCATGTGCTGGTGCTGGGCGCGGTCTATGGGCCCACCACCCAGTTCCTGCGTTACCTGGAGAAGTTCGGCGTCACGCATACGCACGTCGATGACCTCGAAGGCTGTGACAGCGCTATCACGGCGAGCACCCGCCTACTCTACTTCGAGTCGCCCTCCTACATGGCCTACGCCGTCGTGGACATCGCGGAGGTGACCGCCTGGGCGCGGGAGCGGGGGCTGGTGACGGTGATGGACAACACCTGGTCCACGCCGCTGTTCCAGAAGCCGCTGACGCTCGGGGTGGACCTGGTCGTGCACTCGCTGTCGAAGTACATCGGCGGCCACAGCGACCTGGTCGGCGGCGTGGTGATCGGGCCGTCGCGGCTCATCAGGCCGCTGGCGCTGACCGAGTACCAGCTCTACGGGGCGGCCATGTCACCGCACGACGCGGCCAAGGTGATCAAGGGGCTGCGGACACTTCCGGTACGGATGGCGGCGCACCAGGAACGCGGGCTGGCGGTTGCCGGGTTCCTGGCGGATCATCCGGCGGTGCGGCGGGTCAACTATCCGGGGCTGCCCTCGCATCCCGGTCACGCGCAGGCGCTTCGCCAGATGTCCGGCTTCTCCAGCCTGTTCAGCTTGGAACTGGACACCGACTCTCGGCCGGTGGTCGCAGCATTCATCGATTTGTTGCGATATTTCAGGATCGGAGTGTCCTGGGGAGGCTTTGAGAGTCTGGTCAACGCGCCCGCGCTCTCGACCAAGGAGAGCGTACGAGCGACCATGGGCATCCCGATCGGGCTGGTCCGCCTGTCGGTCGGGCTGGAACCCGCCGATACATTGATCAAGGACCTCGGTCTAGCGCTGGAGGGTGCCAGTCCCCTAGCGTGATTGACAGCGCTGTCTTTCCTCTCTGGAGGCTCAGATGAGAACCCCCCTCCTCGCGTCCTTGGTCGCGGCAACCCTGGTACTCGCGGGCTGCGGCTCCGGGTCGTCCTCCGGAGAGGTACGGCTGCGCATGATCGAGAGCCTGACCAGCCCTGAACGGACGAAGCTGATCAAGACCTTGATCGCGGACTTCGAGAAGGCGAACCCGAAGGTCAAGGTGGAGCTGATCTCGCCGCCACTCGACAGCGCCGACCAGAAGATCACCCAGATCCTGCAGACGAAGAAGGGCCTGGACGTCCTGGAGGTCCGCGACCACACGGCCAAGTCCTTCTCCAACAACGGCTGGCTGGCCGTACTGCCGACCACGGAATGGGCGGGCTGGTCGGACCTGACCGAGCTGGCCCAGAAGAAGGCGGTCGAGGTCGGCGGCAAGCCGTACCTCATCCCGTACGGCTTCTATGAGCGCACGCTGTTCTACCGGACCGACTGGGGCATGGCCCAGCCGCCCACGACCTGGCAGGAGCTCTACGAGGCCGGCAAGAAGATGACCTCCGGCGACAGGTTCGGCTACTCCTTCCGGGGCGGCAAGGGCGGCGCCGACTACGTGGTCCAGATGATCAGCGCCTACAACGGCGAGGCCCTGAACCCCGAGAAGTCCTTCTTCCTCAAGGACAAGCGGACGATCTTCTCGACCCCCGAGGCCGTCCAGGCGACGGACCTGTTCGTGAAGATCTTCAAGGAGATCTCGCCGCCCGACTCGGTGTCGTGGGGCTACCCGGAGATGGTCCAGGGCTTCACCTCGGGCGTCACCGGCATGCTCATCCAGGACCCCGAGGTGATCAAGACGGTCGAGGAGAGCTCGGTCAAGACCTGGTCCACGGCGCCGATCCCCAAGGGTCCGTCGGGTTACGCCTTCCAGCCGGTCGGCTACGCGGGCTGGGGTGTGACGTCCTTCAGCGAACACCCGAAGGAAGCGGTCAAGCTGGTGCAGTTCCTGTCGGAGGCCAAGCAGAGCGTCGCCTTCGCCAAGGGCAACTCGCTCATCCCGATCTCCAAGCAGGCCCAGAGCGACCCGCAGTTCTCCCAGGGCGCCTGGAAGGCCTACCTCCAGGCGCAGCAGGACCCCAAGCAGGTGATCACGATCCGGCCGGTCGACTACCCGGGCTGGAGCCAGTTCCAGGTCGACTCCGACCGTGATGTGCAGGCGCTGCTCACGGGCAAGAAGACCACGGCCGAGGTGCTCAAGTCGTGGGACGCGTTCTGGACGGACCAGGCGAAGAAGGTCTCGTGAGCGTGGGATCGGCCAGACCCGCGTTCACCACCCGCAAGGCCAGGTTCATAGCCCTGTGCCTGCTGCCCGGCGTGGTCTTCGTGGTGCTCTTCACGTACTACCCGGTGATCCGCGGCGCGATCATCGCCTTCCAGCAGTACAACCTGTTCGACCTGACCTCGACGCCGTTCGTGGGCCTGGAGAACTTCCGCGCCGTGCTGGCCGAGGACCGGTTCTGGACGGCGCTCCGCAACACCGGCACCTGGGTGGTCGTGTCGCTGTTCTTCCAGTTCTTCCTCGGCTTCGGGCTGGCGCTGCTGCTGCGGCGGCACTTCCGCGGCCGGGGGCTCTACCAGGCGTGGGTGTTCTTCCCCTGGGCGATGTCGGGGTTCCTGATCGGGCTGCTGTGGCGGTGGATGTTCAACGGGCAGTTCGGGGTGATCAACGACCTGCTGCTCAGGAGCGGCATCATCGAGCACCGCATCGGCTTCCTCGCGACGCCCGGATGGGCGATGACCTCGGTCATCATCGCCAACGTCTGGTACGGCGTGACGTTCTTCGCCATCATGATCATGGCGGCCCTGCAGTCGGTGCCCCGTGAGCTCTATGAGGCGGCGGACGTGGACGGGGCGTCACGGCTCAGGCAGTTCTGGCATGTGACGCTGCCGCACATCCGGCCGACGCTGGCGCTGATCGTGCTGCTGCGCATCATCTGGATCCTGAACTTCCCCGACCTGATCTACTCGATGACCGGCGGCGGACCCGCGGGGAGCACCGACATCATCACCACGTTCCTCATCCAGCAGGTGATCGGCGGCGACTACGGCCGAGGGGGCGCGGTCGGCATGCTCGTCCTCGGCCTGCTGCTCGCCTTCAGCGTCTTCTACCTGAACGCCACCCGATTCGAGAAGGCCCGATGATTCAAGAAAGGATGAGACGCCTGGCCAAAGCGATCGTGCTCGGCGTCTGGCTGCTGATCACGCTCTTCCCCCTCTACTGGATCGTCGTCACCTCGCTCAAGCCCAAGGCCGAGATCTTCTCGATGCCGATCAAATACTGGCCGGGCAACGTGACGTTCGAGCACTACGCGGACCTGTTCTCCTTCGCCGACTTCGGCACCTACCTGCTCAACAGCCTGCTCGTCTCGCTGGTGGCGGCCGGGGCGGTGACCATGATCGGCGTGCTCGGCGGCTACACGCTGGCCCGCTTCAGCTTCCCCGGGCGGGGCGCGCTCATGCTGGCGTTCCTGGTCACCCAGATGCTCCCGTTGTTCATCGCGCTCGGCCCGCTCTACCTGCTGATGTCCGACCTCGACCTGCTCAACCGGCTGGCCGGGCTCATGCTCGTGTACGTCGCCATGCTGGTGCCGTTCTCCACGATCATCATGCGCGGCTTCTACGAGCGCATCCCCGTGGCCCTGGAGGAGGCCGCGCAGGTCGACGGCGCCTCCCGGCTGGTCGCCATGGTCCGGGTGGTGATCCCGGTGATGCTGCCGGGCATCGCCGCGACGTTCATCTTCGCCTTCGTGCAGTGCTGGAACGAGTTGTTCCTGGCGATCACGTTCATCGACAGCGAGGACGCCAAGACCATCCCCGTCGCCATGAACTCCTTCATCACCCAGTACGACATCGACTGGGGCTCGATGGCCGCCGCCACCGTGGTCTCGGTGCTGCCGACGCTGGTGCTGTTCGCCGCGATCCGCCGCTACATCGTCGAAGGGCTCACGGCCGGTGCGGTCAAGGGGTGACGGCCGTCAGCCGGTGAGCGCGGCCATGAGCTCGTCCCTGCCGCTGGCGCCGGTCTTGCGGAAGACCGCCTTCAGGTGGTCGTTGACCGTGTGCACCGACAGTTCGAGGCGGCGGGCGATCTGCTTGGGGGCCGCGCCGTCGTACAGGCACTCCACGACGCATCGTTCGCGCGGCGTGATGCCGTACCAGTCGCAGAACGACGGGAGCAGCAGCGGGCCGGTGGCCGCCTGGATGACGATGGCCACGTCGCCGTCGCCGTCGGGGGACAGGGGCTGGCCCTCGATCACCGTCCAGCGGCCGAAGCTGGCCGCCGGCGCGCAGATCAGCGGGCGCCAGGAGTCCGGGTCGCGGGCGTACGTCCGCGTGTCGAGTGACAGGCCGATCATCGAGGTGTCGGCCAGCCAGCCGGGCAGGTCGCACCGGCCGGGCGTCCACATCTGCGCCAGCCACGCGCGGGCCTGCGGCGTGACCGAGCGGACGGCGTGGTCGGCACCTATCACGATCAGGCCCGCGGGCAGCACCGGGAACGACGGGGTCAGCGGCGCGACGGTCACATAGCGGCGCAGCGCGGCCAGCAGCGCCGGGGCCAGCCGTACCGCTCTGTCCGCGTCCTCGGCGCCGAACGGCCGGCCGCCCTCCGAGCGGATCAGCCCGAGCAGCCCCCACACGCCGTGGGAGTCACGCAGCAGCAGCCGGAGTTCGCAGCCCGCACCGTGCGCCAGCAGCACCTCCCGCGTCAGCCGGTCACCGTGCAGGTCGCACGGCCCCTCGCCGTGCTGCCTGCAGCGGCTGCCGCCGCATCCCGCGCCCACCAGGCCCACCGGCACGGGCCGCCGGGCCAGCGCGGCCGGGCGGCACGGATCGTCGTCGAGGTAGCGGCTCATCGCGAGCGCGCGGATGAGCGCCGGCTCGTAGCGGTGCCAGAAGCTGAAGGACCCGAGTCCCAGCCCGGTCGCCGGGCTGGTGCCGACCAGCCGCAGCGCGTCATGACTCACCCACCGCGAGACGGCGCGCGAGATCGCCGCACCCAGCTCGTCGGGGCTCGCACCCTGCCCCATCGCCGCGTTGAGCTCGCGGAAGAGCCGATCCTCGGATGGAATCACGCCGACACATCAGCATGTCGGGAAGGCCCACCACAATCGCCTCTCAGGGTAGTCATTTGATCACTCAGAGTAAGTATGAACCTGATGGCCTTTCACCCCGACTGTGCTGGCAAGGAGGCAAGGTGGCAGATGAGTTACTGGTGGTGAGATGCCAGCTCGGCGAGCGCGCGGCGCTGACCGAGTTGGTGCGGGCCTGGCACGCGCCGCTGTGGACATACGTCAGGCGGATGCTCGGCGCCGGCGCGGCCGATGACGTGACACAGGAGGTCTGGCTGGCCGTCCTGCGCGGCCTGCCCCGGCTCAAGGAACCGGGCCGGTTCGCGCCGTGGCTGTTCACGATCGCCCGGCGGACGGTGATGGATCGGCTGCGCCACGAGTACGGCGCGGCCGAGACCGAGCTGACCGCCGATCCGGTGGTGGACGACCCGGCCGCGGCCCTGGTGGACCGGGCCGAGCTGGTCGCCGGGCTGGCCGGGCTGCCCGTACGTGAGCGGGAGATCCTTGTCCTGTTCTACCTGGAAGACCTGTCGGTGGAGGACTGTGCCCAGATCTGCGCGATCCCCACCGGCACCGTCAAGTCCCGGCTCAA
Source organism: Nonomuraea sp. NPDC049750 (assembly GCF_040659625.1). NCBI lineage: Bacteria > Bacillati > Actinomycetota > Actinomycetes > Streptosporangiales > Streptosporangiaceae > Nonomuraea > Nonomuraea sp. NPDC049750. Next base: position 155,255 of record NZ_JBFANB010000026.1, read on the forward strand.
CCGTGCCCGCCGCCTGCTGCGCGAGCACCTCACGGAAAGGGGATTTCAGCAATGACGCAGGATTCGAATGGGCCCTCGCCGGATGACGCGCTGGCCAGGTTGTCGGGGTCGCTGTCGCGGACGAGGCGGATCGGGGCCGTGGTGGCGCTCGTCGCGGGCCTGGCCGGGCTGGTCTTCGTCGGGCTGCTCTGGGCCACCGAGCCGGGAGGGCTGCCGGGCCGTACGCAGGTGGCGTTCGGCGGGTTGATGGCGCTGTGCCTGGTGTGGAGCGGATACGGGGGCTGGGCGCTGACGCGAAGGGTGCCGATGTTCGCGCTGGACCGGGTCGTCGCGGCCTGGATCGCGTTGGCGGCCTCCGTCGTGACGACCGCGGGCCTGGAGGCGGTCGTCCCCCGCCAGGGTGTCGCATCGGTCGTCGGGGCGGTGCTGATCGGTGTTTCGGCGGTCCTGGCCGTACGGGCGCATCTGCGACGGGCGGCACTGCTGCGGCGCAAGCGCGAACTGTCGTGACCGTTCATCGCGCGGATGCGACCTTTCGCCGCAACTCCCTCCCAACTAGGCGCTGAGCTGCGGCGGCTCGCCGAACAGCCTCCCCAGGGGCCTCCACGAAGGATAGGTTTCGCTCCTATCTTGTGCGTGATCCGCATCACAGTGGAGGACTCGTGACGACTAATAAACATGACGCATCCGTCTATGAAGAGATCCAGAGGAGCGCCGAATTCCAGGACCTGAAGCGGCGCTTCCGGCGGTGGACGTTCCCGATGACCGCGGCGTTCCTGGTGTGGTACCTGCTCTACGTGGTGCTGTCCGGGTGGGCGCGTGACTTCATGGGGATCAAGCTGCTCGGCAACATCAACGTGGCGCTGGTCTTCGGCCTGCTGCAGTTCGTCTCCACGTTCTGGATCGCGTGGGCGTACTCCAGGCACGCCGACAAGAAGCTCGACCCGATCGCCGACAAGCTCCGCCACGAGGTCGAGGAGAAGACCCAGTGAAGTCCGAGACCCTGGCCACCATTCTCTTCCTCACCTTCGTCGCGCTTACGCTGGTCATCACGTTCTGGGCCAGCAGGCAGACGAAGACCGCGGCCGACTACTACGCCGGCGGCCGCTCGTTCAGCGGTGTGCAGAACGGCCTGGCGATCGGCGGCGACTACATGTCGGCCGCGTCGTTCCTCGGCATCGCCGGCATCATCGCCCTGTCCGGCTATGACGGGTTCCTCTACTCCATCGGCTTCCTGGTGGCGTGGCTGGTGGCGCTGCTGCTGGTCGCCGAGCTGATGCGTAACTCCGGCAAGTTCACGATGGCCGACGTGCTGGCCTTCCGGATGAGCCCGCGCCCGGTCAGGACCGCCGCGGGCGTGTCCACGATCACGGTGAGCATCTTCTACCTGCTGGCGCAGATGGTCGGCGCGGGCGCCCTGGTCGGCCTGCTGCTCGGCATCACCAGCCCTTCGGGCAAGGCGTGGACGATCGTCGGGGTGGGCGCCCTGATGATCGTGTACGTGGTGTTCGGCGGCATGAAGGGCACCACCTGGGTGCAGATCGTCAAGGCCGTGCTGCTGATGACCGGCGCCGCCCTGATCACCCTCCTGGTGCTGGGCCACTACGGCTTCAACCTGTCGTCCCTGCTGGGCGACGCGGCGACGCAGAGCGGCAAGAACGGCAACTTCCTCATTCCCGGCCTCAAGTACGGCACCGAGGCGCAGGGCCTCGCGGGCAAGATCGACCTGATCAGCCTCGGTCTCGCCCTGGTCCTCGGCACGGCGGGCCTGCCGCACATCCTGATCCGCTTCTACACGGTCCCGACGGCCAAGGACGCCCGCAAGTCGGTGCTCTGGGGCATCGGCATCATCGGCGTGTTCTACCTGCTCACCCTGGTCCTGGGCTTCGGCGCGGCGGCCCTGGTCGGCAGCAAGGCCATCGCCGCCTCGGACAAGGCGGGCAACACGGCCGCACCACTACTGGCCAAGGCCGTCGGCGAGACGTTCCTCGGCTCGGCGGGCGGCACCATCCTGCTGGCGCTGATCGGCGCGGTGGCCTTCGCCACGATCCTGGCCGTGGTGGCCGGGCTCACGCTGGCCTCCTCCTCCAGTTTCTCGCACGACCTGTACGCGCACGTGTTCCGGCGCGGCAACGCCACCGAGCGCGAAGAGGTGCTGGTGGCCCGCATCTCGGCCTTCGTCATCGGCGCGGTCGCGATCGGCCTCGGCATCCTGGCGCAGGGGCAGAACGTCGCGTTCCTGGTGGCGCTGGCGTTCGCGGTGGCCGCCTCGGGCAACCTGCCGGCGATCCTCTACAGCCTGTTCTGGAAGAGGTTCAACACGGCGGGCGCGGTCAGCGCCATCTACGGCGGCCTGATCTCCGCCCTGCTGCTGGTCATCTTCTCGCCGGTGGTGTCCGGCTCGGAGACGGCCCTGTTCAAGACGGCGCACTTCAACTGGTTCCCGCTGAGCAACCCGGGCATCATCTCGATCCCGCTGGGCTTCCTGTTCGGCTACCTCGGCACGATCTTGAGCAAGGAGTACAACGCGGCCAAGTACGCCGAGATCGAGGTCCGCTCGCTCACCGGTGTCGGCGCCGAGAAGGCCACCGAGCACTGACACCCGCTGGTCGAAGGGCCCGGCTCAGGGCGGTTTCAAGGGGTCGTTGCAACACCGCTGGTGTTTTAGGTGGTCAGTAGATCACGCAAGCGCTCGGCTGGGGTGTCCCAGTCGAGCGTTTT
>NZ_JBFANB010000027.1:0-157216 GCF_040659625.1 Nonomuraea sp. NPDC049750
CATGGACATGACGGGGTTGTGCATCATGCACTGGCTTTTAACACACTGTTGAGTTCTCAAGAAACGGACGCGTACTCCCCAACCTGCGAGAGGCGCACATTTCGTTTTCTGTTTTCGTTGTGTCTTTATCTTTTCAGCCGCCCGGCCCGGTGTCAAATTGACCCGACCCGCTCCGACCTGCTGGAATAAAGACCGCCCCGTTTCCGGGACAACCCCTCTAACTTACCAGACCATCCGGACAGATGCGAATCAACCGGACGAACCAGGAAGAAGTGGGATGTGCCGGGCACTGCCTTGGTTCCATGAACCCTTGGCCGCCCTGCCTGAGCAACTCTAGCAGCCGTCCACGCCTGCTTCGTGCCGTACAGGTAATCATGAGGTCCTTCCCTGCCCTCAGGATGCTCAAACCCGTCGAGTCGCCGACCGGATCCGCGGCGGGAGGGTGACATGGCCGAGACAAGCCGACAGCAAGTCATCCGCAATCGGGGGTGTGTACGAAGTATGTACGAGCAATCTGCGCCCTCGGAGGTGTCCGCAATGACCCGCTCGGAGTTCGATGACATCCGTGCCTTCCTTGCCGACGATGCGACTCATGCTGGAGACCTCCTCCGAGTCGCCCGGACGCTGATCGATGACCTCGAGCACGCGCGCATGCGCGAAGCTGTCCTGCGGACGTACTACTTGCGCCTGCTCACCGCCGCTCGGGCCACGGTGGCCGCGGAGACGGTGGGCGCGCCCGATCCGCTGGCCTTCATCAAGCACGAGCTCGCCGAACGCGGTCAGCTTCCCGAGGACGGGGAGGCCGTGCAGCGCATCCTGTCCGACGCGCAGGCGGCGGCCGCCTTGCTGGCCTGTCTGGAGCAGCAGCAGCCGACTCAGGTCCGGCCGAGGGGCATGCGACTGCGCCGCTGTGTCGGCACCGCTCGCACGCTCCCCCGGTAGGCCAGCCGGATCGCGAAGCCCCACGAACCTGACGGACCAGACAGACCTGGCGAAGCTCGAACGGCTCTTGGAACCCAGACGAAGAGGCCGCTCGCGTGCCGAACAGGGCGTCAGGTAATGTTGCCGTCCCCAGCGATGGACCCGATCGAGGAGGTGAGACCCATTAACGCTGCAGCAGGCTGGGTGCTCCCGCCTCATGATCGTGCGGTCCACCTGACATAGGTGACCGAGGGAGCGCTCATTGGCTTTCCGAAAGGCGCTCATGTCGGTTTTTCCGTCACCTGTCCCCTCAACCGCCATCATCACCAGGCTCCGGGCCGCCGGCTGTGTCTTCGCCGAGGACGAGGCGGAGTTGCTCATCTCGACGGCGAGGACGCCGGACGAGCTCGCCACCATGGTCGATCAGCGGGTCGCCGGGCTGCCTCTTGAGCATGTTCTCGGGTGGGCGGAGTTCTGCGGGCTGCGGATCGCGGTGGATCCCGAGGTGTTCGTGCCGCGCCGTCGTACCGAGTTCCTCATCGACCAGGCCGAGGCCGCCGCGCTGAGCGATCCTTCCCCCACCGTCATCCTCGATCTGTGCTGTGGCACGGGCGCGATGGGCGCCGCGCTCGCCGCGGCCCTCAGCAGAGAAGGGGTCGAGTTGCACGCCGCGGACCTGCACCCAGCCGCCGTACGGTGCGCGCGCCGCAACCTGGCCCCCATCGGCGGTCACGTGTACGAGGGGGACCTCTACAAGCCCTTGCCCGCCACGCTGCGCGGCCGCGTCGACATCCTGATCGCCAGCCCTCCCTACGTGCCCACCGAGGCGATCCGGCTGCTGCCCTCGGAGGCCCGCGTCCACGAGCCGCTGGTGGCGCTCGACGGGGGCGCCGACGGGCTCGACGTCGTGCGGCGGGTGATCGCGGAGGCGCCGGCGTGGCTGGCGCCGGGTGGTCATCTGCTGGTCGAGACGAGCGAGCGCCAGGCGTCGCGGACGGCCGAAGACATGGCCGCCGCCGGGCTGACCCCGCGCGTGGCCGGCTCTGAGGACAGGTACGCCACCGTCGTCATCGGCACCAAAACCGCCGAGTAGCCCGCTGCCCAGGTGACCAGAAGACGACCGCTCACTTACCCAGCCTTGGCCGATCGGCTGCAAGACTGCGCATATGTGGCAGCGATGGTTCAACTGGGCAGCAATCGCCCTAGTCGGCGGTTTCAGCCTCATATGGATGGGTGTCGTCATTTACGTTGAAGACACCCCAGCCCTCTGGGTGCGCGTCGGCCAACTGGTCTTCGGTGCCGCGCTGGCCGCTTGGGCCGTACGCAAGACAACCCTGATGATCACCAAGGCGTGAGTCTCATGAGCGATCAACTCTACGAAATCAGTCATGACATGGGGGATGACGTACAGCTCTCCGCCACCGCCATGTACCTGGACAGACTCCCGCAACGGCACAGGATCCTCGAGATCGATGACGAGGCCGCGCGCAGCATCTCCAGATGGGTGAACGAGGAGGACGATCGTGAGTCCGACGCCTTCGCCGATCCGCTGGAGGACTCCTTCTTCTTCGAGCAGGAGTAGGGACTATGGCTGGAAGCGATAGCCCATTCCGGGCTCTGTCAGCAGGTGCACGGGATGTCCCGGGTCGCGTTCCAGCTTGCGGCGCAGTTGCGCCATGTACTGCCGCAGATAGTGGGTCTCCTTCACGTACGAACTCCCCCACACCTCGTTGAGCAACTGCCGCTGGCTGATCAACTTGCCGGGGTTCCGGGCCAGCAGCTCCAGGAAGTGCCATTCCGTGGGCGTGAGCCGTACCCCGCCCGAGACCGTCTTCGTGGCGAAATCGATCACGTGCTCCCCCACCCGCACCGTCGCGGGCTCGTCGGCGGCCGTTGCGGTGCGGCGCGTCACCGCGCGGATCCGCGCGAGCAGCTCGTCGATCCCGAACGGCTTGGTCACGTAGTCGTCGGCCCCCGCGTCGAGGGCGTCCACCTTGTCGGGGCTGCCCGCCCGGCCCGAGAGCACGATGATCGGCACACTCGTCCAGCCACGCAGCCCCTGGATCACGTCCACCCCGTCGAGGTCCGGCAGTCCTAGGTCCAGAATGACCAGGTCAGGATGCCAGTCGGCGGCCTGGCGCAGGGCGGCGGTGCCGTCCGGCGCGACGGCCACCTCGTAGTGTCTGGCGACCAGGTTGACGCGCAACGCCCGCAGGATCTGCGGTTCGTCGTCCACCACGAGCACACGGGTCAAGGAGTCCTCCCCAAGAAGACGGTCGTGGTCAAGGAGCCCTCCACAGCGAGACGGTCACACTCAAGAAGCCCTCCGCAGCGAGACGGTCATGGTCAAGCCCCCTCCGGGCGTCTCCTCCGGGGTGAGCGTGCCGCCCATGGCCTCCGTCAGTCCCCGGGACAGCGCCAACCCGAGCCCCAGCCCCACGCCCTGCCGATCGCCCAACCGCTGGAACGGCAGGAACACCCGCTCCTGCGCCTCCGGCGGAATCCCGGGCCCCCGGTCGATGACGCGGATCTCGACGTGCTCGCCGTACGCACTCGCGGAGATCACCACCTGGCCGCCGGGCGGGCTGAAGCGGACGGCGTTGGACATCAGGTTGACCAGCACCCGCTCCAGCAGCGCCGCGTCGGCCATGAACTCCGGCACCTCGCCGGTGAACCCGTCATGGACGCGCGAGCGCAGCGGTCCGAGCTCGGCGATGGCCTGGGGGACGACGTCCTCGACGGCCAGCGGTTCCAGCGTGACGCCGAGCACGCCCGCCTGCAGGCGGCTCATGTCGAGGAGGTTCGACACCAGCCGGTCGAGCTTGATGAGCGACTCACCGGCCGTGGCCAGCAGTTCTTCGCGGTCCTCGGGGGTCCAGTCGACCTCTGTGCCGCGCAGGCCGTCGACCGCGGCCCTGGCCGCCGCGAGCGGGTTGCGCAGGTCGTGGCTGACGGCCGCGAGCAGGGCGGTGCGCATCTTGTCGGCCTCGGCCAGCGGCCTGGCCCGGTCGGCCTCCGCACGCAGGCGTTCCTGCCGCAGGGCCACCGCCGACTCCGCCGCGAACGCCTCGAGCACCTGCCGGTCGGCCGCGTCGAGCAGCCTTCCCCGTACGGCGAGCACCAGGTCGTCGTCGATGGGCACGTCGGTGTCGGCATGGCCCGGCGAGGTGGACGGCGGTCCCCCGGCCGTGGCCACGACATGCCACGAGTCGCCGTCGCGCTCCAGCAGCGTGACGGACTCCAGGCCGTACACCTCCTTGAGCCTGGCCAGCAGGGACGGCAGCGCCGCGTCGCCGCGCAGGACGTGGCCGGCCAGCGTGGACAGCACCTCGGCGTCGGCGCGTGAGCGGGCGGCCTCCCTGCTGCGGCGGGCCGCCTGGTCGACGACCGTGCTGACCATCGCGGCGACCAGCACGAAGGTGGACAGCGCGAACAGGTTTTCCGGCGCGGAGATCGTCAGCGTGTGGAGCGGCGGCGTGAAGAACCAGTTCAGCAATGCGAAGCCGAGCACCGCCGCCGTCAGCGCCGGCCACCTGCCGCCCACCAGCGCGACGGCGACCACCAGCAGCAGGAAGAAGAGGATCTCGCTCGGCAGTGTGAGCCGCTCGGCGAGCATCAGCATGACGGCTGTGAGCAGCGGCACCGCGAGCAGCGCCAGCGCCCAGCCGGCGATCCGCCGGTCCCGGTTCAGCGCGGCCGGCGAGCGGGCGGGACCGCGTACGCTCCGAACCGCCTCATGGGGCACCAGATGGACGTCGATCGAGCCGGACAAGGCGGTCGCCGTGACGCCCACGCCGCGGGACAGGATCTGCGCGAACCGGCCCCGCCTGGACGCGCCGAGCACGAGCTGCGTCGCGTTCGCGCCGCGGGCGAACTCCAGCAGCGCGCGCGGGATGTCGTCGCCCACGACCTGGTGATAGGTGCCGCCCAGGCTCTCGACGAGCGCGCGACGGCGTACGAGCGTCGCCGGCTCGCCATCGGACGCCGGACCGTCGGGTCTGGTCACGTGTACGGCCAGCAGGTCCACGCTCTTGGACCTGGCGGCGATCCTGGCGGCCCGCCTGATCAGCGTGTCGCCCTCGGGGCCCCCGGTGAGCGCGACGACGACTCGTTCGCGGGCTTCCCAGGTGCCCGCTATGCCATGGTCCGCCCGGTAGCGGATGAGCTGGTCGTCCACCTTGCCGGCGACCCAGAGCAGGGCCAGCTCGCGCAGCGCGGTGAGGTTGCCGACGCGGAAGTAGTTGGACAGGGCCGCGTCGACCTTGTCCGGGGCGTAGACGTTGCCGTGCGCCATCCGGCGGCGCAGCGCCTCGGGGGACATGTCGACGAGCTCGATGCGTTCGGCCCGGCGTACCACCTCGTCGGGGACGGTCTCGCGCTGCGGGACGCCGGTGATCTGGCGTACCACGTCGCTGAGCGTTTCGAGGTGCTGGATGTTGACGGTGGAGACGACGTCGATGCCCGCGTCGAGGATCTCGTCGACGTCCTGCCAGCGTTTGGGGTTCTTCGATCCCGGGACGTTGGTGTGGGCCAGCTCGTCGATCAGCGCGGCCTTCGGCGCGCGTTCGATGACGGCGGCCACGTCGAGTTCGGTGAAGGTGGCGCCTCGGTGGACGAGCGTTTTGCGGGGGATCGTCTCCAGCCCGTCGAGCAGGGCGGCCGTACGGGCGCGGTCGTGGGTCTCGACGAAGCCGACGACCACGTCGCGGCCGCGTTCCCTGGCGCGGGCCGCCTCGGCGAGCATCGCGAACGTCTTGCCCACGCCGGGGGCCGCGCCGAGGTAGATGCGCAGCCGCCCGCGTGTCATGCCTCGCTCCCCGGTGGTAAGTCTGTGACCTCCAGGCTACGACCAGGGACGCGACGGCCTGTCTACGGCTGGTACGGCGGCGCGACGCCCCAGCCCCAGTGGGGCACCGGAGCCTTGGTCGGAGGCTTCGCGCCGGGCTGGGAGTTGTGCACCGCCAGCCGGGTGCCCCACTCGATGTAGCCGGCGAAGGCGGCCCTGAACTCAGGGTCGTCAGGCAGCCCGACCTCGTCGGCGGCGTCCATGAGCAGGTTGACCCACCTGCGTCGCTGCGGCTCGGTGATGGCCTTGCCGAGGTGCTGGGAGAGCATGTGGGGGTAGCCGCCGCGCTCCTCGGTGTAGCGGTCGGGGCCGCCGAACACCTCACCGAGCCACATCGCCACGTATCGGGGATGGCCGGGGTCCATGTGCGCGAACAGCGGCCCGATCAGCTCGTCCTTCTTGACGTGCTGGTAGAAGACCTCGGTGAGCCGCTCCAGCGCCTCCACCCCGCCCGCCCACTCGTAGAGGCTCGGCACTGCTTCATTGTCCATGTAATCATGTAATCATCAAGGGGATCAGGTGGTCAATCCACGGCGATGGCCCTGAAAGTTACCCGCCGTTCCGGGCAGACGCCGCAGGTCGCGAGCCCCTCCAGAGCCGGTCGCCTTCCCGCCACCGCTCCGCGCTCCTACGCTCTCGGCAGACCCACGATCTTCGGGAGCCGACGATGTCGAGGACGAGCGCCTTGCTGGTGGCGATGCTGACCCTGATCGGAACGGTACTCTTCCTGACCACCACGCCGGCCGGCGCCGCCGCCATCAGGATCATGCCCCTCGGCGACTCGATCACCGGCTCACCCGGCTGCTGGCGGGTCCTGCTGTGGAACAGGCTGCAGAGCACCGGCTACACCGACATCGACTTCGTCGGCACCCTGCCGCCGCAGGGCTGCTCGGTGGCGCACGACGGCGACAACGAGGGCCATGGGGGCTTCCTGGCGACCAACGTGGCCAACCAGAACCAGCTCCCCGGCTGGCTGGCGGCCACCAGGCCCGACATCGTGGTCATGCACTTCGGGACCAACGACGTGTGGAGCAACATCGCGCCGGCGACGATCCTCAGCGCGTTCACCACGCTGGTCAGCCAGATGCGGGCGAGCAATCCCGCGATGAAGATCCTGGTCGCGAAGATCATCCCCATGAACCCGGCCAACTGCGCCGACTGCGGGCAGCGTGTCGTCGCCTTCAACAACGCGATCCCCGCCTGGGCCGCCACCACCTCCACCCAGCAGTCGCCGATCGTCGTCGTGGACCAGTGGACGGGGTTCAGCACGAGCGCGGACACCTACGACGGAGTGCACCCGAACGCCTCGGGCGACCAGAAGATGTCCGACCGCTGGTACCCCGCGCTGGCGGACTTCCTGACCCCAGGGGGAAGCACCCCACCCCCACCCCGACCCCGGTAGGTGGCTGCATGGCGACGTTCAAGAACGTCGGGCAATGGACGGGCGGCTTCCAGGGTGAGGTCACGGTCAAGAACACCGGGGCCGCGACGACGAACGCCTGGACGGTCCGCTGGACGTTCGCCAACGGTCAGCAGATCACCCAGATCTGGGGCGGCACTCTCAGCGCGAGCGGGGCCGCCGTGAGCGTGCGGAACGTCGCCTGGAACGGCACCCTGGCCGCCGGAGCCTCGGCCACCTTCGGTTTCCTGGCCTCCTGGAACGGCACCAACACCGCGCCCGCCCCCACGTGCTCCCCCACCTGAGCGCGCCGGGTTCCCGCGCGGAACGAGCCTGACCGCCTTCAGCGGGCGGACGCCCTGATGGCCAGGATGCTAGGAATGGGCTGCTCGCCCGGTTCGTACACCCGCTCGATGGCGAGCCCCGCGTCGATGAAGGCGTTGATCAGGTCCGCCAGCGGCACCTGGCTCATCCCGACCCGGTCCCTGATCCCGCCCTGGCGCCACCAGGACCCGCGCTGATGCCAGCCCTTGAGGTGGTACGTGGGATGGATGATCAGCGCGCCGTCCTCGCGGTTCTCGATGTGCGGGCCGTTGAAGCACGGGTGGACCCCGTAGAACAGCAGCAGCCCGCCCGTGCGGAGCACCCGGGCGGCCTCCCCGAGCAGTCCGGGGAAGTCGCCGATGTCCGTGGACACCCAGAGCATGGTGACGGTGCCGAACACCCCTGAGGCGAACGGCAGCGTCGTCCCGTCACCCTGGAGCAGCGGCGCGAGATCCCGGCGGCGGGCAAGGCGCAACTGGTCGCCGGACCGGTCGAGCCCCACGACGGTCCTGCCGGTGGATCGGATCGCTGCCTGAACGGCGGGTTATTAGCCGCGCGGCTGCCGTAGCTGGCGTATTCCGAGGATGGCGACAACAGCGCCGACGATGAGGACGATGGGGCCGATGATGGCCCAGAGAGTAACGCCGCTCATCACGCTGCCGCCGACGATGCCCAGCCCTTGAAGCGTCCACAGGGCGCCCATCAGGACCAGGAGAACGCCGAGGACTAGGAAGATCCAGGCTTTCACGGCATTTCTCGTTTCTGTCGTGGAGGGGAAGACGGCGAAACTATCGGGTTTGTACCGGTCATTATGCTGCGCGAAGATCCTCGCCGCGAGCGGCCTCGACAAGGTCGTACAGACCGCCATGTTGATCTCACGTCGCCCGAGCCAGTGACCGATTCGTGATCCGACGCCCCCTTGTTGGGTCTTCGCATGCTATGTACGGTCCTTTCATTGCCACTTAACAACTTGTTCAGTCAGGTCGATCAAGAGGTTCGATGACGGAGTCGGAGACCGAATACTTAGGTGTACGCATCCGGGCCTACCGGAACATGCGCCAGATGACCGTCCGTGGACTCGCCGCCGAGGCCAAGGCGAGCGCCAGCTTCATCAGCCAGTTGGAGCGGGGGCGGACCAGCGCGAGCATCGGGATGCTGCGGCGGATCGCCGGGGCTCTCGGGATCACGGTCGCAGACCTGTTCAACGAGCAGGACGGAGTCGGACACCGGGTGCTACGCCGCGCCGGACGCCCGGAGCTCCCCACCCAACCCGGCACCCGCAAGTACCTGATCTCCCAGCGCCCCCTGCAGAACCTGGAGGTGTACGCCGGGGAGCTCGACCCGGGCGCCTCCACCGGGGACGAGCCGTACACCCACGGCGACTCCCAGGAGATCTTCCTCATCGTGCGCGGCCAGGTGACCCTCTGGCTCGGCCCCGCCGACTCGGCCGCCCCGCACGTCCTGGCGGCCGGCGACAGCGTGGAGTACCGCACGTCAGTGCCTCACCGCGTGGTCAATGACGGCGACGAGACAGCCGAGGTCCTCTGGACGATCAGTCCGCCCACACCCGCTTGACCAACCCCGTCGCGGTGACGAGGTCACGCTCACCTGGCGCGGGTCCGACTCCGTACTCCTGGCCGACGAAAGTGATGTGGAGGCAGTGCTCACGTGAAAGGCATCCCGCTGACCGAGGACTTCGCCAACGGCGGCGTCTCCTTCTGGTATCGGCAGATCGGCGTGCCGGACCGCCGGGCGGCGCTGCCCGGGTCCCGCTCGTACGACGTGGTGATCGTGGGTGGTGGCTACACCGGCCTGTGGACCGCGTACTACCTCAAGAAGGCCCAACCCGACCTGCGGATCGCGATCCTGGAACGGGAGTTCGCCGGGTTCGGCGCGTCCGGGCGCAACGGCGGCTGGCTGTCGGCGGAGTTCGCCGGCTCGCGCAAGCGGTACGCCAAGGCCCGGGGCCGCCAGGCGATGATCGACCTGCAGCACGCCATGTTCCGGTCGGTCGACGAGGTCATCGAGGTGACCCGCCAGGAGGGCATCGAGGCCGACATCCACAAGGGCGGCCTGGTGCACGTCGCGACCAACCCCGCCCAGCGCCGCCGCCTGCGCGAGGAGCTGTCCTCGTTGCGTACCTGGGGGTACGGGGAGGACGACCTCAGGGTGATGTCCCGAGACGAGCAGCAGGAACGTCTGCGGGTGGCGGGGACCCTGGAGGCCACGTACTCGCCGCATTGCGCCCGTATCCAGCCCGCCAAGCTGGCCGTCGGACTCGCCTCGACGGTCGCCGCGCTGGGCGTGGACATCTTCGAGAACACCACGGTGACCGAGATCCGCCCTCGCCAGGACGGTATGGCCTCGGCCGTCACCTCGCGCGGCGTCGTCTCGGCCGAGTACGTCATCCGCGCCACCGAGGGCTTCACCGCCAGCCTCGCCGGGCAGCACCGGCAGTGGCTGCCGATGAACAGCTCCATGATCGTCACCGAGCCGCTGCCCGCCGAGGTGTGGAAGCACATCGGCTGGTCGGGCAACGAGCTGCTCGGCGACGAGGCGCACGCCTACATCTACGCCCAGCGCACTGCGGACGACCGGATCGCGATCGGCGGGCGCGGCGTGCCGTACCGGTACGGATCGCGCACCGACTCCCGGGGCGCCACCCAGGCGCAGACGGTGGCGCTGCTCTGGCGGATGCTGGTCAAGCTGTTCCCCGCCGCGGCCGACGCCCGTGTCCAGCACTCGTGGTGCGGCGTGCTCGGCGTGCCGCGCGACTGGTGCTCCACGGTGCACCTGGACCACACGACCGGCCTCGGCTGGGCGGGCGGTTACGTGGGCAGCGGCGTCACCACCACGAACCTGGCCGGCCGTACGCTGCGCGACCTGGTGCTGCGCCGCGACACCGAGCTGACGGCACTGCCCTGGGTGGGCCGCCAGGTCAGGCAGTGGGAGCCGGAGCCGCTGCGGTGGACGGGGGTGCAGCTCATCTACGCGCTCTTCAGGGCGGCGGACCGGCACGAGAACGACCGCGGCACCACGACCTCGGCCTACGCCCGCCTCGCCAACCTCATCTCAGGCCGCTGACCCTCGTGAATCTCAGCCGCGTGGGCCGCCCGGTTTGCCTCGTCGCGTTCCGCGGGGCCACAGTGGCAGGCGAGACCCGCGCCGGCTACCTTCCCGAAGGGCGCACCATGAGCGACACGCCTTCCCCTGATGATCGCAAACGGAGCGATTCGTTCCCCGATTCCATCGGTGCGTTCCTCGCCCCTTTCGTGATTCTCACGCTGATGTTGGCGACCGGCTCATGGCTGACCAAGAAGTACGACTGGGCCGACCACGGCGGCTTCCAAGCACCACTCGGTCATCTCGTGGGCACCGTCGTGGGTGGCGTGATGCGCACTTTCGCGACGTTCTCCCTACCCATGCTCCTGTGGCGATTGGGGCGGTCGATCCTCCGTCGTGCGTACAGCCGCCTGAGCGCCGGGCTCCTACTCTGCGGACTCGCCACCTTTAGCTTCGTACTCTGGGTGCCCGACGGCGGCGGCCCCGTCCAGACCTGGCCTCAGTGGCTCTTGATCGAGGTTTCGGTCGGTTCGACGTTTTGCGGCCTGGTAGGTCTCGGGCACTGTGCATTCCTTGCCCGTAAGACGCGCGAGACAGGCGATTAACCCTCCACACGATGCTTCTCATCGCCTGGGCCGGCCGCACGCTAGCGGCCATGCACAGGCGCGACAGCAATACCGCCGAAAGGCCGATCACCAACATCGCCCCCTCTGGATCAGCGCCAAAAGGGCCTTTACCTGGTAGTGGGGGCAGGAATTGAACGGGCGGCCTGACGTGATCAGAGTCGCTCACGCAGCCGCACGTACTCACGGCCGGCCTCGGTGATCGCGACGTACCGCTTGAGGTCGAACTCCTCGTAGGTGTGCCCGTAGTCCTGCGGAATCGCGTTCAGCCCTCGCGGGTCGACCGGCTCGACGAACCCCATGGCGTCGAGCCGGTCGAGCTCCATCTGCAGCTTCCTGTCCTGCCGGAATTGCGCGGGCACGGGCCCCTCCGCCGCGAGCCGCCGCAGATGGCCCCACTCGTACTTGGTCACCAACCCGCTCAACGCCACCTGCAGCGCCCGCAGCTCGGACTCCAACACGCGCTGCTTGGCCTCGGCCCTGTCCAGCCTGGCGCTGACGCCGCCGGCTCCGATCGAGAGATCGGTGATGGAGTACGACGAGGCCGTGAAGCAGACCCCGACCAGCAGCCCGGCCGCCAGCACCAGCTCGTGCGCTTCGAGCCGGTGAGACCTTCTTGGAATTCGCCTGCCTAGCGATGGACGTTGGGAGTACTGATCACTCAGGACGCTGCCCAGAAGTACCAGCCCTGGTCATCGAAGCAGGGATGGGTCTGTGTCCCACCTGCCTGCACACCGTTCCTCCAGTATTCGCAAATTCCCTGAGTGGAATAGGGGCCGTACCAGTGACCCGCCGTTTCCTTGGCCTGTGCGGGACTGACGGAGAGCAGTAGGGCCGAGAGGCCGCCGATCGCGGCAATGGCAATTCTCCCGGTCACGTTTCGCTTCATTTCTCCGCTTCCTTCCAGTCGTTTCATCGTCATACGGCCGGCTACGTCAAGCGCGGAACCGGTATAGGCGACCACTACTTGCCCGGCAGAGAAGCGACCGGCCATTCGGTTCCACGTGATTGAAGACGGACGCATTTCTGGAGGTGCCGACAATTTTCGCCACCCGTGTGTCATTAACGCTAATGTCCAAGAAGGGCTTGACGCCAGGTAACCAGCAGGACATTCATAGGGCGTTTCGCTGCCAATGGAGCAGCTCGTGAGAGCTCGTGTCGGCGTGCGGGGTTCAAGTGCAGAGCCATGGACAACAAGCACCGCTCTATCGCTGATCTTGGGACGTGGCACGATCCGGTAGTTGATCGTGTGCGGAATGCGTTGAGGAGCTGCTCCCGCATTGGGCGGGGATTGTGGTCGAGGTCGCGGGGTTGGTGAGCGTGATGCCCGATACCGAGCCGATGTGGGAGTGTGCCCGCAGTGCGGTGTGGCGTCGGGCCGGGCGCATGACCGGTACGTTCGGTGGCCGGCCGACGCCGCGCCGAGCGGGATCAAGACCGCGCCCTGTACCTACGCCGAGGCCGCCCGCATCGGAGCACCCCAAGCTCGGCAGGTCGTTGCGCGCGCTGCGGGCGCGCTTGGGGACGGCGGCCGGAGCGAAGCGGAGGCACTTCAGGGGTCGGGGCTCCGGCGCGACCGGAAGCAGCGTCTGAGCTCCGAGAGCGCGAAGCGCACCAGACGAAGCCCTTCGTGCGCCGCCCCAAGTAACACAGCCCTCGCGAAGTGAGGCCCATCGTGGCCAGACGCGAAAAGGCCCTCCGGGATAATCCCGGAGGGCCTTTTCGACTTGGTAGCGGGGGCAGGATTTGAACCTGCGACCTCTGGGTTATGAGCCCAGCGAGCTACCGAACTGCTCCACCCCGCGTCGGTGTGTGTCTAAAGACTATAGGCGGCACGGGGTGGACGCAAATCGAAGAGGCTACGTACCGCCTGTCGGCGTGGGGGTTGCGGTGGGCGTCGGGGTGGCGGAGGTCGACGGTGACACCGTGGGTGACGCCGACGGGGAAGCCGTAGGTGACGGCGTCGGGGTGGTGGCGGTGGACGGCAGAGCGCCCAGCCCCTCCAACGCCTTCAGCGCGTCTTGCAGCCGCTTCTGGGCCTTGCCGTACTCGTCCCAGTTGGGCGGGCTTGACTGCAGGGCCTTCTGGGCATCGTTGTAGGCGCTCTGCGCGCTGTCGATCGCCGACTTCAGAGCAGTGGTGTTCTGGTTGGGTTTGGCCTGCTCGTTGTTGGGCGTAGTCTGCTGCTGCTCTCCGCCGAAGACCTGTTTCAGCGCGTCCTCGAGGGTGCGGGCGACACCGATCTTGCTGCCGAACGACACCAGTACGCGCTGCAGGATCGGATACGGCTCCTGCCCCCCACCGGCGGCGACCTGGATGTACACCGGCTCGATGTACACCAATCCCCCGGCATAGGGCAGAGTCAGCAGATTTCCGTATCTGACCGACGAGGCACCCACGCCCAACAGGTTGAGTTCGCCGGCGAATCGGCTCTGGAAGGCGTTCTGTGCCTGTCCGGGGCCCGGAATGGGGGTATTGGATGGCATTCGCAGGATGCGCAACTTGCCGTAGTCAGGGCCGGCCACCGAGTCGACCGCCATGAAGGCCGCCAGGTTGGGCCCCGATTTCGGGACGAACGTCGTCGTCAGCGAGAACGTCGGCGCCGGATTCTGGTCGGGCATCGTGGTCGTCACGTAGTAGGGCGGCTGCTTGGTGTTCGTGTCGCCCTGTGACGGGTCACTCGGGATGTTCCAGAAGTCCTGGCCGCTGTAGAAGGCGGCGGGGTTGGTGATGTGGTAGCGCGACAGGGTGTAGCGCTGCACCTTGAAGAGGTCTTCCGGGTAGCGGACGTGGGCCTTGAGGTCGGCGCTCATCTTCGATTCCGGCTGGATGATGCCGGGGAAGGCCTTGCTCCAGGTCTTGAGCACCGGGTCCTTGTCGTCCCAGGCGTACAGCGTGACCGTGCCGTCGTAGGCGTCGACGGTGGCCTTGACCGAGTTGCGGATGTAGTTGACCTTGTCCTGCGGCTGCTGGGCGACCACGCGGCGGTCGGTGTTGCGGTCGCGGGTCATGTCGCCCAGGCTCTCGCTCTGCGCGTAGGGGTATTCGTTGGAGGTCGTGTAACCGTCGATGATCCAGGTGATCCGACCGTCGACGATCGACGGGTAGGGGTTGCCGTCGAGGGTCAGGAATGGCGCGACCTTCTGGACCCGTTCGCGCGGGTTGCGCACGTAAAGGATCTTGGAGTTGTCGTTAACGTCACCCGAGAGCAGGATGTTCTTCTCGCCGTACTTGGCCGCGTAGACCAGCCGGTTGAGGAACGAGCCGACCGGGACACCGCTCTTGCCGGTGTAGGTGGTGTTCTTCTGCTCGGTGCCGCCCGTTTCCGGGTAGTCGAGCTCCTGCGGGTTGTTCGGGTTACCGCCGGCGATGACGTATTCGTTGGACGCCGGGCTCTCACCGAAGTAGACCCTCGGCTCCTTCAGCTTGGTCGTGTTGACCAGCGGGCCGACGACCGGCATGTCCTTGGCGTCGTAGTCGGGCAGGCCGCCGGAGTCGACCTCGTTGCCGGGCGCCGCCACGATGCCGTAGCCGTGGGTGTAGACGAGGGCGTTGTTGATCCAGTTGTTCTGGCCCTCGGGTGCCCCGAGCAGCTCGCGTACGCCGACGACGTGGTCGACCTGCTTGCCGCTGGCATCGGGATAGCGGTCGACGTCGAGCTGGGCGGAGAAGCCGTAGAAACCGCGGATGCGCTGGGTCTGCTCATACGTCGCCGAGACCAGCGCGGGGTCGAGCAGCCGGACGCCGGACACAGAGGCGTCGCCGCCGGTCTGGACCTTGGTCGGGTCGGCCTCCGCCGTGTAGGGCAGGATCTCCGTCTTGTCGACGTTGTACGACGCCCGCGTGGCGTCGATGTTGCGCTGGATGAAAGCCGACTCCTTGAGCTGCTGGTTGGGCTTGACCTGGAACTGCTCGACCAGCGCCGGGTAGACGCCGCCGATCAGGATGGCCGAGAGCACGAGCAGGCCGAAGGAGACGCCGGGCAGCATGCCACCGGGGCGTATGACTCCAGCGAAGAACAGAGCGGCGCAGATCAGCGCGATGATGGCCAGGATGGTCTTGGCCGGGAGCACCGCGTTGACGTCGGTGTAGGAGGCGCCGTGGACGAAGCCGCGGTCGGAGAAGACGAGCCCGAAGCGGTCGATCCAGTAGGCGACGGCCTTGAGCAGCACGAACACACCGAGCAGCACCGACAGGTGGGCACGCGCCGCGCGGGAGGCGTGCACGCCGGGTGACTGCAGCCGGAAGCCGCCGTAGAGGTAGTGCGTGATCCCCGCCAGGATGATCGAGATGATCACGGCGGTGAACAGGAAGTTGAGGATCATCCGGATGAACGGATAGTCGAACATGAAGAACGACACGTCCATCCCGAACAGGGGATCCTTCGTGCCGAAGGGCACCCCGTTGATGAACTGCAGCCAGGTCGTCCATTCCCCGGCGAACGACGAGCCCGCGAAGAGCGCGAGCAGGCCCATGCCGACGATGAAGATCAGCTTGCGGTGGGGGTCGAGCGCCATCCGATAGCGGTCGGCGCCACTGCCGCCACCGAACATGGCCGGGCCGAACATCGGCCGCATCCGGAAGGCCAGCAGCATGTTGCCGCCGGCGATGCCGACCATGAGCACCGCTCCGACCAGGAACAGCACGATCTCGGTCAGCAGCACACCGGAGAAGACCGAGGTGTAGTCGACTCCAGGGTCGACCGTGTCGAACCACAAATAATCGGTATAAATACCGGAAAATAGGAAAAATAGCGCCACAATCGCCACGAGCGCGATCGCAACTGGAAGAAGCAGTCGCGGTCGGCGGGGCAAACGCATTGCCCTGCCGCCGGCTCCTGGGGTCCGGAAGCTCAAGGCCAACCCCTCGTCGTGATGAACAAACGGTCCGTGTCTGGCAACCTACACCGCTGTGCCAGCCGTACGGCTAACGGATGGCATTCGCCAGAAGTTTCATCCAGCAGCGCAAGCGGGCACATCGCCCTTGCCGGTGCGCAGTGCCTCAAGCGCGCCCACCGCGGCGTGCAGCGTCTCGGCCTTCACCAGGCGGAGCCCGTCGGGGACGGCCTTCATGGCCTCGGCGCAGTTGTCCGGCGGGGTGAGGAACACGGTCGCGCCGGACTTGCGGGCGCCGACCATCTTCTGGGCGATGCCGCCGATGGGTCCGACCTCGCCCGACGCCTGGATGGTGCCGGTGCCGGCGATGTCCTTGCCGCCGGTGATCTCGCCGGGGGTCAGCTTGTCGAGGATGCCGAGCGAGAACATCAGCCCCGCGCTCGGCCCGCCGACGTCACCCACGTTGATGTCGACCTTGAACGGGAACTTGTAGCTCTCCTGCATGATCACGCCCACGACGGCCTGGCCATCCTTGTCCGCCACGGTGGGCACGCTGACCTGGCTCTTGTCCTTGCCCCTCGTGACGGTGAAAGCCACGGCGTCGCCCGGCTTGTGCGCCTTCACGGCGTCGCTGACGGTCTTGACGTTCACTACCGGCTTGCCGTCGACCTCGCTGATCTCGTCGCCCTGCTTCAGCTTGCCGTCGGCCGGCTTGCCCTTCTGCGTGGACGCGACCGAGACCTTCATGCCGAAGGGGATCTTGAGCTCGGTCAGCGCGGCCGCGGTGGCGAAGTCCTGGGAGTTGGTCATCTCGACCGTGTTCTCCTCCTCGACCTCCTTGGGCGAGCGGGACTTGGGGAAGATGGTCTCCTCGGGGACGACCGCGACGGTCGGATCCACCCAGCCGCGCAACGCGGTCAGCAGATCGATCCTGCTGCTCGGCCCACCCTGGTAAGCCACCGTGACCAGGCGCAGCGCGCCCTTTGTGGGGAAGGTCTGATGCCCGCTGATCGTGATCACGGGCTTCTTGTCGACCTCGCCGATGGTGTTCTCGGTCGGCCCAGGACTCAGTACGACGTACGGCACGGGCAGGAAAGCCCCTGCGACACCGAGCGCTAGCACGAGGAAACCCGCAACCAGCAGGGTCAAGGCGCGTCGCGACATGAAGACGAGCTTATTGGCAGGCGCCGACCCACTCGGCCGACCCGTCGGCGAAGATTTGGTGTTTCCAGATCGGTACCTGGGACTTGAGGTCGTCGATCAGCCTGCGCGACGCCTCGAAAGCCTCGCCCCGGTGCGGGCACGCGACCGCGACGATCACGGCGATGTCGCCGAGCTTCAGATCGCCGACCCGGTGCACGGCGGCCAGGGCGGTGACCGGGAAGTCGGCGGCCACCTTCTCCGCCACCTGCCGCAGCGAGTCGAGGGCCGAGGGGTGCGCCGAGTAGGAGAGCCCGGTCACGGGCTTGCCGTGGTCCTGCTCGCGCACGGTGCCGACGAAGAGTGTGGTGCCCCCTGCCGCGTGGTCCCCCACAGCGGCCAGCACCTCGTCCACCGAGAGCGAGGTCTCGCGAATCCCGAGCAACCGGATGACGTCCACGAACAGAGCCTACATAGTCACAGGCGGCGCTTCTTGCGCACCTGACGGACGATGGCGGCGGTGCCGATGACCGCCACCGTGGCACCCGCGGCGGTGAGCGTGGCCTCCTTGACCGGCAGCCGCCTGCCGACCACGGTCGTCCTGTTCTCGCGCAGCTCCAGGAGCTGCTCGAACACGGTCTCGTTGGTCCAGGCGGGCTTCCACCCGGCCTCGCGCAGCGCCGTGCAGTCGACGACCCACGGATAGACGACGTAGTGCAGGTCCGTCGCGGGCGCCGGGGTGATGCCCAGCCGGTGCAGGCGCTGCGCCGTCCCGAAGGTGAGGCCGGCCGGCAGCTCGAAGCGCCGCAATCCGGACAGCTCCTCGACCTGCTCCTGCTCCAGCCAGCCGTCGGAGCCGACGGCGGCCACGCCCGTCACCACGCCGCGCGCGGCCAGCTCCAGCGCCGTGATCAGGTCGTCGACGTGGCAGAACTGCCAGCGCGGCGAGCAACCCTTGACGGTGAGCAGCCTCGGCGACTCGAAATGGCGGGTGATGACCGTGTCGATGCCGGGGCCGACCACGGCCGCGGGCCTCAGCACGGTCACCTCCAGGCCGGGGTGGCTCCGTGACGATCTGCGTACGAGCGCCTCGATCTCCAGATAGTCGCCCACGACCCCCGTGTCGGGTTCGGCCGCGACCGGGGACTCCTCGGGCAGGGGCACGTCGTTCTCGGGCGCGGCGCCGTACACCATCGCGCTCGTGACCAGCACGACGCGCCGGACGCGCGCGGCGGCGCTGGCGGTGAGCACCGTTTGCGCAGCTCGCAGATTGTACGCGCGCCGCTCGGCGGGATCGGAGTCGACTGCGTAGTCACCGGCCAGGTGGACCAGGACGTCGATGTCGGAGATGCGGTTCGCCAAGAGCGGATCTCGTACGTCGATCACTCTCCACGTGGCTTCCTGGACGTCACCGCGTTCCTCGTCAATGGCCACCACCCTGCGGAAATCCGCGGAGGATACGAGCTTTGCTAGCAGCTCGCGGCCGATGCCCGAGGCGGCCCCGGTGACGGCGACGACGGGGTGGCGCGGGCGTTTCGAGGTAGGCACCAGGTCCTCACTTTGCACTGATCCGCCGTAGGACGACTAACGTGGCGGATGTGGACTCCTCCATCCTGCACGAGGTAGAGCGGTGACTGACCTGCCAGGTCGCGAAAACGACCCCAACGAGAACCCGTTCGCCATGTTCGGCAACCCTGAGCAGATGGCTCAGGCGATGCGCCAGTTCGCCGACATGCTGTCGGCGCCCCAGGGCTCCGGCCCTGTCAACTGGGACATGGCCAAGAACATCGCCCGCCACGCCGTGGTCGCCGAGAGCGATCCGAGCGTCATGGAAGGCGAGCGCCGCCAGATCGTGGAGGCGCTGCGCCTGGCCGATCTGTGGCTCAACGAGGCGACGACGCTGCCCAGCGGCGTGTCCAACCCGCAGGCGTGGAGCCGGTCCGAGTGGATCGAGAACACCGTCCCCGTGTGGCGCACGCTCTGCGAGCCGATCGCCGCGCGCATGGTCGAGACCATGGGCGGTGCGCTCGGTGGCGCGGGCCTGCCCGCGGAGGCCCAGCAGATGGCCGGGCCGCTGATGGGCATGCTCAAGCAGATGGGCGGCATGATGGTCGGCCAGCAGATCGGCCAGGCCCTCGGCTCGCTCGCCCGCGAGGTGATCGGCACCACCGACATCGGCCTGCCGCTGTCCGACACGGCCGCGCTGCTGCCCGGCGGCGTCGCGTCCTTCAGCCAGGGCCTCGACAATCCCGCCGACGAGATCCGGCTCTATCTGGCGCTGCGCGAGGCCGCGCACCACCGGTTGTTCCAGCACGTGCCGTGGCTGCGGGCCAACCTGCTCGGCGCCGTCGAGGAATACGCCAGGGGCATAACGGTCGACACCTCGGCGCTCGAAGAGCAGATCCGCGGGCTCGACATCAACAACCCCGAGGCCATCCAGGAGGCGTTGAGCGGCGGCGCGCTGCTCAAGCCCGAGGAGACCGAGCGCCAGAAGGCCGCGCTGGCCCGCCTGGAGACGATGCTCGCCCTGGTCGAGGGCTGGGTGGCGACCGTGGTCGACGACGCCGCGGAGGGCAAGCTGCCCTCCGCCGTCGCCCTGGCCGAGACCGTACGCCGGCGCCGCGCGACAGGCGGTCCCGCCGAGCTGACCTTCGGCACGCTCGTCGGGCTGGAGCTGCGGCCCCGGCGGTTGCGCGAGGCGGCGGCGCTGTGGCGGGCGTTGAAGGAGGCGCGCGGCGTCGACGGGCGTGACGCGCTGTGGGGTCACCCCGACCTGCTGCCGCACGCCGAAGACCTCGACGACCCCGAGGCGTTCGTCCGCGGCGAAGCCGCCTGGGACATCTCCAAGCTGGAGGCCAAGCCTGACGAGGACGACCAGAGTTGAGCCTGCGCCAGGACGCGGTGGCCGCGCTCTCCGACTGGACCGCGCCGACGCCCGGCGAGGAGTCGCTGCGCGCCGAGTTCCTCGATCACCTGCGCACGCATGACGACGCGATGCTGCGCGAGTGCGTGCCGGGCCATCTCACGGCGACGACCGCGGTGCTGTCGCACGACGGCGCGCGGGTGCTGCTGACGCTGCACCCGAAGGCCGGTATGTGGCTGCCGATGGGCGGACATTGTGAGATCTCCGACACCTCCCTCGCGGGCGTCGCGTTGCGCGAGGCGGTGGAGGAGTCGGGCATTCCCGGTCTGGAGCTGTTGCCCGGGCCGCTGGCCCTCGACAAACACCAGGTCTGGTGCCATCCCCCGCACAGCTGGCATCTCGACGTGGAGTACGCGGCCGTGGCCCCGGCGGGCGCCGAGGCGGTGATCAGCGAGGAGTCTCTTGACCTGCGCTGGTTCCCGATCGAGGAGATCCCGGAGCTCTCCGACGAGGCGACGCGGCGGTTGGCCGCACGTGGCCGCGTGGCGCTGACGGCGGACTCACGCGCGCTTGGTTAGAGTCCGCGTGGGCCGTACCGTTCCGAGGGGGTTATGTGCACACCGAGAGCTCAGTCGGCGGCACGATCGTTACACCCGCCCGCAAACGGCGTAAGTTCACCGGCACCACGCTGACCTGGCTGGCTCTGACGCCGTTCGCGGCCTGGGCACTGACCAGAGTGGCGGGGCTCGAACGCGGCTCGCTGGCCACCCAGCTCATGACCGCCACGCCGTACGCCGCCGCGGGCTCGCTCGTCCCGCTGCTGATCGCCGCGCTCAGCCGCAAGCGCGCCGCGACCGCGGTGGCGCTGCTCACCACGACCGCTTTCGGCTTCGCCGTCCTGCCAAGGGCCCTGGGTACGGCCGACAGCACGGCGGGCCGGCCGTTCCGGGTGCTCACCATCAACATGCTGTTCGGCAGGGCCGACCCGCAGACGATCCTCGACCTGGTGCGCCGCTACGAGCCTGACGTGCTGAGCACCCAGGAGCTCACGCCCGACGGCGTCGAGGCGCTCGACACGGCCGGGCTGTCCGGGTTGATGCCCTACCGGGTGCTGCAGGAGGAATGGTCCGCGAGCGGCAGTGGGCTCTACTCCAAGCATCCGCTCAAGCCGATCTACAACCTGGTGCCGCCGGTCGGGCACAACATGCCCGCGGCGATGGTCTCGCTGCCCGGCGGCAAGCCGGTGGAGTTCGTGGACGTCCATCCCTTTCCGCCGCTCGGCCCCCAGGTGACGCAGTGGATCGAGGCGCTGGACGGGCTCCCCGCGGCTTCGGGTGACACCGTGCGCGTCCTGGCGGGCGACTTCAACGCCACGCTCGATCACACGCCCATGCGCCGGCTGCTGTCCCGCGGCTACAAGGACGCCGCCGCCCAGGTCGGGGCGGGGCTGATCCCCACCTGGCCGGCCAACAAGCGGGTGCCGCCGATCATCACGATCGACCATGTGCTGGTGGACCAGCGCGTGGGCGTGAAGGAGGTCAGCGTGCACACCGTGCCGCGCACCGACCATCGGGCGGTGTTCGCGGAGCTCAGCGTGCCTTGAGCAGGGCTCTTAGGTTGTCCCAGCCCTCCAGGCCGGGGTCGAGCCGGGTGAGGTCCTCGGGGGTGCGCAGGCGGTGCCAGCCAGGGCCGGTGGCCACCATGCGGCGGCCGGGCGCCTGGGCGCGCAGGGTCGTCACCGGGTCGGGGTCGTCGAGGTCGGGGTCGGCCCATTCGGGCATGGGCAGGCCGCAGGCCAGCGCCACGGCCCCGCCGTCCTCGGCCGGACAGAGCGTGATCTGGGCGCGGCCGAGCTCGCGGAAGAGCTTGCCGACCAGCAGGGGCGGCAGGTCGGGCGCGTCGGCGCCGATCACCACCGCCTGATCACCGTCGAACCGACTCATGATGGCCTTGAGCGGTTCGTCCTCGTCGATCGTGAGCACTTCGGTGCCGGGCCAGACGATCGCGTCGAGCCCCGGGACGCTGGTGACCAGGACGGGGGTGACGAGTTGGAGTCCGGCGACCATCTCGTAGGTGTCCTCGGCCATGGCCTCCAGGAACTCGTCCGGATCCATGCCCTCGGGGGCGGCCTGCGCCATGCTCTGCCGTACGAGGACCGCGGCTATGCGCGTCAACACTCCTCCGGTGCCGTGTTGGCGGCGGCGGAGAATCCTTCGAGGAACCCGCGCGCCCGCTCCGCCTTGGGATATTGTTCGACCAGCGCCCAGAACCTGGCGCCGTGACTGGGGACGAGCAGATGTACGAGCTCGTGGATGATCACGTAGTTGATGACCCACTCAGGTAGACCCTTGAGGCGGGTCGAGATCCGGATCGTGCCGTTCTCCGGGGTGCATGATCCCCATCGATGCTGCTGATTGTCCACCCAGCGCACGCTGGCCGGCTTGGCCCTGCCGTGGAGATACTTCGCCGACAGCTCTTTGGCCCGCTCCAGGAGTGCCTCGTCGGTCGGTCTTCGCCGGTTCTCCTTGGCCGCAAGCCGATCGAGCATCCGGCTCACCCATTCATCAGCGTCTTCGCCGCTCAGCCAGGCGGGCAGGAGCACGATCGTCTTGTCGCCGTCGCGGTAGGCGGAGACCGTACGCCGGCGACGAGAACTGCGACGGACCTCGACTGTCTCGGGGGGCACATATGCACGTTAGCCGAGACTGGCGAAATTCCACAGAGGGGGAGAGGTTGTTTCTGCTGGTCAGATGATTAAGACCCGGTGAATTTGGGCATGCGCCTTTCCCGATGCGCGGCCAGTCCCTCGATCATGTCGGCAGATGCCATGGTCACCGGCTGGGCGAGAGACTCCCAGCGCAGAGCGGCGTCCAGGTGTTGATGGTCCTGGTTCAGGGCGACCTTGGTGAGTCTTGTGGCAATCGGGGCGTTCTGCGCGATGGTCTGGGCGATGGCCTCTACTTCCGACATAAGGTCATTTTTCGGGAAAGATTGATTTATAAGACCTTTAGCGGCGGCTTCCGGTCCCATGACCGTGCGGCCGGTCAGCAGCATCTCCCTGCCGAAGGCGCCCGCCCTCCTCGGCAGCAGGTACGTGGCCGCCATCCCGGGATGCAGACCGAGCTTCGTGAACGGGGCCAGCAGCTTGGCGTCGTCGGCGGCGTACACGAGATCGCAGGCCAGCGCCACGCACAGACCCGCCCCCACCGCCGGGCCGTTGACGGCGGCGATGGTCGGCACCTCCAGCTCGGTGATGGCCAGCCAGGTGCGGTAGAAGGCGAGCATCCGGTCACGCAGCTTCGGCACCGTCTCCACCCCCCGTTCGCCCAGCCAGGACAGATCACCGCCGGAGGAGAACGCGGTGCCGGCCCCCGTGACGATCACGCAGCGGACGCCGGGGTCGACGGCCAGGGCGGCCATGGTCTCGCGCCACTCGTCGGTCATGCCGTCCGTCATGGCGTTGCGCCTGTCGGGGCGGTTGAGGGTGATCAGGACGGTTCCGTCGTCTCGGCGATCCACCAGGAGTTCGTTCGTGGGGGTTGTGGGGTTCGTGGCGTTCATGGGCTGAGCGTAACGGCGGGGAGTTGTCCACAGGGGGTGCGACTGTTCGACGCTCGGGGCCTTGGTGGCGGCGAGAGTTATCCACAGACGGACTCAACCATTAGGCCCGCGAGACCCTGATGACGGAGAGTTATCCACAGGCGGCTTGTAAGTCGCTCGGGATCTTGGTTCGGGGTGGCAGTCTTGCCCGCCATGAGGCCACGTGTGAAGCCCGCCCTCCGGCGGATCGTCCGCGACGAGCAGACCTTGCAGCTGGGGGCGCATCCCCTGCGGGCCGTCCTGGTGACGGGTTCGGTCCACCGGTGGGTGTCCGGGCTCGACGGCACCCGCGACCTGGGCCAGGTGCTGCGTGACGGGGCCGCCGCCGGTCTGGCCGAGGCGGACTGCCGGGCGGTGCTGGATCGGCTCGCCGCGCAGGGTGTGCTGGAGGACGCGGCGCTCCCACCCATTCGCCTATCTCTCGGGGAGCGTGATCGCCTGGCTCCTGACCTGGATGCCCTCGACCTGGGCGGTGGCTCGTTCACTCGGCGACGGCGGGCGCGGGTGCGCGTCTACGGGGCCGGGCGGGTGGGGGCGCAGGTGGTGGGATTGCTGGCGGCGTGCGGGATAGGGGCGATCCGCGTCTTCGACGAAGGGCCGACCCGGCCGTGCGACCTCACGCCGGGTGGGCTGACGTGGTCGGAGCTGGGCATGAGCCGCCAGGACGGGGCGGTGGCGCTCGCCCGCCGCCTCACCTCCGGCGGCCCACTGCCGCCGGCCTCGACACTGGCGGGTCCGGCTGCTCCACGCCCGATGACTCCAGGCCCAACTGCCCGAGGCGCGGCCGCCCGAGGCACGACCGCACCGGGACCGGCGTCCCAAGGCCCGGCGCCCCGAAACCGTGCGGCTGCGGGCCCGGCCGCCCGAGGCCCGGCCAGTCCAGAGCGAGCCTCCCAAGGCCCGGCCGCTCCAGGACAGGCGTCGCGTTCCCGTACGGCGTCCCGGATGCCGGACGGCGCCGCGCTTCCCGGCACGCCCTCGATGCCGTCGACCGACGCGCGGGCCGGTGGACCTCACCTGGGTGATGGCTCCGACCGTCCCGACCTGGTGATCCTGGCCCCGGTCACCCCGCTGGACGGCGTACTGGTCAACGACTTGACCGTCCTGTCCATCCCCCACCTGCTAGTGTCCGCCTTCGAGGGCCACGGCTCCGTGGGACCGCTCGTCCTCCCCGGCGAGACCGCCTGCCTGCACTGCCTCGATCTGGCGCGCCGCGACGCCGACCCGGCGTGGCCCATCGTCACCGCGCGACTGGGCGGCTACCCACCGGGCGAGATCGCCTGCGACGCGACCCTGGCCACGCTGGTGGCGGCCGCCGCGACGGGCCACGCGCTCGCTTACATCGACGGTCGCGACCCTGTTGTGACCAACGGCACATTGGACGTCATGCCTGATTGGCAGTGGAAAACCAGGTCATGGACCCAGCATCCGCAATGTCGTTGTATGCGAAACCATCCGTATCGCCCAGAATGGTCATGTCAGTCGCAAGCGATGGGCTGACGCAGTACGGGGAACCTCGAAGGGGGGAAGCGGTGTCTCAGCCACGATGCCGCGCTTCAGTGTGAGCGATCTGCCGCGCCGCGCCGTAACGCGTTCCGCCAAGCTGGCCACTCTTCCACTCGGCTACGCCGGCCGCGCCGCTCTGGGGCTGGGCAAACGGATCGGCGGCAAGCCGGCCGAGATCGTCGCCCAGGAGATCCAGCAGCGCACCGCCGAACAGATCTTCAAGGTCCTCGGCGAGCTCAAGGGCGGGGCGATGAAGGTCGGGCAGGCACTGTCCATCTTCGAGGCGGCCCTGCCTCAGGAGATCGTCGGGCCCTATCGCGCCACGCTCACCAAGCTGCAGGAATCGGCTCCGCCGTTGCCCGTGGCCACGGTCCACAAAGTGCTCACCGAGCAGCTCGGTGACGATTGGCGCGACTATTTCGACTCGTTCGACGACCGGCCGACCGCCGCCGCCTCGATCGGCCAGGTGCACCGGGCGGTCTGGCATGACGGCCGCGACGTGGCGGTGAAGATCCAGTATCCGGGTGCGGGCAAGGCCCTGCTCGGCGACTTCGCCCAGCTGTCGCGGCTCGGCAAGCTCTTCGGTGTGCTGATGCCCGGCCTCGACATCAAAGCGGTGCTGGCCGAGCTGCGCGAGCGCATCGCCGAGGAGCTCGACTACCTGCGCGAGGCCGAGGCCCAGCACGCCTTCGCCCTCGGCTTCATGGACGACCCCGACTTCCACGTTCCCGACGTGGTCGCCGCCAATGAGATGGTGCTGGTCACGGAGTGGATGGACGGCACTCCCCTGTCCCAGATCATCGCCGACGGCACCAAGGAGCAGCGCGACCACGCGGGGCTGCTCTTCGTCCGCTTCCTGTTCTGCTCCCCGGCCCGGGTCGGCATGCTGCACGCCGACCCGCACCCCGGTAACTTCCGCATACTCGACAACGGCAAGCTGGGTGTCCTCGACTTCGGCGCCGTCAACCGCCTGCCCGACGGCTATCCCAGGTCCTTCGGCCAGCTGACCCGCATCTTCAACCAGGGCGACATGGACAGCGTGGTCGCGGGCCTGCGCGCCGAGGGCTTCATCCGCCCTGAGATCGAGGTGGACGGCGACGCCCTGCGTTCGTTCCTCTCCCCCTACGTCGAGCCGACGGCGGTCGAGGAGTTCACCTTCAGCCGCGAATGGTTCCAGGCCCAGGCGGCCAGTGTCACCGACTTCCGCCCCACCAACGTGGTCCGCCAGCTCAACCTGCCGGTCTCCTACGTGCTCATCCACCGGGTGCACGCGGCGGGCGTCGGCGTCCTCTGCCAACTGGGCACCACGGCCCGCTTTCGAGACGAAGTGATCCGCTGGGTCCCAGGCTTCGCCGACGACCCCGACGACGAGGCCCTGCCGGTCAGCTGAGCCCGGATGTGGCCGCTCGATGGTTGGCTGAGCCCGAATGTGGCCGCTCGCCGTACACGATGGCAAGCAGGCAGCCACAGGTAACCAGTCGAGCCGTCGGGGCGGATGGGCAGGAGGCGCTCCCAGTGGACGTAGTCGTCCGCTTTCAGCGCGGCCTCGTCGATCTCTCTCCCCCAGCCGGGCCGATCCGGGCGTAGCTCCAGATAACCGTCCACGGGCAGGTACGGATCCGGGCACCAGGTCGTCTCGCAGGGCTTGTACTCCAGCATCTTCAGCCCATGATGCGAGGCGGCGAAGTGCACGTTCACCGCCGTCGCCAGCGGGCCCATCGAGTTGTGCGGGCCACGGTCACGAAGTGGGCCTCGGTGATCGCGGCGATCCCGCGTATCTGCGCGAGGCCGCCGACCACGCAGATGTCCGGCTGGACGATGTCGGCCCCGCCCGCCGCCAGTAGAGCGAGGAAGTCCTGCGGCAGGAACAGGGACACGCCGGTAGCCAGGGGCACGTCGAGCTGGGCCCGCAAATGCCCCCGGGCGGGGATGTGCTCCGGCCGGATGGGCTCCTCGAACCACAGCGGGTCGTACGGGGCCAGCGCGTTCCCGAGTTGGATCGCCTGGCGCGGCTCGAAGATCCGGGCGTGCGCGTCGAAGGCTTACTCCCACTTGGGCGGGCTGATCGAGCGGATCTCGGCGGCGGCTTGGGGCGGGGTGCCGACGTGGGAGCGAGAGGCCGAGGAACACCGCCAAATCCTCCAGGCTGCCCAGTCCGGCTCCGCCACTGAGGCCGCCGCCCTGCTACACGACCACATGCGCTGCTTCGTCGACCGCGTGAAGGACAGCGGCGGCTTGGAGGGATAGACCCCCCACCGGCAGGCGGCCGGTCACGACCTCTGCATCACGGGCCGGGGAGGCGTACGGCTTCTCGAACAGCGGCCCGATCACGACCGGTTGAACAGCGGCCCGATCATGACCGGTCGAACAGCGGCCCGATCAGGGCCTACCGAGCAGCGGGTCGGTCCCCTCCCGGTTGGCGCATGCCTCTGAGCAGAGCGCTCACCCCGTCGGCCAGCACACGCGCGCCCTCCTCACGCGAGTCCAGAAACCAACCGGGCAGCGGACTACGCAGCGAGCAGGTGAGCTCGATGCTGACGAGGCCATGGATCGTGGTCCACACCAGGTATGCCATCCGGGTGGGCTCTTCTGAACCCGCCATGGTCTCGGTGAGCAGGCTGAATGTCCGCCCAAGGGCGTCCTGCCGCAGCTCCGGCGAGGGGTCGAAGTCAGGCAGCGGCCGCTCGAACATCAACGCGTAGAGCGCTGGATCGGCCAGCGCGAACTCCCGGTATCCGTAGGCCACCGCCATGATCCGCTCGAACGGCTCCGCTTGACCGTCGAGCGAGCGCAGCAGCACGTCCTGCAGCACGTCGAACCCGTACCGATAGATCGCCTCAAGCAGCCCCGCCCGTCCGCCGAAACATGTGTAGATGCCCATCGTGGACGTCCGCGCTTCCTCGGCCACACGGCGGAGCGTCAGATGCGGCGCCCCTTGCTCGCGCAGAACGCGCACGGCCGCGTCCAGCAGGTCGCCGCGTAATTCGCCGAGTTCTTTCGAGGCGCTTACATCTCTCTGCACCCTCTAACTCTAAAGGGCTATAACGCGCATGATAACGAGCGTTATCGCCTACGGAGAAAGGGACTCCGACATGCGTTCATCGGCTCTCTACCGGGCCACTGCGACGGCCGGGTTCGCCTGTGCCGTGCTGCTGCTGGTCAACGTCCTCCGCCGTGCGGGTCTGATTCCGGAAACAACGCTCACCCACGCCATCGCCCCATTCGGCGCGTTAACCGGCTTACTCTCGATCACCGGCCTCTACCTGCTCATTCGCAATACAGCCGGCACCCTCGGCCTGATCGGCTACCTGCTCAACGCCGCGGGACTGGCCGGCGCCTACGCGATCGAGTACACCTTGCACTACGTCTTCCCCCTTCTGGGCGGAACCAAGGTGAACGAACTGCTGGTCGGAGGCACCGGCCAGGCATTCCTCGCCACTTCGGTCGTACTGTTGGCGGGAGTCCTGACCTTCAGCGCGGCGGCCCTACGAGCAGGCACGCTGCCGGCCCTCGCGGTCGTGCTCTATGCGGCCGGCATGATCCCCGGGGCGCTGCGGGGCATGGTCCCGCTCCCGGTCTATCTGATCGGCCTGGCAGTGGCCGCGGCGGGAATCGCCTGGATGTCGGCCCGTCTCTGGTCGGCCCAGGAGGAAGCGGCGCTACTTCCCGCCGGACGGCGAATGCCCGCTTGAATTTTCCGGAATAGCCCGCCCGTTGAAGGTGAGGATGACCTTACCTTCAACGTGGGGGTCAGCGTGGACGACGATCGGGGCCATGACGGGAAGAGTCGGAGGCATTGCCGACTCCTCTCGTCCAGTTGGTTCCCATGTCCCATGGAATGTCTCGCCGGAGCGTGTTGCTCGCTGGATCAACGGTTGGCGCCTCTGCGGGCGCACCCAAACTCGCCGCCGCCGGCTCGAAGGTCCCGATGATGCGATCGCGCTCACCCGGGTGACGGTGATCGATGCGACCGGAGCGCGGCCCCGGCCTGACCAAACGGTGGTCATCAGTCGCGGACGCATTGCCGCGATCGGCCGACGTCACGAGGTGCCATCACGCGGGCGAGCGACGCTGGACAACGCTCATTCGAGCACTTTTTGGGCACGCTGTTCGCGACATCGGACCGCGAGGCCGAATTGCTGCGGGCGACCCGACGACCGTAGCGACCCCGATCAGTGGTTGCGGATGCGTCGGCCCCTGAACGCGAACAGCGGCCGGGCGCTGGATGCGCCCGGCCGCTCACTCACTCCGCGTGGATCAACGCAACAATTGGCTGGCTAGATCAACCGCGTGGAAAAACCGCTGGATCAACTAAGAGCCCGCAACGGGAGATCCTGCGCCGGCGGCAGGATCTCCCGTGTCAGACCTCCTGGCCAAGAGCCCGGCTGAGGCGCTCGTTCGCCCGCTCGACATCGCGGCGTGCGCGCTGCACACGACGGATGCGGGCGGCGAGACGCTGCTCCTCGGCTTCGCGGTGGAGGGTTTGTATTCGGTCGTTTACCAGTTCATGGTAGAGATACGGCACCTTGAGGCTCCTCGTGGAGAACGGATTCATCTGTCTGTCTGCTTTCTGCTCGAAGGGGACGGCGGATTGTTGGTCAGGCAGCGACCGGGTGCTTCCGCGGACGACCGCGGGGCCGCTTGCGGGGAACGACGGCTCCCCGGAGGATCAGTTCGCCGCCCCAGACGCCCCACGGCTCCTCGCGCTCGAGCGCGCGGGCCAGGCAGGCCTTCTGGATCGGGCAGCCGCCGCAGAGCGCCTTCGCGAACTCCACGTCCTCCGGCGACTCGGCGAACCACAGGTCAGGGTCGGTACGACAGGGGATCTTGGCTTCGTCGATCAGGTCCATGATCGTCATCGCCCCCATCACGTTCTCCTTCTGATCGATCTTTTTGATCTTGGTCGGGCACCTCGTGGGTGGTGGGGGTTCGCGGACAAACAAAGAGGCCGCGGATCCGTCTGCGGATCCGCGGCCTGGAGGCTTGTTGCCGGTCAGGTTATGACCGGCACATCCCTCCAGGGATGCGGACCACGCAGTCCACCCTTGGTGATCTGCTGGGTCGGCAATTCACTAGCTGCTGCCATGTACACGAGAGCGCTCGGCGCGGCCGCGGCATAGCGGGCATGCGCGAACACGGCGGGCTCCTGGCGACGGGCAGACTTGTCCTGTCGCGGCTTGGCCGGCCCATCGGCGAGCCTCACCAGGTCACGACATGCGAAGGCGAGCCACGGCGTGGCCGACATGTTGATGCTGATCACTGGGACTCACCTCCACTCATGAGATCGTCGGACAGGACCTGTCCGACTCGCTTGACCATGACCCTAAACCGGGAACCGAAGAACCGGCAACATATTTTCTACCTGCGATTTTGTGACTTTGTCACGCGGATCATGGCCTCCTGTACGACGGAGACGACGAGGTCACCGGACGCAGTGAACATCTCACCCCGCGCAAGCCCCCTGGCTCCCCCGGACCAGGGGGACTCATGTGCGTAGAGCAACCAGTCGTCCGCCCTGAACGGCCGGTGGAACCACATCGCGTGGTCCAGCGAGGCCCCCATGACATCGGACGCGCCCCACGCCATGCCGTGCGCCAGCAAGATCGTGTCGACCAGCGTGAAGTCGGACGCGTAGGCGGCCAGCACCACGTGCAGCAGCGGATCGTCAGGGAGATCCGCGTCGTAGCGGAACCACACGTTGGTCTCGGCGCTGCGCAACTCGGGGTTGCGGTGTGCCTCCCACGTCAGGGGCGAGGCATAACGCGCGTCGACCGGCCGCGGCCGAGACAGCCACTCCTTGTATTCGGAGTTGTCGCCGACGATCTCCGCCATCCGCTCCTGAAAGGTCGCAAGCGTCGCAGGATCGGGTACGGCCGGCATCACGGACGCCTGATGCTCGACGCCCTCCTCGAAGATGTGGAACGACGCGGACATGGTGAAAATGGCCTTGCCATGCTGGATCGCCTGGACCCTGCGCGTGGTGAAGGACCGCCCGTCACGCACCCGCTCGACGTTGTAGACGATCGGGATGGACGGGTCGCCGGGGCGGATGAAGTAGGCGTGCAGCGAGTGCACGTTCCGGTCGGAAGGCACGGTACGGCCGGCGGCGACGAGCGCCTGCGCGGCCACCTGACCACCGAAGACGCGCTGAATACGCTCCTCCGGGCTACGGCCACGGAAGATGTCGAGCTCGATCTGCTCCAGGTCGAGCAGGTCGAGCAATTCCTTCAACGCCTCGTTCACGAATCCCCCTACCAACCACCATTAGCCCCTAAGTCTGGCGTGCCCTCACACCTCCCACCAACCCGGCACCCCTTTACCGCGGATCTCCCCCAGAGAACAGGCGGGGGTCGGTACGCCACGCGAAGGGCTGAACGGATGAAGCGGCCCGGCAGCGGACCACGGACACGGCCAAGGGACGCGACGTAACGGCGGCCCGCCGGGGAAGCTGGTAACCGTATCCCTGGAGGGCCCTCAGCCACGTACGGCGGTTGGCGCCCTCCCGTGCCTGCCGTACAAAAAAGCCGTATAAAAAAGCTCACGCGCGGCACAGCGCGAGCACGGCATCCCCGTAGCGGTCGAGTTTGACGCGGCCGATGCCCGTAATGGACAGCAGATCCTGCTCGGTGACCGGCGCGCGCTCAGCGATGGCCTGCAGTGTCACGTCGGTGAACACCACGTACGGCGGCAGCTTGGCCTCCTTGGCGGTGGCGGCGCGCCACGCCTTGAGCCGCTCCAGCAGCTCCTCGTCGTAATCGGCCGGACAGGTGACGCACCGCCCCAGCTTCTGCTCCGTGGCCGCCACCAGTGTCTTGGCGCACACCCGGCAGCTGACCGTAACGGCGACCGACCGCCGCTCACGGGTAACCGAACCAGAACCAATGCCGCCGCCGGAGCCGATGCCAGCGCCGGCCGCGCGCGCGGGGCGGCCGGTGAGGCCGTCGAGGAAGCGGGACGGGCGGCGGCCCTTGCGGCCGCCGGGCGCGCGTGCCAGGGCCCAGGAGATCGACAGGTGCTCGCGCGCCCGCGTCACCCCCACGTAGAGCAGGCGCCGCTCCTCCTCGATCTGCTCCGGCGTCTCCGCGTAGACGATGGGCAGCATCCCGTCCGTGACGCCGACCAGGAAGACCGCGTCCCACTCCAGTCCCTTGGCGGCGTGCAGGGAGGCCAGGGTGACGCCCTCCACGGGCGGGGCGTGCTGCTCGGAGGCGCGCCGCTCCAGCTCCGCGACGTATCCGGCCAGGTCGGCGCCCTCGGCGGCCATGTCCTCGGCGAGGTCGGCCAGCGCTTTGAGGGACTCCCATTTCTCGCGCGCCTTGCCGCCGCCCGGCGCCGTGGGCGTCAGGCCGACGCCCGCCAGGATGTGGTGGACCTCCGTGGCCAGCGGCTCCTCGGAGGCGGATCTGGCGGCGCCGCGCATCAGTACGACGGCGTGCCGTACTTCGGGGCGTTCGAAGAAGCGCTCGGCGCCGCGCAGGACGTAGGGGATCTCGGCCTTGGCCAGGGCCTCCTCGTAAGCCGCCGACTGGGAGTTGACGCGGAACAGCACGGCGATCTCGCGGGACTGCACTCCCTGGTCGAGCAGCTTCCTGATCGCCCTGGCGACTCCGGCGGCCTCGGCGGGCTCGTCGTCGTAGTCGGCGAAGACCGGCCGGGGGCCGTCAGGCCGCTGGGCGACGAGTTCGAGGCGGTGCGGGGAGCGGCCCTTGGCGATGACCAGATTGGCCAGGTTCACCACCTGGGGGGTGGAACGGTAGTCGCGCACCAGCTTGACGACGGCGGCCTTCGGGTGCTCGACGGCGAAGCCCGTGAGGTAGCGCGGCGAAGCGCCGGTGAAGGAGTAGATGGTCTGGTTGGGGTCGCCGACCACGCACAGGTCGTCGCGACCGCCGAGCCAGGTGTCGAGCAGGAGCTTCTGCAGCGGGTTGACGTCTTGGTACTCGTCGACGACGAAGTAGCGGTATTGCTGGCGGATCTGCGTGGCGACCTCCTGGTGCTCGGTCATCACCGCGGCGGTCAGCTCCAGGATCGTCTCGAAGTCGACCAGGTGCCGCTCGCGCCTGATCCGCTCGTACGCCTCATAGAGCCGGGCCACCTCCTCGGCGGGCACCGGAGGCGTCCTGGAGGACTTGGCGGCGGCAGCGGCGTAGTCTTCGGGGCCGACCTGGGTGACCTTGGCCCACTCGACCTCCGCCGCGATGTCCCGCAGCTCGGACCGGTCCGGATTTTTCCGGATCTGGCGGCAGGCTTCGATCAGGATTGGCAGCTTGGATTCGATCACTGAGGGCGCTTCGCCGCCGATGACCCGCGGCCAGAAGTAGGTGAGCTGCCGCAGCGCCGCGGCATGGAACGTCCGCGCCTGCACCCCCGGCGCCCCCAGCGCCCGCAACCGCTGCCGGAGCTCCCCCGCCGCCCGTGTGGTGAACGTCACCGCCAGCACACTGGGTGCGTCGACGACCCCGCTGCGTACGGCGTGAGCGATCCTGTGGGTGATCGCCCTGGTCTTACCCGTGCCCGCACCTGCGAGAACGCACACGGGACCGCGTACGGCCTCGGCCACCTCGCGCTGCTCCGGATCGAGGCCGGACAGGACATCGTCCACATTGGTCACCTGTCAATCCTCCCAGCCAGTGGCGGTGAAGGGCTCCATTCTGGCAACATGCCGCCCGTCGTCCGAATCGTGGCAAGATGCAAAGAACTGGTCTCTTCCCCCACAATGGGGCCCGACCAACTGCATGGGGGAAAGGGCAGGCCGTGCGAACTGCGGTGCTCGTGAGCGTTCTCGCGCTCGCTGCCGTCACGTTGACACCGATGTCGGCGCAGGCGACGAAGGACCCGACACCGAGCCCCGTGTCGACCACGACCCCCGACCCGTACGGGCTCAGCGGTTTATCCACCGAGACCGTCTCGTACGGCTCGCGGCGCCGCCAGGACATGGACGTGTGGTGGACCTCGGACGGCACCAAGCGACCCGGCGTCTTCCTGATCCACG
This sequence comes from Nonomuraea sp. NPDC049750, assembly GCF_040659625.1. Classification (NCBI taxonomy): domain Bacteria; kingdom Bacillati; phylum Actinomycetota; class Actinomycetes; order Streptosporangiales; family Streptosporangiaceae; genus Nonomuraea; species Nonomuraea sp. NPDC049750. The sequence goes on from NZ_JBFANB010000027.1 coordinate 34,113, forward strand.
GCGGCTGGTGGTCCAGCGGCGACAAGAAACAGATGACCGAGATCGCCCGTAGTTACGCTGATCTCGGCTACACGGTCTTCAACATCAACTACCGACTCTCCGGCGAGGCGTCGTGGCCCGCGCAGCGGATCGACGCTATGGCCTCGATCGCCCTGGCGCGCAAGCACGCCGAGCGCTGGTCGTTCGACCCGAACAACTACGTCGTGGTGGGCTTCTCGGCGGGCGGGCACATCGCCGCGGCGGTCGGCACGTACGGCGACGGGCAGCGGGGGCTCAAGGGCGTGGTCGGGCTCTCGCCGATCATCTCGCCGCTGCGCGCGTACGCCGACGGCGCGACCTCCACGGACCCGTACAAGCGCAAGCTACGCGCCTCGGCGATCAAGCTGGCCGGTGGCTGCCTGCCCAGAGGCAAGTGCTCGCGCGTCTGGGCCAGCATGGAGGTGGCCTGGCACGCCAGCCACAACGACGCGCCGGTGCTGACCGTGCACTCCACGGACGAGTTCGTGCCGCCGGCGCAGAGCCAGCTGCTCAAGGAGATGCTCGGTCAGGTCGGCGTGCCTGTGACGATCTTCACCTCGCCCGGCGTCGCGCACAGCGCGCCTCTCTACCGCGAGATGGGTGTGGCCGAGCGGGTGCAGGAGTGGATCGCCGATCGCATCGGCTAGGGATTACCTGAGGGGCCCGGGTTGTTGCACCGACCGGTCTGCTTTACGCCTCGAAGGGATGTCCACATGGCGCTCACGGTCTACAGCACCACCTGGTGCGGTCCCTGCAAGCGACTCAAGTCGCAGCTCACCCGTGAGGGGATCAGCTTCGACGAGATCGACATCGAGCGGAACCCCGATGCCGCCGAGTTCGTGATGAGCGTCAACAACGGCAACCAAGTGGTGCCCACCGTGGTGATCGAGACGCCCGCGGGGCGGGTGGTCCGCACCAACCCGTCGGCCCGCGAGGTGAAGGCGCTTCTCGAGGCGGCCTGAGGTTTTAACGGGCTCGGGCCCCAGCGGAGAAGCTGGAGCCCGAGAAGAGTGGCCTAGCACGGCCACGAGGGCCTGGGCGGTTGGTGCGCCCAGGCCTTTTAGTTCAGGTGGCTGTCGAGCTTGCGCTCCAGGAGCTTGATGTCGACCTTGAGCTGAAGCACCGCGCTAAGTGATCTACCAGTCCCCTGAAAGCGGTCCCCCGTACCAGGTCTCGATGAGGCGGCGGGCGATCGAGACCGGTGGCGGGAGGCGGATCTCGCCCGACTGCAGGGCCTCCACCAGCTCCTCGCGGGAGAACCAGCGGGCCTCGGCGATCTCCTCCGCGTCGGGGGTGAGGGTCGTCGTGGTGGCGTGGGCGAAGAAGCCGAGCATCAGGCTGCGCGGGAACGGCCACGGCTGGCTGCCGAGATAGCGGGGGTCGACGACGGTGACGCCCACCTCCTCGGCCACCTCGCGGATCACAGCGTGCTCCAGCGACTCCCCCGGCTCCACGAACCCGGCCAGGATCGACAGCCGCCCCTCCGGCCACTGCGGGCCGCGGGCCAGCAGGCAGCGGTCGTCCTCGTCGCGGACGAGCATGATCACCGCCGGGTCCACGCGCGGGAAGTGCTGGCTGGAGTCACGCGGGCAGACCCGGATGTGGCCGCCCGCCTGCACGTCCGTACGGCTGCCGCAGCGCGGGCAGAACTCGTGTGTCGAGTGCCAGGCCTCCAGCGCCACCGCGTAGACCAGCATCCCCGCGTCGCGGTCGCCCAGCAGGCCGCCCACCTGGCGCAGGCCCGCGACGACCAGCTCGCCCTCGGCCGTGTCGCGCAGGCTCATCGGCATCGTGACGCGGCCGTTGACGTCGCCGGCCCGCGAGCCGGGCAGCGGCGCGGCGACCGCGAAGTAGGCGGTCCCGTCCTCGACTCCCAGCAGGTAGCGCTCGCCCGCCGGCGCCTCCGATGGCGCGTAGAGGACCGCGTGCACCTCATCGCCGGCGCGCTTGACCAGCGTCCGGCCGTCGTCGATCACCAGCACCTTGGTCGCCGGATCCGCCCAGGCACGCTCCAGCCAACCGGCGTTCGCCCGCAGCGCGGACGACCTGTCGATGGTGCCGCGCGCGAGGAGCAGCGGTCCGATGAGTTGCTCTTCCACCCTCGTCTGCACGGGCCCCACCCTTCCCAAATCCCATGTCATCCTATGACCGCCACCGAATGTGGGGTCTTGCATCCGGGATGATCTCCCAGCGGCTAGGATCAGCGAGTTAGGTTAGGCTTACCTGATTCTCCGGGGGTATCTCGCGTTGCGGCTCTACCTGACCGCGCTCAAACCCACCGATTCGGTGACCGATGGGTTCCTGCCCGCCGCCGAAGCTCTGGGCTGTCGTGTGACGATTCTCACCGACCAGCCGGAGCGGCATCCCGGTGCCGTCGCGTGCGACGTACGGGATCCGCGCGCGGTGATCGACGCGATCGAGCAGCTCGGCCGGCCGGACGCGATCTTCTCAAACTCCGACCACCTGCAGGCGGAGACCGCGCTGGCGGCGGCCTATTTCGGGCTGCCCGGCAAGGACTGGCGGGCCTGCCTGGCGGCCAAGAACAAGTTCCTGATGCGCCGCCGGCTCGCCGAGGCGGGGGTCGAGCGGGTCTCGTCCGTACGGTTGGCGCCCGGCGACCCCGTGCCCGACGACCTGCCGTACCCGCTGGTCGTCAAGCCGCGCGAGGGAGTCGCGAGCGAGGACGTGCTGCTGGTCGAGCGGGACCTGGCCGGAGCGGTGGCGAAGGTCAGGAAGCGGCGGCCCGGCGAGGCGCTGGTCGTGGAGGAATACCTGGAGGGGCCGCTGCGCACCCTGGAGACCCTCGGGGACGCCGACGGGGTACGGGTGCTCGGCGGATTCCGTACGACGCTCGGGCCGTTGCCGCACTTCATCGAGGAGCGGCTGGACTGGACGCCGCCCGATGGAGCGCGTGAGCACGTTCTGGGGGCGTTGGCGGCGCTCGGGGTGGGGTTCGGCGCCTGCCACACCGAATACATCGTCACCCCGGCCGGGCCGCGCATCGTCGAGGTGAACTATCGGGTGATCGGCGACCATTGCGACTTTTTGCTGGCCGATGTGCTCGGGGTGCCGGTGTTCGAGTGGATCCTGCGGGTGCACCTGGGTGAGGCCGTGCCTGCCGTGCCGGATACGTCCAGGTACGGCAGCGCGGTCAGCCTGGTCGCCGACCGGTCGGGGACGATCACGGCGGCGCCGGGGGCGGAGGAGCTGGTCTCCCAAGGCGTACGACTGTGGCACCGGCCGCTTCGAACCGTGGGTGATGTCGTCGAACAGACCCATACGAACCGCGACTATCTCGGCGTCCTCCGGGCCGTCGGTCCGGACCGGGCGCGGGTGGACGCGGCCATCGAGGGCTTCCGGGCGGCCAAGCCGTGGATCGTGGGATGAGCTCGGGCGAGGCCGAGGATCGTGAGCTGAGTACGCGGGAGGCGTATTTGGCCAGGCGGGTGCTGGACGCGCTGCTGCGCGAGGACTACGGCGGGCTGTCGGCGCGGGTGGCCAGGAGCCGTGACGGCGTGGAGCTGGAGCTGGCCGGCGGGCGCCGGGTACGGCTGGTGCCCGGGCTGCTGTTCCAGGACTTCGTGGTCGGTCCCGACGAGCGGCTGGGGCTGGCGGAGGTGCTCGGCACGCTGGCCGAGGTGGCCGATCCGGCCGACGCGCCGGGCGTGGCGGCGTTCGCCGAGGAGTGCGCGCAGGCGCTGGCGGCGCTGGAGCTACACGACGTACACAGGGCCGAGGTGCTCGCCCGGCGGCCGTCCTACGAGTCGCTGGCGGCGTTCGTCGACCATCCGGTCTATCCGACATCCCGGGCGCGGCTGGGCGTGCCCGCCGCCGCGCTGCCCGCGTACGCGCCCGAGTTCGCGCCGTCGTTCGAGCTGCGCTGGGCGGCCGTGCCGCGCCACCTGCTGACGCCGGGCTCCACCATCGTGCCGACGCCGTTTCCGGCGCATCCGTACGCGAACCACGAGGCACGTCCGCACACGACCCACGAGGCACGTCCGCTCGCGATCCACGAGGTGCGGGCCGACGAAGTGCTGTTTCCCGTTCATCCGCTCACCGTCGATGAGGTACGGCAGATCGACGGGGTGCGGCTGCTCGGCGAGCCGTGGCTGACCGTGCGGCCCACGCTGTCGATGCGGACCGTGGAGCTCGACGATCGCACCCACCTCAAGCTACCCCTGCCCACCAGCACCCTCGGAGCGCGCAACCGGCGGTCGATCAAGCCCGGCACCCTGCACGACGGCGCCATGGCCGAGCTGCTGCTGCGGCGCCTGGCCGACCCTGACGTGCTGGTCGCCGACGAACAGACCTACGCGCACGCCGGGCACGAGTATCTCGCCTGGATGGTGCGCAGGCTGCCGGAAGGGCGGATGGTGCCCGTCGCCGCGCTCAACGCTCCTGGCGTGCTCCAGCAGGTGGGCGACGTGCTGCCCGGCTATCTGCGCCTCCTGCTGCGGTGGAACGTACGGCTGTTCGTACGCTACGGCGTCGCGCTGGAGGCCCATCAGCAGAACCTGTCGCTGGTATTCCAGGACGGGCGGATGAAGCTGCTGGTCAAGGACAACGACGGGCTGCTGGCGTCCCCTTCGAGGCTCGCCGCGGCGGGTGTCGAGGTGCCCGCGTTCGCCGACGAACGGATGCTCACGGACGACCCGCACGCTCTGGCCGACGTGTTCGTGACCATCACGCTGCACCTGGCGGCGGCGGCCGTCGTGTTCGGGGCCCTGCCGCCCGGCCGGGCCGCCGCCCTGCTGCGCCACACGCTGACCGAGGCGCTCGACGAGTACGGCGACGACCCCATGGCCCGGCTGCTGCGCGCCAGGACGCTCGACGCGGCCAGGCTCACCGGCAAGTCGATGATCACCGCGGGGACTCTCGTGGCCAAGGAACGCTCCGGGGCGCGGGACATCAACAAGTTCTACGGCACCAGCGGGCCCAACTATCTGAGGAGAGCTTGAATGCACGGTCTGGTCCTCGACTCGCCGGCCAACCAGGTCTCGGCGGTTCCGCCGACCGCACCGACCGCACCGGCCTCATCACCGGCCTCGCTGGCGGAGGAGGCGACGCTGGGCGCCCTGCTGCGGTGCTGTGTGCGGGAGGTGGCCGGGCCGCGCGGCCTGGTCTGGGCCGCGCCGCCGTACCTGCTGCTGAGAGTCGGAGACACGCTGCTGCGAGTCCGTACGTACGGCGGAGCGGCGTTGCGCTTCGACGGCCGACCTGAGCGCCTGGACCGTGGCGCCTGGCGGCCTCTTACGATCGACGAGCTGGTACGGCTGGCCGAGGCCGACCTGACCGGGCAGGCGGCGCCGGACTTCGAGGACTTCACCAGCCCGGACTTCGATGGCCCGGCACCCAACGGGCTGGCCTCCAATGGGTCGGCCGCCAACGGTGAGTTCGCCGGGCAGGTGGCAGCGAGCCGCGACGCCGTCGCCGCGATCCTGGCGGCCAGGGCCGAGGCCGTGGCGCCCGCCGATCCGTGGCTGGCCTCCGAGCAGGCGCTGGTCTACGGGCACCGGTTCCACCCGAGCCCCAAGTCGCGAAGCGGCGCCGACTGGCTGCGGTACGCGCCCGAGGCGCACGCCGAGTTCCCCGTACGGCTGCTCGGCGTCCGCGCGGACGTGCTCGCCGAGGAAGGCGACGCCTCCGCCCTCGACCTGCTGGGCGAGGCGCCGTCCGGCTACCGGCTGCTGCCCGCTCACCCGTGGCAGCTGGACCTGCTGCGCCCCGCGTACGGCGCCGAGCTGATCGACCTGGGTCCCGGCCCGGTGGCCGTGCCAACCTCGTCGGTGCGGACCGTCTACGCGCCCGCGGCGGAGTCGTGCCTGAAGTTCAGTCTCGACGTCCGCATCACCAACTGCGTACGCAAGAACGCCTGGTACGAGCTGGCCGGAGCAGTTGAGCTGACCTCCCGCCTGACGCCGGTGTTCGAGGCGGTCTCGGCCGCGCATCCGGGCACCCGGTGGCTGCCCGAGCCGGGCTACCGCTCCGCCGCGCTCGGCACCCGCCTGCTCGAAGGTCTCGGCGTGATCGTCCGGGCCAGCCCGTGGTCCGTGTGCTCCCCCGGGGTCACTCCGGTCCTGTCCGGGGCCCTCGCGATCGAGGTACCGGCCGGCGATCCGCTCGCGTGGTGGACGGCCTATGTCTCGGTGGTGGCGCCGCCGGTGCTGGAGCTGTACTTCACGCATGGGGTGATCCTCGAACCGCACCTGCAGAACGTCCTCGTCGGCCTGGACCCCTCAGGGCTGCCCGTCGAGGCGGTCTTCCGCGACCTGGAGGGCACCAAGCTGGTCAGCGGCCGTCACTCGCTCGACGGCGTACCCGCGAAGGTGGCCGAGGCCCTGAGCTACGACGTCGAGCGCGGCTGGGCCCGCGTCGTCTACTGTCTGCTGGTCAACCATCTCACCGAGATCGCCGCCACGCTGGCGGGCGATGACGACGAGCTGCTGCGCGAGCTGTGGCGGACCGCCCGGGACGTGCTCGCCCGCCACGCCGGGGCGCTCGGCTGGCCGCTCCCGCTGTCCGATCTGCTGGCCGGCGCGCCGCTCCCGGCCAAGGCGAACCTGACGGTCCGCTGGTCCAGGGCCGCCGACCGGACCGCCGGATACGTCCCGATCGCGAACCCGCTCGCATGATCACGACGAGAGTCCGCGAAGCCGCCCTGCGGCTTCGTGACGCGCCCGCCTACCTCTACGACCTGCCCGCGCTGCACGACCACGCCTCGGCGGTACGGCGGGCGCTGCCCGGCGTCGAGCTGTACTACGCCGTCAAGGCCAATCCCGACACCGAGCTGCTCAAGACGCTGGCCGAGCACGTGGACGGCTTCGAGGTGTCGTCCGGCGGCGAACACGCCCACGTGTCGGCCCTCTTCCCCGGCGAACCCGGCCTCCCCGGCGCGCCTGGCGCGACCGGCAAGCCGCTGGCCCTCGGCGGCCCCGGCAAGACCGACGCCGAGCTGCGCCTGCCCTGCCACCGCCTGCACATCGAGTCGCCCAACGAGCTGCGCCGCCTGCTCGCCACCGGCCGCGAGGCCGACGTCCTGCTCCGGCTCAACCCGGACCTGCCGGTCGAGGGCGCGGCGCTGACGATGAGCGGGCCGTTCGGCATGGACGAGGCGGGTGTACGCGAGTGCCTGCCGCTCTTCACCGACCGCGTACGACTGCGCGGCCTGCACACCCACCTGGCCAGCGGCCTGGCCGCGCCGGGGCTCCTGCGGCTGGCCGAGACGCTGCTGGACACCGAGTACGACGAGGTCAACCTGGGCGGCGGCATGGCGGTCTCCTACGCCGCGCCGGAGTCCCGGTTCGACTGGGCGGCCTACGGCGCCGGACTGGCGGCGCTGCGCCGGGCCGGGCAGCGGGTGCGGATCGAGCCGGGGCGGGCGCTGACCGCGTACTGCGGCTACTACGTCACCAAGGTCGTGGACGTGAAGCGGGTACGCGGGGAGGCGTACGCGATCGTGCTGGGCGGCACGCACCATCTGCGTACGCCGGTCACCAAGGGGCACGACCAGCCCTTCACGGTGCTGCCTACAGGCTCCGGTCCTGCTCTGGCGGATGAGCCGGTGACGGTGGTCGGCCAGCTGTGCACCCCGAAAGACGTTTTCGCCCGAAAAATCGGGGCTTCGCTGCGGGTGGGGGACACGGTGGTGTTCGAGATGGCCGGGGCCTATGCGTGGAACATCTCCCACCACGACTTCCTGATGCACCCCAAGCCGGGCTTCCACTACTTGCGGGACTAGGCCCGTCACACGACGGCCTCGGTCCCTGTGACGGCCCGTGGTGGCGGGGGTCCTTCTGGAGATACCCCTCCGGGGGAGCGGAAGGAAACGGTCTGTCGTGTCTGGGGTCCTTAGGAAGGGACCCCCTCCGGGGGAGGCGGAAGAAGACGGTCCGTGGTGGCTGGGGTTCTTTAGAGGGATGCCTCCTCCGGGGGAGCGGAAGATGTCAGGCCCTACGAGACGGGAACCGCCTCTATGAGCGCCACCAGGCCGTCGGCATCAAGCAGGTTCACCGGGCGGACGGTCTGGTTCATCCGGACATAGTGGAAAGCCGCCCCCACCCGCTCCAGCGGCACCGCCGCCAGGTGTGACCAGGCCAGCCGGTAGGCGGCCAGCTGCACCGAGGCGGCGCGGGCGGCCTTGCCCCGTGGCGGCGCGCCGGTCTTCCAGTCGACGACCTCATAACGGCCGTCGGGCAGCTCGAAGACGGCGTCCATCCGGCCGCGCACCAGCCGGTCGGCGATCATGGTCTCGAACGGCACCTCCAGGTCGAGCGGCCGGCGCCCGGCCCATTCGCTCTCCTCGAAGCGTTCCTGCAGCTCCGCCAGCCGTACGTCGGCCTCTTCCGGCTCGTCCACCAGGTCCAGGTCGAAGTCGTCGAGCAGGCGCTGCTGGTCCCAGCGCGATTCCAGCCACTTGTGGAACGACGTGCCGCGGCGGGCCAGCGGCGCGGGCTTGACCGGGACGGGACGGCGGATCCTGCGGGCCAGTTCGCGGGCGTCCTCCGCCAGCGTGACCAGCGACGAGACGGTCAGCTTCGAGGGCAGTTCGACGGTGGTGGAGCCGCGCCGCCGGTGCAGCTCGCGCTCGCGCAGCAGCAGGTCGGTGTCGCGTTCCCAGGCGCGGACGCGTTCCTCCTCGAAGGCGCGCAGCGGCTCGTCCTCGGCGGGGGCGAGCGTGCCCGTCAGCGCGTCCTCGACCAGCCGCGCCCCGTCCAGCACCGACTCATAGCGCAGGCCCTCCGGCGTGACCGGCCACACGGCCTCGGCGGGCTCGGCCAGCAGCGGGTTGGTCGTGCCGGCGGCGAGCTCCGGCGCCCAGAACGCGACCCGGTCGCTGGTGTCGCGGATCTCCAGCAGGAAGTCCGACGGCTCCAGCGGCTTGGAGGCGCTCCCCCAGCGGTAGCCGGAGGCGATCAGGTGGTAGTGGGCCCGGGTGACGGCCACGTACGCCAGCCGCCGTTCCTCCATCAGGTCACGGTCACGGCAGCCCTCGTCGAACGCGGCCAGCTCCTCCTTGGTGAGCCCCGTCAGGCGCGGCAGGTCGGCGACGTCGCCGCGGAGCGGGTAGGGGAGTTTGCGCGGGTTGTCGGTCCAGCGGCTGTTCATGACCGGCGTCGCGGGGAACATGCTGCCGGTCGCGATCGTGCCCTTCGAACTGACCAGCTGCGACAGTCCGGGCACGACCACGATCGGCCACTCCAGGCCCTTGGAGGCGTGTACGGTCATCAGCTTGACGCTGTTGCTCTCGCCGACCCGTCCGGCCTCCAGCCCGAACTCCTCGGTCTCGGCCGCCTGCAGATAGGCCAGGAACGCGCCGAGCGTCGGATCCTCCGCGTCACCGGCGAACCTGGCGGCCGCGTCCTGGAAGGCGTCGAGATCGGCCCTGGCGGCGAAGGCGCTGACCGTGCCGCCGCGGGCCGCCACCTCGATGTCGAGGCCCAGCCGCCGCTCCACCTCCGTGATCAGGTCGGGGAGCGGCTGGGCGGTGTGCGCCCTGAGCTGCCGCAGCTCCTGCGCCAGCGCGACGAGCCGGGTCCTGGCCAGCGGCGAGAACGCCTCCAGCCACGCCTCCCTGTCGGGCAGCTCGTCGAGCGCGTCGATCAGGCTGCCGCGCTCCTCCGCCAGGTCGGCGACCACCTGGTCCAGCGGGTCCTGCTCATGGCGCGTCTCACGGGCCTCGCGGGTCAGCTCCCTGGCGTACTCGCCCAGCACCCGCATGTCGGCGGGCCCGACCCGCCAGCGCGGTCCGGCCAGCAGCCGGGCCAGGGCGTCACCGGCGGTCGGGTCGTACAGGACTCTGAGCGTGGCGACGATGTCGTTGACCTCGGGCACGGTCAGCAGCCCGCCGAGACCGACCACTTCGACCGGGATGTCGCGCTCTTCGAGCGCTCTGCGCAGCGCGGGGAACTGAGACCGCTTACGGGCGAGGATCGCCACGTCCTGGGGTTGTACGGCGAGCGTCTTCTTGCGTTCCTTCTCCCCCCAGGGCAGGCCGTCGGGCGCGAACTCCTGGCCGAGGATCTTGTGGATGCCGTCGGCGATCCACTTCGCCTCGTCCTCCGCGGTCTCGTGGAAGGCGCAGGTGACGCGCCCCCGGTCGACGCGGTTGGCGCCGGGGACGAGGACCGGCACCTCGCGGGCCTCCATGCGCAGCGGCAGCTGTACGCGGGCGGCGACGTCGAGGACCCGGTCGCCGTTGCGGAAGCTGACGCTGAGCTGGCGTACCGGGGCCAGGTCGCCGGTGCTCGTCCTGAAGTCCTGGGCGAAGCGCCGCAGGTTGCCCGCCGAGGCGCCGCGCCAGCCGTAGATGGACTGGCAGGGATCGCCGACCGCGGTGACCGGGTGACCGTTGCCGTACAGGGATCGCAGCAGTACGAGCTGGGCGTGGCTGGTGTCCTGGTATTCGTCGAGCAGCACCACGGAGAAGCGGGACCGCTCGATCTCGCCCACCTCCCGGTGGCCGGCGGCGATCCTGGCGGCCAGCGACATCTGGTCGCCGTAGTCGATGACCTCCCGGCCGCGCTTGAGCCGCTCGTACCGCTCGACCAGGGGCAGGAGCTGCTTCCTCGCGGCCTGGACGTTGATCGGCTTGCGCTGGGCCACGGTCGTCCGGCCGGTCAGCGCGGCGTACCTCTCGTCGAGCCAGTCGCCGATCCGCCGCACGTCGGAGGCGGTGCGCAGGTGCTCGGACAACTCGCCGGCCAGCTCCAGGACGGCGGCCGTGACGGACGGCGGACCGAGCTCGATCTTGTCCATCGGCCCGTCGTACATCGCCACCACCCTGGACGCCAGCTGCCACGAGACGGCGGGCGTGACCAGGCGCATGGTGGGTTCGAGGGCCTCGCGCAGGGCGTGGTCGGTGACCAGGCGGGCGGCATAGGCGTGGTAGGTGGAGACGGTCGGCTCGTTGTCGAGCAGCCCCGGCTCGACCAGGCCGGCCTCGGCCAGGCCGTTGAGCCGTTCGCGGACGCGGGTGGCCAGCTCGGCGGCGGCCTTGCGGGTGAAGGTCAGGCCGAGCACGTTCTCGGGCTTGACCAGGCCGTTGGCCACCAGCCAGACCACGCGCCCGGCCATGGTCTCGCTCTTGCCCGAGCCCGCTCCGGCCATGACGACCATGGGTTCGAGCGGGGCCTCGATGACGCGGGACTGTTCGGAGGTGGGGGGCAGGATGCCGAGCTTCTCGGCCAGCTCGACCGGGTTCAGCACACCTGTCCCCCGTTGTCGTTGACGGGGCAGCTGGACCTGGCCGCGCAGGTGCGGCAGCCGTCGTTCACCTTGGCCTGGAAGAACGGGCCCGACATGCCGATCGCCACGGTGTCGACCAGGTCCTTGGCCCAGCCGGGGTTCTTGTCGTCGGCCAGCGCGCCCTGTGTCTGCTCCAGCGCGTCGTTCTTGCCCGCCGCCTTGCCGACCTGGACCAGCGCGGCGCCACCCGGCTCGGTCATGCCGTGCCGGGCGAACGCGCCCAGGAGCGCGGCCAGTTGGTAGACGCCCAGCTGGGGGTGGCGGGCGAGCTCGCCTGCCTTGGGCTTCGCGCTGCCGGTCTTGAGGTCGATGATCACCGCGCGGTTCTCCGAGTCACGCTCGACGCGGTCCACGCGGCCCTTGATCTGTACGCCGTCGGAGACCGTGGCGGTGAACGCCTCTTCGAGGGCGACGAGCTCGCGTGGGTTCTCCTGGTGCCAGCGCCAGAACTTGGTGATCATCTGCTCGGCCACCTGGCGCTGCTTGCGGTTGAACCAGACGCCGCCGAAGTCCAGCTCGTTCCAGATCTCGTCCAGGCGCTTGCCGAGCAGGTCCTCGCTGGGCAGGTCGGTGGCCGCGAGCACGGCCAGGGCGTGGATGACGGTGCCGAGGCCCTGGGCCGAGCTGGTGCCGGCGGCGCCGACGGCCGTCTCCAGCAGCCATCTCAGGCCGCACTTGGTGAAGCTCTCGACCGCCGAGGGCGAGATCCTGACGATGTCGTCGGGCCAGCTCAGGGGGCGGTCGTCGGTCATGGAGGTGAGGGCGTACCAGTCGTTGGGGTGTGCGCCCTGGACTCCGGCCGCGGCCAGGCGGGCGAGCTGGGTGGCGGCCTTGTGCCGAATTTTTCCCGATTTAGTGGGATCGGTTACTGCGCTGCGGAGGTCCGCCACGAGCGCGGACATGTTCAGCCACCGCGCCCGATCGTCCACCGTGGCGGCCTCGACGGCGCCCGGCATGAGCTCGCTGAGGAACCTCGACGGCCGCTCATCGGTGTCCTCCCCGCCGACGGCCGTGACGACCAGCCTGCGCCGGGCGCGGGTGACGGCCACATAGAACAGCCGCCGCTCCTCGGCCAGCAGCTTGGAGGCCAGCGACGCCGCGTTGGGCTTGCCGCCCTCGACCAGCTCGACGAGATCCTCCACGCCCAGCAGCGTGCCGCGCAGCCGCAGATCGGGCCAGACGCCCTCCTGCGCACCCGCGACCACCACCACGTCCCACTCCAGTCCCTTGGACCGGTGGGCGGTCAGCACCCGGACGGCGTCACCATCGGGCGCCCGCTCGGCCAGCGTGTCACCCGGGATCTCCTGCGCGGCCAGATCGTCCAGGAACACCTCGGGGCCCGCCTTGGGCATCCTGTCCACGAACCTGGCGGCGTGGTCGAACAGGGCGACCGCGGCGTCGAGATCCCGGTCGGCCTGCGCCCCTCTGGCGCCGCCCGACAGGCTGAGCTCAGTCCACCTCTCGGCCAGGCCGCTCTCGTGCCAGACGGCCCACAGGACCTCCTCGGCGCCGGCGTGGTCGCGCACGGCCTGACGGGCGGCGGCGAGCAGCTTGGCGACGCGTTCGGCGGGGAGTGCCACGTGGGGCTCGATCCGGGTCAGCTCGCGCGCGTCCTTGATGGCCGCGACCAGCAACTCTCCAGAGGTACGCGCTTGCGTGACCTCTTTCGCGGGCTCGCTCTCGGATTCGGCATCCGTCGCCTCGTTGTTGTCGGACGTGGCGGCCAGCGCCTCGTTTTCGGCGATCTTCAGTGCCCGTCGCAGCCGCCGTACGCCGATCATGTCGGTGCCGCCGAGGGGCCCGGTCAGCAGTTCCTCGGCCACCCCCTCGTCGAGCTCGCCCGCGTCGAGGGCGACCCTGAGCATCGTCAGCAGCGGGCGTACGCCGGGCTCCTGCGCGATCGGCACCTCGTCACCGGCCACCATCGTCGGCACGCCCGCGCTCACCAGGGCGCGCCGCAGCAACGGCACCTGACGGGCCGCCGACCGGACGAGCACCGCCATCCGATGCCACGGCACGCCGTCGATCAGATGGGCCCGCCGCAGCGTGTCGGCGACGACGGCCGCCTCCTGGCTGGTGCTGTCGGCCAGCAGCACGCGTACGTCGCCGCCCTCCATCTCGGGCAGCGACAGCAACTCGCGATGCCCGTGGGGGCGTCCGGCGGCTATGGCATCCGGCATCGGCGCCGCGGGCAGCCGGTCGGCCACCCGCCTGGACGCCGCCAGCAGCTCGGCCCCGCTCCGGCGGCACATCCGCAGCGCCACCACCGGGGCGTCCCGCCCGTCACGGGCCGGGAACCGCTGCGGGAACTCCAGGATCCCCCGCACATCCGCCCCCCGGAACCCATAGATCGATTGGTCCGGATCGCCCACCGCGATCAGGTCACGCCCGTCACCGGCCAGCTGCCGCAGCAGGAACTCCTGTGCCGGGTCGGTGTCCTGGTATTCGTCCACGAAGACCACGTCGTGCGCCGCCCGCTCCCTGCGGCGCACCTCCGGGTCGGCGAGCACGCCCGCCGCCGCCCTGATCAGCTCGGCATAGTCGAGCGACGGTTCGGGATCGAGGTCGAAGCGCGCTTCGTACCGCTCAAGGAATCGGCCGGCCGCCACCCAGTCCGGCCTGCCGTACTGCCTGCCGAGCTCCTGCAGCCGTGGGCCGCCGAGCCCGCGCTCGCCCGCGCGCGACAGGAAGTCGCGCAGCTCCTCCGCGAACCCGCGCGTCTTGAGCGGCTCGCGCAACGCGACCGGCCACTCGCGCGCGCCGTCCTCCAGCTCGCCGTGCAGCAGCCGCCGGATCTCCAGCAGTTGCTCGGGCCCGGTGAGCAGCCGCGGCGGCGTCTCACCCGCCAGCACCGCCTCCCGCCGCAGCAGCGCGTAGGCGTAGCTGTGGAACGTGAGCGCCAACGGCGTCCTGGTCGTGCGGCGCAACCGCCCGGTGACCCGTTCACGCAGCTCACCGGCCGCTTTGCGGCTATATGTCAGGATGAGGACGCGTTCGGGATCCACCCCGCGCCGCTCGATCCGGTCGACCACGCTCTCGACGATCGTCGTGGTCTTGCCGGTGCCGGGACCGGCGAGCACGAGCAGCGGCCCGCTCCGGTGCTGAACCACGGCACGCTGGTGCTCATCGAGCACAGGGGCCGCAACAGGTCCCCCGCTCCCACGCCGCACCAACCGCCAGGTCTGAGCACTCACAACACTAGATTCCACCAGACCACAGGGGTAGATCGTGCCGAGTTGACCTCTCTACCACGCGATCGGCCAACGCTATCGGCGGAAACGTCACCACACCCAATGACACGCCGCAGCGCCCCGGCGCCAATTTCACGACATATCTTGACTTGGAGCTAATGCGATATATCGTGACTTCTATCACAACGCTCCACCGTGGCAGAGAGGAGCAACACGTCATGACCAGAACCGACAAGGGCTACAAGGGCATCGGCATGGAAGGCTCGATCGCCCGCTGGTATGCGAGAAACACCGGCAAGGACCCGTCGAGGTTCGCGGAGCAGGCCCAACTGGTCCTGGAGCACGCCCCGGCGAGCGGCGACATCCTGGAGGTGGCCCCCGGCCCCGGCTACCTCTCGATCAGATTGGCCAGAACCGGCCACTACCGGGTCACCGGCCTGGACGTCAGCTCCTCATTCGTCCAGATCGCCCGCCAGAAGGCCGCCGAGGCAGGCGCCCAGGTCGAATTCCGCCACGGAAACGCCTCAGCCATGCCCTTCGACGACGAGAGCTTCGACTTCATCGCCTGCTGCGCCGCCTTCAAGAACTTCTCCGACCCGGTCGGCGCCTTACGCGAGATGCACCGCGTCCTACGTCCCGGCGGCTCCGCCTACATCAACGACCTACGCCGCGACGTCTCCAAGGAGGCGGTCGACGAGGACGTCGCCCGCATGGGCATCGGCCCGGTCAACGCCGTCATCATCCGCTACGTACTCCGCTCGGTCCTTCCCAGGCGGGCGTACGACAAGAAGCAGTTCGCGGCCATCATCGCCCACACGAGCTTCCGGACGTTCAACATCCAGGAAACACCGATGTCCCTTCTTGTCGAACTGCGCAAGTAGCTCTCAAGCCCTCGGCCCGGGGCCAGACCCCCGCCCCGCAGCCGGAGACCTCCGCCCCAGAACACCCCAAATCCGCGCGTCTGCACATATGCCAGAGCCGGGACAACGCGCTCTTGGGATAACGATTACCCCTACGTTCTCCGAACGATCTGCTAAGCGATGGCCGTCCGTGCGATTATCGCACTATGAAGGATGGCAGAGAGTGGACAGGCGTGGGTGACCGCGTCCGCGAATGCCGGCTCGCGGCTGACATGTCCCAGGAGCAGCTCGCTTCGGCCATGAATCTCGACCGCACAATGATCGCCAAGATCGAGACAGGTGTTCGTCGGATCGACGCGCTAGAACTGGCCAAGCTCTCGGCCATCCTCAAGGTCCCGTTGAGCTACTTTCTCAGCTCTCCTCCAACGGTCGTGTCCCGTCGCACGGAGTTGGCCGACGACACTGTGACCGACGCCACCCGACAGTCCTACCGGTTGGAGATCGCCCTATCCACTTGGCTGTCCGACGTCCAACAGCTCATAGGACTCGGAGAATTGGCCGCTCCACGCATCGAGCGATATCCCGAGACAGTGGAGGACACCCTGGGCGCGCGTTCTGCGGCCTCGTGGGCACGCGGGCGGCTCAACCTCGGGCTTGATCCCATCGACTCGATGATGTCCGTATGCGAGCGACTCGGACAGCTGGTGGCCATAGTCGAGACGCCCGGTGACGGAGCTTCCTTGGTCGAAGACGATATCGCCGTGGCGGTCGTCAGCAGCAACGGTGATCCGGGCCGCCGCCGCGCCACGGCGGCCCACGAGCTCGGACATCTGATCATCGGCGACGAATACTCCTCCGACATCGGTGTCCACAGCTCGCGCGCCGAAAGGGAGTCGATCATAGATTCCTTCTCCGCGGAATTACTGCTGCCGATCGACGCGCTCACCGAGCGCCTCCCCGTCGGCCCGACCACGAAGCGGGACGTGCTGATCACCTTCGCCGCGAAGTACCGGACATCGTGGTCGTTGACCCTTCGTCAGTCGATCGAGGCCGGTTTCATCGACAGGGACACCGCCAAAACACTGCGTCAACGCAATCCGACGCGAGCGGAGCTGATGGAAGCGGTCGGTTGGGCCCCACAGCCCGATCTCGAGGCGGTACTCGTGCCGCCGCGCTACGCGCACGCCGTACTGCAGACGTTCAAGAACGGGCTCATCACGACATCCCGCGCGGTTGAGATGATGCGCGGCCAGGTCTCGGCGGCCGACCTCCCTGCCCGCGATTACCCGGACCTGGAGCCATGAACGGCGACGAGCCCGATCCCCCTTTGGTGTTCGACGCAACCTGTCTCAGCCATTTCTGCCGCGCCGAACGTTTCGATGTGCTGCGAGATCTACTGCTCGGGTCCACCTGTCTCACGACTCATGTGGTGCGCGAAGAGATACGGCAAGGGCTGACAAAGCATCCGGCTCTCCGCAGCGCTCTGGACGCGGATTGGCTGGGCGTGGCAAGACTTGACTCCTTCGAAGAGCTCCAGTGTTTCGCCACATGGGTCAAGCGCATCGGCTCCTCCGACAGAGACCGAGGAGAAGCAAGCGTGTTCTCAGCGGCCGAACTGTCCGGCGGAATCGCGATCACGGATGACAGGGAAGCCGTGCAGGTGGGCCGGGCCTACGGTTTGAGAGTGCACGGCACCATCTGGCTGCTCGCCAACGCACGTCGCGATGGGAAGCTCACCGACGTATCAGCTGGGAATCTCATCGATGCCTTGCGCGCGACCAGCATGCGGTTGCCGTGTTCGGGATCCACGTTCGGTGCGTACATTCGCTCGTTCGATCCGCGCTGAGGCGAATAGCGTCCACCGGGTGGTGTACCGGTTGCCGGAGTCCCTGAAGTGGTCCTTAGAATCAGCCGAAGAGTGGCTGTGTCATAGGAGACCACTCTGCCCCTACCTTGTGGCGTGCCACGACCCACCGTGCGAAGTCCTCAGAAGGAGGCGACGTGATCAGCATCCGCAAGCTCCGCCCCTCTGACAGAGCGGCTTGGGAGGTCCTGTTCCGCGCCTACATCGACTTCTACCAGCGTGTCGAGCCGGACCTGATGTACGACAGGGCATGGGAGGAATTCCAGGCGGACACGCGTCTACACGCCCTCGGCGCGACACTGGACGGCAAGCTCATAGGGATCACGCATTTCCTCACCCATCCGAGCACCTCGGCACCGGATACCGACGTCTGCTATTTGCAGGACCTGTTCACGGCTGAGGATGTGCGCGGGCTGGGTGTGGGTCGTACGTTGATCGAGAGCGTGGTCGGCTGGGCCCGGGATCGTGGTTGTGATCGCGTCTACTGGAACACCCATGAGTCGAACGCCACCGCGCGGCGCCTCTACGACAAGGTGGCCGTGAACCGGGGTTTCATCCGGTATCAGATCGACCTGCCGCGATAGGAATCGATCGATCCTGGGTTCTCGACGCCTATGCCGAAAGAGCCGAGTTCTGCGGGATGTCATCCTGATGCCCACTCACTGCCCCTCATAGTCAGCAGAGGGAGCGGCGAAGCGTTCAAAAAGGACGCCCGAGCGGAGCGAGGACCCTCACGGGGTCGGCGCGGGCGCCGACTGGAAAGGCGTCTGAGCCCGTTGCGCGAAGCGCCCGCGGTGAAGCCCTTTTGCGAGCAGACGGCCACCCGCCCCGATGGGTGGGTGGCCGATCGGCTAGGAGAACAGGTGGTCCACGACTCGGGCCGTGGCCTTGCCGTCGTCCTTGGGGGCGAAGGTGGCGCGGAAGGCGTCGTAGCGGTCCGCGTGGGCCGCGGCCACCGAGTCGATCGAGCGTAGTGCGTCGATCACCTCCGCCGACGTCGACAGCACCGGCCCCGGCGCCTGCTCCGGGAGGTCGATGTAGAGGCCGCGCTTTGATGAGTATTTCGCCAGGTCGTACCCGTAGAAGACGATCGGGCGGCCGGTGGCGGCGAAGTCGAACATGACCGAGGAGTAGTCCGTGACCAGCACGTCCGTCACGAGCAGCAAATCCGCCATATCGGGATAAGTCGTGACGTCGTGGGCGATGTCGGGGACGGCGGGCATGGCTTGCATAGGGTGGGCTCTGACCAGGAGTTCGTGGTCGGCGCCCAGTGCCTCGCGGGCCTTCGCCAGGTCGAGCTTCACCATCGCGTTCTTGCGGTCATAATCTCGCCACGTCGGCGCGTACAGCACCACGCGCTTGCCCTCGACCAGGCCCAGCCGCTCCCGCACCGCGGCCGCCAGCGAGTCGCGGTCCGGCGAGGTGAGCACGTCGTTGCGCGGCAGCCCGCTCTCCAGGATCTCCCCCTGGTAGCCGAACGCGCGCCGCAGCAGCGGCGTGGCCCAGGGCGACTGCGACAGCAGCACGTCCCAGCCGCGTACCTCGGCCGCCTGCCGGTGCCAGATCGGCGGGCGGGGGTCGCGGGTCATGTGCGGCTGGTCGTTGCCGATGCGCTTGGCCGGCGTGCCGTTCCAGGTCTGCAGGACGACCTGGTCCTCGCGCGAGCGGAACCAAACCGGCAGGAACGCATTTGTCACGATAAATCGGGACCGGGCGAGCGCAGCGTGGTGCTCGCGGCTGCCGGCGCGCACCGAGGTCGTGCCCGGAGGCGGCGTGAACGCGCCGTCCTTGACGATCCAGATGTGCTCGCGGTCATCACCCCGCCGCACCCGCTCCTCGTAGATCGCCCGGACGCTGTCGGCGTAGAGGCGGCCGTCGTTGACCACGTAGACGGTCGCGTCGGTCAGCGGCTCGGTGCGCTGCGCCGGATAGAAGACCCGCCGCAGCACGTGAGTGCCCGCGACGCCCTTCTCGTCGGCCGGCCGCTCCTCTTCCACGGCCACCACCGGCACGTCGAAGCGTGTCGAGAGCATCCGGAAGGACCGCCCCTCGGACGCGCGCGGCGCCTCGTCGAGGCCGGGCAGCGCCGCGTGGTCCATGCGGACGGGGACGATCTCCCCGGACGGGTGCCGGAGCGACATGTTCCAGGTGCCGGACGACAGCGGCACCACCTCGCCGAAGCGGTCCATCGACGCGGGCTCGACGCGTACGGAGAACTTATCGCCCGTACGCTCCATCGGCATGTGGTAGGACAGCCCCGACCGGTGGCGCAGCGTCAGCACGCGCGGCCCGGCCGCGTCGGGGTAGTCGCCACGCAGCACCAGCGTGAGCCCCTCCCACACCGCCGAGGTGATCACCGGGCGGATGCGGTGGGCGGAGACGAGCACGCGGTCGCGCCGGTCGCCCAGCACGGTGATCTCGCGGTCTCCGGAAGGCATCCTGGTCTCCACCAGGTCGGCGAGCATGACCGACGCCGCGGGATCGCCCTTCGGCTCGACCCAGAGCCGCCGCCCGTCCTTCTCCTGCAACAGGGCGGACACAGCCTGGCTGACCAGCACCTCGGTGCCGTTGGCCACCGGCGTGAACTCGGCGGCCATGCGGTGGCCGCCCAGCCGGGCGTGGCCCTTGGTCACCGTACGGCCGGCCAGGAAGATCTTCAGCTCCAGGCGGTCGCCCTCGACGGAGACCCCGGTGAGCTCGGCGCGGTTGGGCTGGAGCACGACCTGCAGCGCCCGATCGGAGGTCCACACCGGCCTGGCCCACCAGCCCGGCCGCAGCTTGAGCCCGGCGGGACGCTCGGTGCGACCAGGGGACGCGCCACGCAGCAGGCCCGTCGCCCGCGCGCCGCGGCTGTAGAAGACGATCTCGGCCCGCCACGTCGTGGTGTCGTGGACGGCGGGCCGGTGACGCATCCGCCTGCGTACGGCGTGCACCAGGCCGCGCACGGCTCCGCGCCAGCGCAGGGACCATGGGCTGAGGTCGGCGGTGAACCCGGACCAGTCGTAGTTGCAGCCGGGCTCGCGCGCGCCGTGCGTGGCCTCAGGGGCCAGCACCCGGCGCGTGCGCAGGCGCACCGGAGGCAGCCAGCGCGGCCCGCGCAGCACCACGGTCGCCCAGTTGAACCGGCGGCTACGCACGGACAGGCCCGCCAGGTAGGCGAAGCCGGTGACGCGCAGCTTGCCGTTGACCCACACGATGTCGTCGATGTGGGTCACGGGCACCAGGTCAGCGCGCCGCAGCCGGTAGAGGTCGGCGGGGAGCTCGTCTCGGAAGGGCAGGTCGGCGTACCAGCGCAGACCCGCGCGGATCCGCTTGGACGGCTCGGCCGCCGCCGCCACGACCTTGGTGAGCGTTTCGCCGTCGACGAGCTCGTCGTCCGGGCGATGCTCGATGAGGTGGCAGATCAGGCGCCGCGCGACCGGCAGGTCGCGCTTGACGCCCGCGTCCACGGCCGCCAGGTAGGGGCGCAGCAACGTGATGAGCTCACGCCTGCGCGCCGCGCCACGCTTGACGGCCAAGTCCATCCGCGCGCCCAGTGGTCCGCTGAGCGCCTCGGTGTCGAACGCCGAGTCGCGGCCGCCCGGTCCGACGGCCCGCATGACCGCGTCGAGCGGCTCACCCCGGTCACAGAGATCCTGGACAGCCTTCAGGCGATCGGCGATCAGATCGCCGCCCTGACTCAGGGCTGTGACGCCGGTTGCCATCGGTAAGGCACCGCCTTTCGAACCGCCATCACTGGTTCTAGCCATCGTAAGGGGAGTCACGTGCGGCGGATTCGCCCAACGAGCGAATCCGCTGGTCAAACTCGTTTCTGAGAATCGGCTGAACGACCGTCCCAGCGCGCCTGGCGCATGTCGACGCGCTCACCGCGCAGGGGGGTGCCCTCTTCGCGCCAGTGCTCCAGACAGCGTCGCACGTGGTCAGGGGCCGCGCCGGTGCCGTCGGAGTGCACCACGCGCCACCACGGCACGCCGCCGCCCCAGGTCGACATGACCTGCCCGACCTGACGCGGTCCGCCCTCGCCGAGATATTCGGCGATGTCGCCGTAGGACATCACCATGCCCGGCGGTATGGACTCCACCACCTCGAGGACCCGTTCGGCGAACGGGTTCACGGAGTCCATGCGTTGGGCCCCGCCTCGATCATCTCGTGGAACTTGCCGATCTCGACCACCGAACCGCCGGCCACCAGCTCCACGATGCCGTCGCGCAGCGTGTAGCTCTCGCCGTCTTCGCCGACGAGTCTGGCGCCGAGAGCGGACGCCAGCAGGACGAGCTGCGCCACTTGCCAGTCGGAGCCCGGCTCGCCGATCACCTGATCGCGCCAGTGCCCCACGACGTGCGTGTCACCGGCGTGTCCGGTGACGATCTCGTCCGGCCCGCGCAGCCCGAAACCGGCCGGCGCGATCGCCTTCGCGAGCTCGGAAAACGCCAGGGGCGCCTCACGAACCACGCGCAGCTCGTATCCCATGACGCGCGACCATAGCGGATCTTTACTCTCTACGCTGATTGAGCACGATGATGGCCCCGCAGAACATCACCAGCGCCAGCAGCACGCCCCCTCCATAGAGCCACAGCCGCCACGGATCGGGCCCCGGACGCGACGGCCCGGGCGAGTCCTCGCCGACGCCGAAGTGCCGGTCGTCGGGCACGGCGACCTCGCGCTGCTCCCCGGCCAGCCGTTCGGCCGCGTTGAGCGCGGCACCGGCGTCGACCACCCCGAACCCGGTCTTGTCGTCATAACCGGCGGCGGGCCGTCCGCGCGCGCTCGCGGCCAGGGCCTGCGCGACCTGCTCGGGCGCCATGGCGGGATAGCGCGACTTGACCAGCGCGGCCACCCCGGCCACGAGCGCGCTGGCCGAGCTGGTGCCCTCCGACAGCTCGTAGCCGCCCTTGCGCTTGACGACAGGCACGCCCACCCCCGGCGCGGAGACGAGGACGGACAGGTTGTCGCTGCTGAACGTCGCCTTCTTGCCCTGCTTGTCGACGGCCGCCACACCGATGACGCCCGAATAGCCCGCGGGGAAGCTCCAGAACGAGGTGCCGTTGTCCTTGGCGTACTTGGTCTGCCCGTCGTTGCCGACTGCGGCGACCAGCACGACACCCTTGCCGAGCGCGTAGGAGACGGCCTCGCGCTCGGACTTGAGCGGCCCGTAGGAGCCGATCGACATGCTGATGACCTTGGCGCCGTGGTTGGCGGCGTAGCGGATGGCACGGGCCAGCGGGCTCTCCAGCGCGCTCTGCTCCTCCTGCTGGGGGTCGATGGTGCCGGCGCCGGGGTCCTCGTCGACGGCCAGGGCCAGGGAGAGGATGCCCGACTCGGGCGCCACGCCGATCAGCCCGTCGTCGGCCCCGGACCCGGCGATGAGGGCGGCCATCGCGGTGCCGTGCTCGCCGGGCTTGGCCTGGCGCTGGACGGTGGCCTCGGTCATGTCGGGCCCGGCGGTCACGCGGCCGCGCAACTCCTTGAGCTTGCCGTCGACACCGCTGTCGACCACGGCCACGGTGACGCCCTTGCCTTTGGTGACCGTCCACGCCTGCTCGACGTTGAGCGCGTCGAGCACCCACTGCTGCTGGTCCCGGACGGGGGCGGCCGCCGGGGCGTGCAGCATGACCAGGGCGGCGGTCAGCGCGCGTACGACGGTCAGCACACGTTCCCCTGAGTGCAGGGCGGAACCTTCGGCGGGTCCGCCAGGAAGTAGGCGATCTGGTTGCCGATCGACTTGCCCGCCGGCCACAGCTCACTGTGGAGGATCTCCTCGGGCGGGATGGCCGCCCGGGTCCTGCCGTCGGTGTAGCCCGCCGTCGAGAACACGATGTACGGACCGGCGCCCACCCAGCCCGTACGCTGGCGCTGGTCGGCCCCGAACCGCTCGGTCACCGTGCCGGGGAAGGCCACGGGCAGCACGCCGACCCGGTCGTCCTGGGTGAGCTGCTCGGTCGCCGAGAGCCTGGAGTCCTCGTCCTTGAGTACGGCCACGCCGACCGTGAAGACGAACATGGCCGTCTGATCCACGTAGGTGGCGCGGAGCATGGTCACGCATCCGTTGTCGTCGAGGACGCCCGCCACGGACGGGTCGACGCCCTTGCCGCACTCGGTCTCGGGGGCGATGCCGACGCGCCGGGCGTACTGCTGGGCCTTGTCGAGCCCGACGTACTTGACCTCTTCGGGGAAGACGTCGGTGGCGGGCCACGCCTGCCAGCGCCTGGCGATCTCCTCTTGTTTGTACTGGTTCTGCTCGGCGGCGGTCAGCGGGCGGGACCGGGTCTCCTCGAGCAGCCCGATCGTGCCGAGCAGCACGAGGACGGCAGAGGCGACCACGATGGTGCCGACCAGCGTCACGAACAGGCGGCGGAAGCGCACACCCTGCCGGAGCACGGCCTGCTCCACCCGCTCCTTGCTCGCCAGCCTGTCGCGGCCGGTGGCGGCCGGCCAGGAGCGCACGCGAGAGCGGCGGCCGGCTGGAGCACCGAGCGGGTTCCTTCGTCCCGATGTGGCTCCCCCGGCGCGCGGCAACCCTGAGGTGGACCTACGTGCCTTCACCACCGCCTCGTTCCCAGGCTCGGTTCGTGTCTATTTCGTCCCCCTTAGCGGGCGGATCATGCGTCTTGCCCATTCTGAGCGCGACGCACGCGTCTGACCAGGGCGAATATCGCCCACATGGAGGAGAGCGCGCCGAGGGCGGCCGCCAAGGCGATCGCCCCATAGACCTTTACGCGCGCTTGGTCCCTGTTGACGACCTCGATCCGGCCCGCCGATCCGCCGGCGAGCGGCCGGGCGGGGTCCTGCGCCTGCGCCCCCGCGGCCGTCTCGGTGTGCTTGGCGAGCCGGGCCGCCTCGGCGAGCGCCTTGGCGGCGTTGACCACGCCGAAGCCGGTGCCGGTGTCGTAGCCGCCCGGTGGCCGGTCGGTCGCGCTCGCTGTCATGGCCTGCGCGACCAGCGGCGGCGACATCGCCGGATATTTGGCCTTGATGAGGGCGGCCACCCCGGACACCAGCGCGGTGGCCTGCGAGGTGCCCCTGCCGACCCAGTACTCGTCGTCGGGGCCCGCTCCCATGATGTCGACGCCGGGCGCGGCCACCAGCACCGATGAGTTCCAGTTGGAGAATGTCGCCCGCCGCAGCCGCCGGTCCGTGGCGCCCACGGAGACGACGCCGGGGAAGGCGGCCGGATAGGAGAAGGGGGCGAATCCCGTCTCATCGGGCTTGCCCGCGCCGTCATTGCCCGCGGCGGCCACCAGCACGACGCCCTTGGAGATCGCGTAACGCACGGCCGCCCGCTCCTCCTCGGTCGCCAGATCCTTGGAGATCGACATGTTGATCACGCGCGCCCCCCGATCGACCGCGTAGCGAATGCCTCTGGCCACCACGTTCTCGAAGCGCACGGCGGTGTTGAACTCCCTGAACCCCGGCTCCTCGTCTTCCAGTATCACCCGGACCGACAACAGCCGCGCCTTCGGAGCCACGCCGATCACGCCGAGCCTGCCCTCGTGTCCGTGGCCATGTCCGGCGATCAGCGAGGCCATGTACGTGCCGTGCAGGCGACGCGGCGGCACGTCCGGCGGGTTGGCGCCCTCGGTGAAGTCCTTGCCCACGGTCACGGAGCCGGCCAGGTCGCGGTGGCCGGGATCGACGCCCGAGTCGAGCACGGCCACGGTGACGCCCGCGCCCTTGCTGATCCGCCACGCCTTCTTCAGCTCCAGCGTGCTGATCACCTGCTGCTGACCGCCGCGCACGTCGTCCGCCAGCGCGGGCGCGGCGTTGAAGAGCCCCGGCGTGGGCCCGGCGCTCAAGGCCCCGAGCGCGGACCCAGCGCTGAAGAGGAGCGTCGCCGTGATGAGCACGGCCGCGCGGGTCAGCACCGCCACTCCTGGGAGGCGCAGTCGGGCATCCGCGGCGTGCTCAGGTCGGCCAGGATCCGCTCGGAGATCTCGCCGGCGAAGGCGAAGATGGCCGGCCGCTGCTCACCGACCGTGCGCGCCGGCCGGCCGTCGACCTGGCCCGCCGTGGTCAGCACGAGGTACGGGCCGGCCTGGCGTACCGAGCCGGCCTGACGTACGGAAGGGGTGAAACGGTCGGAGACCGTGCCCTGGAAGGCCACGGGCCGCAGGCCGGGCACGGGAGCGCCGGCGGCGGGGAAGGCGGACTTGGCGCGTACGGCCTTGGGCGCATCAGGCAGGGCCACGACGCCGACGGTGACGAGCACGCCCCGCAGGGCGTCGATGTAGGTGGCGCGCAGCACGCCCAGGCAGCCCGCCTTGCGCAGCGCCTTGGCGGCTTTGGCGTCGACGGAGTCGGCGCAGGTGACGGCCGGTGAGATGCCGATCCGGCTGGCACGTTCGCGGCCGCCCTGCTCGGCGGAGTAGGGCAGGCTGGTGGGGAAGATGCGCCCGCTCGCCCAGGTGCGCCACCGCTCGGCGACCTCCCGCCTGGCCGCCGAGTGGAGTTCGGCCGGGCTCGGGCCGCGGGACAGCTCCGCGCCCGCCGCACTGGCCGCGACCCCGGCGGCGACCGCGCAGACCATGGTCAGCACGGAGGCCGCCACGAGAGCGGGCCAGGGGCGGGCGTCGTCCACGGCATCGACCTTAATGCGGGCGACCGGGCGCCATCCGCAGAAAGGCGACGCCGGTGGACGGACTCACGAAATGAGTATCAGTAGGAGGGCAGGCTGGGGTCGACCGTAGCGACCCAGCTGAGCACCCCGCCGCCGACGTGCACCGCGTCGGAGAACCCGGCGTTCTTGACGATCGCCAGCGCCTCCGCCGAGCGCGCGCCCGACTTGCAGTGGAGCACGATGCGCTTGTCCTGCGGCAGCTTCTCCAGGGCCGAGCCGTTGAGGAACTCGCCCTTGGGGATCAGCGTGGCGCCGGGGATGGAGACGATCTCGTACTCGTTGATCTCGCGGACGTCGACGAGGAAGATGTCGTCGCCGTTGTCCTGCATGGCCTTGAGCTCGCGGGCGGTGATCGTCGAGCCCGTCGCGGCCTCGGCGGCCTCGTCGGAGATCGCGCCGCAGAACGCCTCGTAGTCGTCGAGCAGCTCGGTGACCGTCGGGTTCTTGCCGCACAGCACGCACTCGGGGTCCTTGCGGACCTTGACGTCGCGGTACTTCATCTCCAGGGCGTCATAGATCATCAGCCGCCCGACCAGCGGGTCGCCGATGCCGGTGAGCAGCTTGATGGCCTCGTTGACCTGGATGGAGCCGATCGAGGCGCACAGCACGCCCAGCACGCCGCCCTCGGCACACGAGGGCACCATGCCGGGAGGCGGGGGCTCGGGGTAGAGGCAGCGGTAGCAGGGGCCGTGCTCGGCCCAGAACACGCTGGCCTGGCCGTCGAAGCGGTAGATCGAGCCCCAGACGTACGGCTTGCCGAGCAGCACCGCGGCGTCGTTCACCATGTAGCGCGTGGCGAAGTTGTCGGTGCCGTCGACGATGAGGTCGTAGCCGGAGAAGATCTCCATCACGTTGTCGTTGGTCAGCGCCGTGTTGTGGACGACGACGTTGACCAGCGGGTTGATCTCGCGGACCGTGGCCGCGGCGCTCTCGGCCTTCGGCCGGCCCACGTCGGACTGACCGTGGATGATCTGGCGCTGCAGGTTGGACTCGTCGACGACGTCGAAGTCGATGACCCCCAACGTGCCCACGCCCGCCGCCGCCAGATACATCAGCGCGGGCGAGCCCAGGCCGCCGGCGCCCACACAGAGCACCTTGGCGTTCTTCAGCCGCTTCTGCCCGGCCATCCCCACGTCGGGAATGATCAGGTGGCGCGAGTAGCGGCGCACTTCGTCGACGGTCAGCTCTGCGGCCGGCTCGACCAGCGGTGGCAACGACACTTTCTACGCTCCCGTTCGAGGGGGACTATCCCATCCACCTGTGAAACCTAGTTGGCGAGTGGGGCATTCCCCAAGCGTGTCTCACCGATCAGACGGCGGGCCTCCGCGGCGACCACGCGGGGCGTCTCCATCATCGCCACATGCCCGGCGCGCGGCAGGAGGACCAGTCTGACCTGCCGGAACGTACGGGCCGCCTTGGCGGCCATGGCGGGGCGCACCAGGCGGTCGTGTCTGCCGTGGATGATCAGGGTGGGCGCCTCGATCAGGGCGGCCTGGCGCCACAGGTTCGCCTCGCCGCGGCGGAAGTACTCGGCCACGATGCCCCTGGCCGAGCCGATCATGGCGGCGGCGGCGTGGGGCAGCCCGTCGCGCCTGCGCTGCTCCTCGATCGCGTCGCGCAGCCGTAGCGGATGGACCGCGGCGACGTCCGCCCAGACCATGGCGAAGGAGGACCTGATCCGCTGCTCGGCGGGGATCAGCTGGAGCTTGCCCGCCACCCACTCGCCCAGCCGGGGCAGTGCCGCGGCGGCGATGCGCATCGGGCCGTACCTGGGCAGCAGGTCGGGCAGCGCCGGCGAGATGAGGACGAGCGAGCGCACCAGGTCGGGGCGGGTGGCGGCCACCCTGACGGCGACCGCGCCACCCATCGAGTTGCCGAACAGGTGGGCGGGACCGGTCTCCTCCAGCAGGCCGATCACCGCGCGGGCGTGCGCGGCGATGGTGTAGTCGCCGTTCGTGGGTTCGGGCGAGAATCCCGCGCCGGGCAGGTCGATGGCGTAGCCGGTGACGAGGTCTTTCAGCTCGTCCATCAGGTCGGTCCAATTGGTGGCCGCGCCGGCCAGGCCGTGCACGAAGACCGCCTTCTCTGGGGCGCCTTCGGGGGTCTTCCTCACGTGCACCGACCCGAACATCCGTCCTGGCCAGTGCGGGATCGGTGCTGCTGTCATGCGTCCTCCTCGCCTCCTCCAACGATAACCGCCCTCGCCCTCCAGCCTACATTTCGGATAAATGCTCCTTTATTGGCATTTATCGGTACGCGATTCGCGGCCTTTAGCCGGATTTCCCGGCGGCGCCTCGCTGCCAGACCATCGCCGCGAGCCGGGGTCGGGGCGGCCGCATCGCAGACCACCCGCCCCCATAAAACGGACAAATCATTTCATTTCATTTCATAAATGCTTAATGAGAGCAATGAGAGAGTTAGCGTATAGCAAAACACAACTACGGCCGTTTATCCCGCCGGAACGTCGGAAATAAATCAGCACGGATGACGCATTCAATGTCATCCCAGATATTTACCATTCACTCCGGCAAATATCTGGAACAGGGCAACCGATCCTTTAGGGGGGAATTCAATGCCCAAGTTCAAGAGTGTCATCGCAGGGCTTGTGATCAGCACGGGTATGTCCGGCGGCCTCATCAGCCTCGGCGCCCTGACCACCGCCACCTCCGCCAGCGCTACGACCGCCTCCGCGAGCACCAGCGCCTCCACCTTCTCGTGGGGCTGTGGCCGTCGCTGCGGCGGCTGGGGCGGCTGGGGCGGCTGGGGCCGTCGCCACCACGGCCGCAGTGGCCGGGTCAAGGTCCACATCCACCTGCACAACAACAACCAGAACACCGTGCGCACGGACTCTGACGCCGACGCCAACGCTCGCTCGTTCAACTTCGAGCGTGAGGAAGAGGAGCGCGCTCGTCGCGAGGCTCTTCAGTAACAACTCGGAGACGGCCGATCCGGTCGTCGAGGAGATAGCCATGCAACCCGTTACGCGGTTGAGGTGAGCTCCGGACGCACCACCGGGTGCCTGTGTTCTCGACAAAGGACACAGGCACTCGGGAAAAGTCGCCACGCCAACGCGTCCGGGCTCGGCGAGAATTGATTCCCATGGCATTTCAGGGGAGCAGTGAAGCGGAATTCCTCCGGCTAAGCCTCCCCCTCCGATAAATGCGGGGCGCCTTCGGCATTTGATGCCGAAGGCGCCTTTGCATTTTGTGCGCACCGCTCGGTATTTGTGCCCACCGCCGGGTGTTTGTGCGCACTTCCCGAACAGCCCGCGTGCGTACGCCGCCGGAGTGCGGTGTCGGTGGAGTGCGGTGTCGGTGGAGTGCGGTGTCGGTGGAGTGCGGTGTCGGTGGAGTGCGGTGTCGGTGGAGTGCGGTGTCGGATCAGGCGGACTTGCGGGCCTTGCGCTTGGGAGCGGCCTTCTCCCCCGTGTCCTTGTCTCCCGCGTCCTTCGACGCCTTGGTGGCCCGTTTGGGCTTGGCGGCCTCGCCGGAACGCTCGCGCTTGGCCGCGTCGACGCTGGCCCGCAGCGCGGCCATGAGGTCGACGGCGGGACCCGCCTCCTCCTCGCCCTCCGGCGGCGCGATGACCTCCTTGCCCTCCACCTTGGCCTCGATCACCTGCTGCAGGGCCTCGCGGTAGGCGTCGTGGTGCTCGGTCGCGTCGAAGTCCGCCTTCATCGTGGTGATGAGCGACTCGGCCATCTTGAGCTCCTGGGCCCGTACCTCGATGTCCTCTTCGAGGAACCCGAAGTCGGGCACCCGGATCTCGTCCGGCCAGTACATGGTCTCCAGCACGAACACCCCGTCGCGCACCCTGAGCGTGGCCAGCGACTCCCGCTGCCGCAGCGCCACCTTGACGACGGCGACCTGCCCCGAGCTCTCCAGGGCGTTGCGCAGCAGCACGTACGGCTTGTCGCCCTGGCCGTCCGGTTCCAGGTAGTACGACTTGGCGAAGTAGATCGGGTCGATCTGGTCGGCCGGCGTGAACTGGAGGACGTCGATCCTGCGTGAGGTGCTGAGCGGCAGATCCTCGAAGTCCTCGTCCGTCAGCACCACGATCTCTCCGGTGGCCAGCTCGTAGCCCTTGGCGATGTCGGAGTAGGGGACCTCTTCGCCGTCGACCGTGCACACGCGCTTGTAGCGGATCCTGCCGCCGTCCTCGCGGTGTACCTGGTGGAAGGTCACGTCCTTCTGCTCGGTCGCGGAGTAGAGCTTCACCGGGATCGTGACGAGGCCGAAGGAGATCGCCCCTTTCCAGATGCTGCGCATGGGCACTCCTCAGCTCTAGCGGGCTCGCCCTATGGGCACATACCCGTCATGGTGCAACCAATGCCATACCCCATCGAACCAATGCTCGCCGTACCCGGACGACTACCGGAAGATCGCGAGCGGTATGGCTTGGAGGTCAAGTGGGATGGCATCCGCGCCATCCTCCACCTGGACCGTGAACTGAAGGTGACGGGAAGGCACGGAGTCGAGTACACCCGCCGGTATCCCGAAATTTCGAGGTTCGGGGTGAAGAATGCGGTGATCGATGGCGAGGTGGTCGCGCTCGATCCGCGCGGGCGGCCCAGTTTCGTCCGGCTGCAGCACCGCATGCACCTCACCGACCCGGAGGAGGTGATGCTGGAGCTGTACCCGGTCACGTACCTTCCGTTCGACCTGCTCTACCTCGACGGCACAACGCTGCTGGACCTGCCGTACCGCGACCGGCGCAGCCTCCTCGACGAGCTGGACATCGGCGCCCCGCCGTACTTCCCGGGAGATTCCGACCTGCTCGCCGCCACCCAGGAGCAGGGCCTGGAAGGCGTCGTCGCCAAGCGGCTCGACTCGCCGTACCGGCCGGGCACGCGCTCGCCGTCGTGGATCAAGGTGAAGCACCTCAGCACGAGGGACGTCGTGATCGGCGGCTGGAAGCCCGGCAAAGGCCGCAGGTCGGGCGGGATCGGCTCGCTGATCATGGGCGTGTTCACCGAGCAGGGCCTGACGTACGTCGGTCACGTCGGCACCGGCTTCACCGAGGCCGTGCTCGACCAGCTCTACGCGTTCCTGAGCCCGCTGGAGATCCCCCGCAGCCCCTTCCAGAACGTCGTCCCGTGGCGCAACCGCTGGGTTAGACCCGAGCTCGTCGGGGAGGTGGCCTACACGATGTGGACCGACGATCTGCGGCTGCGCCACCCGGTGTGGCGCGGCCTGCGCCCGGACAAGCTCCCTTCGGAGGTGACGCTGTGAGCCCAGCGAAGGTCCCGGTGCGGGTCGACGGGCGGCAGCTGGTGCTGACCAACCTGGACAAGGTGCTCTATCCCGAGGTCGGCTTCACCAAGGCCGAGGTGATCGACTACTACAGCCGCGTCGCCCCCGCGCTCCTGCCGCACCTGGAGGGCCGGCCGCTCACCGTCAAGCGCTACCCGAACGGCGTGACCGGCCAGTCCTTCTTCGAGAAGAACGCCCCCGACCACACCCCGGACTGGGTCAGGAGGGCCACCCTGCCGGTGCCGGGCAGCACCAAGAACCGCGACGAGATCGACTTCGCCGTGATCGACGGCCTGCCGTCGCTCGTCTACTACGCCAACCTGGCGGCCCTGGAACTGCACGTGCCCCAGTGGCGGGTGTCCGACGACGGCGCGGCGCTGCCGCCCGACACGCTCGTGTTCGACCTCGACCCCGGGGCTCCGGCGACCATCGTCGAGTGCTGCCGGGTGGCTCTCATGCTGCGCGAGGTGCTGCGCGCCGACGGTCTCACCGCCCGCCCGAAGACGAGCGGGAACAAGGGCATGCAGCTGTACGCGGAATGGGACGGCCGCGAGGAGCCCTCCGCGTACGCCAAGAGGCTGGCCCAGGTGCTGGAGAAGGCCCACCGTGACCAGGTGGTCAGCGTGATGGCCAAGAAGGCGCGCCCCGGCAAGGTGTTCATCGACTGGAGCCAGAACAACCCGGCCAAGACCACCGTGGCCCCCTATTCACTGCGCGCCGGGCCACAGCCCACGGTCTCGACGCCGCTGCTGTGGAAGGAGGTCGAGGGCTGTGAGCACCCGGAGGAACTGGTGTTCACGACACACGCCGTACTGGCCAGAGTCGAGGAGCACGGCGACCTTTTCGGTCAGGCGTAGTCTGGTTCCGTCCGCACCTAGAAGGGGACTGCAATGTCGGAGATGGACGTACGTGGGGACGACCTCCCCTTCGACGAAATGGAAGAGCTGTCGATCGAGGCCCCCGAGGCCGACGCCGCCGAGCAGCACCGTGACGTGCGCGACGCGGAGGGCGAGACCCCGCTGGAGGTCGATCCGGCCGACGCCGCCGAGCAGTATCGCGAGGTGGACCTCGATGACGACGACTATCGCTGATGACGACTATCGCTGATGAGTCGTTGAGTCGCACGTAGGATGTCCGAACAGCCGACTCGGAGCCCCATGGAGACCAGCGTGACCGCAACCCCGGACGCCAAGCCCCGGGGCACTCGGCTGCCCCGACTAGCCCGCCGCCGGCAGCTGCTCAGCGCCGCGCAGGAAGTGTTCGTGGAGAACGGCTATCACGCGGCCGCCATGGACGAGATCGCCGATCGGGCCGGAGTCAGCAAACCCGTCCTGTACCAGCACTTCCCCGGCAAGCTGGAGCTCTACCTGGCGCTGCTCGACCTGCACGTGGACGACATGGTCAACCGCTGCCGTGAGGCGCTGGCCTCCACGCACGAGAACAAACTCCGTGTCCAGGCCACCTTCAGCGCGTTCTACTCCTTCGTCTCCACCCAGGGCGAGGCGTTCCGGCTCGTCTTCGAGTCCGACCTGCGCAACGTGGCGCCGGTGCGCCAGCGGGTGGAGCGCTCCCTGCGCGAGTGCGCCGAGATGGTCAGCGCGGTGATCCAGGAGGACACCGGCTGCACCAGCGACGAGGCCCACCTGCTCGGCGTCGGACTGGTCGGCATGGCCGAGGTGAGCGCCCGCTACTGGGTGACCACGCAGGGCTCCATCCCGAAGGACGCCGCCGAGCAGCTCATGGCCCGGCTGGCCTGGCGCGGCATCAGCGGTTTTCCGCGTACGGCTTAAACCCGTTCGCTGGGCGCGATCATCGGCGTTTCCTGGCCCACCAGCGGCGACGATGGGAGGAGCCAGCCCCGTCGAAAGGGAGCATGATGGAAGTCAAGATCGGCGTACGCTCCGTACACCGCGAACTCGTTGTCGAGACCGAGCTGTCCTCCGAGCAGGTCGAAGAGGAGATCAGAAAGGCGCTGGCCGCCGATCGCGGCGTCTTCTCCATCACCGACGCGAAGGGGCGGCGCGTGATCGTGCCGGTCGCGTCGATCGGCTTCATCGAGATCGGCGAGGACGAGTCGAGGCCGGTCGGCTTCGGCGGCACTCTCTAACGGCTCATATGGGGTGCGGCGACGCCCTCCAGCGGCTTGAGCGAGGGTGCGGCGGCACACGCCGTACCCTCGCTGGAGCGACGCGCAGGGCGCGGGGGCGGTTCAGAGGCCGAGGGCGGCCATCCGCTTGCCGTGCTCCTCGGTCAGCTTGGCGAACAGGCGGGAGATCTGCGTAGGGTCGTCGGCCGCCGGGCCGACCACCAGCAGCGCCAGCTCCGGCCGGGCCGCCGCGACCTGCTGCCCCTGGCTGAGCGCCTCACCGACGAGCCGGCGCGCCCACAGCGCCAGGCGGCCGCTCACCGCCGGGTCGGCCGCGACCCCGGCCCTGACCCGCTCCACGGCGAACTCCGAGCGGCCCTCGTCCACGAGCACCTCGTCGACCAGCTTCGCGATCGACGGTTCGAGGTGCCTGGCCGCCTCCCGGTAGAAGTCGAGCGCGATCCCCACGCCCACATACGCCTTGACCAACGCCTGCAACCAGTCGGCCGGGGCCGTCTGGGTGTGCCAGGCGTCCAGCGCCTCGACGAACGGCGACATCGACTGCTCGGGATCGGCGCCGAGTTCCGTCAGCCTGTCGTGCAGGAGACGAAAGTGGGCATATTCGGCTACGGCCAGCTCGCTGAGCGCGGCCTGATCGGCCAAGGAGGGGGCCAGGGAGGCCGCGTCCTCGGTCATCCGCGCGAAGGCGCTGAGCTCGGCATAGGCCAGCACACCGAGCAGATCGACGACTCCTGGAGACTCGTTCATGGAAGGCAGCGTACTTCGGGAACATTCGGAAACTCGGCCAACGTTGTGGTATCGAGTACACTGCTCTGTGAAAGTGCGACCGCACTGTGTTAATTCGGGGGATTTCCCCGTTAACCCCCCGCTTCCGGGTCTGCGGTCGCGATGACGCGAGAGGGCTGGCTCTACCGCGAGGACCCAGGCACGGGGTTTGTTTTCCGCCCGTCGGTCCCGGCAGGCCCGCCTTCATTTGAGACTGAGGCAGGCCACGCTGACGACTTTCCGAGACCTCGGAGTCACACCAGAGATCGCTGATGCCCTCGAGACCGAGGGCATCACCACACCGTTCCCCATCCAAGAGATGGCACTCCCGCTCGCGCTGAGCGGCCAGGACCTGATCGGTCAGGCACGCACAGGCACGGGAAAGACCTACGCGTTCGGCATCGCGATGCTCCAGGGCATCGGCAAACCGCGTAAGAACCGTAAGAAGCCACGCGGGCTGGTCGTCGTGCCCACCCGCGAGCTGGCCGTACAGGTCAGCGAAGACCTGGTCACCGCGGCCGGCAAGCTCGGCTCGCGGGTCCTGACCGTCTACGGCGGCCGGGCGTACGAGCCGCAGGTCGAAGCGCTCAAGGCCGGCGTCGACGTCATCGTCGGCACCCCCGGCCGCCTGCTCGACCTGGTCAAGCAGAAGCACCTCGACCTCAGCCAGATCACCTCGCTGGTGCTCGACGAGGCCGACCGCATGCTCGACCTGGGCTTCCTGCCCGACATCGAGCGGATCTTCAAGCTGATCCCCGAAGAGCGGCAGACCATGCTGTTCTCGGCGACCATGCCCGGTGAGATCGTCGCGCTGTCCCGCAAATACCTCAACCGGCCCACGCACGTACGGGCCGAGCACGAGAACGGCGAGGGCGGCGAGGGCATCCCGCACCCGCAGGTACGCCAGATCGTCTGGCGCGTCCACCGCATGGACAAGATCGAGATCGTCGCCCGGCTGCTCCAGGCCGAGGGCCGCGGGCTCACCATGGTCTTCTGTGAGACCAAGCGGGCCTGCGACATGGTCGCGGAGCAGCTCGAGACGCGCGGCTTCGCGGTCGCGGCCGTCCACGGCGACCTCGGCCAGGGCCAGCGCGAGCAGGCCCTGCGGGCGTTCCGCAGTGGCAAGATCGACGTGCTGGTCGCCACCGACGTGGCGGCGCGCGGCATCGACATCGACGACGTCACCCACGTGGTCAACTACGACTGCCCCACCGAGGACAAGACGTACGTGCACCGCACCGGCCGCACCGGCCGGGCCGGGCGCACGGGCATCGCGGTCACGTTCGTGGAGTGGGAGGAGCTGACCCGCTGGAAGATGATCAACCAGATGCTCGGGCTCGACTTCGCCGAACCCGAGGAGACCTACTCCACCTCGCCGCACGTCTTCACCGAGCTCAACATCCCTGAGGGCACCAAGGGCGTCCTGCCGCACGCCAGCCGTTCGCGGGCGGGACTGTCGGCGGAGCGCATCGAGGACCTCGGCGAGACCGGCAGGACCCGCACGCGCAACGGCGGCCGTCGCCGTGACGAGCGGGAGGGTCGCCGTGACGAGCGGGAGGGTCGCCGTGACGAGCGGGAGGAGCGTCCGGCGCGCGCGCCGCGCCAGCGCCGCCGCACCCGCGGCGGCATGCCCACGGAAGAGGGCACCGCACCCGTCGAGACGCCGGAGGTCGAGCCTGTGCCCAGTCGCTCCAGCAAGGCGAGCGCCCGAAAGACGGAGGAGACACCCGCCATCATCTCAGCGGACGAGATCGAGGCGGCCGCCGAGCCGCGGCGCGGTCGCACTCGCAGGGGGGCCGCGTCGGCCGCCATCGAGAACGCCCTCGCCGACGCCCCGGAGGCCCCGCTCACCGAGCGCGAGCCGGTCACCGAGCAGAAGCCGGCCCGCAGGTCGGCCCGTACCTCGACCCGTGAACCGGTCGCCGAGCAGGCCGCTGAGCAGGTTCAGGTCAGCGAGCGCAGGCCGGCCCGTACGCGCAAGCCCGCCGCCGAGCGCGGTCAGGTCGTTGAGCAGGCTCCCATCGTGGAGCGGATTGTGGAGGAGCAGATCGCGAAGGAGCAGGTCGTGGAGGAGCGGGTCATGGAGCGTGCACCGATCGCCGAGCCGAGCTTCCTGTCCACGCCGCAGCCCGCGGCGCGCCAGGAGCCGGAGCGGATCGTGCCGGCCAGCCCGTTCATGGTGATCTTCCAGTCACCCGACCTGGCCACGGACGACGACGACATCGCCCCGTCCGCGGCCACCGAGCGCAAGCAGCAGCGCCGCCAGCCGCGTGGCGGCGGCAACAACGGCGGCGGTGGCAACCGCCGCCGCGCCGGCTAGACCGCTCGGCCTCTGGCCGACGCAAGCACGTCGGCCAGACTCCTGGCAGACGCAGGCACCTGATAGACGCAGGCGCGCACCGCATCCCGCGGTGCGCGCCTGCGCCGTTTCGCACCAGCGTGGGGAGTATGCCGGTGTCGAGGCGCTGACCTCTGGGTATTGTTGCCTCACGTGAGTACGCCGCGCTTCCTCGACCTGCCTCCTGGCGTTGCACCACAAAAGATAGAAACGTCCCAGGGCACCTTCGCGGCCCTTGAGGCGCTTCCGGTCAGTGGTGTGGTGGAGCGCTGGCCCGCGCTCCTCGTTCCCGGTCTGACCGGCAGCAAGGAAGACTTCATCGCGATCCTGCAGACCCTGGCCCAGTCGGGCCGCCGGGTGGTGGCCGTCGACCTGCGCGGGCAGTATGAGACGCCCGGTCCCGACGACCCCGCCGCCTACTCCTTCGCCGCGCTCGGCGCCGACGTCGACCTGCTGGCCCAGACGCTCAGCGGCGACGAGCCGATGCACCTGGTCGGGCACTCCTTCGGCGGCCTGGTCGCGCGCGAGGCGGTCATCGACGGCCGGACGAAGTTCGCCTCGTTCACGCTGATGAGCTCAGGGCCCTCCGGCATCGTGGGTGAGCGGGCGCGCAGCGGCAAGACGATCATGAAGGAGCTCCCCACCCTGGGGCTCGAACACCTCTGGTCCACCAGGTTCGAGCCCGAGGCGCTGGCCAACGGCGTGCCCGACGAGATCATCGCCTTCCTGCACAAGCGCCTGCTGGCCAACTCCCCCACCGCGCTGTCGCGCATGGCCGAGCAGGTGCTGGCCGCGCCGGACCGTACCGACGAGCTCAGGCAGATCGAGGTGCCCACTCTGGTCCTCTACGGCGAGCGCGACGACGGCTGGCCGGCCGAGCTGCAGTCGGAGATGGCGGCCCGGCTGGAGGCGGAGTGCGTGGTGCTGCCCGGCGCGGCCCACTCACCGGCCGTGGAGGCTCCGGAGACCACGGCCACGGCGCTGGTCCGGTTCTGGAACGCCGCAGAGCATCAGCAATTGGACATTCGATCCAATGATCTGTAACCATGTACTTACTATGACGAGCATCGAAGAGATCGTCGTCCAGCCGCCGCACAGCGCGACCTGGCTGGTGCACCTCGACCGCGCCATGTGGGTCGGCGGCGTGCGCGGCCTGATGCTCCAGGCGCTGCATCCCCTCGCTATGCGCGGCGTCTGGCAGAACTCCAACTTCCAGGAGGACCCGTTCGGCCGCCTGCGCCGCACCGCCGACTTCGTGGGGCGCGTGACGTTCGGCAGTCCGGCCGAGGCCGACGAGATCGGCCGGCGGGTGCGCGGCATCCACAAGAGCCTGCGCATCAGCGACCCCGACACCGGCCGGACGCACCAGGTGGACGAGCCCGAGCTGCTGCTCTGGGTGCACTGCGCGGAGGTCTCGTCGTACCTGGAGGTGGCCAGGCGCGGCGGGCTGGGGCTCACTGAGCGCCAGGCCGACGCCTACCTGCGGGAGCAGCGAAAGAGCGCCTCCTACGTCGGCCTGCACCCCGAGGACGTGCCCGGCTCGTGCGCGGAGATGGACGCCTACTTCAAGCGGGTACGTCCCGCGCTGCGCGTCACCGAGGAGGCCGCCGCGACCGTGCGGTTCCTGCTGTGGCCGAGGCTGCCGCAGGAGTTGCGGGCGCTCACACCGGGCAAACCCGCCTATTTCCCGTTCGGCGCGCTGTGCTACTACTCGCTGCCGGAATGGGCCAGGCGGATGTACGGGGTGCTGCCGGCGGTGCCGCGGGCCACGGTGACGGCCGGGCTGAGAGCGTTCCGGCTGGCCATGAACTCGTTGCCCGAGCCGCTGCACGACCACGCGTTCATGCCGGCGACCAGGGAGATGCTGCGGGCCGCCCGCGAGCGACTCGCAGCCGCCGGCTACGACACCGGCAAGGGGCTCAGGGGGTTGACCGATCCGCGCCGCCACCCGAAGGCGCTGGCCGCCTGAAGGTCCAGGTGCCGCCGCTCGCCAGGTCGTCGAGGAGATGGTGGTCGGGTGACAGGCGGCATGCCGGGTCGGTGCGGCCGGCGTCGCCGGTGAGCGCGTACGCCTGGCAGCGGCAGCCGCCGAAGTCGAGCTCCTTGCGCGGGCAGCTCGCGCAGGGCTCGCCCATCCAGTCGGTGCCCCGGTAGGCGTTGAAGGCGGGCGAGTGCTCCCAGATCCAGCCGATCGAGTGGTCACGGGCGTTCGGCGGCTCCAGGGGCAGGGCGTAGGCCGCCGGGCACGGCAGCACCCGGCCGTCGGGCGCGACGGTGATCGAGATCGCGCCCCAGCCGCCCATGCAGGGCTTCGGCACGCCGTCGAAGTAATCGGGGACCACCCAGATCAGCTCAACATCCGTCTTTTCCCGATATTTCGTGACTGTAGCCTCGGCGCGGGCGAGTTGCTCCCTGGTGGGCAGCAGCGCGGTCCTGTTGAGCAGCCCCCACCCGTAGAACTGGGTGTTGGCCAGCTCGATGCGCTCCACGCCCCACGACAGCCCAAGCTCGATGATCTCGCCGACGGCGTCGAGATTCTCCCGGTGCAGCACCACGTTGAGCCCGAACGGCAGCCCGCTCGCCGCCACGGCGTCGGCGGCCCGCTCCTTCCACGCGAACGAGGCGACTCCGGCGATCCGGTCCGACTCCGCGCTCGTCGCCGACTGGACCGAGAGCTGCACGCTGCGCAGTCCCGCCGCGGCGAGTTCGCCGAGCCGTCGTTCCGTGAGCCCGACGCCGCTGGTGACGAGCTGGGTGTAGACGCCCTCCCCCGCGGCCGCCGCCACGATCGCCGCCAGATCCGGCCTGAGCAGCGGCTCGCCACCGGACAGATGGGCGTGCACGACGCCGAGCGCCGCCGACTCGGCGAACACCCGCTGCCACTCGCCGGTGCTCAGTTCACTCGACCTGGCCGCCAGCTCGGTCGGGTTGGAGCAGTACGGGCAGCGCAGCGGGCACGCGTGCGTGAGCTCGGCCAGCATGGCCCAAGGAGCGCTCATCGCACCCAACCCTCGGCGCGCACCCGGTCGAGGAACTCCACCACGTCGGCCTCCGCGCCCTCGGGAAGCTCGGCGACGATGTCGGCCACGGTCCGCTCGCCGTCGCAGAGGCCGACGATGGCCGCCGCCTCCTCGTTCAGTACGACGATCCGCTCGGGCACGATCAGCAGGTCGGCCTGCCGTACCGGATCGTGGCGGAGCATGGCCGCGCGGGACAGCACGGGGCGCCAGGTGGTCGCCCCTGTCGTCGGCTCGGCCGTCGAGCCCGTCGTCGGCCCGGTCGTCGGCTCGGTCATCGGTACGCCCCGTCCACCGCGTCGAGCAGCGCCCACAGCACGTCGCACTTGTAGCCGAGCGCCGCAATGGCCCTCTCCTGGTCCGTACGGGACCGGGCCCACTCCATGACCAGGGCCAGTGCTTCGCCGCTGTCCTGGCGGCCCTGAGAGACGCGTACGCGGAAGTAGCGCAGCCCCTCGGGGTCGATCCACGGGTAGTGCCGCTCGAAGGCGGCGATCCGGGTGCGCATCAGGTCCGGCGCGAACAGCTCCGTCAGCGAGGCGGCCACGGCTTCGAGCACGGAGCCGTGGCGGCACAGGTTCACGTAGCCGTCGACGGCCAGCCGCACGCCCGGCAGCACGCCCTCGCCCGACAGCAGCAGGGCCCGGTCCAGTCCGGCCGCCTCGCCGAGCCGCAGCCACCGCTCGATGCCGCCCTCGCCCGGCGCGGTGCCGTCGTGGTCCTGGATCCGGCGCAGCCACGTCCTGCGCAGGTCGGGCGTGGCCAGCTTGGCGAGGATGAACGCGTCCTTGATCGGGATGTGCCGCTGGTAGTGGAAGCGGTTGAGTATCCAGCCCCGCAGCTCGTCACGGGTCAGCTCACCGGCGTGCATGCGCTGGTTGAAGGGGTGCAGGTGGTGGTAGCGCTTCTCCGGTACGGCACGCAGCTCGGCCTCGAAGCCGTTCACAGGTCGATCACCATCCCGTCGGCGGCCACCTCGATGCCCAGCTCGGCGAGCACCTTGTGCTGCTCGGCCGCCGGGTCCACGAGGGGGTTGGTGTTGTTGAGGTGGGTGTACAGGCGACGGCCCGGTAAGCGGGACAGGCGCTCCATGGTCGCCTCTATCGGGAGGTGGCCCATCTGGGTGGCGGTCTTCGCCGAGATCCCGGTGCGGCGGGGCTCCTCGTCGTCCCAGAACGTGCCGTCGATGATGACGCACTCGGCCTCGTCCAGCGCTGCGGGCCACACGCCCATGGCGGGCGCGTACACCACGGCTCCTCCCATCAGGCGCAGCGCGGAGACCCAGTCCGTAGCCTCCGGGGAGTCGGCGTACCGGGGTCGCTTCGCCGATATCGGGATGAGGTCGGCGTCGGCCCAGGAGATCCGCACGTACGGGCGGAGGATGTCGGCGAAGGAGCGCAGCGCCTGCCGTACCACTGGGGTACAGCGGACCTCCAGATCGTCTGCCTCCCTGAGCCTGAGCAGGCCGATCGTGTGGTCCAGCTCGGCGTCTGTGAGGATCACGCCCTTCAGCGGCGACTCGCGCGGCCCCGGCCCCGGCCGCAGCCACGCGCACGCCTCGATCTGCTCGGCGATGTCGGGCGTGGCGTTGACGACGTAACACCCGTCGTCCTGTTGTACGGCCAGGCTGGCGTGGCGTCTGCGGCGGCCCGGATGAGCGCGTGCCCCGGAGCAGCCAGGGCACGCGCAGTTCCACTGGGGCACGCCGCCACCGGCCGCGGTGCCGAGCACCTGCAGTCGCATGGCGGTGCCCAGTTACCTGGTGGCCAGGAAGTACGCGGTCATTTCCATCGACGCCTCGACGACCTGGTAGTCGGGCTTGTGCCAGGTCATCTCCTCGCCGCGGGCCCTGACCTTCTTCTCATGGATCCTGCGTGGTTGCTTCTTGCCCTGTTCCTTCGGCTGGGACATGCGCACCTGCCTTCCATAGGGGTTACACCAGATATGACCGCTCTGGAAGCTTGGCGTCAATGGCTGAGATCGGAGCTATGCCCTGAGATTTCTCCCTATTGCTGGTTTTTAGCTCTTTTGACGAGATTCTTCATCCGATGTCTCGACGGGGATGATAAATCCGGCGAGCAGGATGAGCGTCGAGGCCGTGACCATGACCCAGCCGCTGGGGGCCATGGTCTCGGGGGCGTACAGCACGCCCGTGATCGAGGCGGCGGTGGCGGCTCCGATGTACCGCGACGCCTGGAAGAGGCCCACGGCCAAGCCGGTCTCGTTCCGGTCGGCGTGTACGAACACCAGCGAGTTCAGGCCGAACTGGCTGAACGCGGACGCCAGGCCGATCAGCGACGTGATCACCAGCACCACCCCGACGGGCCCGACAAAGAACATGACACAGGACCCCGCCAGCAGCAGCCCCGCACTCACCAGCAGCACGGCCCGCATCCCCACGCGCGCGGCCACCGCCACCGCCACCGGCGTCATGAGGAGCGCCGACACGGCCATGGGCAGGACCAGCAGCCCCGCGAGGTGCGGCGGCAGCCCGGCCGAGCGCTGCGCCCAGAGCGGCACCATGATGAACGCCAGATAGAACACCACGTTGACCATCGCGAACACCCCGTAGGTGGCCAGCAGCGCCGGCTTCGGCCTGGGCAGCCACGCCTGCCGTCGCCGTACGGGGGCCACCTTGGGCAGCCAGCGCAGCGCCGGTACGAGCGCCACCGCCGCGAGCGGGACGTTGACCAGGAAGATCGCCCGCCACCCCCACAGGCTGACCAGGAACCCCGCCAGCACCGGCCCAGCGGCGGCGCTGGCCGTCAGCACCATCGAGATCAGCGCGATGACGCGGGGCGCCGGCCGCCCCTTCTCCGCCGTCGCCGTGATGATCCCCATCCCGGCCGGGAGCGTCGCGCAACTCCCGAACGCCTGCAGCAGCCGGGCCACCACCAGAACGGGATAGGAGGGGGCCAAGGCGGTCAGGGCGCCGGTCAGGCCAACCATCACCAGCCCGCCGCAGAACACCCGCCTGGGACCGAACCGATCGGCCATCGCGCCCATCAGGGGTGGCACGGCGACGGCGGTCAGGTAGAAGCCCGCGGCCAGCCAGGTGACGGCGACGACGCCGACGCGGAACTCCGTCTCGATGCGGGCCAGGGCTATGGCGATCATGGAGGAGTTCAGCGGGTTGAACAGGGCACCGAGCGCCACCGCCACCGGCAAACGCCCCACCCGACCCACTATCCGACCATAACCGGATGTCTCACCATGGTCACCTGACCACCCGGCCGGAGGCGTCGTACAACCTCCGACCGGGTGTCAGGTTGTAGGGGTTATTCGGCCAGGCCGTCCCAGGGGCGGTGCTCGGGTGCGGCGGCCAGCCCTTCGGGGCAGTGGCGCCGGAAGTCGCACCAGCCGCAGATCGGGCCGGGGCTGGGGGCGAACATCGTGTCCAGCTCGGACGACACCGCCGGAGGCCCGACGTGCGGCCGCTCCCTGGAACCGCTCGCCGCCTCCGGGACGGTCCCGCCGCTCTTGCCATCGGCCGTCTCAGCGGACGCGGCACGGGAGGAGCGGGCGCGTACGGGGCCCGGTGCGCCCATCACCTCGCGGTAGCGTTCGTCGGCGGTGGCGGCCTCGACCGCGACCTCCTCCGCCCGCCCCAGGTGACGGCCGAGGGACTCGTCCGTGTGGCGCCATTCGACGATCTCGCCGGTCGGCAGGTGGTGCAGCTCGACCGAGTGACACGGCGTGCGCATCATCCTGGAGGCCGCGATCGCGTAGATGGCCAGCGCGAGCGAGGACCGCGCGTCGTCCTGGGTGAGGGGCCGCCGCCCGGTCTTGTAGTCGACCACGACCAACTCGTCGCCCCGCCGGTCGAGCCGGTCGATGCGGCCGGACACGGCGATGACCTTGGTGCGCGTGGCCACCGTACGCTCGACGCCGACCGGATCATCCGACGGATCCAGTGTGCCGACATATCCGGATACGA
Organism: Nonomuraea sp. NPDC049750; assembly: GCF_040659625.1. Classification (NCBI taxonomy): domain Bacteria; kingdom Bacillati; phylum Actinomycetota; class Actinomycetes; order Streptosporangiales; family Streptosporangiaceae; genus Nonomuraea; species Nonomuraea sp. NPDC049750. Next base: position 77,320 of record NZ_JBFANB010000027.1, read on the forward strand.
GGTCGCGGGCGCGCCCGAGCCACTGCGCCGACTGGTCGGCGTCCCTGAACCCCTCGGTGATCCACCCGTTGCTCAGCAGGATGGCCGCCGTCAGCGGCGTCCGCCGCTCATAGGGCTCGCGCCACCAGGCCGCCAGCGCGTTGTGCACGCTGGCTCCGACGCTGTTGTGCGCCCACCCCGGCCCCTTGGACGGCTGCGGCCGGTCGAGGTAGGTGAACCGGTAGCGGCGGCGGCAGTCGAGCCAGGCGTTCAGCCGCGACGGCGTACACGAATAGAGCCGTCGCGGCATCCCTTCCAGCGGCAGCTGGTCATACACCCCGGTCGTCATCCGGATCGAGCCTGATCCCGGCGGCCTTCGTGCCGTCCGTCAGCGGGCCCTCGTCCGCGTCGTCCGACTCGCTGATGCGCCACTCGCCGAAGTGCGGCTCCAGGTCGCCGACCGTCACCTCGTCGCCGTGCGCGGCCAGCACCCGCGTCTCGGGAGGCAGCGTGAACAGCCGCGCCCCGATCGCGTTGAGCTGGAAGTTGAGGTCGGGGTATTCGCCGCCGATCTTGCCGGGCCCGTCGGCCTGCAGCGTCTCACCGCTGAACACCACCCCGAGCGCCTCGCAGTAGAGCGAGACCCCGCCGGGCGTGACGCCTGGCGTATCCATGACGTCGAGCCGGACGTCGGCCACCTCGAAGATGCCGTCGTCCTCCATGTCGATGTCGGGCCAGGTCTGCGACCAGGTCTCCCGCCAGAGCGGCTTGTCCTTGGGGTGGAGGGCGATCACCGCCTCGTCCCTGCTGGCCACCTCGATGGCCGCGCCGACGTGGTCAGGCAGACCGTGGGTGCAGATCACGGCGAGCACCTCTCGCTCGCCGACCTTCTCCAGGATCTTGTCGGCGTCACGCGCCGGGTCGATCACGATCACCTCTTCGTCGTCGCCGACGATCCAGATGTTGTTCTCGACCTTGTGCTCGGTGCCGTCGACGTCGACGACACCCTCGCTCACCACTCGCTCGATACGCGCTGTCACGCCTCCGCACTCTAGTCCGTCTGAGTGACAGAGCGAATCGCGTTGACCGTGCCGCGGTCGAGAGGCGTCCGTACGGACTACTCCAACCTCGGCGAGAAAGCGCCGAAAGGCAGGTCCAGCTCAAGGTCACGCAGGTCGTGCAGGCTCAGCTCGGCCAGCGCGATGAGGCACCCGGCCTCGGCGGGCCAGGCGATCGTCCACAGCCAGTTTCCCATCGCCTCGCCGGCGTAGACGGCCCGATCGGCGCCCGCGCCCACGCACCACAGCGCGGTCGGATGCCCGAGCACCACGATCTTCGCGTTCGGCGGCCCGGAGTCGAACCCCTCACCGGGATCGGGCCCGTCCAGCCCCGCGAACGCGGCCCCCAGCCCGACACCGGGCTCCTCCGCGATGACCAGCAGGTCGGCGGGCCCCCGCGTCAGCGAAGGGCCGCACAGCGCGACCACGCTGGCCCGGCCCCCCGTACGCTCGTCGCCCGCCTCCGCGAACCCGGTGACGAGCCAGCCGGGCGGCAAGGGCCATGGCAGCCAGACGGGCACCATCGAGCTCTTCCGCATCGTCTCGACCGCCCTGGCGGTCGGGGGCCAAGGTGGCTGGTAGGGCAGGACATCACCGTGCGCGTCACATCGCCAGGCGCTCGACCACGCACTTGGCCCGTGAAGTGAACCAAAACACCGTGGGCAGGTTGGAACCGCTCTCACAGCTACTCACGCTGCGTCCTCGGGCACCACCCCGTCAAGGCCGCATGCTGTTGTCCAGCCGTAATCTTGACCATGTGCGCGTAAATTGCGTGGGCGCCATCATCGGCGACGCCTCGGGCCGGCTCCTGCTGATCAAGCGCGGTCACCCGCCGGGCGCGGGCCTGTGGTCGATCCCGGGCGGGCGGGTGGAGGCCGCCGAGACGGACGCCGCCGCCCTGCGCCGCGAGGTCCTGGAGGAGACCGGTCTGGTCGTCACGGTCGGCCCTCTCGTGGGCACCGTGGACCGTCCGGGGCCGGGCGGCGTGACGTACGAGATCCGCGACTACCGCGCCACGGTCACGGACGGCACGCTCGCGGCGGGCGACGACGCCGCCGACGCCCGCTGGTGCTCACGGGAGGACCTGGTACGGCTACCGCTCACGGACGGCCTGCTGGAGGCGCTGACGTCCTGGGACGCGCTGCCGGGACAGGCGTCCAGAGCCGATCCATCGGCATGACGTAGAGCCGGTCGTCGTGGCGGAACGACTGCTGGCCGAGATTGAGCAGCACTCCCGCGACGAAGCTCGACCCGAGCCGCTCCCTGAGCAGTCGCAACCCCTGGAAATCCTTCTCCTCGATCGACGACTTGGCCTTCACCTCCACGCCGACGACTGATCCCTCCTGCGACTCGATGACGAGATCGACCTCCCGCTGATCCCGCGTGCGGAAGTGGCTGAACTCGACCAGTTCCTCCGACCAGCCCGCCTGCTTCATCAACTCGTTCACGGCGAAGGTCTCCACGACTCGGCCGAACTCAGTGAGGGTGGCAGGATCGCGCCGGTCCAGCTTCCTGCGCGTGATGCCCAGGAGGTGCGCGGCCAAGCCGCTGTCGATCAGGTGGATCTTCGGTGACCGGGCGACCTTGCTGGCGAGCGTACGGCCGAACGCCTCCAGTCGGTGGGTGAGGAAGACCGCTTCGAGCAGGGCGACATAGTCACCCACGAGCCGTTGTTCAAGCCCGACGGCTGCAGCGATGTCTGCCATGTTCACGGTGCTGGAGGTACGGGCGGCCAACTGGCGCAGGATGACGGGCAGCACGTGGCGCTGCCGTACCTTGCGGATCTCCAGCACGTCCCGCTCGATCACCATCGAGAGGAAGTCGCGGAACCAGGATCCGCGTTCGCTTTCCGGCATACCCAAGGCGACCGGGAAACCACCGGCGAGCATCGCGGCCTCGTACTCGGCGCGCGACGTACGCGACGGCACAGACGTCAGGAGGCTCTCCGGATCGGTGAGCACGGCATCCAAGAAGGTCTCCCGATGACCGCTGAGCTCGCCTTGGGACAGCGGCCAGATGGTCATGACATGCGCGCGACCCGTCAACGCCTGCCCGAGACGGGGTAGCGCGCTATAGCGCGTGGAGCCCGTGAGGATGAACCGGCCCGGTCGCAAGTCGCGGTTGAGCTCAGCCTTGATCGCCGAAAGGATCTCGGGCACATGCTGGAACTCGTCGATGCATACCGGTTCGAGCGGGATGGTCGCGAAATGACCTGGGTCGGCGTCCGCGGCACGCCTGACCGAGACGTCGTCGAGATCGATGACCGGGACGTCTTGCAGGCGCGCGCAGGCGATCAGCAGCGTGCTCTTTCCGACGGTGCGCGGCCCTGTCAGTACGACGACGGGCCGACTGGCAAGCCGCCGACAGATCACCTCCTTCAGATGTCTTTCTACGAGGGCGTCCGGATCCATCGATCTACCCTCCCGACCTGGTACAACTCTGGATTGTCCCTTGTTTTATATCAGGATCGTCCCCACTTTTATGCGCGATCTGTCCCCGGTTTTATGCGGGATCTGTCCCCTGCCCCGTCAGCCGCGCAGTTCCTCTCGGTGGTCGTTCCCGCGCAGACTGGCCAGTGCCACGGCGCTGACGACGCAGGCCGCCACAACGTAGTAGGCCGGGATGTCGACGTCCTTGGTCGTCTTGATCAGCTCGGTGATGATCAGCCCCGCCGACCCGGAGAAGACCGCGTTCGACAGCGAATATGCCAGCCCCAACCCCGTGTAGCGGACCGTGGTCGGGAACATCTCCGCCAGCATCGCGGGCCCCGGCCCCGCCATCAGGCCGACCGCCACCCCGGCCACCAGGACGGCCAGCCCCTTGGCCCAGCTGGGAGCACCGGGGTCCTGGAGCAGGTTCAGCAGGGGGAAGGCGAGCACGATGACCGAGATCGCCCCCGCCAGCATGACCGGCCGTCTGCCGACCCGGTCGCTCAGCATGCCCGCCGGGATGATCGCCAGCGCGAAGCCCAGGTTGGCCAGCACCGTGGCGATCAGCGCCTGCTGGAAGGTGGCGTTCAGCGTGGTCTGAAGGTAGGAGGGCATGACGACCAGGAACGTGTACCCGGCGGCCGACCAGCCCATGAGCCGCCCGATACCCAGCACGATCGCCTTGGTCACCTCACCGGCCCTCGGCTTCGTGAGCGGTCCCGCGGTACGCGCCCGCTCGAACGACGGCGTCTCCTCAAGCCGCAGCCGCAGCCAGAGCGCCACGAGACCGAGCGGGAGGGCCAGCAGGAACGGCACCCGCCATCCCCAGTCCGCCAAGTCGTGCTCCGATAGCGCGGTCGCGAGCACGGCCGCCGCGCCTGCTCCCCCGAGCAGCCCCAGCGCCACGGTGAACGACTGCCACGACCCGTACAGCCCACGCCTGCCACGCGGCGCGAATTCCGTCATGACCGAAACCGCGCCCCCGAACTCCCCGCCGGCCGACAGCCCTTGCACGATCCGGACGAGCGTCAGCAGCCACGGGGCCGCCGCGCCGATCGTGGCGTAAGTCGGGAGTACGCCGATGAGCGTCGTGGCGCCAGACATGAGCAGGACGACCAGGATGAGCAGGGGTTTACGGCCGATCCGGTCACCGAGCCGGCCGAAGAGCGCGGCGCCGAGCGGGCGGAAGAAGAACGCCAGGGCGAAGGAGGCGTACGTCTTGACCAGCGCTTCCATGTCGCTCGCGCCGTCGGGGGTGAAGAAGTTGGCGGCGATGATGGTGGCGAAATAGCCGTAGACGCCGAACTCATACCACTCGATGAAGTTGCCGACCGAGCCGGCGATCAGGGCCCGGCGGGAGCGGGCGGGGTCTGTGTGCTGGGGGTCGGGGGCCGTCGCCGTCATGTGGTGCCCTTTCGGCTGTCCGGTATGACGACAAGCTTCATAGATGCCCACGAGTGTGTCAATTACCTTCAGGAGGCCGCCTAAGCGGTTGCGATCAGGACGTTCGGGGCGACAGGCTGCCCGGATGATCGAATTGCAGGAGCTGTCGGCCGATGACTGGGCCCTCTGGCGAGAGCTCAGGCTCGTCGCGCTGGAGGAGGCGCCGTACGCGTTCGGAGTCCCGCTCTCGGACTGGCAGGGCGACGGCGACCGGGAGGAGCGGTGGCGGGACCGCCTGGGCATTCCCGGCTCGCGGAACCTGATCGCCCTGCTCGACGGCAAGCCCGCGGGGATGGCCAGCGGTATCCCGGGCGAGCGGGACGGCGTGACCGAACTGATCTCGATGTGGGTCGTTCCGGAGGCGCGGGGGCGTGGGGTCGGCGATCACCTGATACGCGCCGTGGCGGCGTGGGCCGTGGAGGTGGGGGCCGAGGTGCTGGAGCTGGCGGTCGCGCCGGGCAACGAGAAGGCGATCGCACTATATCGGCGGCACGGGTTCGAGGACACTTCGCAGCTCGGTGACGAGCTGCCGAACGGGCTGCGGGAGCTGGTTATGGCGAAGAAGCTGGCCGTCTGAGGCGGCGCTGACGACTGAACAGCTCCAGCCCCTCTCCACGCCGAGTGCCGAAAGCGCGCTCGCTTCGACACTCGGCGCGGAGACTGTTACCGCTGCGGTAGGTCCGCCGTCGTGGCGCGGTATCGGGCTGTCTCCGGCTCAGTGCTCCACCGCTCGAAACCGGCCTTTTCCAGCACTCGGATCGAGGGCGGGTTCGACAGCTCCACATTGGCGTACACGGTGTGCACACCTGGTGCGGTGAGGGCGTGCGCCGTCATGGCCCGGGTGGCCTCGGGGGCGTAGCCGCGGCCGCGCCGGGAGGCCACGATGCCGTACCCGAGCTCAAGGGTGCCGTCGCTGGGCGGCCAGAACAGGCCGATCGAGCCGACCACAAGACCGCTTTCGCGCTCGATGACCTGCCGGTGGCCGTACTCACCCAGCCACGCGGGATGCTCGGCGAAGAGGCCGACGATGACGCCGTCGCCCTCGGCGGGGAAGTCCTCTGCCCAGTGCGCCTGCCGGGTGCCGTCAAGGACGGCGGCGGCCTCGCCGTCGGTCCATGCCCGCAGGATGAGGCGGGCAGTGGTCAGATCGGAGTGGGTCGGTGAAGGGGAAGATGACACGTGTGACTCCTGGTCGTTTTCGTACGACCCGGACCGCGCTAGCTTCGCGCGGGCCGGACAAGGGCATGCTGATGAGAGCTGTTCGCAGCCATATTCATCAACCTCCCTCGTCACACGGCGATCACGCGCCTCTCGCGCTGGCGTGATGCTATCGACGGGTCGACGGGCCGGGCAAATCGTTGTTTCGCCAGAATTCGTCCGCTCACGATGTCGAACCGGGTCGCTCGGCCTCGACGTCCCTGACATATGGAGGCCGTGATGAGCTTTCGCTCTCCATATGTGCTCCTCGTCCTCATAGACGTCGCGAAGGGAGACTTCGATGTCTGAACTGCGTACCTGGCTCACCGGCCTCGGACTGCTGGAGGCGCCGCGTTGGCACGACGGCCGCCTGTACTTCTCCGACTGGACCGCGCACGAGGTGATCGCGCTGGACCTCGACGGCAAGCATGAGGTCGTGGCCCGGGTGGAGTCGATACCCCTCTGCACGGCCTGGCAGCCTGACGGGCGGCTGGTGATCGTCGACTCGGCGCGGGCCCTGCTGCTGCGCATGGAACCCGACGGTTCACTGGTGACCCACGCCGACCTGAGCGGCATCGGGCAGGGCTGGAACGACATCGTCATCGACGGCCGCGGCAACATCTACGTCGACCGCGCGGGCTTCGACATGCTCAGCGGTGCACAGTTCGCTCCCGGGGCGGTCACACACGTCGGTCCCGACGGCTTGGCACGTGACGTGGCCGACGGCATCTCCTTCCCCAATGGGCTGGCCGTGACGCCGGACAACTCAACGCTGATCGTCGCCGACTCGTACGGCAAAAGGCTCATGGGGTACGACATCGGACCCGACGGCAGCCTCGCGAACGGCCGGGTGTGGGCCGACCTCGGAGACGGCGTCCCCGACGGGATCTGCGTCGACGCCGAGCACGCCGTCTGGTACGCCGACGTGCCCAACCGGCAGTGCGTACGCGTCCGCGAAGGCGGAGAGAAGGTGCGGACCATCCAGCTCGACCGCGGCGCCTTCGCCTGCGAACTCGGCGGCGCGAACCGCTCGACGCTCTTCATCGTGGCCGCGGAGTGGCGCGGCATGCCCGAGATGGTGCCGCCCGGAACCGGCCAAGTCCTGTCCACCGAGGTCGAGGTCCCCGGTGCCGGCTGGCCGTAAAGCAGGGTCCGGTGCTGGTCGGCCGTAGTGCAGTACGCACAGCGTTGGATCGCCGCGCACGCCCTCAGTTACCTGCCTTGCCGCCGGAACAGGGCGGCAAGTAGGAAGGGAACGCCGAAGACGGGCGCGTCGGGCGCCTGCTCCTCCATGAGCCGCAACTCGACCTCGGTGTAGTCCGAGAAGATCCAGCGCAGCGCCTCAGGCGCATAGGCCAGCCCGCCGTGCAGCCGACCCTGGCGATAGAACTCCTCGTCCGGCAGCTCGGACCCCATGACGCCGGCGGCGAAACAGGTGAGGCCAAGATGACCGCCGGGGGCGAGCAGACGGTCCAGCAGGCTCAGATAACTCACCCGGCGATGCGGCGGCAGATGGTGAAGGCAGCCGGAGTCATAGACCAGGTCATAGTGCCCGGGCGGCAGGTCGACGGAGAAGATGTCGCCGCAGTGGAAGCGGACCTCGACGCCCGCCTCACGGGCCCGCTCCTGCCCCCAGGTCACGGCGGCCGGAGAAAGATCGACGGCGTCCACCTCGAACCCGAGCGAGGCGAGGTGAACGGCGTTGCGCCCTGGCCCGCAGCCGAGGTCCAGGGCTCGGCCGGGGGTGAGCAGGCCGCGATCGAGGTAGGACACCAGGCTCTCGTCCGGCTTGTCGACGAAGAAGGGGATGGGCGTGGAGCGGTCGGAGTAGAACTCGTCCCACCAGGAGGAGGCGTTCGGCGTCCATCGGTCGGCGTCCGCGGCGAAAAGGCGGTCCAACATGGACAGCACGTCTTCCACGGTGCGGATATCGCGGTTCACTCACGGCCTCCTCAGACCCCGGCCGCCCACGCGACCGGGTCCTTGAATTTTAGCCGCGACAGGCCACGTTTGCCCACGTCAGCAGCCGTTTTCGAGATCATCCAGAAGGGCCTCAAAGGGCGGCAGAGCGACGTGGGGAACTCGCCGCGCCTCTCCCTTGGAGAGGGCTGTCCGTGCCCGGCGACGACCGCGTCAGGGGCGCCCATCGGGCTTCTGAGCGTCACCCCAAGCCTCGTTCTACGGCACCGGTCGAATTTCTTTCCAACAGACCGCAGGCGCGGTGTCCTTACCGGTCGCACGCGGTGTCCAAGGCATACCTCAGGGGAGAAGTCCGTGCTTCGCGGCGATGGCCTCGGTAGTGGTGGCGTCGGGGATTTCCAGGCCCAAGTGGGCGAAGGTTGTGGTCAAGACGGTGGCGAGTTCGTCGGCGACCAGGGTGCGGTGACGAAGCCGCTGCGGCGGCGGCCGGCACACTCCCGAGTGCGGCATCGGGCGGCGGGGGGAAGGGCGCACGGTCCGCCCTTCCCCCGCGCTCGTAGGAGCCGGCAGTTCCAGTGACGCCCGTGCGGTTCCGGTGATCAGGTGGCTTTGCCGCGGGCGATGTAGAGGTTCATGTCGGTGAAGTCGACGGTGATGTTGTAGGGCTTCCAGAAGCAGTGGGAAAACCAGCCCATCGTGTCGAACCCTGTCCCGAAGGGGAAGGGCACGTTGACCTGCTGGTTGGGGTTGGTGTAGCAGTAGACCTCCTTGGCGGTGGCAATGCCGAGGCGGATCTCCTTGGGATAGCTGGGGTAGACGACGGCCGGGTGGCTGCTGCCGAAGGTGCCGATCTCGCGGTCGTAGTCGCTGCGGACCCCCAACTGCTCGGCTGTCGGCCCGCGCAGGCCCGCGGCGATCTCGCTGGTTCCGCCTAGGTTCACGCCCACCACTCCTGTGCGGGAGCCGGTGGCGCCGGTGAAGCTGCCCGTGCTGTGCAGGTATTGCTCGCGGGCCAGCCACAGCGGCAGCGGCTGGGTGGCCGCCGCTCGTGCCTTCCTGGCCGCCTCGGGGGTTCTGCGGCGCAGGATCAGTTGCCGGCCCGCGTAGTCGAAGGTGGTCAGCAGGTGGTAGAAGACCCACGTGCCGATCAGACCATCGCTGTCGGTGCCGACATCTTCGCCCGACTCCGTCGACGACCAGCCCACCGGGACGTTGCGCAGCTCGATGCCGCCCAGCTTGATGGAGTCCAGTATCCCGTAGTACGCCCAGATGACGCTGTCCTCGTAGTCGATCTTCTGACTGGCCACAGGGCTCAGCCCGGCCTCCTTGGCCACCGACGCGCGCAGGCTCAGGTTCGGGGCGCCGGTGTAGAACATGAAGCGCTTGGTCGGTCCTCCGTTGACCGAGGCCTCCACCAGCGGAATCGGGTCCATCTGCTTGATCGGCAGCTGTGCGAGGTCGCCGTGGATCTGATACCCCTCGCCGTGGACTGCCGCGAACCACTTGGCGTAGCTGTCTTCGCCGGCCGCTTGCCAGCATGGTGCGGACAGGGCGAACTTGTCCTGCCGGATATAGCAGTCGCCCAGGTAGGCGTTGGTCTCCTTGTCGTCGGGCGCCAGGGTGAGGGCCATCTTGAGGTACTTCTCGGCGTCGGGGAACCGGTTGGCCAGCAGGCCGACATAGCCGCGCTGGCGGGCCGCGTGCAGGTTCTTGGGGTCCTTCTTGAGGATCTCCTCGTACGCGCGGCCGGCCTGCTCGAACTTGCCGGCTTTGAACAGCGCGTCCGCGTCACCGCTGCCGGCTAACGCCGTGGCCGCCCCGCCCAGCAGCGGTGCGGCCGCTGCGGCACCGGCCAGCACGGCGGCGCCCCGAAACAGCGAACGCCGGTCCCATTTCCCGTCATCAGCCACGCCTGCTCCTTTTCGTGATCACCTTCGCCATGACTTTCTGTCCGACGGACGGGCACAACAGCTCCGGCCGCTTCGTCTCGCCCTGCTTGATGAGGGCGACACCGGTGGTGCCGGGGCCACCCAGGCCATACAGCGTCCGTCCCGATGCGGGCGGTCGGATCGCCTCGCAGCGCGCTCCGTAACTCGCCCGCCGGGCCGACCCCGTCCACTGTCGGCCAGCCGTGTCCCCGCCTCGTCCGCGCCGTGTCATGGTCGTGTCACGGCCGGGACCGACGGTGGCAGCCGTCGACAAACCGAGACATGCGGCAGACAACGCGCGCACATTCGGCACCAATGGCAGTTCGTGATGAGCTGGGGAGATGTACCCGGCCTGGGACAAGGTCGGCGACGACCTGGACGGCGATGAGGGCAGAATCGTCATCGCCGAGGGCCCCGGTCCGTGTGTGGGCACCCGACCTGGACGATCTCATTCGCATCGCCCGGTCGAGCGGAGCAGCTCCGACGGCGCAGCAAGCTTGACCCGGCGCACGTGGCTGAACGCGCCGGTCTCAGCCAGTCCGCGGCCTCCCAGTAACTCTCCGTGCTGCGCCGCGGTGGCTCCCCGTCAAGGCCCGAAGGTCTCCGGCTCGCCGTAAACCGCCCCAGTGCCGCCCCGTACTTCGCCGCCGGCGGCGGCCTCGATGCCGTCGAGCAGCCAGGCGAGACCCAGTGTGAAGGCCGAGTCCCAGTCGTCGCCCGCCACCATCGGGCCGTGCTCCGCGAGGCTCGGGTAACTGTCCCTGCTGGTGCGCAAGTGTTCGCGAGCGGCCTGCCGGATGTCCGGGTCGGCGTTCGTCTGCCAGGTCGCCTGCATCAGGGCGGAGCCGACGATGTAGTTGGACAGGCCGTACGCCGCAGCGGTGAGGGATGGCCCGCCGACCCCCGCCTTGATCAGCGTGGCGTACAAGAACTCGCTGCGTGCCAACACGTTGGGGCCTAGCATCGGCCGGCCCAGCAGCACGGCCGACCAGGGATGCTTCAGCAGGACGGAACGCCACCGGCCGGCCAGTGTGGTGACGGCGGCCCTCCAGTCCGCGTCCTCTTCGGGGATCTCGACTTCCCCAAAGATCATGTCGAGGGTCAGATCCAGGACGTCTTCCTTGGTCTTGACGTGCCAGTAGAGGGTGGTGGAGCCGGTGCCGAGGCGCTGGGCGAGCCTGCGCATGGTCAGCCGGTCGACGCCTTCCCCGTCCAGCAGGGCCATGGCCTCGGCGGCGATGCGCTCCCGGGTGAGCGGTGGCCCTTCGCGGCCCGCCCGCGTGGCCGGCCGCAGCCACACGCCTCCGGCCGCTCCCTTGGTCGTTGGTCCCGCCTTGCTCATGTCCACGGACGCAAGTCTAATATTACTGGATCATTGATCCTGTTCCTCGACCAATGATCGAGTACCCTGAGGAGGCGCGACCGTGGCGGGACATGTGGAGGTGGACGGGCTGACCTACGTGCTGCCCGACGGGCGGCTGCTCCTGCACGAGGTCTCGTTCCGTGTCGGTGACGGGGCCAAGGCCGGTCTCGTCGGGCCCAACGGCGCGGGCAAAACCACGCTGCTGCGCCTGATCGCCGGTGACCTCCAGCCGGAGGCCGGTCGCGTGGTCTCCTCGGGCGGCCTGGGGGTGATGCGGCAGTTCATCGGCAGCATCCGCGATGACCGTACGGTGCACGACCTGCTGTTGTCCGTCGCGCCGGAGCGGATCCGCGCCGGGGCGGCGGCTCTGGCGCGGGCGGAAGCGGCGATGGCCGCGCACGACGACGAGGCGGTCCAACTCGCCTACGCACAGGCCGCCGCGGACTACGCCGAACTCGGCGGCTACGACATGGAGGTCGTCTGGGACGTCTGCGTCACCGAGTCCATGGGCCTGACCTACGACGCGATCCGCTACCGTCCGGTGACCACCCTGTCGGGCGGAGAGCAGAAACGCCTGGTTCTGGAGGCCCTGCTACGGGGCCCCGACGAGGTCCTGCTGCTGGACGAGCCCGACAACTACCTCGACGTGGCCGGCAAGCAGTGGCTGGAGAGTCGGTTGCGGGCCGCGTCCAAGACCGTGCTGCTGGTCTCCCACGACCGCCAGCTCCTGGCCAACGCCGCCGACCGGATCGTCACTGTGGAGGACCGCGGCGTCTGGGCGCACGGTGGCGGGTTCGCCACGTACGCCAAGGCCCGCGAGGAGCGCGTCAACCGACTGGAGGAGCGGCGCCGCCGCTGGAACGAAGAGCACTCCAGGCTGCGGCAGATGGTCAACACTCTGCGGCAGACCGCGGCCAACAACGACGCGCTGGCCTCGTCCTACCGGGCCGCCCGCACCCGGCTGGTCCGCTTCGAGGAGGCCGGCCCGCCGCAGCGCCCGCCCAAGCGGCAGAACGTGCGGATACGGCTACGCGGCGGCCGTACCGGCAAACGCGCCGTCATCTGCGCGGACCTGGAGATCACCGGCCTGACTCGGCCGTTCGGCACCGAGATCTGGTACGGCGAACGCGTCGGCGTGCTCGGCTCCAACGGCACGGGCAAGTCCCACTTCCTGCGGATACTGGAACAGGCCGCGGACGGCGCGGTGCCCGCGATGAGCCACAGCGGTACGGTGCGGCTGGGCGCGCGGGTGGTGCCCGGCCGGTTCGTGCAGACCCACGCCCGTCCGGACCTGCACGGCCGCACCCCGATCGAGCTGATCATGAGCGACCACCCCCTCATCCTGAACGAGTCGATGGCGGCGCTGGCCCGCTATGAGCTCGCTCCCGCCGCGAACCAGAGATTCGAGACTCTCTCCGGCGGCCAGCAGGCCCGGCTGCAGATCCTGTTGCTGGAGCTGTCCGGCGCCACCCTGCTGTTGCTGGACGAGCCCACCGACAACCTCGACCTGGCGAGCGCGGAGGCCCTACAGCAGGGACTCGATAATTTTTCCGGCACGGTGCTGGCGGTCACCCACGACCGGTGGTTCGCCGCCGACTTCGACCGGTTCCTCATATTCGGCGCCGACGGCACGATCCAGGAGAGCGACGAGCCCGTCTGGCACGAAGGCCGCGGCTCCGACCATGACCCCATGTGAAGACCCAGTGCTCACCCCTCAGCGCGGCCCGCACCCGCAAAGCCCCCCGCGCCCGAGGAATGAAGATGAACGGCTCATCACGCTGTGGCCACTGCACCGCCAGCGCCACCCCGAGCCGAGACAGGTCCCAAGTCAGTCGCACTAAGTGAATGAATCTTTCCTCTTCGTAATCGAAGTGCCGCATAAAGGACCCTTTCGACGAACCGAAGCTTCACAGATCGCGCGTTGATCACATTGGGCGAATATCGCGTTGATCCTCTTTCGGGAGAGCCCTGACCCGCCATCGCGGATCGCGGCCCTACCCATTCCGCCGATCCCTGTCGTTGTGGCAGGTCCCACATCAGCCACGCCCGATTGAGAACTGCTCGCACTCTCGGCCAATACCGCAAAGAGTGCAATTCCGACGGGATTTGGCGACCCTTGCTGGCACCCTGCCGATGCCATAGTGCCTTTGGCATGCAACTTCTGGCAAGATGCCACTAGATAGATTCTGAGTTGCTGGAGTCCACCCGGTGCGGGACTCTCATCAGGTTCGGGATATGCGCTCTGAGTGTCGAGGTGACGTACGGTATGACCGCCGGCAGTAGCCCCACCGTGAGACGCCGACGCCTTGCAAGCGAGCTTCGCCGCCTTCGCAAAGAGTCCGGGATAACCGCGGAAACAGTCGCCGAGCGACTTGAATTCGATCAGTCATGGGTAAGTCGCATCGAATCGGGACGCCGAGGAATCCGCGCCAACGATCTTCGTGCGCTTCTCGACGTGTACGACGTCCACGGGCCCGCCCGCGAGGAACTCCTCCTGCTGGCTCGTCAAGCCCGCCAGCGAGGATGGTGGCACTCCTATGGCGACGTCATTCCGGAGTGGTTCCAAGTCTTCGTTGGCCTGGAGGCGGAGGCATCAGAGCTGCGGAGCTACGACCCAGAACTGGTACCCGGTTTGCTTCAAACGCCCGACTACTACCGGGCCTACCTCAGCGTCGCCCCCCTGTCGGAAAGCACAGAGGAGATCGATCGCAAGATCGAGTTCCGCCAAGCCCGGCAGGACCGGGTCACGGGGAGCGACCCATTGCAGCTATGGGCGATCATGAACGAGGCCGCCATTCGCCGCCTGATCGGCAGCCACGAAACCATGAAGGAGCAGGTTAGCCACCTGATCACGATGTCGCGCAGAGCCAACGTCACCATCCAGATACTGCCCTTCTCTGCTGGGCCGCATCCCGCGATGGACGGCGGCTTTGTGGTCATGGGATTCCCACAGGCACCAGATCCCGACGTGATCTATTTGGAGAGCCAGGTCGGTAGCCTCTATCTAGAAGAACCATCCGCCGTAGACCGGTATAACCTGGTCTTTAACCACCTGCGAGCCAAGGCGTTCGACCCAGATCGAAGCCGCAGCCTACTCGCATCGGCGTTGAAGGAAGTGTGATGATCACTAACCCGGATGGCGCGGAGATGGGGTTGGAAGCTGAGCTTGCGCGTGCGTCATGGCGCAAGAGCAGTCGCAGCAACAACGGCGGCAACTGCGTGGAGATAGCCGTAGTTTCGGCAAGTACAGGGCCGAAAGTGGGGAGCCGCTTGTTCGCGGTCCGAGACTCCAAGGACCCGAATGGCCCCGCGCTGATCTTCACCCCAGGCGAGTGGGACGCCTTCGTGTCGGGGGTTAAAGACGGCGAGTTCGACGCGACCAACGAGAGCTAAAAGCGCCTCCGGCGTGCCCCCTCTCATCGGGATGGGGGCCGTCAAGCTGTTGCCTCATCCTTGGCGATATCGGTCGCCCAGACTGGAATCCTGTTAAATGCGCTCAACTGCATGGCGTCCTCTTCTCGCTCGGCACTCGACTCGCGAGGCCGCCTGCCCAGCGTCGAAACAATCACGTTCCTCTGCCTGATCGCTTGAGCGATGCGGGTTCCGTCCCGGCGAAGCGGGGCGCGGGCGGAGCCCGCGCTGGGAAGGCGTCCGAGCGGAGCGAGGTCCTCCAGGGGCCGGGGCTCCGGCCCGGCTGGGAGGAAGCGCCTGAGGCCTTACGCGCGGAGCGCCCATGGCGAAGCCCGTTGTGCGCCGGAGGCGCCCCCAGAAGAGCGTCCGGAGCGTAGCGGAGGCCCTTTGGCTCTCAGCGGTCAGACGAGAGGGAAGACGTCCACAGGATCATGTGATCGGCGTTGTAGGTCGTCGAACGGCCCAATGCCACCACCTCCGATCCCATCACCGTCACCGCCGCCAGCCACTGCATCCCCGGCCCCGCCAGCCGTCCCTTCGTCAGGTCCACTCGGTTCCACGTCAAACCATCCTCAGACAGCCAGACCGCGCTGTCCCCCTCCCCCGGCGTGCCGTGCCAGCCGACCGCCACCAGCCCCTGGTCGGCCGCCGCGAGGTCGTACACGGCCGCCGCCTGGTCGGCAGGCAGCCAGGCCGTACGCCAGGTCGTACCGTCGTCTTCCGAGACCGCGGCGAAGGCGCGGCGCGAGCCGGGTGTCTGGGCCGTTCCGATGGCGACGAGCTTGTCCTGGTAGGCCACCACCTCCCGCAGTCCGGCGGAGCCGGCCTCCGGTGGCGAGACGCGGTCGCGGGACTTCCAGTTGACGCCGTCCTCCGAGAACCAGACCACGGCGCTCTCCCGGTCGCCGGTGCCCGAGCCGCCTATGGCGACATATCCGGATTGTGTGGCGGCCACGTCGTACACGCGCACACCGGAGCCCCCCTGCGGCAGCTTCTTCGACCGGGTGAACTTGCGCAGGTCCGGCGTGAACCAGAGCGCGGCGCCCGGTATACCGGCCGCGTTCCGGTCCTCGCCGGCGAGCACATAGCCCGACTCGCCGGCGGCCACGACGTGGAGGGCCAGGTACGGATGGTCCTGGGTACGGGCCAGGTCACCGGAGGCCGTCACCTTCTTCCAGGTGCGGCCGTCCTCGGAGGACACCAGGAGCGGGTCGGTGACCGACGTGTCCGCCTGGGTGCTGCCGACGGCCAGCCAGCCGCGGCGGCCGTGGGCGACGTCGTCGAGGGTCTGCTGGTTCGTCCCGCCGAGGCTCATGGAGGTCCAGGATTGCCAGTTCAGGCTGGTCCAGATGCCGGCGTCGCCGGAGGCCGAGCCGACCGCGACGTAGCGGCCGTCGAAACCGGCCAGGCGGTTGGTCTGGCGGGCGATCCGTGACAGGCCGTCGACGCCGGCCAGCCGTACGCGCGTCGCGTCGCCGCGCGGGGGCGCGGTCATGAGGACGAGCTGGTTCTCGACGTCCGCCGTGGCCTGGTCGCCGCCCGCGAACAGGGTGCCCGAGTCGGAGATCGTGAAGCCGCGCAGCGTGGCGCCCGGCAGGTTGGCGAGGTCGGTCCGCTTGGCCCAGCCGCGCCCGTCGGCGCTGGTCAGGATGGAGTACTTGCCGAGGTCCGCCTGGCTGACCGCGGCGATCCCCGACGGGTAGCTGATCAGCGAGTCGATGCCGGGGCTCGTACCACTCAGGCCGCGGATCGAGCCGCACTGCGCCCACTGCGCGCCGGTCGGTGAACAGTAGACACGTACGTCGCCGGTGATCGTTCGCTGCCTGGTGGGGACGAGGACGAACTGCTTGGGCAGTACGGCCAGCGACGACCCGGTCCGCGCCTCGGGCAACTGGAACCCGGTGGCCTGGTAGGTGGCGCCGCCGTCGCTCGACCGGACGACCCTTGAGCCGTCGCCCGGAGCGGACTCGGCGATGGCCACGACGGTGTTCCCCTTGGCCACGACCGCCTTGAGCTCGCGTACGTCCAGCCCGCCCGTGTTCACGCGCTCCCATGCGCGCCCGTCCGGCGACTGCCAGGCCGCGGGTCCCGTCGCGCCGCCGGTGAGCGTCGTACGGCCGACCGCCACGAACCCCGACGACGTCCTGGCGATACCGGAGATCAGGTCACCGGTCCTGAACGCGGACAGACCGCTCTGCTCCACAGCCGCCCAGGTGAACCCGTCGGTGCTCGTCCAGAGGCCGCGCTCGGCGCCCACCCCGTCGCCGCCGCTGGCCAGCCAGCGCCCGTCGCCGCCCACGACCCGCTGGACCGTCGCGGTGGTCGACCCGTTGACCTGGCCGAGCTGCCACGTCTTCCCGCTGTCCGGTGAGAACAGGAACAGCGGCCGCGGCGTCGGACTCGTCGTGTCGCTGCCGACGGCCACGACCGCACGGCCCACCGAGGTCATGTCGTTGAGCTTCTGATCGGAGCCGTCACCGGCCGACGGCACCGTGAACAGCTCGTCGCCCGAACGTTCCGTGCCCTCGGACAGCGCCAGTCCGGGCTTGTCGGAGGAGCGCCACTGCCACACGAGCACGCCGCCCGCCACGAGCAGTACCAGCGCCAGGAGTATGGCCGTCGGCACGGCCAGGCTGCGCCTGCGTACCGGACTCGACCGGCGGACCGCCGACGGGGCGGGGCCGCGGTGGTGCCTGCCGCTGGAGCCGCCGGGACGCGGCGGGCCCGACGCGACGAGGCGGTCCGGTCTGGTGGGGCGGCCGGCGGGCGGGCGTCCGACGCGCCGCACCTCGGGCTCGTCATCCTCGGGTTCGTCATCCTCGCGTTCGTCGTCCGGGACGTCCGGCGTGCTGTACGGGGCCTCGTGCTGGGGCTGATCCTCGTCCTGCGGCTGGTCCTCTGTCTCGAACCAGGAGCGGGGTGTGACGTCAGGGGGCTCATCCCCGGTCCGGGGCTCGGGCTCAGTCCGGGGTGGGCCGCCGGCCACGAGCTTGTCGGGGTGGTTCACGACCCGGCGGCGGCGCGGCTCCGTCTCGGGTTCCGCGGTCGGGGAGCTGTACGGCCGGCGCCCCTTCGGCGGGTCCGGAGGCTCGTCTCCAGGGACGGGGGAGGAGAACGGCGGCATACCCCACGGTGAGGCCGCAGGCAGGCCACGAGCCCGATCATCGGTGGGGCCCGGTGGAGAGTGCCGGATCCGGGGCTCGTTGGCGGCATGGGGGTCGGCGGCTTCCTCGGGCCGCGGGTCGTCATCACCCGGCGGTCGCCGTGGCGGGTCGCTGGGGCCGGAGGCCACGCGTCGCACCTCCTAGTACGTACTGATCGAACTGAGCGAACGACCCGGTAGAGAGAGGTATGCCGAATCGTTCCAGGGCAGCCTGTCCACGTTTATGCGCTTATTTCGTTTTTTATGTCACTGCGGCGTGAAATATCGCACATGAGTGCTAGTTACCCTGTCTCGCCGAGATGATCACCTCCGGAATCCTCGCCCACCCACTGGATCCAGAGCAACACGACTGAGCCCGAATGGCGAGACCTCTCTAGCGAGATTCCTGGCACCAGCTAGCTATTTATCCCGAAAGATCGCTAACTGACCGTTTTTTCGCCAGGTACAGCACCCCAACCGTGTACGCCCCCAACTGCACCACGGTCCCCACCAGCGCCTGCCAGGGCACGTCCCCCTGCTGCAGCGCCTTGTCCAGATGCCCGGCGGCCGCGCTGATCCCGAACGCCAGCATGTTGTTCGCCACGTGCAGGGCGATCGGGGCCTCCAGCCCTCCGGTCCGCACCGCCAGCCACGCCATGAGGGCACCGAAGCTGAAGACGTCGATGAGCCCGATCCACGAGTACCCGTGCAGGGACGCGAACAGCGCCGAACCCAGCACGATCCCCCATATCGGGCTCCGCAGATGGGCGCCGAACGCCTGCATGACCCAGCCGCGGAAGATGTACTCCTCGGTGGCGGCCTGGAACGGCACGAGCAGCACGATCGCGATCAGCGCGGGAAGGAACGCGCTCCACCCGGCCCAGCCGAACAGGTCCGTAACCGGTTCCCTGGTCACCGTCATCATGGCGACCTGGGCCACCTGCCCCAGCGCCAGAGATATGACCGCCACACCCAGGCAGCGCAGCAGCCATCCCCACCGCAACCGCCCAGCGACCGAGGAGAGCGACCCGGGCCGGCGCCGCTGGATGAGCGCGACCGTACCGAACACCGCCGGGAGCACGGCCGCGATCGAGAGCAGCAGCACCACCAGCGAGAACACCGGATCACTGAACAACTCCCCGGCCGTCAGCGAGGAGCTGATGCCGAGGATCCTCGCCACCACCATGCCGACGCCTATGACCACCGCACCGACGACGAAGAACGCGACGCCCACCAGGATCGTCCCGACGATCTCCCGCCAGACACCGCGGTCACCCACTCGGGCCAGGTAGTCGTACCGCGCGCCCCTGGGCATCGGCCGGAACCACGGCTCTCGCACGGGCATGGGCGGCGGCTGGTAAGGGTAGGCCGGCCGGCCCGGCGGCTGCGTCCCGTACGGAAGCTGGGGTCCAGGATTTTCCTGCATCTCTACATTCTGTCTGGGAGATGAGCATTAGTTCACAGACGATCCGTTAGTTTGAGCGGATGCTCGGTGGAGTAAGCATTTCGACCCTGGGAGCAGTTCATGTCAAGGCTGGGACCTGTCATCACCCTGACAGCGGGCGCCGCGCTCGCCGTCGGGCTGGGTGTCGCCAGCATCACCGCGACACCGGCGGCGAACACAACGGCTGCCGCCACCTCCAACGAACCCCCCGCGACCGAGACCGCCGCCGCGGCTGAACCTTCGGCGGAACCCGCCGCCACCGCCGCCACCATTACCCCCGAACCCACCGAAACCGCCGAAGCCGCCCCGAAGACCATCGACAAAGCGGACTACGGAGGCTACGTACGCGGCAACGGCGGCTTGATCGCCATCTCCACCCGCGACGGCAAAACCATCGGCTACTTCTGTGACGGCAAGTCCGAGGCCTGGTTCAAGGGCAACGAGAAAGACGGAAAGATCACCCTGAAGGGCTTCGGCGCCGCGGCCGTCGGCGGAACGCTCGGCGGTGGCAAGGCCACCGGCTGGCTGAAGATCGGCGGCAAGAAGTGGACCTTCGCCGCCAACACCGTCGTCAAGCCCTCCGGCCTCTATCGGGCGACCGCCCAGGTAAGGGGCGCCAAGCTACGAGCCGGCTGGATCGTACTGAAGCGCCCGCAAGGCGGCTTCACGCAGGTCGGTGCCGCGTTCGCGGACGAGAAGCAGCTGCAGATCCCGCAGCTGAACGCCTACCAGCCGACCAAGCCGGTGCCGCTCGACGACGACACCACCCTCTACCCGAAGGACGTCGACGGCTTCATTCAGGAGATGCAATGAGCGTCACCTCGCACCGGCCGACCAGCTTCCACCCCCTGTCAGTCCCGCTGCTGATCGGCGGAATGGTGGCGATCGCCCTCGGCGTCTTCGGGCGCATCCACGCCCCCACCGGCTTCGCGGTCGGCCCCGCCGGCTTCTCCGCCGCGCTGCCGATGAAGGCGTGGCTGACGACGGGCGCGTTCGTGCTCGCCGCCGTCCAGGTCATCTCCGCCCTGTCGATGTGGGGCAAGCTCGGGGTCTCCATTCCGCCGGCCGTACATCGCTGGTCGGGCCGGCTGGCCTTCCTGCTGACCATCCCCGTCGCCTTCCACTGCCTGTACGCCCTGGGGCTGCAGTACGACGTGCCCAGGGTGCTCGCGCACTCGCTGCTCGGCTGCTTCTTCTACGGGTTGTTCACGGCCAAGATGCTGGCCCTGCCGAAGCGGGGCACACCAGGCTGGACGCTGCCCGTGATCGGCGGGCTCGCGTTCACCGCGCTGGTCGGGCTCTGGCTCACGTCGTCGTTCTGGTTCTTCACCACGATCGGCTTCAAGGTCTGACGGCTTCAAGGCCTTGACGGCTTCAAGGCCTTGAAGCCGTCAGACCTTGACGGCTTGAAGGCCTTGACGGTCATGACGCTGGACGGCTTCAGGGCCGTCCGGACGGCTCTAGCTCTCCGGGCTGAACGTCTTCGTACGGCTCAGCCCGGCAGCCCGCCCCTTGGCCACCACGACGAGCGCCATCTTGCGCGAGGCCTCGTCGATCATCTCGTCCCCCAGCATGACCGCGCCGCGCTTCTCCACGGTCGTGTAGTAGTCGTACGCCTCCAGGATGAGCTCGGCATGGTCGTAGTCCTCCTGCGTCGGCGAGAACACCTCATTGGCCGCCTCCACCTGCGACGGATGGAGCACCCACTTCCCGTCGAACCCGAGCGCCGCGGCCCGCCTGGCCACCCGCTTGAACCCCTCGACGTCCCTGATCTGCAGGTACGGCCCATCGACCACCTGCAGATCGTGCATCCGCGCGGCCATCAGCAGGCGCATCAGGATGTAGTGGTACGCATCGCCCTCGGTATAACCCGGCGGCTGCTCCCCCACGACCATCGTGCGCATGTTCACCGACGCCATGAAGTCGGCCGGCCCGAACACCAGCGCCTCCAGCCGCCTGGACGCCCCCGCGATGGCGTCCACGTTGACCAGCCCGCGCGCGTTCTCGATCTGCGCCTCGATCCCGATCCGCCCGACCCCCAGCCCCATCGTCTTCTCGATCTGGGTGAGCAGCGTGTCGAGCCAGACGACCTCGGTCGAGTCCTGCACCTTGGGCAGGATCAGGCAGTCGAGGTTGTCCCCCGCACCCTCCACCACCTCGATCACGTCACGGTAGGTCCACTGCGTCGACAGATCATTCACGCGTACGACCCGCGTCTTCCCCGTCCAGTCCCCCTCCCGCAACGCGGTCACGACGTTCTTACGAGCCTCATCCTTGACCAGGGGCGCAACCGAATCCTCCAGATCGAGGAACACCTCGTCGACCGGCAGCGTCTGGGCCTTTTCGAGGAACCTCGGGTTACTACCGGGGACGGCGAGAACAGATCGACGTGAGCGCATGCGCACACGCTAGCCCCCTCGCCCCCACCCTTTCGCACCCCCCACTCACCGCGCCCCCACCCGTTACCCACTTACCGGCTTGACCGTCTGATGCCCGCCCCTCAACAAAGGACTTCGCGGGTGGGCGCTTCGCGCTTCGGGGCAGGCGTTACTTCCAGTCGGGCCAAGCCCCGACCCCTGCAGGCCCTCGCTCCGCTCGGACGCCATATTGGCGGGCTCCACCCGCGCACGCTCCGGAGCGCGCCGTGTCCCCGGAAAGGCGGCATGCGCGTGCAGCGGGTGGACGAACCCGAAGCCGTGTCCAGTGGAGGTCGTATAGGGACTTCTGCTGCGGCATGGCGCAAGTGGCGATGGCACTCTGTCGCCAAGAGGCTCCCCGTTACGGCCGACCGGGAAATCAACACGCTCCGAGAAGGAGGCGCCTAGACTGCGGGTATGACCGCTGAGCCGCTGCATGGGATCGGGGATGACCCTGCGGAGATCTTGCGTCTCCTGCCGGAGAGGTGGCACGAGCAGTTCCTCAGCGACTATCACACCGCCTTGGACGCAGCCCACGAGGTGTGGCGCTTCAAGCAGCTTCAAGAGCTTTTGCATGTCTGGCGGTTGCATGCGATCGCGGTCTCCAACCCTGATTTCGACCACGCCGAACGGGCGGTGCGTGAGGGACGGACCGATGAGTTCGTTTCGATGGACATGGCGTTCCCGGGCTGGGCCGACCGTCGGTGAACTATCGCGTGGAGCTCCACGTGGCAGCACTGGCCCAGATGAAAGGGTTGCCGAGCAAGGCGTTCGACGCGCTCCTCGCCAGAACCGTGGATCTGGTCGAGAAGCCGTGGGATGCCCGCATGCTGTACGCGGATCAGCCCGAGTATCGACAGACGACCTTCGGTGACTTCGGCATCATGTATTTCAAGGTCGACGAGGCCGCCGAGTTGATCTTGATCTTCAACGTGACCTGGACGGGCTGATGGCGGCAGCAATGTACGTCATCTAGATTTCGTAGATGACGTCCTGAAGACCAGATGGTGCTCGTGGGTTTTCGAGACGGATGCCTTACGGATCACACCCGCCCCCTCGAAACCCCCAGACTGCTCTCCGAGCTCGGGACCGACTCCTGTCGTACCAGGCTCGGCGTGATGAGGCGACCGCCGAACCCACTGTCTGTGACGATCAGTTGAGGGTAGGAGATGGCGGGGCGGGTGAGATCCGATGACCAGGCCGCGCTTGATGATAAAGATCAATTCCAGTAGATCCAGGTAGCGGCGCGGCGTTCAAGCTTGCCGGCTCTTGCCCACTTGCCGGGCGCCGTTCACGACAACGACCCGCGTCCCCCGCCAGCGCTTCGAGCGCCGTTGCCTCGCCGCCTCGCGGAACAGAGACGGATCCATCACTCGCCGCACATTACCGCAGTTGAATGGGGCCGTGTGGGCGGTCTGCCGGTAGATCGGTGGGCGTTCTGCCGGAGGGTCCGTGGACGTTCTGCCGCCAGGCCCGTGGGCGTTCTGCCGGAGGGTCCGTGGACTCCCTGAGCGAGCTAGCGGCTCGCGCCACCGGCATCCCGCCCCGGCCAGTCGGGAGGTGAAAGTTCCCTTCGGGGCCTTCGCGAGCGCTGACACAAACCAGATGATTCTCCGACCCCGGAGCCGCCACAATCTCCGCATGACGATCACCCGCCTCAACCCCGACGAACTGCACAAGACTCCCGGCTACAGCCACATCACCGTGGTCGAGGCCGGGCGGACAGCGTTCCTGGCCGGACAGTGTCCGCTGGATGTGACCGGCGCCCTGGTCGGCGAAGGAGATCAGGACGCCCAGGTGGACCAGGTCGTCGCCAACGCCCTGACCGCGCTCGCGGCCGTGAACGCCCGCCCGGAGCAGGTGGTGCGCTCGGTCATCTACGTGGTGAGCCAGGACCGCGCCGCGCTCGGGGGAGTATGGCAGCGCCTGCTCGACTCGCCCCTCGCCGCCGCCTTCACCACCGCGAGCACCTTGCTGGGGGTTACCCAGCTCGGCTTCACCGGTCAACTCGTCGAGCTCGACCTGACCGCCGCCCTCGGCGATTGAAGCCCCGGTACAGTCGAGGCGTGAGCGACATATCCGCGGCCATCGAAGAGGGCGCGAAGAAGTCAGGCGTCCTCTGGCTCACCCTCGACCGCCCGCGCCTGGCCTGGCATGCCTGGCACGAGGGTGCCATCTACCTCGTCACGGGTGGCGGCGAGCAGCAGTTGCCGGGCATCGAGGGGCTCGACACCGTCCAGGTCATCCTGCGCAGCAAGGACAACGGCGCCAGGCTGGCCGACTTCGAGGCCGAGGTCCGGGTGGTGGATCAGGCGGCGGAGCCTGAGGCCGTCGCCGCGCTGGCCAAGGAGCGGCTCAACGCTCCCGACAGCGAGCACCTGACCGACCGCTGGGCGCGGGAGTCGACCGTACTCAAGCTCACACGCCGCTAACGCCCGCACGGCGCTAAAGCTCACGCCGCGCCAAAACCAAAACTCACACGGCGCTGTCCGACCGAAACTCACACCACGCCGACCGGCTGCTCAAGGTCGTCCGGGCTGGGCTTCGTACTCGGTTCCGGTCGTTGTTCGGTGGCGGTTTGGGCGAGGAGGGCGCCGGTGAGGACGATCAGGCCGCCCACGATCTGGAACACGCCCAGCGTCTCCCCCACCAGCGCCCACGCCACCACCGCGCCGCCGATGACCTCCAGTGAGGCCACCGTGGCGCCCACCGCCGCCGTCAGTCGGCGGACCGCGTTCACGCCCAGGATGTACGCGACGACCGTGGCGATCAGGACCATCAACAGGTACGCCCCGAGCACCGGCAGCGTGTGCGCGCCCGCCGAGGGGGTGACGGTACGGGTGAAGGCGTCCCACGGGATGTCCCACGGGCGGGCGAAGGGCACCAGGATCACGGCCGACCCGATCAGGCCCCAGCCGATCAGGCCGAGGGGGTCGACGTCGTCGCCGAAGCTGTCGCTCATCAGGAAGTAGCCCGCGCAGCAGGCTCCGGCGAGCAGGCCGAGGAGCAGGCCCAGGGCGTCGAGTCGCAGGCCCTGCCAGGCCTCCACGACGATAGCGAGGCCGGCCACGGCGGTTATGACGCCGACGAAGGCCGCGCGGGCCAGCCGTACCCGGCGGACGAAACGTACCCAGAGCACCACCATCACCGGCGCCATGAACTCCAGCAGCAACGCGATCCCCACCGGCAACCGCGTGATGGCCACGAAGTACAGTGACTGAACCGCGGCCACCGCCACGATCGCGTACATGGCGAAGAACGGCAGCCGCGACCGCGGGATCCGCAGAGCACGCGGCTTGACCAGGGCCAACACGACCACCATGAGCACGCCGGCGCCCGCCATGCGCGTCCAGACCGCCTCGATCGGGGCCAGCCCGGCGGCGATCAGGTACTTGGCCATCGGGCCCGAGAACGCGAAACAGCACGAGGACACGAAAGCCAGCGCGAGCCCTGGGTACTTCACGATCGACCTCAACTTCGTAATCACCGTAATGTACTTTTGATACTGACACGCCGGGCGTCCGGAGCGCAATGGAGGGGCACTGTTAGCCTGCTGACGTGAAGATCTTCGTGGCCCGCCTGGCGGGGACCCCGGTCTTCGACCCAGCGGGCGATCAGATCGGCCGCATCAGAGACGTCGTGGTCGGGCCGCACGACGGCAATCCGCCGAGCGTGCACGGCATGGTGGTCGAGATCCAGCCGCGGCGCCGGGTCTTCCTGCCCATCACCAGGGTGCGCGGCATCGAAGCGGGCGCGGTGATCTTCACGGGCCGGCTGAACATGCGCAGGTTCGAGCAGCGCGACACCGAGACGCTGGTCATCGCCCAGATGCTCGACCTCACCGTGCGACTCGACGGCGAGCCGGTCACCGTCTACGACGTGGCGATGGAGGAGACCAAGCCGTCGTTCTGGCAGATCACCAAGGTGGCCGTCTACCGGGGCAGGCGGCGGCGCGAGACGAGGATCGTCGACTGGAGCGAGGTGTCGGGGTTCGGCGTCCTGCAGAAGGACCAGGGAGCCGCCGGGTTGATCGCCGCCTTCGAGTCGATGCGGGCCGCCGACCTGGCCAGTGCCCTGCACGACCTGCCGGACAAGCGCCGGATCGAGATCGCCCGCGCCCTGGACGACGACCGGCTCGCCGACACCCTGCAGGAGCTGCCGCCCAACGACCAGATCGCCATCGTGCGGTCACTGGAGGTGGAGCGGGCGGCCGACGTACTGGAGGCGATGGACCCCGATGACGCCGCCGACCTGCTGCACGACCTGCCGAGCGAGCAGGCCACCCAGTTGCTCGCGCTGATGGAGCCGCAGGAGGCGGCGCCCGTACGGCGGCTGCTCACCTACGCCGACGACACCGCGGGCGGCATGATGACCAGCGAGCCGGTGATCCTGCCGCCCACCGCCTCGGTCGCCGAGGCGCTGGCCCACCTGCGGCAGAAGGATCTGGCGCCCGCCGTCGCGGCGCAGGTCTACGTGACCAGGCCGCCCACAGAGACACCGACGGGCGCCTACCTGGGGATGGCCCACTTCCAGCGGCTGCTGCGCGAACCGCCCTCCACGCTGCTCGGCTCGGCCATCGACCCTTCGGTCGACCCGATCAGGCCGGAGCTGACCGTGCACGAGGTCGCCTCCTACCTGGCGAACTACAACCTGCTGGCGGCGCCGGTCGTGAACGAGCTGGGCAGGCTAGTCGGCGCGGTGACGGTCGACGACGTACTCGACCACATGCTTCCCAAGGACTGGCGCGAGAGGGCACACCGTGACGACTGAACGCCTCGACCAGCCACGCGCGCTGCGCCGCTCGCTGCGCCCGCACTACGACCCCGAGGCGTTCGGCCGCCTGTCGGAGCAGATCGCCCGCTTCCTCGGTACGGCCAGGTTCCTCGTCTACATGACGGCGTTCGTCGCGGTCTGGGTGACCTGGAACGTCCTGGCGCCCACCGACCTGCGGTTCGACCCCTATCCGTTCATCTTCCTCACGCTCATTCTGTCCCTGCAGGCGTCGTACGCCGCGCCGCTGATCCTGCTGGCCCAGAACCGGCAGGACGACAGGGACCGCGTCCAGTACGAGCAGGACCGGGCGGCGGCCGACCGCAACCAGGCCGACGTCGAATATCTGACCCGCGAGATCGCCGGGCTCCGGCTGGCGATCAGCGAGGTGGCCACCCGGGACTATCTCCGCTCGGAGCTGCAGCGATTGGCGGAGGAGCTCAATTCAAGAAACGGCAGTGAGCGCGGCGGCGCTTAAGGAGCGGTGGCCCTTAAGGAGCAGTGGCCCTTAAGGAGCGGTGGCCCTTAAGGAGCGGTGGCCCTTGAGGAACGGCAGGGCTCAGGGAGCGGCGGTGATGGGCAGTTTGGCGAGCATCTCGCGGACCAGGCGGATCTCGCCGGGCCCCAGCAGGTCGAGGAACTCGGATCTTATTCCGCGCAGGTAAGTGGGGGTGGCCTCGCTCAGCCGGGCCGCGCCGCGGTCCGTCAGCACCGCGAACAGCCCCCGCGCGTCGCTCGCGCACGCCTCGCGCGCCACCAGGCCGTCACGCTGGAGCCGGTCGATGAGCCTGGTCAGGCCGCTGCGGGAGAGCAGCACCCGGCCGGCCAGGTCGTTCATCCGCAGTCGCCGGTCCGGTGCCTCGGCCAGCTGCGTCAGCACGTCGTAGGAGGCCAGCGGCAGGCCGTGGGCCACGAGCAGCTCGGCCTCCAGGTGGCGGGTGATGTGCACCTGAGCTCGCTGCAGCATCCGCCAGACCGCCAGCTCCTCGGCGGTGAGGCCGGTGGGGCCGGTGAGGCCGGTGGGGCGGTCGGTGGTGAGGCCCTCGTCGCGCAGAAGAGTCACGGAGTAACCTTAGAACGTTGCACGGACACCTAAACAGCGCGGATTATCCGCAGGGGGTCCCTGGTTCATACGATGGAGGGGCATCCTCACCGGCGTGCAGCGCCAGGTCACACATATACGACTAAGGAGGGACGGCACTCCCTCGTGCCGAGACTTAGATGGCACCAACACAGGAACTGGTGACGGCCGCTCTAGCCACCGTCATCGACCCCGAGATCCGTCGCCCGATCACCGATCTCGGAATGGTCAAGAGCATCGACATCGGTGCCGACGGTGTCGTTCGCGTGGGTGTCTACCTCACCGTGGCCGGATGTCCGATGAAGGACACGATCCGCCGCGACGTCGCCACTTCGGTGACCAAACTCGAGGGTGTCACTGGCGTCGAGATCGAGCTCGATGTGATGAGCACCGAGCAGCGCAAGAAGCTCCAGACCACGTTGCGCGGCGATCGGGGCCCCGAGAAGGAGATCCCCTTCAACCAGCCGGGCTCGCTGACCCGCGTCTTCGCGGTGGCCAGCGGCAAGGGCGGGGTCGGCAAGTCGTCCGTCACCGTCAACCTGGCCGCCTCCATGGCCGCCGGCGGGCTCAAGGTCGGCATCGTCGACGCCGACATCTACGGCCACAGCGTCCCGCGCATGCTCGGCGCCTCGGAGCGCCCCACCAAGGTCGAAGACATGATCATGCCGCCGGTGGCGCATGACATCAAGGTCATCTCGGTGGGCATGTTCAAGCCCGAGGGCAACAGCGCGGTGGTCTGGCGCGGGCCGATGCTCGACCGCGCGCTCCACCAGTTCCTCGCCGACGTCTACTGGGGCGACCTCGACGTCCTGCTGCTCGACCTGCCGCCGGGCACCGGTGACATCGCCATCTCGGTGGCGCAGCGGCTGCCGTCGGCCGAGCTTCTCGTGGTCACCACCCCGCAGATGGCCGCCGCCGAGGTGGCCGAGCGGGCGGGCTCGATCGCCGCGCAGACGCACCAGCAGATCGCCGGCGTCATCGAGAACATGGCCTGGCTGCCGTGCCCGCACTGCGACGAGCGCATCTCGGTCTTCGGCGAGGGTGGCGGCCAGACGGTGGCCGACGCTCTGACCCGGACACTGGGGACTCGGGTCCCCCTTCTGGGCCAGGTGCCCATCGACCTGCGCCTCCGCGAGGGCGGGGACGAGGGCAAGCCGCTGGTCCTGACCGACCCCGACTCTCCGGCCGCGGCCGAGCTCCGCACGATCGCCGCCGGGCTGAGCAAGCGTTCCAGCAGCCTGAAGGGCCTCCAGCTGGGCCTGTCCCCCAACCGCTGACGTCCGGCCCAACGTCCGTATTGCCCACTCCTCCGACCGTGGAGGTCCAAAGGGGCCCGCTCCTCAGCGCGGGCCCCTTTGGCAACGGCTGATTTCGTAGAAGCCCCAACCGTTCATCCCCTCTCGGGCGTCTTGTCTATATGACGGATTCCGAGGCGTTCGAGGCCTTCGTCGCCGCCTGGCACCCGCGGCTGCTGCGTGCCGCCATCCTCATCAGCGGTGACAGGCATCTGGCCGAGGACGTACTCCAGGATGCCCTGATCAAGCTGGCGCGCCGCTGGTCGAAAGTACATACCGACCCGGTCAATTACGTGCGTACCACCCTGTACAGGGACGTGGCGTCCACCTGGCGGCGGCGACGGGAATTCGCCTACGGAGAGCCGCCCGAGCAGGCGGATCACGACACCTCGGAAGCGTCGGACCTGAAGGTGGTGTTCGCCCGCGCGCTGGCCAGGCTGCCGGTGAAGCAGCGGGCGGTGCTGGTGCTGCGCTTCTACGAAGACCTGCCGGTCGGGGAGGTCGCGGCGATCCTCCGAGTCTCGTCCGGGACGGTCAAGAGCCAGACGCACGCGGCCCTGAAGCGGTTACGCGAGGTCGCTCCCGAGCTGGAAGAGGTGTTGATATGACCGACCAGGGGCTGCGGGAGCTCTTCAATGATCTCGCCGAGACTCTGCCCGAGGGGTCGTCCCGCGCGGGCGAGCTGTGGCGGCAGGGCACGCGGAGCCGTACTCGCCGCCGGTGGACGGTGCTCGCGGCGGCCGCGACGGTCACCGTTCTCGTCGTGGTGGGGATCGTCGTGTCCCCGGAGCCGGTCGAGCGCGGCGTCACCGTGTATCCCAGCGTCACGCCCACACCCACGGCCACGATCCCGCCGACTCCCCCCATGGACACAGCTCCGCCGCCCAGCGGCGAGGCGGGACTGCCCACCCTGGCGACCGCGCTGCCGGAGAGGTGGGCCGACATCCCCGTCGTGACCACCGTTTCCGGGCCCGTCCTGGCGCTGGCCGAGTACGGCGACGGGCGGATCTACATCATGAAATCCGGCGGGCGCATCCCTCTCGATGTGAAGCTGGGTGATTTCGTGGATTCGGCCGGCAACGGCGGGACTCCGTTGAAGCCCAACTCGCTCGCCCCCGACGGGACGATGGCCGCCTTCCCGCAGAAGGACGAGGTGGTGGTCGTCGACCTCGTGATCGGCCAGGCCAGGCGCTACCCGGTGCCCGGGTTCAACGAGATGGTGCTCTGGCGCGGCGACCAACTCCTCGTCGAGCAGGAGGAGGCGAACTACCAGCTCGACCTGTCCACGGGGAAGGCGCGGCGGCAGCCGTACAAGGGATTCACGGGTGTCGCGGGCTACCGCGACCTCAGGATCGTCTCGCCCGCCAAAGGCGGCTGGACGGTCATCCAGGAGGGCGGGTCGGAGGTGGCACTGAACGTCCGGGACATCACCGACAAGGGCGGCATGCC
Source organism: Nonomuraea sp. NPDC049750 (assembly GCF_040659625.1). Classification (NCBI taxonomy): domain Bacteria; kingdom Bacillati; phylum Actinomycetota; class Actinomycetes; order Streptosporangiales; family Streptosporangiaceae; genus Nonomuraea; species Nonomuraea sp. NPDC049750. The sequence goes on from NZ_JBFANB010000027.1 coordinate 107,646, forward strand.
CGTGGGCGTCCTGGGCAACCACGGATGGCAGCGCGGCGGCCTCGTCGCCAGGTCCGCGTTCGCCCGCCACGACCAGGCGAAGGAAGCCGACGTGGTCGTCGTGGCCGACATCGCCACGGGACGGGTGGCCAGGACGCTGCTCCTGCCCTGGGGAGATTCTTCCGGCAGGAGGTGCGGGAAGGGCGGGTGCCCCGTGCGCGGCTGGATCGGCCAGGACACGGTGATCGTCGAGAGCGGGGACAGGCTGCTCGGCTGGAACATCCACACCGGCGCCCTGTCACGCGTCGCCGACCTGCCCAAGAGTGTGACCGCCTACTCCCTGCGCAGTGGATGAGCCCACCATGCGCGTGAGCGGCCGGGCCCCGGCAACGAGCGCGATTCTCGCCAAATGCCAGCGAAATGACCATGTCCCACCAGGGGATTTGTTGTGGCTGGAATTCCCCTGCAGTCAGATCGGAAATGTCATCAATTTGCGCATTATTATCACTGAATGCACACAGGCAATCACATACCTTCCTTAACTCTCATAATGTGATTAAACTCACGTTGATGACGACGCATCCAGTCCATTACCTCACACCGATGGAAGACAGCTCCCGGTGGGACGCGTTCGAATTCCGGCCCGGCGATATTGTCATTAATTCGCCGGCCAAATGCGGCACCACCTGGACCCAGACGATCTGCGCGCTCCTGATTTTCCAGACGCCCCAGCTACCCGCGCCACTGTCGAGCCTCTCACCGTGGATCGACATGCTCGTGCGTCCGAAACAGGAGGTTTGGGACAACCTCGCCGCGCAGCAACACCGCCGTTTCATCAAAACCCACATTCCGCTCGACGGCATCCCGGTCGACCCGCAGGTCACCTACATCACGGTGGGGCGGGACCCGCGCGATGTCGCCATCTCCCTGCGCAGCCACGGCAAGAATCTCAAGCGTGACGTGATTCGTCGATTGATCCATCAGGCCGCCCACCCCGGAAACGCGGCGGCTGAAGTCCAGGTCGACGATCATGACGAGAGGGACTTCCTCGACGAACGAGAGTACTTATTACGCTGGGTGGACAACGACGACTCGCCGTACGACAATCTCGACTCGCTGCGTGCGCTGATCTGGACGCAGAGCCGCGCATGGATTCGCCGCGCGGAGCCGAATGTCATTCTGCTCCACTACGCCGACCTCTCCAACGATCTCGCCGGCCAGATGCGACGGCTCGCCGAACGGCTCGGCATCGAGATCGACGAGAGCAAGTGGCCGGAACTGGTCGAGGCCGCCACGTTCCAGCAGATGCGCAATCGCGCCGATGAACTCGCACCCGACGAGCAGCTGGGCTACATCCGCGATCACAAACGCTTTTTCCGCAGTGGTAAGTCGGGCCAATGGCAGCAGTTCCTCACCGATGAGGATCGAGCACACTACGACCGTCGGATAGCCGAGCTCGCGGAGCCAGACCTGCGCGAATGGCTCCATCACGGGGCCAGGTGACGGTATGACTGCCGGGTTTCGATGAAGCATCAGGAAATTCCGGAGATGTCGCCAGAAGCGGCCGGGCTCGTGACGGTCGAGCGCGTCCCCTCGTTGGACGACGTCGCCGGGTGCGTGTGGGATGACGTCGCTGACCCGCGGGACATGTTCCAGAGTCGTGCGTGGCTGACGGCTCTTGAGCGATCCGGTGACGGGCCCGTCATGTACCTGATCGCCCGACAATCTGGGCATCCGCGAATCGTCGGTGCCCTTCCCCTCTATGACTCGCTCCCCAGTCGTGGTGACTACCTGTACTGGCCGGAGCTCCACTTCCAAGACCTGCTGCACGCCGCGAGTTCGCTCGACGGCCGGCTGGGATTGCTGGCCGGTTCCTGCGCGGGATTCAGTACGCGGCTCATCGTGGACCGCACCCTGCCGACTTCGACCAGGACAATGGTCCTGCACGCACTTCGGGATGCCGCCCGCGCCGTCGCGGTCGAGCGCGGGCTTCCGTACACCTTCTTCTTGTTCCTCGACGCCTCCGCGTGGAGAGACCTCGCTCCGGTCGTCGGCGACGGAGACCATCATCGATTGGCGAGCGTCGCGCAGACTGAACTGGAGCTCCCCGGTGGGGACTTCGAGGATTACCTGGCGACGCTGCCACGGAACACCCGCACCAGCGTCCGCAGGGAGGTCGGGCTCTTCGCCAAGGACTGTGCGGCCGAGACCGTACCTCTCGGTGAAGCCATCACGACCATCGCGCCGATGATCGTGAACGTGCGGGCCAAGCACGGGATGGCGTACAGCGTGGAGGCGGTCACGCGACGCCTGTCCGCGTACTCGGCCGCGCTGGGAGACGCCTCGTCGATGGCTGTGCTGTGCCGTGTGCGGGGTCGTCTCGTCGGTGCTGGAGTCATGTGCCGCTGGCATGACCGGCTGTACGTTACGGACTTCGGGCGCCTCGATGACGAGGCGCCGGACCCGTTCGTGTACTTCAACGCGGCGGTCTACGAACCCATCAAGTACGCCTATTCGGTGGGGCTGTCGAGAGTCGTCACCGGCGCCGGGGCGGAGCTGGGCAAGGCCCGGCGTGGTTCGGCCGTGCTCCCGCTGGTGCACCTGGCGTGGGCGACGGCCGGAGGCGGCCCCAACGGCCAGATCGACACCACGCCGGCGGAGAACCGCAGGCAGCACTGGCGCGAACTACGCAGCGCTCACCCCAGGTACTTTCACTCGGCGTGGGATGAGCTGCTGTGAACGCAACATCGATCCGACGGGCTGGATGTCATGCCCACGAGGGAGGTTAGCGTGAGCCGAGTGGACGAGCCGGCCGGCCCCGTCCGTGACACGACCAGAACGACGACCAGCACCACATCCAACACCGCGACCAACACCGCCACCAGCGCCGTCCCCCCAGGACTTCTCGGACGGGTGCCTCGTGACCTGAGCAGGGTCGCCCTGGTTCACGAAGATCGTGGCATCACCTTCGGCGACGTCGCCGCGCTCAGCGAGGACATCAGCGGCGTCGTGCGGGGTCACCACCTGACGCGCCGCGTGGTGGGCGTGCCGGCGGACCGGAGCCCGGAGTTCGTCGCGCGGATCGTGGGGCTCTGGAGCGCGGGAGCCGTCCCGGCGATCCTGGGAGACTGGGGTGCCGCGCGGGTGCGTGGAGCATTGACGGCCACTGGCGCCGTGGCGACCTTCGGACCATCGTCCGCCCCGGCCGGCCTGGAGCTGCTGGACGACGGTGTCCCGTCACCCTCGCGCCTCGATGGGGGCGATGGACTCGATGGGCTCCACGGACTCCGTGGGTTCGACGAAGAGGACGAAGAGGATGTGGGAGGAGTCAGTCATATCCTCTTCACGTCCGGCACGACGGGCAGGCCCAAGGGGATCGTCGTCGGACGAGCGGCCTTCGAGGCCGCCAGTATGGCGTTCTTCAAGGAACTGCCCATGGACGAATCAGATCGGATCGCCTTTCTCAGCAGGCCCGGCCACGATCCGAGCCTGCGAGAGCTGATCGCGCCCTGGCTCACCGGTGCGACGTTGTTCATTCCCGACAGTCGCACGGCCGCGGATCCCCGGCTGCTGGCGGCCTGGCTCTCGAAGCATTCCATCACCGTGCTCCAGGGCTCGCCGGTCCTCCTCCAGCTCATGGCGGGCTCGTCGGGTCTCCCCGTCGACAGCCTGCGGGTGGTCTGCTCGGTGGGGGCCCGGCTCACGGCAGCGGCGCTGCGGTCGACGGCACGGTTCGCCCCACAGGCCACCATCGCCAACTGCTACGGCGCGTCGGAGACGCCGCAGGTCGTGTGCGTGCACCAGGTGCCGCCCGGTAAGGGGGTGGCGGGTGAGGACCCGGTTCCCATCGGGCGCGCGCTCGACCATGCCGTGGTCAAGATCGTGCCCATCGACACGGCCGGCGGCGAGAGTCCGGAAGGCCGGCTGCACGTGGAAGCCGCCGCCTGCGCACTCGGCTATACGGACGGGACCCCGCTGCTGACCACCGGCCCTGACGGCCGCTGGTACGACACCGGCGACATCGTCCGTCGGCTACCGGACGGCTCGATGTGCTTCGTACGCCGGGCGGACCGGCAGGTCCAGGTCAACGGCGCGCGGGTGGAGCTGGACGAGATCGAGGGCGCGGCCGCCCTGGTCGCCGGTGTCGCCGAAGCGGTGGCGACGTTCGTCGAAGACAGCAGCGGAGTCGGATCCGTACGCCTGACCGTCGTAGGGAGCTCCACGACGGCGATCGACAGCGACGAGCTTCGTGCGGCGCTCCACGCCCACCTGGACCCCGCGGTCGTGCCCTCGAGCATCGAGGTGCGCGACTCATTGCCAGACGAACCGGCGGTCGTGGACGCCGCACAGGCTGAGGACCCCGCGGCGACGCTGTGGGAGGTACTGCACGAGAGCGCGCGCTCCGCTCTCGGCCAAGGCCGCAGCGACGGCCGGATCGACCCTGACGACGGCTTCTTCGAGGCCGGCTTCACCTCGATGTCCCTCATGCGGTTCGTGTCGGAGGTCTCCGTACAGCTCGGCACGGAGATCTCTCCCCTGCTGGTCTTTCGCTACCCCACCCTGAATGCCTTTGCCAACTACCTGCGGGAGAACCTGGACGACGTGTCCTGACCCCGCGACGGCTCGCTCCCCGTACGGAGCGGCAGCAAGCGAATCGGAGGGCGGACGATATGGGCAACCTCGTTGAGCCGATCGCGATCATCGGGATGGCCGGTCGTTTCCCGGGAGCGGTCGACACCCAGCGGCTCTGGCGGAACCTCGTGGCCGGCGAGGAGGCGGTGCGCTTCCCGTCCGAGGACGAGCTCCGGTCGAGCGGCGTGTCGCGTGAAGCGCTGGACGACCAGGCTTACGTGCGGGCGGTGGCCGAGCCTGAGGGCATCGACCTGTTCGACGCCGGGTTCTTCGGCCTGAACCGGCGTGAGGCCGAGGTGTGCGACCCGCAGCTACGGCTGTACCTGGAGACCTCGCACGCCGCTGTCGAGAACGCCGGTTATGACGCCTTGAGGCTTGGTAAGGCAGGTGTGTTCTCGTCGGTCGCCGCGAACCGCTACGGGGTCGGCCGCATCCTCGGAAACCTTGAGGCGCTCCGGAGTGCCACCGGCATGGCGGCCGGCATGTGGAACAACCCTGACAGCGCGTCCACGCTGGTCTCGTACAAGCTGAACTTGCACGGCCCCAGCATGACCGTGCAGACCGCGTGTTCGAGCTCGCTCGTGGCCGTACATCTCGCCGTGAACGCGCTCCGACTCCACGAGTGCGACGTCGCTCTGGCCGGCGGTGCCGACGTCGAGTTCCCCGTCGGTCACGGGTACTGGTGGGCCCAGGACGGCCCGCTGAGCCGGGACGGCCACTGCCGCCCCTTCGACGCGGCGGCCACCGGCACGATCTTCGGCAGCGGCGTCGGCGTCGTGGTGCTCAAGCGGCTCGCCGACGCCATGGCAGACGGCGATCGGATCACCGCGGTGATCCGGGCTGTGGCCGTCAACAACGACGGCGCGAACAAGGTCGGCTTCACCGCGCCCAGCGCCGATCGGCAGGCGGAGGTCGTGCTGAGAGCCATGGAGCTGGCCGGCGTGGGTCCCGAGGACATCGGGTACGTGGAGGCGCACGCCACCGCTACTCGACTGGGTGACGCCATCGAGATCGCGGCGCTGAGGAAGGCGTTCAGCGCTCGGGCGACGTCGGGACTCGCACCCGGGCGGTGTCCCATCGGATCGATCAAGGGAAACGTGGGCCACCTGGGTCACGCGTCAGGGATCACGTCGCTGATCAAAGCGGCGCTGTCGCTCGATCATGAGCAGATCCCCGCGAGCGTCAACTTCACGGAGGTGAACCCGTTCCTCGAGCTCGGGAGCTCACCCTTCTTCGTCAACGACACGCTGCGGCCCTGGCCTCGATCGGCCGGGCAGCGACGCCTGGCAGGGGTCAGCTCCTTCGGCATCGGCGGCACGAACGCGCACGCGATACTCGAAGAGCCGCCGCCCCGCGTGGTCGACCCCGCTCCGGGGCCTACGCAGCTGATCGTGTGGTCAGGACGGACGCCGTCCGCGGCCGAGGCGTACCCGGAGCAGCTTGCCCGCTCCTTCAAGGAGAGCGCGGACCCGCTCTCCAGCGTCGCGTTCACGCTGCGGCAGGGGCGTACGCCGCACCCGGTGCGAGGCGCTGTGGTGGTCGAGAGCATGTCCGACGCGGCCAATGCCGTACGTGACCACGGGAGGCGAATCGTCACCCCGGAGGAGCAGGCAGACCGAAGCACCGTCTTCCTGTTCCCGGGCGAAGGGGCGCGGCACGCCCACATGGCGGCGGAGCTCTATCGCACCGAACCAGCGTTCAGCGAGGCACTCGACGAGTGCTTCGCTCTCTTCGATGCCTGCGGCCTGCCCCAGCGGCAGATCTGGGAGCGGGCGCCGGAAGAGCCGTCGCTCTTCAGCGTCGAGTACGCGCTGGGGCGGCTGTGGCTGGCCCTGGGCATCGAGCCCGACGCGCTGCTCGGCCACGGCGTCGGGGAGTTCGCGGCCGCCACGCTCGCCGAGGTGTTCACCCTTCCGGAAGCGGTACGGCTGGTGAGCGCCCGAGCGATGGGCGAGTCACCCGGAGGCGCGCGGCCGGCCTTCGACGGCATCGAGTTACGTCGTCCTCGGTGGAAGCTCTACTCCGCGTCCACAGGCGGCCTGGTGAGCAGCGTGGACTTCTGGAGCCGGCAGCTCACCCAGCCCGCCCTGTTCAAGCAGGCGCTTGAGGCTGTGTTGTCCGACGGTGACCGCGTGCTGGTGGAGGTGGGTCCCGGGCGGACGCTCACCACCCTGGCGCGCTCACATCCTCAGGTGCGCACCAAGCGGCATTTGACGGTGCCGACGCTGCCGAGCGGGCCGTCCAAGGGCGCCACCGAACGCAGCTCGTTCCTTCACGCGCTGGCCCGGCTGTGGACCCTTGGCGCCGATGTGGACTGGTCGGCGCTGGCCGCGACGGGTGAACGCGTACCTCTGCCGGGCTACCCGTACCAGCGCGAGCGGTACTGGATCGAGTCTCCGAGCGGCCCCGCGCCCGTCCACGAGGCGCGGGAACCAGCGGGCCGCGCGGTGTTCCGTCTGCCCACGTGGGTGGAGGCCGCGTCGGCCGGGCACACCGAGGTCTGGGACCGGCCACTGGTATTCCTGCCCGACGATGCGCGACGAGCCGCCGAGCTGATCGGCCTGCTCGGCAGGGCCGGTCTGGAGGACGCGTTGCTGGTACGGCACGGTTCCGCCTATTCGGGAGCAGCGGACTATTCGGGAGCCGTTTCGGGCGCAGTGGACCGGAGCTCGGAGTTCGTGATCCGTCCCCGCCACGATGCGGACGTCGTCCGGCTGCTGGACGAGCTGAGAGACTCGCGGCGATACCCGGAGCTCATCATCGACGCGACGCAGCTCGGCGGCGACCTGGCCGAACCCGGCCTGAGCGGCATCGACGACCAGCTCGACACCGGTTTCCAGCGAATCGTCGACCTGCTGCAGGAAGCGGCGCGACGGGCGCCCGACAAGCGCGCTCGCGACGTCCTGGTCATCACCGAGCTGTCCGCTGACGTGACAGGCGGCGAGAACGTGCACCCGGTGCGGGCCATGCTGCTCGGGCTCCTGCGGAGCTACATCCTTGAGAACCCGCGCGCCATGTGCAAGCTCGTCGACATCCAAGACGGCGTGACAGACGAGCGGCTGATCGCGGAGCTGGGCGGCCGGAAGCGATCCGAGATCGTCGCCCTGCGGGGGGATCGGCGTTGGGTGCCCGGGGAGCGGGAGTTCGTCCCTGACGGTGCGGGCCCTGTCGACCTGCGGCACAGGGGTGCCTATGTGATCACCGGCGGACTGGGTGGCCTCGGTCTGGCGGTGGCGCGCGGCCTGGCGGACACCGGTCTGCGACCACGGTTGCTGCTGCTGGGCCGCCATGTGGCAGGCGGGCACGAAGCCGAGCTCGCCGAAATCCGGGCTCTCGGCGCCGAGTGCCGCGTCGAGGCATGCGACGTGACCGACGTGGCCGCGCTGCGCCGGGTGATCGACCAGGCGTCGGACTCCTTCGGGGGCATCAACGGGGTCTTCCACCTGGCCGGCGTGGCGGGAGGGGGCATGCTCCAGTTCCGGACGCGGGAGCAGGTGTCGCGAACGCTCGCACCGAAGGTCCACGGTACGTTGGCGCTGGTCGAGGTGCTGCGGGGCCGGGCGGACCTCGACTTCTTCGTGGCCTTCTCCAGCCGCGCGGCGCTCAGGGGCTTGGTCGGCGGTGCCGACTACGCGGCGGCGAACGCCTTCCTCGATGCGGTGGTACGCCGGCAGCCCTTGGCAGGCTGCGCCTCGATGACCATCAACTGGCCCTCGTGGGCCGAGGTCGGTATGGCTGCCCGCCAAGGGCGGCCACCGCAAGACACATCATCGGATGTGCGTTGGTGGTCGACCCCGCTGTCGGCCGAGAACTATCCGATCCTGGACGAACACCGTATGGACGGCGTACCGGTACTGCCGGGCACGGCCCAGGTGGACTTCGTCCTGCGCGCCTTCCACGAGGCGATCGATCGCCCGAACGGGCGGCCCGCGCAGTTGCGTCACATGGTCTTCCGGAAGCCGATCACCACCCCGGAGCCGGTGTCACTCGAGGTCGGCTTCGAGCCGCACGAGGACCTCTGGCGATTCACCGTTCGCACCGCGCCGCTCTCCCCCGACTCTCCTGACGGCTACCGCGTCCACACGACGGGGGAGATCCTGCTGGTGGACGCCGGGGCGGACACGGTGGACCTGGACGGGCTGCGCGCGTCGCTGCCCGAGCGGCGGATACCCGTGAACGACGCGGAGAACCGGCTGTTCACCATCGGGCCGCGATGGCCGGGAGAGGAGATCTGGACCTCCGGGGAGGACATCAGCACGAAGCTCGCCGTACTCACCTTTCCCGAGGCGTTCGACCATGAGCTCGACGAGCACGCGCTGCATCCCACCCTTCTGGACGCGGCGGTGTCGCTGGCGCGGGATCCTGACCTTGAGCCTCCGCACGCGCCCTTCGCGTACCAGTCGATCGTGGTGCACCGGTCGATACCGGGGCTCGCATACAGCCACATCCGCCGGCGCCCGAGCGGTTCGGACACGATCGTGGCGGACATCGACGTGCTGACGGCCGGCGGTGACGTCGCCGTCGAGGTCAGGGGCTTCACGATGCGCCGCGTCGACGAATCCATGGTCGCCCCCGAGACCTCTCGTGACTCTCGTGAAGAGCGAGGCGCCGATGCCCCGTCATCGCCCGACGACGGGATCACGCCCGCGACCGGGGTCAGCATGCTGCTGCGCCTCCTGGGTCGGCCCAGCCACAGACAAGTGGCGATCACCATGTCGGGGGAGGACTCGGTCCTGAAGAACTCCCCCGAGGGCATGCCAGACTCCGCCGACGCCGACGCCTCTGAACAGCCGACGGCCATGGCACGTGCGCCCGAGCGGGTCTCGGATGGAGCGCCATCGGACGAGGCGTCGCTCGAAGCTCGGCTGACGGAGATGTGGTGCGCCGAATTCGGTGTGGAGTCGGTCCGCCCCGACGAGGACTTCTTCGAGCTGGGCGGCGACTCCTTCGCCGCGGTGGGTCTGGTCGAGGAGATCCGCAGGGCTTTCAGTGTGGACGTCGGCATCGCGGTGATCTTCGACCACCCGACGGTGGCTGAGCTGGCCGCCGAACTGCGCCGGCTGACGTCATAGCGGCGTTCAGCCACGAACCTTCCTGACCCATTCGTGAAGAGTCTCGGGAGGCAATTGCTCGACGATCTGGTGGCCGCCGTCGATCATGTGGACCGACAGCCATTCTGTCGTGTACTGGCTCCAGTCATTGAGACACTCGGTGTTCCATGAGCTCGCATCATCCTTGGCGCCGACCGCGATTATCGGCGCGTTGAGCATCGGCCGCGGATCTGTCTCAAGATAGCGATTGAGCAGCTGATATTCAGACCGCCAGAGACGTGCGTACTCGGGGAGAGCCGCCGTTTCCATGATGTGTGACGGCGCCTCCAACTCCTCGGCCAATGCCCGGTCCGGCAGCTCCGCCAAAGGCGAGACCGGCGTGCGATGCGGCGGATACTGGCACATGACGACGGTGCCGCGAAGCTGTCGCTCCAGGTGTTTGGCCGCCTCCAGGCAGACCAGAGCACCCATGCTGTGGCCCACGAGCACGACATCCGTGGCGCCAGAGTCCGCGATGAGGACCGCGAGCGCCGCGCCGCGCTCGTCGACGGAGGGCACATTCATCGGCTCGCTCCAGTTGGCCCGGCGGACGACAGGTTCCTGGCCCGGCTCGTTCCACCGCTCCACGAACTTCGTCCGGCCGCCCAGACCGGGAACGAAGATGACGGCCTGGCCACCATCGAGTGCCGGGCTGACAATGTAGCTCGCAGGCTCCTGACCACCCATTTCATTCGCTCCTATTGACAAGTGACGAAGTACAAGGGCCAACCATTTACCAACGTGTAACTACCCCATCCCGGACAGTCTCCATATATCGCAACGCCAACCGCCAGAGGCAAATTTTCCGAGAATACTGGTTCATTTCAGTAGATCATGGCAAAGTGTGGCAGGTGTCCACGCTGCTAGCTGCCGCCGTGATTATCCTGATCGCTTCAACAGTGCACGCGGTGACCGGATTCGGGTACGCCCTCGTCGCCACTCCCCTACTGGCCCTCACGGTCGACCCTCATACAGCGGTGGTCGCCACGACGATGTCCGCCCTGGCCATGACCGTCACGATCGCCGTGCGGCAGCGTCACCACGCCGAGTGGAAGGTGGCCATGATCGCCATGGCCGGCATCGTGCTCGGCATGCCGCTCGGCCTCTGGGTCTATGGAGTGACGTCCGAGCGAGTGCTCACGGCGCTCATCGGGGTCGGAGTCCTGGGCTGCACGGTGATGGTGTGGCGGCGCGTGAAGGTGCCGGGGAATGTTCCCGTACTGGTGGGAGTCGGCTTCATCTCCGGTGCGCTCTCCACCTCGACCGGCACCAATGGGCCACCGATGGTCGCCGCCTTCCAGGGCATGGGCTACGACCCCACCAAGTTCCGCGCCACCCTCTCGGTGGTGTTCGCCGGCACCAGCGTGCTGAGTCTGGTCGGATTCGCCGTGGCCGGCGAGGTGAACACCCAGTCGATCTGGATCGGAGTGGTGGGCCTGCCGATCGTGCAGCTGGGGTGGTTCGCCGGCAACGCGGTCTTCCGCCGCATCGATCCGGACCGCTTCCGCAAGGTGGTGCTGGCGGCCCTCCTGGTCAGCGCGGTGGTAACCCTCTCCGCCGCACTGAACGGCTGACGTCCTTTTACCGCTTCTACAGCTTTTACGGCAGGCCCGGTGGGCCCCAACCGCCGCACGGGGTCGGCCTCTGTCCAGGGAGACGCTCCTCCGGTGGAGGGGGCCGGCCGCCGTGACGAGACGGTGAGACCGCCCGCGTGGACTTCCGGCCCAGCTGGCTTCCGAGTGGCCGGAAAACGACTCCCCGGCTCAGATCGCTTCCGCGTCGGCCGGGGAGGTCGTTCGTCGCTCGCACGGGCAAGGAGCAGTAGCTGCCGCACGTGGCTTAGGAGATCTTGCGGCGGTAGGTGTTCATGGCGAAGGCGTAGGCGACGACGAGGATGCCGACGCACCAGGCCAGGGCGATCCAGATGTCGGTGCCGACCGGCTGCTGGGTGAACAGGGCGCGGATGGCGTTGACGATGGAGGTGACCGGCTGGTTCTCGGCGAAGACGCGCAGCGGGCCGGGCATGGTGTCGGTGGGCACGAACGCCGAGCTGAGGAAGGGCAGGAAGATGAGCGGGTAGGAGAAGGCGCTGGCGCCTTCCATGGTCTTGGCCGACAGGCCGGGGATGACGGCGATCCAGGTCAGCGCCAGGGTGAACAGGATCAGGATGCCCGCCACCGACAGCCAAGCCAGCACTCCCGCCCCCGAGCGGAAGCCCATGAGCAGGGCGACGAGCGTCACGACCACGAGCGAGATCAGATTGGCGACCAGCGAGGTCAGCACGTGCGCCCACAGCACCGACGAGCGCGCGGTCGGCATGGACTGGAAGCGCTCGAAGATGCCGCCCTTCATGTCCATGAACAGCCGGTATGCGGTGTAGGCGATGCCCGAGGCGACCGTGATGAGCAGGATGCCGGGCAGCATGTAATTCACATACGAGTCCGACCCTGTTCTGATCGCGCCGCCGAACACGTAGACGAACATCAGCATCATGGCGATCGGCATGATCGCGGTCGTGATGATGGTGTCCGGGCTGCGCGTGATGTGGCGCAGGGATCGTCCCAGCAGGACGGTGGTGTCGGTGAGGAAATGCTTGCTCATTGTTGTTCCTTATGCCTTCGTGCCGACGAGGGTGAGGAAGACGTCCTCGAGGGTCGGCTGCTTTTCGATGTATTCGACCTTGGCGGGCGGGAGCAGTTGCTTGAGCTCGTCCAGGGTGCCGTTGACGATGATCCGGCCTTCGTGGAGGATCGCGATCCGGTCGGCGAGTTGTTCGGCCTCGTCCAGGTACTGCGTGGTGAGCAGCACCGTTGTGCCGCGGTCGGCGAGCTCCTTGACGGCCTGCCAGACCTCGATGCGGGCCTGGGGGTCGAGGCCGGTGGTCGGCTCGTCGAGGAAGATGATCGGCGGGTTCCCGATGAGGCTCATCGCGATGTCCAGGCGCCGGCGCATGCCGCCGGAGTACGTCGCGACCTTGCGTCCGCCCGCATCGGTGAGTGAGAAGCGGGCGAGCAGGTCATCGGCGATCTCGCCGGGCTTCTTGAGATGCCGCAGCCGGGCGACCAGCACGAGGTTCTCCCGCCCGCTGAGGATCTCGTCGACGGCGGCGAACTGCCCGGTCAGGCTGATCGATTCGCGTACGTCCGCGGCCTGGGTGGCGACGTCGAAGCCGTTCACCCGTGCCGTCCCCGCGTCGGCCTTGAGCAGCGTGGACAGGATCTTCACGACCGTGGTCTTGCCGGCCCCGTTGGAGCCGAGCAGGGCGAAGATGCTGCCCCGCGCCACGTCGAAGTCCACGCCGCGCAGCACCCGCAGCTCCTTGTACGCCTTCTCCAGGCCCTGCACCTGGATCGCCGCAGCTTGTTGTGTCGTCATCAGTCCGTCCTGTCCTTTTTCGTGGTGTTCTCGCCGACGGCACGCTCGATGGCAGTGGCGAAGCGGTTCCGCTCGTAGACCCTCGGGCGGCTATTTAGCGCTACTGACTACCGGTATAAAGTAACACTGACTACCAGTACTTAGCAATACCGAATAGCAGAGGTCTGAGCGTGTGGGTGCGGGCGGCCTGATCGCCGTTCGTGAGTGAGTCCGTCATCCCTTGGGCGAAGACGGGCTCCGCCGGATCACTGGAGAGTTCGATCGTCGCGGCCGAGGCGGGAGCGCCCCGCGGCCACGAGTGCGATCGCTGAACTGTTCATGGCATCCACCATCGCCGAACGCGCTGATACCAGCCCGTTGCCGTGCTGACATGGACGCTGACACGACATTGCGGCAGGCCCGCCCACCCCACCGGCCTGACACGCCCCCCGAGGGACGATTCGGCGCCCACAGAGCCCTCCCCGGGCCCCTGGGATCTCACCGTCGGCCGCCCGCTGGACGCGCGGACGGGTGTCCACCAATCGAGCGCCGCGGGCGACCGCGACGCCGGCTTCGGCGGGAGACAAGCGGCGCGACTCGGCGCGCGCAGCGGCAAGCGGGCTGTCGATGGCCAGGGGCCGGAAGAACTCCGCCTGGCACCGGTCGACGGTGTTACTTCTCGGCCGAGCCGGCTTCCCCGCTGATGGACTCCTGATAGATGTCCGCGTAGGTGCGCGAGTCCTTGATCAGATCGTCGCAGAAGGCAGCGACGTCGTTGCCGATGAGTTCCAGGACTCCCCTGTCGGCCGCGACGCCCTCCTCGAAGAAATCGAGGATCCCTGTGAGCAGGGACCCGTCAAACAGGTCGATCGGTCCGACCTTGAAGAGGTACTTCTGAATCTCCTTGTAGACGATCCGGTAGTCCGGCGGGAGCGCCTTGACCCGCGCCATATGCGCCCGCCACTGCTTCTTGCCCTCGATGATGTCTTGGATGCCCACGTCAGCCTCCTAGCCGGCCCAGTTTCCTTGCGACGTTCCTGTTCAACTGCTCGCGCCACCGGTCGCGATAGCTCCGAGCCCCTTCTCCGCCGACCAGCGCCGCGCAGAAGCCCGCGATGTCGTCACCCAGCACCTCGTGAATGCTCTGCTCATCGGCCGCCGTCTCTTCGAGCAACCCCAGGGCGCTGTCGAGGATCGGCATCAGGTTGCGACCCGAGAAGTCCCCGTAGGGAAAAAGATGACCCTTGATCTCTTCCCACGCCGCCCGGTATTCGGCCGGCAATGCCGCGGCCCGGACTTCGAACGCCTTCCAGTCCCTGGTGAGATCGCTGCCTGTCATGGCCTCCCAGAAGTTCATCTCCCGCCCTCCTTGAGCTTGTCGATCCGTGATGTGACGTACTCCCATTTCGCCCAGAACCTCGTGAGCTCTTGCCGCCCCGCGTCGTTGAGCGCATAGAACTTGCGCGGCGGGCCCACCCCGGACGGTCGTTTCGTCACCTGGACGAGCTTGTTCTTCTCCAGCCGCAACAGGATGGTGTAAACCGTCCCCTCGACGACGTCGGCGAAGCCGAGTTCATTCAGCCGACGCGTGATGGCGTACCCGTAGGTCTCCTCGCTGCCGATGATTTCCAGCACGCAGCCCTCAAGCGTGCCCTTCAGCATCTCCGTCAGGTCGTCCATCGTGGTTCCTCTTCGATCTCCTAGTACTTTGTAGTACCGAGTACCACTATACAGTAGCACAGAGTAGAGAAGAAATGCCTAGCGAGCGGACCGGCGAACTAGAAAGGATCATGGCCGCACGCCCGCGCAGCTCCACGGGCGTGTGCACCCGCGACGACGCCCCGGGCCCTCGGACCCGCATCTGGCGTCAAGGCGTCAGTGACTGCCACCCGCCAGGTTGAGACCGACAACGCCGAGGAGGATCAGCGCTATCGAGGCGATCTTGATGACGGACACGTCTTCTCCCAGCACGATCATGCCGAGAGCGGCCGTGCCGACGGCTCCGATGCCTGTCCAGACCGCGTAGGCCGTACCGATTTCGAGAGTCCTGAGCGCCAATGCCAGCAGGCCGAAGCTGAGCACGGCGAAGACGAAGAAGCCGATGCTCGGCAGCAGTACGGAGAATCCGTTGCCGTGCTTGAGCGAGTAGGCCATGGCGACCTCGAACAGACCGGCGACAATGATCATGAGCCAGGCCATGACAGCCCCTTTCTTCAAGGAGCGTCGTCTTCGCAGGCCGGGTACGGCGCATCTCGTCCGGGTGGGACCCGATCGGCCCCACATCGCTGACAACGGCCGCGACCACCTGAGGATTCCCGGCCGCGGCCCTGGTTGTTGATCACTCATGACGCCGCCAGCGGTTCGCGGGCGGCGACACCGACACGACATCACTGCCTACCACCGAGATCTTTGCCAGACGAGCCCTGGCCCGCGTCCCCGCATCGGCGGCCTCGCGAGTAGCATCACGCCCGCGAGAACGGCTAGGCGAGGTCGACGACCTCGTGCAGGCGCTGCCGGCGGTGGAACTCGCCGGTGATCCGCGCCACGACGGTGCGCGGCAGCAGGCGCGCGGGCCAGGTCAAGGCCCGGTTCACGGCCCGGCCCGGGTAGGACACCGGCCGCCGCCGGGCGTAGTCGTCCAGCGTGCGCGCCGCGACGGTGGCCGGCGTGTCGGCCCGGGGGTCGATCGCGGCTGAGGTGCCGTCGAAGAAGCCGGTCGCGATCGCGTGAGTCAACGCGATCAGGCCGCTGACGTTGAGCCTGACGGAGCGCAGCTGTGGCTCGAGCGGACGATTGAGGAACGGACCCGCGCTGCCCGCGCCGGCGTTGTTGAGCAGGAGGTCGACGGTCAGGCGGCGGTCGCGCAGCTCCCGCAGGATCCGCTCCGGGCCGTCAGGAGCGGCGAGGTCGCCGACGATCACCTCGGTGTCCGGACCGCCGTGCCGTTCTCGAATCTGGGCGGCGAGCTCTCGCAGGTCACCGTACGAGCGGGCCAGCAGGATCACCCGCGCTCCCCGGCGCGCCAGCTCCAGCGCGCATGCCCGCCCCAGCCCTTTGGACGCGCCCGTGACAAGCACGGTGACGTCGCGAAAGTCGTCTTTCACCAGACTCCCATTGCTTCAAGTCTCGAAGCATCGAAGCTAGCCCGATCCTTCAATTCTCGAAACGTCTATAGGATGGCGGCATGACCACGCCCGAGCTCACCGCGGTGGTGGCCGCGACCCACGAGATCTGGATGCGGACCAACGACCTGATCGGGCACGCGCTGGCCGGGCACCAACTGACACCGGCGACGTTCCACGCGCTTTGGGCCATCGACCCGGAAGAGCCGCCCCCCTCGATGAAGGTGATGGCCGAACGCCTGTATTGCAACGCCCCCAACCTGACCTTCATCACCAACCAGCTCACCGACCGGGGACTGGTGGAGCGCGCCGTGGACCCGGCCGACCGCCGCTCTCGCGTCCTGGTCCTGACCGCCAAGGGCCGCCAGGTCCGCGACGAACTGGTCCGGACGGCGCTGGAGAAGACCCCGCTGGCAGCGCTGACCGATAGCGAGCTGCGGCAGCTCATGGCCCTGCTGAACCGTGCCGTCGGACCCGACTGACTCACCCGGCACTCCCGGGAGCCGGGGTCGTGAAACCCTGGAAGCGGCTGACCGCCGCGAAACGGCAGAGGAAGGCGCGTGTGACCTACGTGTCGATCACTTCGTCGTCGCGGATCCAGCCGCAGGCGTCATCCCTGGTCCAGCCGCAGGTGTCATCGCGGGGTGAGTCGGACGTCGACATCACGGGGGGCGCCGGGACCGCGTTGCCGGGGGCGACGTGCCGGCGCCCCACGGTCTAGGTCCGGTCGTAGACGACCGCGCCGTACACCGAAACCCCGCCTCAGGTCGCTTCCAGGCCGTACCCCGGCTCAGGTCGCTTCCGCGTCGTAGGGAGGCAGTTCGCCGTAGCCCAGCTCGTCGACCGGCTCAGGATCGTAAGAGGTGGTGACGGGCTCAAGCTGCTGGGGCTTGCTGGCCCAGTCGTCCTCGTCCTCCAGCAGATGCTTGCGGACGAAGTTCTTGGGGTTGAGGTCGCTGGGGTCGAAGTTGGAGAACTCCGGGCCCAGGCCCGCCCGCAGGTCGTCGCGCGCGCTGTTGGCCATCCGGCGCAGGTTACGCAGCGTCTTACCGGCTTGCGAGGCCGCCTGAGGCAGCTTGTCGGGACCGAAGACGAGCAGCGCGATGACGACCAGCGCGCAGATCTCCATCCACCCGAGTCCGAACACCGTTTGCTCCTACCGCAGTCCAACCAAACCGGGGACAACCCGACCCCTCAAGACTAAGGCCAAACCACCCCGGCCAGGTCGCCAGCCCCCGTCTCGGTTCAGCAAGACCACGTAGGCGGTCTCCAAGACCACGCGGGCGGTCTCACCGTCTCGTCGCGGCGGCCGACCACCTCCACCGGAGGAGCGTCCCCCTGGACAGACCCCGGCCCCGCACGGCGGGTGGGGCCCACCGTGCCTGCCGTAAAGCTGTGAAAGAAAAAGCTTTTGAAAGTCAGGACGGCGTCGGAGCCGGAGTGTCATCCGCGGTAACAGTCAGGGTGGCGGTGCGGTCTTGGCCGGCGCGTTGGTATTTGATAGTGATCTTGGAGCCCGGAGACTTGCTGCGGATCAGGGCGATCAGTTCGTTGCCGTCCTGCAGCATCAGCCCGTCGATCTCCATGATGACGTCGCCCGCCTTGAGGCCCGCCTTGGCGGCTGGGCCGCCCGCGTCGACCGGCTGCCGGCCCTCCGTCGGGCCCGAGGCGATGCGTACGCCCTGGCCCTTGTAGTCCTTGTCGAGGACGATGCCGATCTTCGGGCGCTTGGCCTTGCCGGTCGTGATGATCTCCTCGGCGACGCGGCGCGCCTGGTTGACCGGGATGGCGAAGCCGAGGCCGATGCTGCCGCCCTGGCTGCTCATGGAGCGGCTCAGCGTGGCGATCGCGGAGTTGACGCCCACGACCTCGCCCTTGCCGTTGACCAGTGGCCCACCCGAGTTGCCGGGGTTGATGGCGGCGTCGGTCTGGATCGCGCTGATGTAGGCCGGCTCCTCGCTGCTGGTGCCGCTCTCGTCGCCCGCGATGACCGGGCGGTTCAGGGAGCTGACGATGCCGGTCGTCACCGTGCCGGTGAGGCCGAGCGGGGAGCCGATCGCGATGACCGGGTCGCCCACGACCACGTCCTCGGAGTTGCCGAG
Source organism: Nonomuraea sp. NPDC049750 (assembly GCF_040659625.1). Classification (NCBI taxonomy): domain Bacteria; kingdom Bacillati; phylum Actinomycetota; class Actinomycetes; order Streptosporangiales; family Streptosporangiaceae; genus Nonomuraea; species Nonomuraea sp. NPDC049750. Next base: position 125,925 of record NZ_JBFANB010000027.1, read on the forward strand.
GGTGATCTCGGGCGTGCCGAACGTCTCCTCCGGCTTGACCACGGCCAGGTCGGAACCCGGGTCACGGCCGACGATGCGGCCCTTCGTGGTCTTGCGGTTGTTGAACATGATCTGGATGTCGCCGCCCTTGGCGGCCGGGGCGACCACGTGGTTGTTGGTGACCACGTAGCCGTCCTTGATCAGGAAGCCAGAGCCCGACACGCCCTCGGCGCTGCTGGCGTTGACCTCCAGCGAGACCACGCTGGCCCGGGCGCGGGCGGCCACTCCGGCGACGGAGTCGGGGGCCCGGTTCGTGGCGCCGCTCGGGATGGGGCCGAGGCTGTAGGAAGGGTTGGTGCCGCTGCCGCCCGACCTGGTCAGCAGGTAGGTGCCGACGCTGCCCAGCCCCGAGGCGACCAGGGCGATGACGACCGCCAGGACGATCAGGACGCCCGTGCCGGGACCGCGCCTGGGAGCGGGTGCCGACGTCAGGCCGCCGGGCGGTGGCGCCCAGCCCGCGCCCATGCCGAGCGCGTTGGGCGGCGGGGGCGGACGCTTGTCGCCGCCGCCGAACGGCGGCGGGCCCGCCGAGTTGCCGAAGAACGGGCTCTCGTAGGTGCGGGTGCTGTTGGGCGGCGGTGGCTCCTCAGCCGGCCCTTGATCCGAGGCCGGAGCCGCGTAGGAGGCCGGAGGCGGGTAGGAGGGGCTGCCATAGGACGCGGTGTCTCCGGGGCGGCCTGACGGGTCACCCCACCGGCCGCTCTCGAAGGAGGCCGTCTCGGACCGCCATCCAGACTGTTCGGCCTGGTCGTCGGCCGGCAGGAACTCCGGCCGCCCCTGTGGCTCAGGGAAGTCCGACGGCATGCGTCCTTCTGGTGGGCGCGTCTCGTCGGTCATCTAGATCTCACCACTCCTTGCCTCGGACACCGCAATCCTGGCGTGAACGGCATACGAGAGTCGTAAAGCAATTGTCAGGCGATGAGCCAACATATGTGGACACCTGACAGATTCCCGAACTCAAATCGTATGCCCCTGACGCCGTCGACTACGCCACTCGAGTATCCCAGGCATTCCTGAGAGCGGGCGGGAGATCAGGGCGTGGCGGTGGGCAGAGTAGTGGTGGGCGACGAAGTGGGCGTGTGCCGCGCCTGCTCGAACAGCTCGACCGGCGGCGCCTGGGCGCTCTGACCGACCCCCGAGACAGCGAAGAAGGTGCCGAGCGCGACGGCCGCGGATACCACGCCGACCGCCACGTACGCGCCGCGCCGCCTACCCCCGCGGCCAGGGCCCGAACCGCCACCAGTCGCGTCCCTGCGCGGGCGGTTGTCCAGCGGAGCGATGCTGTGCGGCCCAGGGATGGGCACTCCGCCGAACGTCCGGGTAGGGAAAGGCCGCTCCCTGGGGGGCAACGGGCCACCGGGCTCGGACATCCGCAGCAACGACATGGTGAGATCGGCCGGCATCACCGGGCCGTCGAGCGAGCGCAGGCGCGACTTCAGCGCCCGCATCGACTCGACCTCCCGCCTGCAGTCGCCACAGAAGGTCAGATGGGCTAGAGCGCGGTCGCGTTCGGTGTGATTCAACTCACCGTCCACGAGCGCGGAAACGCGTTCTCCAAGATGCGACATATCAGACTTCCTCCCCACGGGTCCCCGACGGGAATGATGGCGGGGGGAGTTGGGAATTACGGGGGGCCCGGTGATCGAGCGCCTCCCGCAACTGCGCCCGGCCACGGTGAATACGGCTTCGGACCGTACCCAGCTTGACGCCGAGCGTGGCCGCGATCTCCTCGTACGACAGACCCTCGATGTCACACAGCACGATCGCGGCCCGGAACTCCGGTGCGAGCGCGTCGAGCGCGGCCTGGATGTCCGGCTCAAGGTGCGCGTCGTCGAACGCCTGCGCCGGTGACGGCTCGCGCCCGCGCAGCCGTTCGGCCGCGTCGTCGGCGAGTCCTTCGAACCGGATGCGCTGCTTGCGCCGCGCCATGTCGAGGAACAGGTTCGTCGTGATCCGGTGCAGCCAGCCCTCGAACGTTCCGGGGGTGTAACTCGACAGGGACCTGAAGACCCGCACGAAGACCTCTTGGGTGAGATCTTCGGCATCGTGGACATTGCCGGTCAGGCGATACGCCAGCCGGTATACACGTGCGGAATGAGTCCGCACCACTTCCTCCCAGGTGGGAGGCGTCCAGTCAGACACGGGAGTATCGGCCTGGTGGTCACTTTCGTCCACCAGAACTCCTCTCATTGGGACCACCGCTACCGCCATAGTGCCTGGTTTCGTCCCTTCGTGCGTACTGCCTGCCTTCCGGACCGGCAAAGCCCGTTTAAACCTGCAACGCCTCACGGTCGTCTTGAGTTCCCGTCCCGGCGTGTCTCCCCTAGGCTGCGATCGGTGACCAATCGCACGAAAGTGGGGGGAGGAGGCCGATGACCAGTCCGGTAGAGGCCACTCTGGCCTATGCGGAGCAGTTCCATCATGAGGATGAGATCCTGCACGCGGCGCGCCTGCGCGGCCTGGAAATGGGTGCCACGCCCATCCTTCCCGGGGGCGGGGCGGCGCTCTGCTTCCTCGCCACCGCCGTCAACGCCAAGTCGGTCGTCGAGATCGGCACGGGCTGCGGCGTCTCCGGTCTCTGGATGCTGCGTGGCATGCGCCCCGACGGCACGCTGACCAGCGTCGACGTGGAGCCGGAGCACCAGCGGCTGGCCAGGCAGGCGTTCGCGGAGGCCGGGTTCTCCGGCGGGCGGGTGCGGCTGATCACCGGCCGGGCCCTCGACGTGCTGCCCCGGCTCTCCGACGGCGGTTATGACATGGTCTTCGCCGACGGGGCCAAGCAGGAGTACGCCGACTACCTGGCCGAGGCGGTCAGGCTGCTGCGCGTGGGCGGCATTGTCGCCTTCGACAACGTCCTGTGGCACAACCGCGTGGCCGACCCGGCGCAGCGCGACCCCGACACGGTCGCGCTACGCGAACTGGGCAAGCTGGTGCAGTCCGACGACCGCCTGCGCTCGCTGCTGATGCCCCTGGGCGACGGCCTGCTCGCCGCCGTCAAGATCGCCTCATAGCGCCCTCATAGCGCCAAAACTGCGGCGCGTACTCCTGACGCGTCAGCCACACCAGCAGCGTGCGTACTCCTAGCGCGTCAGCCACTCCAGCAACACGCGCACCCCGAACCCGGTGGCGCCCTTGGTGAGCACGCCCTCGTTCACGGTGCTGCGTCCGACGCCCGCGATGTCCAGGTGCGCCCACGGCCGCTTGCCCGCGAACTCCCTCAGGAACAACGCCGCCGTGATCGACCCGGCCCCATAGGTGGAACCGCTCTCGACGTTGGCCAGGTCCGCGATCGAGGACTCCAGCGCCGGCGCGTAGTCGTCGATCAGCGGCATCCGCCACAGCCGGTCGTCACTGGCCTGCCCCGCCTCGACCAGCCGCTGGGCGAGGTCGTCGTCGGTGGCGTAGACGGCGCCATAGCCGCGGCCGAGCGCGACGGTGATCGCCCCGGTGAGCGTGGCGATGTCCACCACCGCGTCCGGGTCGAGCTCGGCGTCGGCGTAGGCGAGCGCGTCGGCCAGCACCAGCCGCCCCTCGGCGTCGGTGTTGAGCACCTCCACCGTGCGGCCGCCGTAGTGCTTGATGACGTCGCTGGGCCGCTGGGCCGTACCGGAAGGCATGTTCTCGGCCGCCGCGACCAGGCCGGTCACCCGCACGGGCGCGCCCAGCCGGGCGAGCGCGGAGATGACGGCGATCACCACGGCGCCGCCCGCCATGTCGGTCTTCTGGGTCTTCATGTTCTCGTTCGGCTTGAGCGAAAGACCGCCCGAGTCGAACGTGATGCCCTTGCCCACCAACACGACATGCCGATCGGTCGGCTCGGGCGGGGTGTAGGAGAGCTGGATGAGGCGGGGCGGGTTGGCCGAGCCCCGGCCGACGGCCAGGATGCCGCCGAAGCCGCCCGCCTGAAGCTGCTCCTCGTCCCAGACGCGTACCGGCACGTCCTGCTCGGCCGCGCGCTCGGCCAGCCAGAGCGGGTTCTTGACCGACGCGGGCGTGTTGGTCAGGTCGCGGGCCAGCGCCACCGCCTGGGCGACGGTCTGGCCGCGCCGCACCGCGTCCTCGTCGGCGCCGACGAACCTCAGCGCCCGCACGGACGACTTGCCCGGCTCACCGATCTTGAAGGTGTACGCCGCCAGCAACGCGGCCTCGGTGAAGGCCGTCACGTCGCCCGCCGGCGTCACCACGACCAGCGCGTCCCTGCCCTTGGCCTTGCGGGTGAGCGCGGCCGCGGCCTTGCGCAGCGCGCGCGGCGAGCCGTCGCCGACCCCGTACAGGAGCACCCGGCCGACCCCGTCCGCCCGCGCCACCGGGACCTCCACCACCTCACCCGCCTCTCCCTTGGCGTCGTAGTGCGCCAACAGGGCGGCCGTCGGCAGGTGCAGATCCAGCTCGACGGCGGGTGCGAGATCGGCGTCATAGGGCACGGCGAGCAGCTCGACATCCGCTGGTACGTCGGCCACCACCGATGCCGTGGTCTCAATGGGCACGGAAATCCCCCTCAAACGTCAGCGGCCCTGGCGCGGACGCACGCCAGGGCCGTGGAACGACCTGTGTCTCGGGAGCTCTCAGCCGACGACGTTCTTCAACGCTTCGCCGAGCGCCTTCGCCTCGTCGGCGGAAATCTCCACGACGAGCCGGCCGCCACCCTCCAGGGGGACCCGCATGACAATGCCGCGCCCTTCCTTGGTGACCTCCAGCGGACCATCGCCGGTCCGCGGCTTCATCGCCGCCATGCGTGCATCCCTTCCTGCCTTGGGCTCCCGCGGCCCGCGGTTTCCGGCCGCCCCTGAGGATGGCCGACGCATTCACGTCATCTGTGATGTCCTATTCTCCCGCATCGAGAGCGCTCATGGGTAACGATCTCCTCCCAGAATGCGTTGTCCATGCTGGCGAAGGCGGCCAAACTGGACTTCGTGCATGCTCGCGCCGCTCTGTTCGACCTCTATGGAGACCACCTGCGCTCGCGCGGTGGACAGGCGTCCGTGGCCGCTCTCGTACGGCTCATGAAGCCCCTCGAAATCGCCGCCCCAGCCGTGCGGACGGCCGTTTCCCGCATGGTGCGGCAGGGCTGGTTGCAGCCCGTCAGGCTGCCCCAGGGCGCCGGTTACGGACTTACGCCGAAGTGCGTCAGACGTCTGGACGAAGCCGCCTTGAGAATTTACCGAGCCGGAACTTTGAGCTGGCGTGGCCGGTGGCACCTGATCGTCCTCGAGCCGGTCAAGGACCGTCCGCGCAGGGAACGGATCCGCGCCGACCTGACCTTCCTGGGGTACGCCGCGCTGTCGGAGACGACGTGGATCGGCCCGCGTTCGTCGATCGAGCTGGACAACCTGCTGGAGGGCGAAGGCGTGCGCGCCGACAGGTTCGACGCGGCGTTGGAGGGCGACCCGCGCGAGCTGGTGGCCCGCGCCTGGGATCTGACCGCCATCGGCGCGGCGTACGAGCACTGGCTGTCGGAAGCTGTCACTCTGGTCGGCGCGCTGCCCGGTGGCGCCCCGGCTGATCAGGTGTTCGCGACCAGGAGCAAACTCGTGCATGGATGGCGCAACTTCCTGTTCCGGGACCCTGGCCTCCCCCCGGAACTGCTGCCGTCCGCCTGGCCGGGCGAGAAGGCCAGGGCCTACTTCGAGCAGGAGGCGGTCCGCCTGCTGCCCGCGGCCGCCGCGTTCGTCGACAGGGAGCTGCCTTGATCCGCTATGACGTGTCCGATGCCGTCGCCACCATCACCCTCGACCGGCCCGAGGCGATGAACTCACTGACGGCCGAGGTGAAGGCGGCCCTGCTCGACGCGCTGCGCCGCGCCGCCGCCGACCCCGAGGTGCGCGCGGTGCTGCTCACCGGCTCGGGACGGGCCTTCTGCGCGGGCCAGGACCTGCGCGAGCACGCCGACAACCTGGAGGCGGGCCGCGGCCTGGCCGATACGGTCCGCGCGCACTACAACCCCATCGTCGAGCTGATCACCACGATGGCCAAGCCGGTCGTGGCGGCGGTCAACGGCGTGGCCGCCGGGGCGGGCGCCTCGCTGGCCTTCGCCTGCGACCTTCGGGTGGCCTCGGACAAGGCCAAGTTCGCGATGGCGTTCGCCGGGGTGGGCCTGGCGCCCGACTCGGGCGCGTCGTGGACGCTGGCCCGCCTGGTGGGTCTGGGACGGGCGACCGAGCTGCTGCTGCTCGGCGAGCCGCTCGGCGCGGCCCGCGCGCTCGAACTGGGCGTGGTCACGCGCGTGGTGCCCGCCGAAGACGTGCTCAAGACCGCCCATGAACTGGCCGTACGACTGGCGGCGGGGCCCACCAGGGCGTACGCGGCCACGAAGCGGGCGCTGGCCTACGCCGCGACGCACTCACTGCCCGAGACCCTGGCCGTGGAGGCCGACCTGCAGGACGAGTGCGTGGCCACCCAGGACCACCTCGACGCCACGCGGGCCTTCCTGGCCAAGGAGCTGCCGACGTTCCACGGCCGCTGACTGTCAGGGCTGTTCCTGCCGGGCGACGCAGCCCTCGATGTGGTCGTTGACCAGGCCGATGGCCTGCATGAGGGCGTACGCGGTGGTCGGGCCGACGAATCTGAAGCCACGCTTCTTGAGGTCCTTGGCCAGCGCCTTGGAGGCCGGGGTGATGGCCGGGACGTCGGTCATCGACCTGGGGATCGGGGACTCGGCGTCGGCGTACTGCCAGACCAGATCGGACAGGCCGCCGGGCAGGTCCAGTGCGACCCGCGCGTTGGCGATGGTCGCCTCCACCTTGGCGCGGTTGCGCACGATGCCGGGGTCGCCGAGGAGCCGGGTCACGTCCTCCTCGGTGTACGCGGCGACCTTGGGGATGGAGAACTGGTCGAAGGCGGCGCGGAAGTTCTCGCGCTTGCGCAGGATCGTCAGCCACGACAGGCCTGACTGGAAGGCTTCCAGGGAGACCCGCTCGAAGACACCGTCGTCGCCCCGGACCGGGCGGCCCCATTCCTCGTCGTGGTAGGAGATGTAGATGGGGTCCGCCATCCCCGGCCAGGTACAGCGGATCACTTCGGTCGCTTGCGTCACTTGCTCTCGTCCCTGTCCTCGCCCGGCGCCACCCGCACCGGCTCGCCCTCGCGCTCCAGCCCCTTGTCGCTCGGCTGGGCCGCGATCGGCTCCCCGTCGTCGCTGGGCTGGACCGCGACCGGCTCGCCGTCGCGAACCGGCACCCCATCGCGGACCAGCTCACCGTCGCGGACGGGCTCGTCTTCTGTTGCCGCAGCCGAGGCGTCGAACGCGGCCGTGCGATCGGCCGGCGCCTCGGATGGCGTGGCGTCGTCTTCCGGCTTCCCCACAGCGTCCGGCCCCGCCACCACGTCCCGCAGGTCGGGCACCGCCGCCACGTCCTCCGGCTCGTCCGTGGACGGCTCGGCGTGGTGGTCGCTCGAAGCGTCCGGGTCGGCGTGCTGGTCTCCCAAGTTGTGCGGCTCGGCCGCCGAGTCCCCCTCCTGGGAGAGGTCCCGGGGCGCGGCCGGTGGCTGGTGGTCGGTACGCAGACCGGCGCCCGGAGCCGCGTAGACCTCCTGGCGCGCGTACAGCCGGCTCGACAGCAGCTCGGAGACCCGCTGTTCGAGCACCGCGATCCTCGTGTCCCGAGCGCTGATCGCCGTCGCCGCCCTGCGCAGGGTCTCGTCGACACTCTGCGTGTGATAGCCGACCAGGTTGACCGGCAGCTGCAGCGCCATGAAGTCCACCGCCGTGAGCTGCCCGGGCTCGGGCAGGTCGAGAGGCGGCACGTCCGGCGGGAACTCGGTCAGCTCCCCGCCCCTTCCGAGGGAGACCAGGACCACGCAGGCCAGAATGGCGAGCGCGGCAATGGCGAGTACGACCAGCACATTGGCATCGTACTCATACGATCGAGGCACGAGTCCCGCACTTGCCGCGCCTGTTGCGTCTTGGGACTCCCCGGGACGGGTCAGCCGGTGGCCTCGCCGAGCTCCTCGACGCTGGGCCGAACCGGCTTGCCGGTGGCCTCCAGGTGCGCGAACGCCTCCTCGACCGTGTTGGTCCAGGAGATGGCGTCGAAGATGTTGGCCCGGGTGAAGCCCGCCTCGTACATGTTCTCGATGAGCTGTCGCAGCGGCGTGTACAGACCCCATGGGTCGAGGATCACCAGCGGACGGTCATGGATGCCGAGGACGCGGGCCGTCCAGATCTCGAAGAGCTCCTCCAGCGTGCCGATGCCGCCGGGCAGGACGAGGAAGGCGTCGGAGCGCTCATCCATGGCGGCTTTGCGCTCGCGCATGCCGGTGGTGACGATCAGCTCGTCGGAGGCCGTGTCGGCGACCTCGATGTCGACCAGGACCTGGGGGATCACGCCGATGGTCCGGCCGCCGGAGGCGCGGGTGGCGGCGGTGATGGCGCCCATGCACGAGACGGTGGCGCCGCCGCTCACCAGCGTGTGGCCACGCTGGGCGAGCTCGGCGCCGACCTCTGTTGCGAGTTGGAGGTACTTCTCATCAATCTTCTGACTTGAGGCGCAAAACACGCAGATATTCACATATTTGAGCTTATTGGGGCTCGGCCGGCTGGGCGGCGACGGCGCTCTGCTCCTCCCGGAGCTGCTCGGACCGCTTGAGGTCGGCGTCGACGATGATGCGTACGGCCTCCTCGACGTCGTCGGTCATGGTGATGAGGCCGAGATCCTGCTCGGCGATCTTGCCGCTGTCCAGGAGCGTGCCCTTGATCCAGTCCATCAGGCCGCCCCAGAACTCCGAGCCCATCAGCACGACGGGGAAGGAGGTCACCTTCTGCGTCTGCACCAGCGTGAGCGCCTCAAACAGCTCGTCGAGCGTGCCGAACCCACCGGGCAGCGCGATGAAGCCGCACGAGTATTTGACGAACATCGTCTTGCGGACGAAGAAGTAGCGGAACTCGATGCCGAGGTCCACGTAGTCGTTCATCTTCTGCTCGAAGGGCAGCTCGATGCCGAGCCCCACCGACATGGCGCCCGCCACGTCCAGAGCACCCCGGTTGGCCGCCTCCATGATCCCGGGGCCGCCGCCGGTGATGACCGCGTATCCGGCCTGGGCCAGCGCACGGCCGAGCGCGCGGCCCATGCCGTAGTCGGCCGAGCCCTCGGGCGTGCGGGCGGAGCCGAAGACGGTGACCGCCGGGGGCAGCTCGGCCAGCTGCCCGAACCCCTCCACGAACTCCGCCTGGATGCGCAGCACTCGCCACGGGTCCATGTGCACCCAGTCGGCGGGACCCTGACGGTCGAGCAGCCGCTGATCATGGGTGGTTTGAAGCGCGAGACTGCCGCGGATCACGGCCTGCCCCTGACGGCGTTCCGGACGTGTCTGTTCCATGCGGTCACGCTAGCCCAACGCCGGGCGGCCCCGCGCACAACGAGGACTAGTCACCCGTTAGAGGGCCTCTGAGGCAAATGCCCTGGTAGATGGCCTTAAGAACCCGCGTAAAAAATCTTGTAAGAAGCAGGAACCAGATTTCGACCTGCCTGCGTCTAACTGCCGAGGGTGCTGCTCGGGACTGAAAGTGGCTTTCCCCGCCAAATGGCCGGCGAGGAAAGCCACTTTCACTTTGTCAGCCAGTTCAGCAGAGCCCGCTCGCTCTCCACGATCTTGGGAAGCGACACGTACTCCCCCTGCTGATGCGCCAGGTTCGGGTCACCGGGACCGTAGTTGACGGCCGGCACCCCCAGTGTGGAGAAGCGCGCGACATCCGTCCAGCCCAGCTTGGCTCGCGGTGTGCCGCCGACCGCGGCGGTGAAGGCCGCCGCCACCGGGTGGGTGAGGCCGGGCCGCGCCGCCGGGGCGCCGTCGGTGAAGCGGACCGCGAACCCGTCGAACACCTCGCGTACGTGCTCCTGCGCCTGCTCGATCGACAGGTCGGGCGCGAACCGGTAGTTGACCGTGACCACGCACTCGTCCGGGATCACGTTGCCCGCCACGCCGCCGCGCACGCCGACCGCGTTGAGCCCCTCGTGGTAGGCGAGCCCGTCGACCACGGGCTGCCGGGCCTCGTAGGCGTTGAGCCGGGCCAGGACCGGCTCGATGCCGTGAATGGCGTTGACCCCGAGCCACGATCTGGCGCTGTGCGCGCGCTTGCCGGCCACGGTGATCTCGGCCCGCAGGGTGCCCTGGCAGCCGCCCTCGATCACCCCGTCGGTGGGCTCCATGAGCACCGCGAAGTCGGCCGCCAGCCAGTCGGGGTGCTCGCGCGCCACCCTCGTCAGCCCGTTGCGCTCGGCCTCGATCTCCTCGCAGTCGTAGAAGACATAGGTGACGTCACGGTTGGGCGCGGGCACGGTGGCCGCCAGCTTGAGCGCGACCGCCACCCCCGCCTTCATGTCCGAGGTGCCGCAGCCGAAGAGCAGGTCGCCCTCGACGCGGCTGGGCAGGTTGCCGGCGACCGGCACCGTGTCGAGGTGCCCGGCGATCAGCACCCGCTCGGCGCGGCCCAGCTCCGTGCGCGCGACGAGCGTCTCGCCCGATCTGTCGACCTTGAGGTACGGCAACGCCGCCAGAGCCTGCTCGACCGCGTCGGTCAGCGTCTTCTCGTCGCCGCTCACCGACTTGATGTCCACGATGGCCGCGGTCAGCGTCCGTACGTCCTGCGTCAGGTCCAGCATCTAGGTGTTCACTCCGTGTTCGCGCAGCGCCTCGTTGAGCGCTGCCTTGTCATGACGCTGCCCCGGCTCCAGGCGCTTGATCACCAGCACGCAGGGCAATCCGAACGTGCCGCCGGGGAACTCCTTCTGGCGGGTGCCGCCGACGGCGACGCACCAGTCGGGTACGCGGCCGCGGGCCAGCTCCTCGCCGGTCTGCACATCGATCACCGGGATGGAGGCCGACAGGATCGTGCCCGCCCCGATGACGGCGCCGCGTCCCACCCGGGCGCCTTCGACCAGCATCGCACGGCTGCCGATGAGCGCGTCATCCTCCACGATCACCGGCACGGCGTTGGGCGGCTCCAGCACACCGCCGATCCCCACACCGCCCGACAAATGGACGTTTTTCCCGATTTGGGCACAGGAGCCGACCGTGGCCCAGGTGTCGACCATCGTGCCTTCGCCGACGTACGCGCCGATGTTCGTGAACGACGGCATCAGCACCACGCCGGGCGCCAGATAGGAGCCCCAGCGCGCGATCGCCCCCGGAACCACCCGCACCCCGTCGAGCGTGGTCTTGAGCGGATGCCGGTCGTGGTGCTGGAAGTCGCCCACCTGCGACCTGGCCAGGCCGAGCACCTGGAAACTGAGCAGGATCGCCCGCTTGGCCCGCTCATCCACGACCACCTCGCCGTCGGACAACCGGGCGGCCCGCGCCTGTCCCCTGTCCAGCAGGTCGATCGCGCTCACCACCACCTTGCGCGCGTCCAGGTCGCGGGGTGACAGCTCCTCGCGACGCGCCCACAGCTCGTCCACCGCGGATACGATCGGTGACACACCGCTCACGTGCCTCATGGCCACGGAGCTTATCTGGCCGGGTAGGTTTTTCAGGGTGCGCCTGCGCTTCTCCCGCGGAGTCATCACCATCGCGGTCATCGTTCTGCTGCTCGCGGTGGGGATCTCCGTCGGCCTCTTTCACCTGCTCAAAAAGACGGAGCCGCTGGCCATTCCGGAAGCCCACTGCAGCGTCAAGACCCCCGTGGGCGACCGGGATCTCGACATCGAGCAGGCCCAGATATCGGCCACCATCGCGGCCGTCGCGGAGCGCCGCAAGCTGCCCGAGCGGGCGGTGGTGATCGCCTACGCGACCGCGCTGCAGGAGTCGAAGCTCTTCAACCTCGACTACGGCGACCGCGACTCCGTCGGCGTGTTCCAGCAGCGCCAGTCGCAGGGGTGGGGCAAGCGCAAGCAACTCCTCGACCCCGTCTACGCGACCAACCGGTTCTTCGCCGCGCTGGTCAAGGTCAAGAACTACCGGAAGATCCCGCTGGAGGACGCCGCCCAGGCCGTGCAGCGCTCGGCGGGCGGCTACGCCTACGCCCAGCACGAGGAGGACGCCAAGATCCTCGCGGCGGCCTTCACCGGGCGTGTTCCGAAGGCGGTGCACTGCTGGTACCCACCGCCCAAGACGGGCACGCCCGCCCCTCAGGCCAAGACCGCCGAGGCGCGGCGCCAGCTCGTCCGGGCGCTCGGCGACCCGTCCATCTCGACGCGCAAGCGCGGCTGGCTGATCGCCGCCTGGTCGGTGGCCCACGCGCGGAAGTACGGACTCAAGCACGTCGGCTTCAACGGCGCCACCTGGACCAACGACATGAACCTGGAGGGCTGGCAGTCGGGCGGCAAGGCGACCGACAGCAAGGTGGACATCTCCTAGGCGGATCCGCCCTAGGAAGTGGCGCGGCTGACGATGCTGATCGAGCCGGGCGGCAGCGGCCTGGCGTAGCTGGCCGTCCATCTGGCGCCCTGGATCCGCTCGAAGGAGAGCAGCCGCCCGTCGGAGGCGCGGTAGTCGGCGAAGTCGAGCAGGCCCCGCTCGGCGTTGCCGGTGTTGCCCTCCGACCTGAACGCGGCCGTGCCCCGCTCGATCGGATGGAACTCGACGCCCTCCATGATCAGCATGCTCTTGGCGGGCACCATGCCCTCGGTGGGCACCTCGGTCCAGATGAGCACTTCCAGATGCGACGGCTCGCCCTCGGCCTGCCGCACCTGCACCGACAGCCACTGCATGCGACGGGAGCTGTCACGCAGCCGATATTCGACCCACTGCATGCCCTGCCACGAGACGTACATGGCACCGAGCACTCGCGCGGGCGATCCGTGGACCTCTATCCGGTCACCGACCTTGATGGTACGGGGATCGACATAGTCGGATCCGGTGTACCCGGACATGCTCACCGGTGCCGGCAGCGGGGCCTCGGTGGCCGCGATCTCGACCGGCTGTGCGGTCGCGCGGCCCTTCCTGTCCTGGCGCATGGTGGCCAGGAAGGCACCCAGCAGCAGGAGGACGGTGGCGATGCTCAGCCCGAGTACGACCACGAAGGTCATGCTCATCGATCAGCTCGCTCCACTCGCGGTCTGCCTCAGCAAACGCCGTTATCAACTTATGTGTGCCCTGCTTCGCGGGGGATCCTACTGGAGGCGGCGCACCGCCGCACTGATGCGTTCATCAGTGGCGGTCATGGCGATGCGGATATGCCGCCCACCTGCCGATCCGTAGAATTCCCCCGGAGCAACCAAAATACCGATTTCGGAGAGCTTACTGACCTGTTCCCAGGAACTGGTCCCGTCCGTCGCCCAGAAATACAGCCCGGCGGTCGAGTGCTCGATGCTCCAGCCCGCCTTCTCCAGCACCGGCCGCAGCTGCAGGCGCCGCCTGGCGTAGCGCTCGCGCTGCTCCTCGGCGTGCGCGTCGTCGCCCAGCGCGGCCGTCATGGCGGCCTGTACGGGGGCCGGCATGAGCATCCCCGCGTGCTTGCGGATCTCCAGGAGCCGCTTGACCAGAGCCGGATCGCCGGTCACGAACCCGGCACGGTAACCGGCCAGGTTGGAGCGCTTGGACAGCGAGTGGACCGCGAGCAGCCCCTCGTGGGAGCCCTCACAGACGTCGGGATGCAGGATGGAGACGGGTCGCTCCTCCCAGCCCAGCTCGATGTAGCACTCGTCGGAGGCGACGACCACGCCGCGCTCGCGCGCCCAGGCCACCACCTTGCGCAGGTGCTCGACGGGCAGCACCCGGCCCGTGGGATTGCCGGGCGAGTTGACCCAGACGAGGTCCACGTGCTGGGGCCCCAGCGCGAGCAGGCCGTCGGAGGCCGTCGCCTCCGCTCCGGCCAGCCGGGCGCCCACGTCGTAGGTGGGATAGGCCAGCTCGGGGAAGACGACCCGCCGCGCGCCCAGGTAGCTGGGCAGCCAGGCGACGAACTCCTTCGAGCCGATCAGCGGCAGCACGTCGCTCGGCTCGACGGTGACCTCGTGCCTGCGGCGCAGCCAGCCGGCGGCGGCCTCCCGCAGCGCCTTCGTCCCGTGGGTGAGCGGGTAGCCGGGGCTGTTGGCGGCCTCGACGAGGGCGCTTTGCACGAGCGGCGGCACCGGATCGACGGGCGTGCCGATCGACAGGTCGACGATGCCGTCGGGGTGGGCCAGCGCGCGCGCCTTGTACGGCTCCAGCCGGTCCCAAGGGAAGTCGGGCAGGTTGTTCACGGTTCTCCAGGTATCAGGCGGGCACGCCTCCAGCTCTCAGGCGTGCGCGCCGTACGCCCGGCAGCGGGGCCCACCGTTCGGGCGCCCCGCTGCGGGGTGCGGGCTAGTGCTCTTCGGCCTGCGGCGGCAGCGCGGCGATGACCGGGTGGTCCTTGTCGATCTTGCCGACCTTCGAGGCGCCACCGGGCGAGCCCAGGTCCTCGAAGAAGTCGACGTTGGCCTTGTAGTAGTCCTTCCACTGCTCGGGAAGGTCGTCTTCGTAGAAAATGGCCTCGACGGGGCACACTGGCTCACAAGCGCCGCAGTCCACGCACTCGTCGGGGTGGATGTAAAGCATGCGCTCGCCCTCGTAAATGCAATCAACGGGGCACTCCTCGATGCACGCCTTGTCCAGGACGTCCACGCAAGGCTGCGCGATGACGTAGGTCACCTCGAGCTCCTTCTCTCCGCACCATGGCATGACTCTGACGGCGGTCTGCTAGCCCTAGTATTGCCGTGCTTGCCAACTGGCCGAAACGGAGGGTGGCAAACTCGTGGCCGCTCGCCTCGTGATCGCGATCACAACAGCTGACGTCGGCGCCCGGATCACCACCCGCAGACGGGTTCCGGAAGGCTTCCGTGACGCCGTCGGGATTCTCGAATCCTGGGACGGCGGCGTGCTGCGTGTCCGCAAGAGAGACGGCACTCTGGTGGAGATCTCCGAAGAGGCGCTGGTGGCGGCCAAGGTGGTTCCGGCCGCGCCTCCTCGACCTGGACGGAAGTAACGGCGAGTATTCGTCGTGTGACCGTACGTATCTGCGCCGCCGTAACCGTCCTCATCGCAAGCGCCGGATGCGGCGCGTCGTCGTCCCCGGCCGAGAAGCCGCTGCCGCCGGTGAACGTCAAGGCCGCCTCCATGAAGCAGGGTTTCACCACCCTCGAAAACCTCGCCGCGACCGCCAAGCGGGAAGGCTCGCTCACCGTGATCGGGCTTCCCCGGGACTGGGTCAACTATGGCGCGATCATCAACGCCTTTACCGACAAGTACGGCATCAAGGTCAACGAGCTCGAGCCCGGCGCCAGCAGCCGGCGCGAGATCGACGCCGCCGCCCAGCTCAAACCCGACGTGTTCGACCTCACCCTTGACGTCGCGGTGGCCGATGCCGCCAAGTTCGCCCCGTACAAGGTGCAGGGCTGGCAGGACCTGCCCGATCACATCAAGGACCCCGCGGGCGCCTGGTACGGCGTCTACGGCGCCTACATGTCGCTCGGCTACGACCCGCGCAAGGTCCCCGCCCCCGCCTCCTTCGCCGATCTGGCCGCCAAGCCGGGCTACCTGGTCGCGCTCGACGGCGACCCGCTGCACTCGGCGGCGGCCTTCGACGGCGTGATGGCCGCCTCGCTGGTGTCGGGCGCGCCACAGCCGCAGCGCGGTGTCGAGCTGTTCGCGAAGCTCAAGCAGGCGGGCCGGCTCACCGATCCGGCCAAGGCCAACGTGATCGTGGACTGGGACCACCTCAACGCCGCCCGCAGCGCCCGCGACGCGGAGGCGTGGAAGGTGACGATCCCGCGTGACGCGCCGCTGGGCGACTACCACGTACAGGCGATCAGCAAGGACGCGCCGCATCCTGCCGCGGCCCGTCTCTGGCAGGAGTTCCTGTTCTCCGACGAGGGCCAGAATCTCCTGCAGAAGGGCTGGGCCCGCCCCGCCCGCGGCGAGGCGATGCTGATGCGCGGCACGCTCGACGCCGAGCAGGCAGCCAAGATGCCCGTCGCCCCCGGACCGCCGGTGCTCCTCACGATTCCGCAGACAGATGCCGGAAAGTCCTACCTCAAGAAGCGATGGACGCAAAGTGTGCGATGAGACCATTGTGACTTGATATGTCGCGGAGACAATCAGCCTCTAAAGTGAACAGACAGCACGGCCACAGGGGGCCCTTGTCTGACGAATGAGAGCTGATCGTCTTGCGATACGACACACCGAGCTTGGAGCGGTGGAGCAGTCGCGCCTACGACGGCAGTTTCGGCTACGTCTCGACGCAGGGCGCGCCCCTGGTGGACCTGCTCGATCCGCGGCCGGGAGAGCGCGTGCTCGACCTCGGCTGCGGCACCGGGGTGCTGACCGCCCAGATCGCGTCGCGGGGTGCCGACGTCCTGGGGATCGACGGCTCCCCCGCCATGATCGAGAAGGCCCTGGCCCTTTATCCGGGTGTCGACTTCATCGTCGGCGACGGGCACGACTTCAGCGTGGCGCTGGCCTATGACGCCGTCTTCTCCAACGCCGCGCTGCACTGGATGAGTCGCGACCCCGTCTCCGTCATCGCCAACGTGCACGAGGCGCTCTCGCCCGGCGGCCGGTTCGTGGCCGAGATGGGCGGCGCGGGCAACTGCGCCGAGCTCACCGCCGCCATGCACACCGCCTGGCGGGAGTACGGTCTGCGCGAGCCCGACCTGCCCTGGTACTTCCCCACGCCGGCCGAGTACGCCCGCCGGCTGGAGCAGGAGGGCTTCGTGGTCCGCCTGCTCGAGTACTTCGACCGGCCGACGCCGCTGGAGGAGTGCCCGCAGGGGGCCGCCGACTGGGTACGCATGTTCGCGTCCTCGGTCATCGAGGGGCTGCCGAAGGACATCGTCGAGCCGCTGCTCCAGCGGGTCAACGAACTCGCCGCACCCGCTCTGCGCAGGGAGACGGGCTGGATGGCCGACTACGTCCGTCTACGCTTCGCCGCCGTCCGGCGCTGATACGTAGTGGATGATGCGTAGGGGAGTTTTGCCGGACTATGGTCTGTTCGTGGGCGGCGGAAAGAGTGGCGGAGAGAGTAAGGCTGCACCGCTGACGAAGTTGAGGAGCCTTGCGACGATACGGCGGCGTGAGGGGCTGGTGAACGGAACGGGATGAATTTCTGCCTGAGCGACCTCGTACCACCGTTGAGGTGGAGCGACGCGTCCACGATCACGCTGCTCACCGGGCAGCCGGAGCTTCCGGACGCCTGGTGGCGCAGCCTGCCCATGCCGCTCGTGCTCGCGGCCATCGGCCCCGAGCCGCTGGCCGAGCTGCTCACGGAGATCGCGCTTGAGCACTGGCCGGCCGCCGCTGTGGGCGACGTGCTGCCGGCGCTGCACGTCCTGGATCCGGACGAGGCCGACGAGCCGCAGGTGGCGATCGCGCTGGACCGCGCCGGGTCGTGGACGGGGCTGCTCGCGCTGACCGGCAGAGAGCTGGTGGACCAGCCGTTCATCCAGGCGCGTCCGGTGCTCAACACGCTGTTCTCCGCGGCCCTGGTACACCTCGCGCCCCAGCTCCAGCGCCCGTCGGCGCCGGTAGCCGCGCCGGCCCCGGCCCCGGCCCCGGTTGCCCTCGCGCCCGAGGCCGTGCCGGTCGCACTGCCGGTGGAGGCGCCGCCGAGCGCCGAGCCGGTCGTCGAGGAGGCTCGCGTCGCCGAGCAGGCCCCGATCGCCGAGGAGGCACCGGAGCGCGAGGAAGCGCCGGACGCCGAAGAGGCGGTGGCCGCCCACAAGGCCGAGGACGCGACGGAGGCCGAGGAGCCGGTGCTCGACGCCGACGACGAGCCGGTCGTCGACGAGGCCGCCGAGCCGGAGGCCGAGTCCGAGCCCCAGCCCGTCCTGGACGCCGCCGACGAGCCCGCGCCGGAGCCCGCCGCCGAGGAGGCCGCCGCGCTCGAAGCCGAGGGCGCGGAGCCGGAACCGCAGGACGCCGAAGCCGCACCTGAACCCGAGCCCACTCCCGAAGAGGCGAAACCCAAGTACGACACGCCGGACTTCGAGGCGGCCGAATCGGAGGAGCCGGAGCCGGAAGAGCCCGCGGGGCACGAGCTGCCCGAGCTGATCGAGGCCGCGTTCGCCGGTCTGGACGACAAGAGCTGGGCCGTCGCCCAGAACCGGGTCTTCACCGACCAGCCGTCCGCCGTGGACCAGCTCGCCAAGCTGTTCGCCGTGCCGGCCGCCGACATCTCCGCCACCGAGACCGAGTTGCGGGCCCGCCTCGGCCAGTGGCTGGCCAGCGAGGAGGCGGCCCCGTACCGGGCGCATCTGGACGAGCTGCGCCGGACGATCGGCCCGGCCGCCCCCAGGGACCAGCTGATCGGCGCGGCCGACTGGCACGCCCAGGAGATCCGCGCGCTGGAGGTCCCCGCCTGGCAGTTCGTGCTGGCCACGCTGCCGTCGGAGGCGCCCGCCAGGCCGTCTGAGCCGCCGGCTGCTTCGGAGCCGAAAATCATTGAGGTCCCCCCGGCATCCGCGTTCGCCCAGGTGCCGCCGATCCCGTCGCCGCCGCCGGGGACGCCGCAGTTCCAGGCGTTCGCTCCGGCCGAGGTCGTGGTGGGTGAGGGCAACGGAGCGTCGAACGAGCCGGCCAAGCCGTACCAGCCGCTGAAGGACGTCTCGCAGACCAGGCGGTGCTTCCGCCAGCCGGACGGCCGGTGGTGGCTGCGGATCGACGTGACGGCCGAGCAGCTCGGCGGCGGCGAGTGCGCGCTGCCCACGGGGTTCGCCACGTACCTCGGACTGTCGCCGGGAGAGAGCAGGACCGTGCGGAGCGCGGCCGGCGAGCTGACCATGGTCTGGCACGGCAGGCCGGTGCTCGAATCGGTCGAGCGGCTGCTCGCGGACGTCGGCGCGAAGGAGGGCGGGCACCTGTTCCTCACGCTGTCGGACGAGGGCGTGTTGCGGGCCAGGCACCTGCCGGTGGCCGCGCAGGGGGCCGAGAAGATCACCAAGGCGCTGCGCCTGGTCGGCTACACCGCCCCCGGCGGGACCCGCGACCAGGCCGCCAGAGTGATCGCCACCAGGATCGGGATGACCGGACCTGTCGGACTGCCCGACCTGCTCACCAGGCTCCGCGAACGCGGGGACCGCGACCTGCTGCAACTCTTGGACTGAGCCGTGCCGCGGCTGGCGATCGCCCCGGGCTTCCCCCGGGACCTCAGCGCACTGGCACAGCCGGTGCGCAGGGACGCCGTGGTCGCACTCCGCCGCCTGCTGCTGAACGTCTCAGGCGCCCCCCACCCCGAGCGGGTCAGGGGCGCCAGGGACCCGCGGATCGCGACGCTCCGTCTCACTTCGGGGCATCGGGGCGTGGTGGTGCGTCAGCGGGACGTGTACTGGCTGCGTACCGTGCTCCCGGATCCCGAGGCCTGGTCGTACGCGCAGCGCTACCGCTACGGGATCAACCCGGTGATCGGCGTCGTCGAGGAGTGGGACGCCGAGGCGCTCGAACGGGTCGAGCCCGCGTTACGGCGATCGGCGAGTGCTTCGGGGTTGTTCGCCCCGATCTGCGATGGTGATCTGCTCGCGCTGGGCATCGACGTGCGCGCGCTGCCACTGGTGCGGCTCATCAGCAACGAGGCCGACGTGGAGGCGCTCGAACCGCTGCTCCCCCCGACCCAGCACGTGCCGCTCGCGGTGCTGGCCCGGGGCGGCACCCTCGCCGAAGCCTGGCGGGAGCTGGACGCCTGCCGCGCCACGGACGAGGGCGCCGACCTGGTCGATGTAAACGACTTCCACGCGGCGCTGCGCCGCAGTCCGGACCGTGCGGTGTTCGCCGCCGACAAGGTGGAGCTGGAACGGATCCTCGACGCGCCGGAATGGTGCGCCTTCCCGCGTCCGGAACAGCACCGGCTGGCCCGCGCCGCGCGCTACGAGCACCCGGTGCTGGTGATCGGCGGGGCGGGCACCGGCAAGACGATCATCGCGCTGCATCGGGCGGCCTATCTGGCCGCGCACGGGAGCGGGCCGGTGCTGCTGGTGACGTACTCACAGGGGCTGGGCGAGGACCTGTCAGACCGGCTCGACCGGCTGATCGACGACGGGGTGACGCGCAAGCGGGTCGACGTGGACAACGCCGAGCGGCTGGCGATGCGCATCGTGGCCAGCGCCGAGGGCCAGCGTCCGGCGCTGATCGGCCCCGGCGCGCGTACGCTGGCCGAGCTGACCGACGAGGCGCTCCGGCTGCTGTCGAGGGCCACCGGCGACCTGCTCGACGACATCGAGCCGGGCCGCAAGCCGTACCGGCACGTCGTGGTGGACGAGGCGCAGGACATCAGCCCGTCGCAGTGGCGGCTGCTGCGGGCGGTGGCGCCGCGGGCGCACGACGACCTGTTCATCGTCGGCGACCCGCACCAGCGGATCACCGACACGCGCGTGACGCTCGGCTCGGTGGGCATCCCGGCCCTGCAGCACACGCTCAAGGTGTCCTACCGGCTGCCGCACGAGCTACTGTCGTTCGCGGTCCGGTTGCGCGGCGGCGGACCCGTCGACGGGCTGGTCAAGGGCATGTCCCCGCTGTACGGGTTCCGCGCGCTGCGCAACGGCGAGCGGCCGGTGCTCAGGGCGTATGACTCGCCGGAGGCGGAGCTGGCCGGGCTGGTGGCCACGGTCGTCTCCTGGCTGGACGACGGTGTCCCGGCCGATGAGATCGCCGTCGGCGCGCGCACCTCGAAGCTGGTCCGTGAGGCGCGCAAGGCGCTCGGGCGGGCGGACGTGCGGGTGGCGGCGTTCCAGAATCTGAAGGGGCTGGAGTTCGAGCGGGTCGCGCTCATCGGCGTGGCGGAGGGCGTGGTGCCCGAACCGCCGCCCGACGAACCGGGGGCCCGGGCGAGAGCACTGCAACGGGAACGGAGCATGCTGTATGTAGCCTGCACGCGGGCCCGATCCATGCTCTATATCTCCCATTCAGGAAGAGGTAGCCCCTTTCTGTCGCTCTGATCACATAGTCTGAACTGCGGATATATTCCCATTGCCGGTTGGACCTCAATGAACCTCAGCCTGAGCGACCTCGCGCCACCGCTGCGCTGGACTTCTCCTGTGCAGATAGCGCCGATCGTGGAGGAGCCCCAGCTTCCCGAGGCGTGGTGGCAGACGATTCCCCTCGACCGCGCGTGCGCGGTCATCACAACGCAGACCGTGGCGGGCCATCTCGCCGATCTCGCCGTGGCCTGCTGGGGGCACCTGCTGATCGGCGACATCCTGCCGCTGCTGCGTTTCTCCGACCCCGCCGAAGCCGAGCGTACGCCCGAGATGCTGGGCAAGGACGTCGTGCAGAAGCTGTTCAGCGGGGTGTTCGAGCGCTTGCTCGAACCTCCGTCTGAACCGGTCGCCGCGACCGTGGCCCGGCCGGACAAGCCACTGCCCGAATTGATCGACGCCCTGTTCGCGGCGCTGGACGAGCGGCAGCGGGCGATCGCCCGCGACCGCCTGTACGCCTCGCAGCGGGCCACACTCGACGAGCTGGCGCAGCGCTTCTCGGTCACGCGGGAGCGGATCCGGCAGATCGAACGCGACCTGCGCGACCATGTCGAAGCCTGGCTGGGCGGCCCGGAGGCGGTCTCGCTCGTCGCGCACGTCACCTGGCTGCGCGGCCGGCTCGGCTCGGCCGTACCCGCCGACGACCTGGCCGCGGCCGTGCCGTGGCACCGCGGCGAGCTGCGCACGCTGGGCATCCCCGCCTGGCGGTTCGTCCGCACCCTGCTGACCGGGTACGAGCAGGCCGACGGCTGGCTCATCGCGGGCGGCGCGGACGAGCTGAGGGAGAAGACGCGCCAGCTGTTCACCGACGGGCCGCGGCCGATCGGCGAGGCCGTCACCATGGTCACGCAGCTCGGCATCCGCGAGGACGTGGCCGAGCGGTGGATCCTGGCCGTGCCACAGCTGCGCGTACTGGACCAGCACGTGGTGCCGTGGCCGCGCAGCATCAACGAGAAGGCGGAGGCGGTTCTGGCGGTGGCCGGGCAGCCGATGACGCCGGAGGAGATCCAGGAGCGCATCGGCGAGGACTACAGCCTGGTCGGCATCCGCAACCAGCTCACCGCCGACGAGCGCTTCCGCCGCGTGGACCGGAACAAGTACGGGCTGACCAGATGGGGCGGCGACGAATACCTGGGGATCCGGGAGATGATCGCCAGGGAGATCGAGCGCGCCGGCGGTGAGGCGTCGGTCAGCACGATCGTCTCGAACCTCACCTCCCGCTACGACGTCAGCGAGAGCTCGGTACGCGCCTACTCGGGCGGTCCCGGGTTCGAGCGGACGCAGCGGGGCTGGATCCGGGTGGCGGGCACCTCGCCGACCGGTGAGGCCGAGCCGTACCAGCCGCGCAGGGACGTGTCGGAGACCCGGCGCAGCTTCCGCAGCCGCGACGGCCGCTGGTGGCACCGCGTCGACGTCAACGCCGAGCACCTGCGCGGGTCGGGGTCGCCGCTGCCGACGGGGTTCGCGGCGTACCTGGGGATGGCTCCCGGCGGGCAGCTCACGGCCGCGACGCCGTCCGGCGACGTGGTGGTCAGCTGGCACAACCAGCCGACCATGGGGTCGATCAGGAACGTGCTGGCGGACTTCAAGGCCGGGGAGGGCGACCACGTCTTCCTGACCGTGTCCGACGGGGGCGAGCTGCTGACCCGCTACCTGCCCGCGGCGGCTCCGGGGATGCCGCCGTTGAACCGGGCGCTCTATCTGATCGGCTACACCGCTCCGGTCACCTCGGAGTTGGAGGGGCTGCGGCTGATCGGGGCGCGCATCGGGTTGCCGGACACGGCGACGCGTGACGAGGTGCTGGCACGGCTGCGGGAGCGGGGGGACCGGGACATCGTCGGCTTTTTGGGTGGCTGACGTTGCTTGGAGGCCGGGGGCTAGGCTCGGGGGATGTTGCGGATCTACGACACGCGCGCCAGGCAGGTCGAGGAGATCGCCCCCGCCCGCGCCATGCGCATGTACTCCTGCGGGCCGACGGTCTATCGCCACGCGCATGTCGGCAACCTGCGCTCCCAGCTGCTGTCCGACCTGATCCGGCGGGTCCTGGAACGGCAGCGGGTCCGCATGGTGGTCTGCCAGAACATCACCGACGTGGGCCATCTGGCCGACGACTCGGAGGCCGGCGAGGACAAGGTGCTCATGCGGGCGCGGGCCGAGGGCCGCTCGCCGCGTGACCTGGCCCGCTACTACGAGGACGCCTTCAAGCGGGACACCGCCGCCCTGAACATGCGGCCGCCTGAGCACATGCCCCGCGCGAGCGAGACGATCGACCTGATGATCGAGCTGATCGCCAAGCTGATCGAGCGGGGACACGCGTACGCGCTGCCGGACGGAGCGGTGTACTTCGACGCCACCTCCTTCCCCACTTACGGCGAAATTTCCGGCAACCGCCTCGACTCCCTCCGTCCCGACGGCACCGACCCCCGCAAGCGCTTCCACGCCGACTGGGCCCTCTGGAAGCCCTCCGACGGCGAACTGTCCTGGGAGGCCCCCTGGGGCCGCGGCTTCCCCGGCTGGCACATCGAGTGCTCGGCCATGTCGCTGCACTTCCTCGGCGAGCGCATCGACCTCCACACCGCCGGCATCGACCTGCGCTTCCCCCACCACGAGGATGAGCGGGCCCAGTCGAACGCGGCGGCCGGCCACGAGGTGGTGCGTCATTGGGTGCACGGGGAGCACCTGCTGTTCGACGGGCGGAAGATGGCCAAGTCCACCGGGAACGTGGTGCTCCTGTCCGACGTGACCGAGGCGGGCCTCGATCCGCTGGCCGTACGCCTGGCGTTCCTGGAACACCGCTACCGGCAGCAGCTCAACCTCACCTGGGACACCCTGCACGCGGCCGACAGGACCGTACGGCGGTGGCGGACACGGGTGGCCGAGTGGTCGGAGTCGCCCAGCGCGCCGATGGCGGCCGACTACGTACGGCGGGCGGAGTCCGCCTTCGACGACGACCTCGACACGCCGGCCGCGCTACGTGCGCTGCGGGAGCTGGAGCGGGACGAGTCGGTGGCGCCGGGGGCGAAGCTGGAGTCGTTCCTGCATCTGGACCAGGTGCTGGGGCTGGACCTGGCCGTCGAGATCGGGCGGTCTCGACGGCCGGCGTTGCCGCCGGGGGCGGCGGAGCTGCTGGCCGAACGGGCGCGGGCTCGGGAGGCGGGGGATTGGGCGGCTTCGGACCGGCTGCGGGAGTCCCTTGTGAGGATGGGTGTCCGGGTTTCCGATACGCCTTCCGGACAGGTGTGGGATTGACGTGCTCCTCGCCTGCTGCTTTCGCAGCGGCCAGGATGCTTGACGCTTCACCGACCCGCCTACCGGCAAGTCTCCACGTCCTGTCCCCGCCCGCGCCCACAACATCCCGCCTCAAGACGGGAGCATCGGCCGCATCTCGGTAGATTCCCCCGGCCGCAGTTCGATGTTGGAGCAGTCGGCCCTTCGTTACCCCTGGCCGGCCGTCCCCATGTGCTGGAACCCCGTAGGCGCCGGTGTTTCAGGAGGGGCTCGTGGGGCGGGAGTAGTGATCGTGGGCTGTCAGACTTAAGGGGCTGCGCGAGAGATGGAGGTCTTCGTGAGGTTGCGGCCCTACGCCTGGATGCCCTGGCCGTTCCGGTGGGTGGCGCGGGCATTGACCGTGGTCCTCGTCCTCGCGCTGGTGCTCGCCGGGGTGCTCGTGTACACGGTGCGACGGTCGTTCCCTCAGGTGGACGGAGCCGTGCGGCTACCCGGTTTAACCGGGAATGTGGAGATTTATCGCGATAAAGCGGGAATTCCACAGATCTACGCGGACACGGCCGAGGATCTGTTCATGGCGCAGGGGTTCGTCCACGCGCAGGACCGGTTCTGGGAGATGGACTTCCGGCGGCACGTGACCTCAGGGCGGCTGTCGGAGCTGTTCGGCAAGGCGACGCTCGACAACGACAAGGCCATCCGGACCATGGGCTGGCGCAAGGTGGCCGAGCAGGAGCTGCCCGAGCTGGGCGAAAGCACCGGCCGCTACCTCGACGCGTACGCCAAGGGCGTCAACGCCTGGCTCCAGGCCAACCCCAATGCCTCCGACCGGAGCCTCGAATACTCGGTGCTCAAGGTGCAGAACGGGTCCTACAAGCCCGAGCCGTGGACAGCGCTCGACTCCGTCGCCTGGCTCAAGGCCATGGCCTGGGACCTGCGTTCCAATATGGAAGACGAGATCGACCGCGCTCTGGCGCTTACCAAGCTGCCTCGGGCCCGGGTTGAGCAGCTTTACCCGGATTACCCGTACGACAGCCATATGCCGATCGTCACCCAGGGCACGATCGCCGACAACCGCTTCGACCAGCGCGACCGTCTGCCCGCACGCGACACCTCCATGCGCGGCACCACAACGGACGGCACCACTCCACGTGGCACCACTCCACGTGGCACCACTCCACGCGGCACCACTCCACGCGGCACCACTCCGCGTGGCACCACGACACGCAAGACCACGCCACAGGAGGCGACAACACAAGGCCAGGGCGCGGCCAGGGCGCTCGCCCAGGCCGCGAAGGCGCTCGACGCGGTGCCCGGCACGATGAGCGCCGCGGACCGCGAGGGCATCGGTTCGAACTCGTGGGTGGTCTCCGGCGAGCACACGGCCAGCGGCAAGCCCTTGCTGGCGAACGACCCGCACCTGTCGGCGCAGATGCCGTCCGTCTGGTACCAGGTCGGGCTGCACTGCCGGAAGATCACGGAATCCTGCGCGTACGACGTGACCGGGTTCAGCTTCTCCGGCGTTCCCGGTGTGATCATCGGCCACACCGACAAGATCGCCTGGGGCTTCACCAACCTGGGCCCCGACGTGGCCGACCTGTTCCTGGAGCGGGTGAAGGGCGACACGTACCTGTACAAGGACGAGTCGGTGAAGCTGGAGACCCGACAGGAAGAGATCAAGGTGGCCGGCGGCGCCACGGTCACACTGAACGTCAGGAGCACCCGGCACGGCCCACTGATCAACGAGGTGATGGGCGACGTCAAACCGAGCGACGGCGCGAACGCCGTGGCCCTCCGGTGGACCGCCCTGACGCCCGGCACCACGGTCGACGCGATCTTCGCGCTGAACTCGGCCACCGACTGGCAGGAGTTCCGCGCCGCGGCCGCGCTCTTCGACGTGCCGGCCCAGAACCTGGTGTACGCCGACACCGAGGGCCACATCGGCTACCAGGCGCCCGGCCGGATCCCCGTACGCCAGAAGGGCGACGGCACATGGCCGGTGCCCGGCTGGACCGGCGAGTACGACTGGCGCACCGCCCCCATCCCCTACGACCAGCTGCCCTCCATGGAAGACCCCTCCGACGGCTACATCGTGACGGCCAACAACGCCGTCATCGACCCCAGGCAGTACCGGCCGCTGCTGACCAAGGACTGGGCGTACGGCTATCGCTCCCAGCGCATCATCGACCGGCTCAACCAGGAGATCGCGAAGGGCAAGGTCGACGCCACGACCATGTCCAAGATCCAGCAGGACACCCAGAACGGCCTGGCCAAGACCCTGGTCCCCGCCCTGATGCGGGTGCCTCTGGCGGGTCCTGCCGTACAGGCCAGGCAGTCGCTGAAGGACTGGGACGGCTCACAGGGCGTCGACTCGGCGCCTGCGGCGTACTTCAACGCGGTCTGGCGGCAGTTGCTCAAGCTGACGTTCGACGACGACCTGCCCGCCGGCGCCAGGCCGAACGGCGGCGACCGCTGGTACGAGGTGATCAAGCGACTGCTCGACACCCCCGACGACCCGTACTGGGACGACACCACGACCAAGGGCCGTACCGAGACCCGCGACGACATCGTCCAGCAGGCGCTGGCCTCGGCCTACCAGGAGGTGTCCGACCGGCTCGGCACGGACGTCAAGGCCTGGCGCTGGGGCGACCTGCACCAGCTGACGCTCACCAACGGCTCACTCGGCACATCGGGCATAGCGCCCATCGAGGCACTCTTCAACCGCGGCCCGTTCGAGGTACCGGGCAGCAAGGACGCGCCGAACGCCACCGGCTGGAACGCGCAGCGCGACTACGCGGTGACTTCGGTGCCGTCGATGCGGATGATCGTCGATCTGGGCGATCTGGACAAGTCTGAATGGATCAACCTGACGGGGGCTTCGGGGCACGCGTTCCACGACAACTACTGGGACCAGGCACCGCTGTGGGCTAAGGGACAGTTACTCCCGATGTACTCAAAACCGGCAACCGTCAAGAAGACCGCCGTCCACACCTTGCGCCTCACTCCTTGACCAGGCACGGCGCTTGACCAGCGCCTCACTCTCTGACCCTTGCGGCCTACTCCTGGCCCGCCGGGCGCTCCCTAGTCTGGTGGGGCGCTCCCCTGACCCTTGCGACCCGCTCCTGGCCTGGCAGGGCGCTCGCTAACCTCTGTGCCTCATCCCCTGACCTGGCAGCTACGACCACAGCCGTATGTGGAATCAAGACCCTGGGCTGACGCCCACGCCCCCTCCTCCACGTCACCATGGCGAACATGACTCGCCTCTGGTACCTGATCGGACTGCTCCTGATCGTCTCCGGGCTCGTCCACCTGGGCGTGCTCGTGGTCGACGGTGGCCCGTGGGACGGCCCTGTGTCGTGGCGCAAACCGTTCACGTTCGGGGTCTCGTTCGGGTTGAGCGTGCTTTCGCTCACCTGGGTGTCACAGTTCATCCAGCTACGCAGGCGCAACGTCCTCCTGGGCCTCTTCGCCGTGGCCTCGGTCATGGAGGTCGCGCTCATCAGCGTGCAGGCGTGGCGCGGCGTGCCCTCGCACTTCAACATGTCCACCGACGTGGACTCGCTCATCGCCAGAACCTTGGCCGCCGGCGGCTTCACCCTGATCGCCGTTGCAATCTTCATGACCATCTCCGCCTTCCGCCCATCACACCCGGATACCGGCGAGCCGCCCAGCACAGGTCACGGCGGCTCCCCCACCACGGGTCTCACTGGACCCGCCGCGGGTCCCGGTGGGTCACCCAGCACAGGTCACACCGGACCCAGCACGGATCCCGGCGGGTCTCTCATCGTGCGGTTGGCCGGGTCGCCCAACACAGGTCTCGGTGGAGCGCCCAGCGTACGTCTGGCCGGATCGCCCAGCATGGGTCTGACCGGGACATCTGTCGTGCGCTTAGGCAGGTCACCCAGCACGGGTCCTGGCGGATCGCCCAGCATGCGTCTGGCTGTCCAGGCCGGGTTCGGCACGTTCCTGGCGGCGATGGCCTTTGGGGGCATCATGATCGCCCGCGGAGTGGTCGAGGCCATGACCGGCTCCCAGCAGCTCGCCTACACGGTGGCCGGCTCGCTCAAGTCCGCCCACGCCATCCTCATGCACGGTGTGCTGCTCCTGCCCGCCCTGGCCTGGCTCCTCTCCCGCACCCACCCGTCCGAGCAGACCCGCCTGCGTGTCGTACGGCTGGCGATCGAGACGTACATCACCGTCTCCGCGATCGTCTCGGCCCTGGCCCTCTTCGGCATCACCATCGTCAGCCCGTCCACCGCCTCGGTGCTCTGCGCGGGCGCGATCTCAGGCTTGGCCATCGTCGCCCTGACTCTGGGCACGCTCCTCCGCCCGCAGACGCACAGCCCAAACGCATCGGGAGACGAAGGAACATGACTCCCCCGCCCGCCAGCGCACAGCCCACAGATCAGGAGATGAAGAAGCGTCACCCCCCACAAGCCACAGACCCACATCCCACACACATCAGGAGACGAAGGAACGTGACCCCTGCCAGCCACCGACCCACAGCCCAAACCCATCAGGAGACGAAGGAGCGCGACTCCCCGATCGCCAGATCCCACAGACCCTCTCGTGGCAAGCTCTGGGCGCGCCAGGCGGACCGTGCGGCCTTGATCGGCGCCAGCAGCGGCTCCCCCGACAGCACGAACGTGCCCCAGTGCATGGTGGCCATCCGCCGCGCCCCGACGTCCAGACACCCCAGCACCGCCTCCTCGGGGTTGATGTGCGCGGCCTTCATGAACGAGTGCGGCTCATACGCCCCCACCGGCATGAGCGCCAGGTCCAGCCCGCCGAACCTGTCCCCGATCTGCGCCAGCCGGTCTCCATAGCCGGTGTCGCCCGCGAAGTAGACCGAGCCGTCGATCACCCACCCACCCCAAAGCGTCTTACACGTGTCCCAGACGGTCCGCCGGCTCCAGTGGTGTGCGGGTACGAAGTCGAACGTGACACCGCCGATCGACGTGGACTCCCACCAGTCCAGCTCCGTCACCTGGGTGAAGCCGCGCCGGTCGAACCAGGGCTTCAGCCGGGCCGGCACGAGGATCGGCGTGTCCCTCGGCAGCTTGCGCATGGTGGGCGCGTCCAGGTGGTCGTAGTGGTTGTGGCTGATCACCACGGCGTCGATCCTCGGCAGGTCGCTCCAGGCGACACCCGGAGGCGTCAGCCGCTGCCGTACACCGGGAATCCTGCGCGACCACACCGGATCGGTCAGGATCGTTAACCCTCTGATCTGCAGGACGAATGTGGAGTGACCCACCCAGGTGACCATGGTCTCGCCGGTTTTGGCCCGAGGAAGACCGCCGTTGCGCAGCACCGGAATCTGGTCGGCGTCACCGATGTCCGGACGGAACGCGCCATGCCAGGTGACGCTCAGCAACTCACGAAACTCGGGGAGCGGGGCGGTGAGGCGGTCCTTGAAGCTGTCCGGCCAGTGCGGGACCTCGATCGTCTGCGTCATACGCGTCGCTCTGCCCTACGTAGCGGATCAGTCACCCAGACCAATCGTGACCTGCGCCCCTTCCCCATCAGAGGGGTACACGCATCACCTCAACCGCCCCACCAGAGGCTGCGCGGGTCACCCTGACCAACCCCCGTCCCTCCCCACCCGAGGCGCATATAGATCACCCTGAGCAACCACGATCCCCGATCGGGTGAAGCGTCTTGAATTCTCTGTGGTTCCCTGAAGGAGTCAGGTAACTCGGACGGGCGTGGCCTGGCCTGGGCTGTTCCCGTGCTCGATGAGCGTGAGCACGGGGGTGGCTTTGGCGTGGTGGAAGCCGGTCCGATGGTGAGAATTCCTGGCATGCCCTGTCCGGTGCGGCTGGTGCCGTCCCGGCTGGGGTGCATGGCCCGCCGGACGCTGTCCACCGCCGGTGGGCGGTGGGGCGGGCACCGTGCGCCGGTCGGGCACACGGCTGGAGGTCATCGGGTTGTTGCGTGGGCTGGCCTGGGTGCGGGTGGGCCGTTTCGGGGTGGGGCGCCTCTTGGCTCTGTCGCGTGCTGCCGGGCGGGGGTGCAGATCGGTTCGGGTGCGGCGGGCGCGGCGGGCCGCCCGGGTGGGCCTGCGAGTGCGGCGGGCGCGGGCCACGTTGCCCTCCACGACGGCGTGGATGGTGCGCGCCCCGGTGGAACGGTGGGTGCGGGTGGCGTGTTGGCCGAGCAGGCCGCGGGAGACGATCCGCTCGGCCGCTGCCCAGTCCCGATCACACGACAGGCCGCAGGCCGGGCAGTAAGCCCACCTCCAGCCCTTGTCGGTGAGCCGGTCCGGGGCCGGGCAATGCTGGAGCACCGACGTGCCATCCCCGCACCGGGGGCAGTACCGGGAAGTGCCACGCGCCGCGACCGTGACCACCGCGATGGCGTCCTTGGCCGCCAGGTGCCGGATCGCCTGCACGATCCGGCCGCGCACCTGCCCCGACAGGCGCGCGTTCGCCCTGGCCCGGCGTCCGTGCGCCTCCAGGGTGGCCAGGTCCTCCAGATAGATGACCGTCGCCCCCGCGGCGGCGGCCTGATCGACCGCCCACCGCGCCGCCGACCAGGTCAATGCCTTGTTCAGATGCCGGATACGGGCGCACAGCCGCTCATGCTCGACCCCGAGCCTCTGGCAGGCCGTACGCAACGCGAGGTAGCGGGGATCAGCAGGCGTGATCCCGGCCAGCAGCCTTTGCAGGTGCCGGTGCTTGGCGGCCAGGTGTTCACGCTCGCCGCGCAGCCGGTGCAGCTTGGCCGACACACCGCTCGCATCGTAGACCAGCGGCCGCCCATCACTGATCACCCGACCATCGGCCACATCGGCCAGACGCCCCGCCACGCCGACCAGCAACCCGTTGAGCCCCCAGTCGAACCCGCACCCGACCCGATGACCGGTAGCCGGCGCGAAACCGACCGCGATCTGGAACGGCAGGTCGACGCGCACCCGCCCCTTGACCACCCGCACGGTAGGGGCGCACAACGCCGCCTCCGCCGGCACCGTCGGCGGCAACGCGACCGGCAGCACATGCCACGCCCAGTCCCTGGAAGAGGCGGGAAACTCCACCAGCGGAAGCCGCACCCGCAGCCGGGCGCCGTCGTCGCCGACGCGCTCCAGGGTGAGCAGTTGCCGGTCGGCCGCCGCCAGCACGACCTGCGCCGCAACGTTCGGCGGCTCCTCCAGTTCGGTCAGATCGGCCGGGA